>NZ_JBVIYZ010000001.1:0-992015 GCF_055592085.1 Streptomyces sp. NPDC041135
ACGGGTTCGTACCGGCTGAAGGCGACGATCACGTGGGACATCCACTGGACGGGCAGCGACGGTGATGGCGGTGACCTGCCGCAGGGGACGTTCGGCGCCGACCAGGACGTGGTCGTACAGGAGATCCAGTCCGTGAACCGCTGACCAGCCGAAGCAACTCTCCATCCGGTCGCTCGTTGAAGGGCCGGGTGGCCCGTCGGCCCCCTTCCCGGATGGGTGCGGAGTCGAGGGGAGCGGAGCGCGTGGCAGAGCGGCTGGCCGTGGACGACGACGAGCTGAAGCACTTCATGACGTCGCTGCACAAGTCGCGCGACTCGCTGAGGGGACTGCGCAAGGCACTCGGCGCCGCCACCGTCGCCGGCCTCGGCACCGATGATCTGGACGCGGCCTGCGAGGAGTTCCAGCAGGACTGGGCGTACGGCACCGAGCAGATCGGTGAGCAGACCGAGAACCTCGCGAAGATCGTCGGGCAGAGCAAGGACAGTTACCGAGAGGTCGACAAGGCGTTGGAGGAGGCGCTGCGGAGGGGCACGGGCGGCGCGGGGCGGGGTGGCACGTGACGTACACGCCCGGCCTCGAGGACGACGCCCGTCTTGACTCCGGCGCCCGCCGCAACGGTCCCCTTCCGCAGGGGTTGAAGTCCCGTCCCTACGGTGTCGATCTTCCCGACTCGTACCCGCAGCTCGGGTTCAATCCGGTTCCGGGGGACACCGAGACGGTGCGTGAGCTGCACAAGAAGCTGGCCACCTGCGCCAAGGTCTTGGAGGAGACGCACGGGCTGGTCACCAAGCTGATGGAGGGCAGCTACTGGAGGGGTGACGCCGCCGTCGCCTTTCGCGAGGCATTGCAGGGCGGCCCGCTGCCCCTCGACCTCAAGAACGCCGCGCACTCCATCCGGAAGGCGGTCCGGCAGCTCGACCGGTGGGAGGGTGAACTCGAGGACTTCCAACGGCGGGCCGCGCGGCTGGACGCCGAGGCGAAGGACGCCAAGGAGGCCTTGTCCGCCGCCCGGGGGCATGCGGACAGGGCCGGGCGCGACCCGTACCTGGACGAGACGAGCGGGGCTCGGCACGACGACGCCCAGAAGGCCTTGACCCATGCGAACGGCGCGGTGCGGAACGCCCAGGCCGACCTCGACGCGGTCCTCGGCAAGGCGAGGAGGCTGGCCGAGGAGCACGAGGAGAAGGCACGCCACCGCGCGGGAAAGATCCGCGACGCGACGAAGAGGCTGGCGCCGCACGAGCCCGGGTTCTTCGACAGTGCCCTGGACTGGATCACCGACAATCTGCCGGACATCCTCAGTAGCCTGGCCGCGGTACTGGGCGTGATCGCGCTCTTCGCGACAGGTCCGTTCGCCGTGCCGCTCCTTCTGCTGGCCGCGACCGCGTTGAGCGGGACGGCGCTCACGCTGCGGTTGCAGGACGACGAGGTGTGGGCGTCCCTGTTGGGCGGGCTCACGAAACACGAGTTCGACGCGGACTTCTGGAGCAACGGCATCTCGGTGGCCGGGGACGCACTCGGAGTCGTGCCGGGACTCGGCGCGGCCACCAAGGGACTGATGGTCACCCCGGAGGCGTTGAGTGCGGCCGCTCGTTCGGCGGACGGGGCGCTGACCCTCGGCCACAAGGCGGCCGTGATCGGGTCGTCGTTGCGTGATGAGGCGGTGTCCCTCTCTCGTGCTCCCAGTCTGCTGGAGAAGGTGAACGTCTTCGGCGCACGGACGGGGAGCGTGTTGCCCGTGGTGGAGCAGACGGCGACGTGGCTCGGAGCCGGTACGGCTGTCTACGGTGTGGCCGGCAGCGCTGTCGACTCCCTGGGCAGCGACAGCGAGGCGGCCAAGGTGCTTACGTCCACGCTGGACGGTGTCAGGACCGCGACCGTCGATGGGTCGTCCGCGGCCGGTGTACTTCAGTACCTCGTCACGGGAATGGCCGCGGCCTCATGACCACGGGCACGGTCGTCTTCGACCCGTCCGCACGGATGCCAGACGCCGGCGTCTGGTTCGTTCTGCCCGCAGGCTTCGTGCCGTTACCTCTTGAGGACGTTCTGCGGTCCGAGGAAGCGGAGGTGGAGGCGGAACCGCACCATGTGAGGCGTACGGAGGACCCATGGGCCGCGTTGGACGGTCTGATCGGTCGCCCTGTGGATCCTCAGCACCTGGTCTCGTTTCTCAAGCCTGTTCAGCGCACCGTCCGAGCTTTGGCGTCCAGCGGCGTCGTCCACTGCTCGATGGGACTGCATCGCGACGACGAGGGCAACGGTCGGCTGCTGCTGTCGCTGTTCACCCTGAGCTGGAGGCAGATCGCCTGGGCACCACGCGGCGTCACGGCGTCCCGGATCGCCGCGGGCGCACACGACGCCCGGCATGTCGAGGTTCTCGCTCTGCCCTGCGGTCCGGCGTCGATCGTGGAGACCTTGATGCGCCTCGAGGTACCTCTTGGCTTGTCCGAGGACCTGCTTCAGGTCACGGCGTATGTGCCCTCTCCCGATGCGACACGGCTGGCAGCGCTGACTCTCTCCACCCCGGCCGCACACCGCGCCGACCTCTACCGCGCTCTACTTCGGGAGGTGGCCCGCATGGTCACGTTCGACGACCCCCTGCAGCCCCACGGAGGCGACGCCTGACATGGAGCGTGCACAGCCTTCCGTCGAGGTGTCCGCCTGGGACGATCCAGCCACCCGGCGCGCTTGGTTGAAGTTGATCACCTGTGCCGTACTCGGCCAGGTGGCTTGGCCCGCGGTATGCGTGGGCCTGTTCGTCCTGATGCTGCTGATCGGCCAGTGGTCGATCTGGTTCATGGTGCCCTTGGTCCTGTACGCCCTCTATCGCGTCTGCCTTCAGCGCCAGTACATCGTCTCGGCCCTTCGAGTCCGGCGCATTCTCCGGGCCTACCCCTGGCAGAGCCACAGGACTCCGGACAGCGGTTTCGGACGGCTTCCCGGTGCCCGGGCCGGGGATGTCTGGATGGCCCTCCCCGATCCGGACGGACCTGAGCACGTCGTCCCGGTGATTCTTCGTGGCCATGTCCGATCAGTGTGGTGGCGGCGTCGCCTCGGCAGAGGCTGCGAATCCGAGAGGACCAGGCAGATCGCGGACGTTCTGTTCGCCGGAGATCCGCGCTTCGCCGCAGTCGTCGCTGTGCCGGGGCCCAAGCGGCTGTTCGTGATCCACCAGCCTGCCGGACAGGCCGGCGCGAGTGGTGGGCGGTCCGTCTCCACGGAGTCCCTCCAGCGTGCCCGCCGGGCCGGCAGCGCCTGGCCGGCTGATCGCCGACCGGTCGCCCCGTCCCCCATGTCCCCGCCCGGTCACCCGGACCTCTCACCCCCCCACCCCCCAGGGTGAGAGCAACGTTCCCTCGCAGTCACTCGCAGGCACAGCGACGAAACGCGTCCTTTCTACCTTCGGGTCAGTCACTCGTGACAGGACCGAGCCCGGAGCACCGTGGAGGCGTCATGACAGCCGCTGGTACAGACCCCGCCCCGCGCGGCAGGGGAGGCCGTTGGATCGAGGAGTGGGACCCCGAGGACGAGGCGTTCTGGGCGGGCAAGGGGGAGAGGATCGCCCGCCGGAACCTGTTCTTCTCGGTGCTGTCCGAGCACATCGGCTTCTCGGTGTGGACCATGTGGTCCGTGCTCGTGCTGTTCATGGGACCGGAGTACGGGCTCACCCCGGCCGACAAGTTCCTGCTCACGTCCGTGGTCACCCTGGTCGGGGCCGTGGTCCGGGTGCCGTACACGTTCGCCGTGGCCGTCTTCGGCGGGCGGAACTGGACGATCATCTCCGCGAGCCTGCTGCTCATCCCGACCGTCGCCGCGTTCACGGTGATGGAGCCCGGGACGTCGTTCACCACGTTCCTGCTGGTCGGGCTGCTGGCCGGTATCGGCGGCGGCAACTTCGCCTCCAGCATGACCAACATCAACGCCTTCTTCCCGCTGCGCAGGAAGGGCTGGGCGCTGGGCCTCAACGCCGGCGGCGGCAACATCGGCGTCCCGGTCATCCAGCTGGTCGCGCTCGCCATCATCGGCGCCGGCGGCGGACCGCGCGTCCTGCTCGGGATCTACATCCCCCTGATCGTCGTGGCCGCCGTGCTGGGCGCGCTGTTCATGGACAACCTCGCCTCCGTGAAGAACGACACCGGCGCCGCCAAGGACGCCGCCCGGGACGCCCACACCTGGATCATGTCCTTCCTCTACGTCGGCACCTTCGGCTCCTTCATCGGCTACAGCTTCGCCTTCGGGCAGGTGCTGACCAACCAGTTCGGCCGGACCCCGCTCCAGGCCGCCTACCTCACCTTCATCGGCCCGCTGCTCGGCTCCCTCATCCGGCCCGTCGGTGGCCGGCTCGCCGACCGGTACGGCGGCGCCCGCATCACCCTCTACAACTACGTCGGCATGGCCGCGGCCACCGCCCTCCTGGTCTTCGCCAGCATGCGCACGTCCCTGCCGCTGTTCGTCTCGGTCTTCGTCGTCCTGTTCGTGCTCAGCGGACTCGGCAACGGCTCGACGTTCAAGATGATCCCCGGCATCTTTCAGGCCAAGGCGTACGCCAGGGGCCTGACGGGCGAGGAGGCGGCCGCGTACGGGCGGCGCCTGTCCGGGGCGTCCATGGGTCTCATCGGGGCCGTCGGCGCGCTCGGCGGCGTCGCCATCAACCTGGCGTTCCGGCAGTCCTTCCTCTCCTACGGCTCCGGCACCGGTGCCTTCGTCGCCTTCCTCGCCTTCTACGGCGCCTGCTACGTCGTCACCTGGGCCGTATACCTTCGCCGTCCGGCGGCCCAGGCGCGGGCCGAGGCCGCCGCCGCGTCGGAGCCGCAGCTCAGCTACGCCGAGGTATGACGTAACACCGGCGACATCGAGCGGAACCGAGCCTGTCACGCGCCGTTGACAGGCTCGGTCGGCATGCAGGTCAGGCAGGAGAGCCATGTACGACGAACAGCAGCCAGCCGAACAGCAGCCCGCCGTACGGTCCGACGCGCCCTCGGGCCACGGGCCGCTCGCCGGGTTCACCGTGGGTGTGACCGCCGCGCGCCGGGCCGATGAGCTGAACGCCTTGCTCCAGCGGCGCGGTGCGGCCGTGCTGCACGCCCCCGCACTGCGCATCGTGCCGCTCGCCGACGACGGTGAGCTGCTCGGCGCCACCAAGGAGATCATCGACCAGGCGCCCGACGTCGTGGTCGCCACCACCGCGATCGGGTTCCGCGGCTGGGTGGAGGCCGCCGACGGGTGGGGACTCGGGGAGCAGCTGCTCGGGCGGCTGCGCGGCGTGCACCTGCTCGCCCGCGGGCCCAAGGTCAAGGGGGCCATCCGGGCCGCGGGGCTGACCGAGCAGTGGTCGCCGTCGAGCGAGTCCATGGCGGAGGTCCTGGACCGGCTGCTGGAGGAGGGCGTCGACGGCCGCCGGGTCGCCGTACAGCTGCACGGCGAGCCGCTGCCGGGGTTCGTCGAGGCGCTGCGGGCCGGGGGAGCGGAGGTGGTGCCGGTGCCGGTGTACCGGTGGATGCCGCCCGAGGACATCTCCCCGCTGGACCGGCTGCTGGACGCCGCCGTCACCCGGGGACTGGACGCGCTGACGTTCACCAGCGCACCGGCCGCCGCCTCCCTGCTGTCCCGGGCCGAGGAGCGGGGCCTGCTCGACGAGCTGGTCGCCGCGCTCGGCCACGACGTGCTGCCGGCCTGCGTCGGGCCGGTCACCGCGCTGCCGTTGCAGGCGCTGGGCCTGGACACCGTCCAGCCGGAGCGGTTCCGGCTCGGGCCCCTCGTCCAGCTGCTGTGCAGGGAACTGCCGGCCCGGGCCCGCGCCCTGCCGGTGGCCGGTCACCGGGTGGAGATCCGGGGGCACGCGGTGCTGGTCGACGGGGAGCTGAAGCCCGTACCGCCCGCCGGGATGTCCCTGCTGCGGACGCTGGCGCGGCGGCCGGGGTGGGTGGTGGCCCGGGCCGACCTGCTGCGGGCGCTGCCCGGTACCGGGCGGGACGAGCACGCGGTGGAGACGGCGATGGCCCGGCTGCGTACGGCGCTCGGGGCGCCCAAGCTGATCCAGACCGTGGTCAAGCGCGGGTACCGGCTGGCCCTCGACCCGGCCGCCGACCCTAAGTACGGGGACAGCAAGTACGGCGACGGCACGTACGGGGATCCGGGGCACGGGAGCCCGGTGGACGGGGACCTGTAGGGCGCGCCACCTGCCGGAGGTTCCGGCGCGCTCACCTCCCGGGGGTTCCGGCGGCCCCCGCGGACGGGCACTGTGAGGGAGGAACGGTTTCTCCCCCCGGTTCCCCCGTCCTAGGCCCAGGTGGTGACAGGCACATGGCACTGGGTACGGCCACGGCCCCCTACGAGCTGCGGTTCGACGCCGGGCGGATCTGCCTGGACCTCCTCGCGACCACGCATCCCGGCGAACGGCTCGACGCCCTCGGGCCGCTGTGCGCCTGGATCACCGGCTCCGGGCTCGTCCCGCCCCGCACCCCCCTCGCGCACGCCGACGTCTCCTGGCTCGCGGCCTTCCGTGAACTGCGCACGCTGATCGGATGCCTGGTGCGCACCGGCGCCCGGCCCGACGCGCTGCCGTACGGTCTCGCGCTCGCCCGGCTCAACGAGGCCGCCCGCGTCGCGCCCCCGCCGCCGCGCGCGGTGCCCGGTGCGGACGGCGCCCTGGTGCGGGAGCTGGCCGGGCCGCCCGAGTGCGCCGAGCTGCTGGGCGCGGTCGCCCGGGACGCCGTGGAGCTGCTGACCGACCCGGCCGCGCGGGCGGCGGTGCGGGAGTGCGAGGGGGACACCTGCCCGCTCGTGTACCTGGACACCTCACGCGGGCGCAGGCGCCGGTGGTGCTCCAGCGAGGTCTGCGGCAACCGCGAACGGGTGGCCCGGCACCGGCGGCGGGCGGCACTCACCCGGAGCTGAGCGCGTACGCCAGGCCGCGCACACACCCGTACCCGCGCACTCACCCGCAGCCGAGCGCGCGCAGGCGCCGTACGGGGTGACCCACGTCTCACCGCCGACGTGATGTCCACTACACCGCGTTTGCCTCCGCCGCCGCCCGGGCAGCCCCGGCCCCCGCACGGGCGTGTCGGAAATGTAAAGAACAGGCGGGGGGAATGTGCACGCATGTCCCGCTCGTCACGTCACCTCGGAGAAAACTGTCACCTCACGTTGAACACCTCCCGCACCGCGTCCGTACCGGTGGGCGAGCGACCGACTGGGGGAACCCCCGGACACCGGAGGTGGGCGTGCGCAAGGATGCGGCCGTGGCCAATGAACGTGGATCGAGGGCCCGACATCGCATGTCCTCACAGCCCTCGGAACCTGACGAGGAGCTGATGCGCGCCCTGTACCGGGAGCACGCCGGACCCTTGCTCGCGTACGTCCTGCGCCTGGTCGCCGGCGATCGGCAGCGTGCCGAGGACGTCGTGCAGGAAACGCTCATCCGGGCCTGGAAGAACGCCGGTCAGCTCAACCGGGCGACCGGATCGGTACGCCCCTGGCTGGTGACGGTCGCGCGCCGCATCGTCATCGACGGCCACCGCAGCCGGCAGGCCCGGCCGCAGGAGGTCGATCCGTCGCCGCTGGAGGTCATCCCCGCGGAGGACGAGATCGACAAGGCGCTGTGGCTGATGACGCTGTCCGACGCGCTCGACGACCTGACCCCTGCCCACCGGGAGGTCCTCGTCGAGACGTACTTCAAGGGGCGTACGGTCAACGAGGCGGCCGAGACGCTCGGGATACCCAGCGGCACCGTCCGCTCCCGGGTGTTCTACGCGCTGCGGTCGATGAAGCTGGCACTGGAGGAGCGGGGGGTGACGGCGTGATGAGCGGATACGGGGGACACAGCGGCTTCAGCGCGGGTGGTCCGGGTATGTCTGGACCCATGAGCCCCAGTCAGGGACCGCCGGCGCCCAACGAGCACGAGACCGTCGGCGCGTACGCGCTCGGGATTCTCGACGACGCCGAGGCAACCGCTTTCGAGGCCCACCTCGCCACCTGCGAGTGGTGCGCCCAGCAGCTCGACGAACTGGCCGGGATGGAGCCGATGCTGGCCGCGCTGGCGGACCTGCCGGGGGCCGGGACGCCCGCGATCGGCGAGTCGCTGTCCGCGAAGCCCGCCCCGCGCCTGGCCGAGAAGCTGGTGGACGAGGTCGCCGAGCGCCGCGCGGTCAAGCGCCGCCGCAGCTTCTACATGCTCGCGGCCGCGGCCGCGCTGATCGTCGCCGGGCCGCTGGCCGTGGTGGCGGCGAACGGCGGCTCGGACGGCGGCAGCTCCACCGAGGCCATGGGCCCGGCCCAGACCGCGTTCCGCACCATGACCGACAAGAAGAGCGCGACCGACCCGACGACCCACGTCAGCGCCACCGTCGCCATGGAGAAGAAGAACTGGGGCACCCACGCGGTGCTCCAGCTGAGGAACGTCAGCGGCCCGGAGAAGTGCTCGCTCATCGCCGTCGGCAAGAACGGCGAACGCGAGACGGTGACCTCCTGGGCGGTCCCGAACTGGGGCTACGGCCTGCCCAACGCCAAGAGCGAAGAGGCGAAGAACCCCCTCTACGTGCACGGCGGCGCGGCCTTCGCGCCCAACCAGATCGACCACTTCGAGGTCATGACCTTCGACGGCAAGAAACTGGTCGACGTGAGCACGTAGAGGCGGTGGACGGCGGACGGACGGAGGAGGGGCCGCGGTGGCGGACCCTCCTCGCTTCGTTCCCGACGGCGGGCCCGTAGCCCGGCGGGGTTTCCTTCGCGTACGGTTGACGGCTGCTCCAGCACGTCAGAAGGGGGCCCGGTGGCCGCTCAGGCTCAACAATCCGCGGTCGGATCGGTACGCGAGGCACACGACTCCGTGCGTGACCGAGAGATCAGCGTGGAACAGGCACATCTGGACCGGGTGTACCGGCGGCTCGAGGAGAAGATCCACGAAGCAGAGTTCCTGATGAACGACGCGGCCCAGCGCGGCCAGGTCGGCACTCCCGGCGCGCTCGCCGAGCGCGACGCACAGGTCTTCCGGGCGGGGGTCCACCTCAACCGGCTCAACAACGAGTTCGAGGACTTCCTCTTCGGACGCATCGACCTGCTGCCCGGCAAGGACGGGAAGAAGGGGCCGGACGGCGCCTACACCGCCGTCGAGCCCGCGGACGGCGCGATCCGGCCCGATGGCACCGCCGACATCGCCGAGACCCTGCACATCGGCCGCATCGGCGTGCTGGACCAGGACTACGCCCCGCTGGTCATCGACTGGCGGGCACCGGCCGCGGCCCCCTTCTACCGCTCCACGCCGGTCGACCCCGGGCGGGTCGTACGGCGCCGGGTCATCCGCTCCAAGGGGCGCCGGGTGCTCGGCGTCGAGGACGACCTGATGCGCCCCGAGCTGCGGGCGTACCTGGGCGGCGGTGAACTGCCGGTGATCGGCGACGGCGCCCTGATGGCCGCGCTCGGCCAGGCCCGCACGCACACCATGCGGGACATCGTCGCCTCCATCCAGGCCGAGCAGGACATGGTCATCCGCGCCCCCGCCGCCTCGGTCACGTACGTCGAGGGCGGCCCGGGCACCGGCAAGACGGCCGTGGCCCTGCACCGCGCCGCCTACCTGCTGTACCAGGACCGGCGCCGGTACGCGGGCGGCATCCTGATCGTCTCCCCGACCCCGCTGCTGGTGGCGTACACCGAGGGCGTGCTGCCCTCGCTGGGCGAGGAGGGGCAGGTCGCCATCCGCGCGATCGGCTCGCTCGCCGTGGACGCCGTCGGCGCCGAGGCCACCCTGTACGACTCCCCGGCCGTGGCCCGCGCCAAGGGGTCGTACCGCATGCTCAAGGTGTTGCGGAAGGCGGCCCGGGGTGTGCTGGAGCTGGGCGCGGGCGGCGGCGCCCCGGCCGGACGGCCGGGCCCCGCCACCCTGGACGACGCGCTCGCCGGCAGCGGCACGGCGGACGGCGGCACCGGCTCCCTCACGGACACCGGTGTGCCGGCCCGGCTGCGGGTCGTCGCCTTCGGGCGCCGGCTGGAGCTGGAGGCCGACGAGCTGGACGGCATCCGCCGCACCGCCCTGAGCGGCACCGCGCCGGTCAACCTGCTGCGCCCCCGCGCCCGCAAGCTGCTGCTGGACGCCCTGTGGGCGCGCTCCGGCGCGGCCGGCCGGCACACCGACCCCGAACTGGCGGCCGAGCTGCGCTCCTCCTTCGACGAGGACGTCAGCGCCGAGGACTCCTTCCTGTCCTTCCTCGACGCCTGGTGGCCCGAGCTGACCCCGAAGGCCGTCCTCGCCGCCATGGCGGACGAGCGGCGCCTGGGCCGCTGGGCCCGGCGCGTCCTCAACCCCGGCGAGGTCCGCAAGGTCGCCCGGTCGCTGAAGCGGGACGGCTACTCGGTCCACGACATCGCCATGCTGGACGAGCTGACGGCGATCCTGGGCGCCCCGGCCCGCCCCCGCAAGCGCCGGGACCTCGACCCGCTGGACCAGCTCACCGGCCTGGAGGAGCTGATGCCGGTCCGCGAGGAGACCCAGCGGGAGCGGGCCGAGCGCCTGGCCCAGGAGCGCACCGAGTACGCGCACGTCATCGTGGACGAGGCCCAGGACCTGACGCCGATGCAGTGGCGCATGGTCGGCCGCCGCGGCCGGCACGCCACCTGGACGGTGGTCGGCGACCCGGCCCAGTCCTCCTGGTCGGACCCCGAGGAGGCGGCCCAGGCCCGGGACGAGGCGCTGGGCAGCCGCCCGCGCCGCCGCTTCCGGCTCACCGTGAACTACCGCAACCCCTCGGAGATCGCCGAGCTGGCCGCGAAGGTGCTGGCCCTCGCCATGCCCGGCTCCGAGTCGCCGTCCGCCGTCCGCTCCACCGGGGTCCGCCCGCGCTTCGCCGTGGTGCGCGAGTCGCCCGAGCGCACGGTGCGCGCCGAGGCCGAGCGGCTGCTGGACCTGGTCGACGGCACGGTCGGCGTGGTCGTCGCCATGAACCGGCGCGCGGAGGCCCGGCGCTGGCTGGCCGGGCTCGGCGACCGGGTGGTGGCGCTGGGCAGCCTGGAGGCCAAGGGCCTGGAGTACGACGCGACGGTCGTCGTCTCGCCCGCGGAGATCGCGGACGAGTCGCCGGCCGGGCTGCGGGTGCTGTACGTGGCGCTGACCCGGGCCACCCAGCAGCTGACGGTGGTCTCCGGCGACCGGGACGAACCGGACGCGAACGGGGTGCCGGATCTGCTGCGCGACTGAACTTTCCGGGAAGTCGGCACGAACTCCGCCGACGGGAATGGCGTTCGGCTGTCCGTTTGTTAGCCTGGGTGTGACACCGGCTCGATCCAAGCCCCCGGGCCCAACCTTCGTCGCTACGAGCGACCACTTGCCGCGAGGCGAGCATGGCGGGCCGGTGTCATGAACGAGTGAGAGGCCCACGTCACCTTGTGACGTGGGCCTCTTTCTTTGTCTGATCGTTTCTCGTATGGTGGAAGTCGTTTTCCGAAAGCGCCGCCCAGGGTGGCGCGACGGCGTGTGATCGGTGGTGTGTCCAGGTACCGCCCGTGAACACAACGTCCGCAACCGGGGGCGACTACCACGTACTCGGCGGTAGGTGCGACGATCGGACGGCACAACCCGCGACACGGTGAAAGCAGAGGAAGTCCGCCATGGCAACGGCGCCCAGCGTCTCCTACTCGATGACCATCCGGCTGGAGGTGCCCGCGAGCGGAACGGCCGTCTCGCAGCTCACCAACGCCGTGGAGTCCTCCGGAGGCTCGGTCACCGGCCTCGACGTCACCGCGTCCGGCCACGAGAAGCTCCGCATCGACGTCACGATCGCGGCCACCTCCACCGCGCACGCCGACGAGATCGTGGGCAAGCTGCGCGGCATCGAGGGCGTCACGCTCGGCAAGGTCTCCGACCGTACGTTCCTGATGCACCTCGGCGGCAAGATCGAGATGCAGTCCAAGCACCCCATTCGCAACCGTGACGACCTCTCGATGATCTATACGCCGGGTGTGGCGCGCGTCTGCATGGCCATCGCCGAGAACCCCGAGGACGCCCGCCGCCTCACCATCAAGCGCAACTCCGTCGCGGTCGTGACGGACGGCTCGGCCGTGCTGGGCCTGGGCAACATCGGCCCCAAGGCCGCCCTGCCGGTCATGGAGGGCAAGGCCGCTCTCTTCAAGCGCTTCGCCGGCATCGACGCCTGGCCGCTGTGCCTGGACACCCAGGACACCGACGCCATCGTCGAGATCGTCAAGGCCATCGCCCCCGGGTTCGCCGGCATCAACCTGGAGGACATCTCCGCGCCGCGCTGCTTCGAGATCGAGGCCCGGCTGCGCGAGGCCCTCGACATCCCCGTCTTCCACGACGACCAGCACGGCACCGCGATCGTCGTCCTCGCCGCGCTGACCAACGCGCTGCGCGTCACCGGCAAGGCGATCGAGGAGATCCGGGTGGTGATGTCCGGCGCCGGCGCGGCCGGTACGGCCATCCTCAAGCTGCTGCTCGCGGCGGGCGTGAAGAACTCCGTCGTCGCCGACATCCACGGCGTGGTGCACGCGGGCCGCGAGGACCTGGTGGACGCCCCGGCCGGTTCGGCGCTGCGCTGGATCGCCGACAACACCAACCCCGAGGGCCTCACCGGCACGCTGAAGGAGGCCGTGCGCGGCGCCGACGTCTTCATCGGCGTCTCCGCCCCGAACGTCCTCGACGGCGACGACGTGGCCGCCATGGCCGACGACGCGATCGTGTTCGCGCTCGCGAACCCCGACCCCGAGGTCGACCCCGCGATCGCCCGGCAGACGGCGGCCGTCGTGGCCACCGGCCGCTCCGACTTCCCCAACCAGATCAACAACGTGCTGGTCTTCCCGGGCGTCTTCCGCGGCCTGCTCGACGCGCAGTCCCGCACGGTCAACACGGAGATGATGCTCGCGGCCGCGAAGGCGCTGGCCTGCGTGGTGACCGAGGACGAGCTGAACGCCAACTACATCGTCCCCAGCGTCTTCAACGACAAGGTCGCGGGCGCGGTCGCCGGAGCGGTCCGGGACGCGGCCAGGGCGGCCGGCGCCGGCGCCGGCGTCTGACCCGGGGCGGCAGCGCCCGTACCGGCCCGTACCGGGCGGCCGGAGCGGGGTTGTGAGGATCGCCACGACAGCCCTTGCGCCCGGCGCGTCGGGGAACCCGGTGGTCCGGACGGCACTCTAGGGTGTCGGCCGGACCAGCCCTCTTTTCGTGTGACTCCCAAGGGTGTTCTCACGACTCCTGCGGGTGCCGGATTGGCATTCCCGCCGCAGGTAGGGGCAGGATGCGTCTCTGGGCGCGAGGGTCTGGAACGAAGGACCCGGGTCCGGGGACTGTCCGAGGACCCTGGCAGCATCGGCTTCGCTGTGCCCAACATGCGGCTTCGCCGCGTGGCACGCCTCAATGGCAAAAAGAACACGGGAGTAACAACATGAACCGCAGTGAGCTGGTGGCCGCGCTGGCCGACCGCGCCGAGGTGACCCGCAAGGACGCCGACGCGGTGCTGGCGGCGTTCGCCGAGACCGTCGGCGAGATCGTCGCCAAGGGCGACGAGAAGGTCACCATCCCCGGCTTCCTGACCTTCGAGCGCACCCACCGTGCCGCTCGCACCGCGCGCAACCCGCAGACCGGCGACCCGATCCAGATCCCGGCCGGCTACAGCGTGAAGGTCTCCGCGGGCAGCAAGCTCAAGGAAGCCGCCAAGGGCAAGTGACCCTGGCTCCCGTGCGCCGCGGGACGGCGTACGAGGCAGTGTGAACGCCAATGGGGCGGCCCCCTCCGAGGGAGCCGCCCCATCGTCGTACCACCGCCGCCTGGCGGCCGTACGACGCGCGTACGGCCGCCCGGGGCCTGAACGTCCGGACAGGCCCCTGCGGCGGGCGGGTCAGCCGAGGGCCTTGCCGGGCAGCTCGACCTTCGCGCCCAGCTCCACGAGCTTCTCCATGAAGTTCTCGTAGCCGCGGTTGATCAGCTCGATGCCGTGCACCCGGGAGGTGCCCTGGGCGGCCAGGGCCGCGATCAGGTACGAGAAGCCGCCGCGCAGGTCGGGGATGACCAGGTCGGCGCCCTGCAGCCGGGTGGGGCCGGAGACGACGGCCGAGTGCAGGAAGTTGCGCTGGCCGAAGCGGCAGTTCGAGCCGCCCAGGCACTCGCGGTACAGCTGGATGTGGGCGCCCATCTGGTTCAGCGCCGAGGTGAAGCCCAGCCGGGACTCGTACACCGTCTCGTGGATGATCGACAGGCCGGTGGCCTGGGTGAGGGCCACCACGAGCGGCTGCTGCCAGTCCGTCTGGAAGCCGGGGTGCACGTCCGTCTCCAGCGCGATCGACTTCAGCTGGCCGCCGGGGTGCCAGAAGCGGATGCCCTGGTCGTCGATCTGGAAGGCGCCGCCCACCTTGCGGTAGGTGTTGAGGAACGTCATCATCGAGCGCTGCTGGGCGCCGCGGACGTAGATGTCGCCCTCGGTCGCCAGCGCGGCGGACGCCCAGGAGGCGGCCTCCAGGCGGTCCGGGAGGGCGGCGTGGTTGTAGCCGCCGAGCGAGTCGACGCCGGTGACGCGGATGGTTCGGTCGGTGTCCATCGCGATGATCGCGCCCATCTTCTGCAGTACGCAGATGAGGTCCTCGATCTCCGGCTCGACGGCCGCGTTGGACAGCTCCGTCACGCCCTCGGCCAGCACCGCCGTCAGCAGCACCTGCTCGGTCGCGCCCACCGACGGGTACGGCAGCCGGATCTTCGTCCCGCGCAGCCGCTGCGGCGCCTCCAGGTACTGGCCGTCCGCGCGCTTCTCGATGACCGCGCCGAACTGCCGCAGCACCTCGAAGTGGAAGTCGATGGGCCGGCCGCCGATGTCGCAGCCGCCCAGGCCCGGGATGAAGGCGTGGCCGAGGCGGTGCAGCAGCGGGCCGCAGAACAGGATCGGGATGCGCGACGAGCCCGCGTGGGCATCGATGTCAGCGACGTTCGCGCTCTCCACGTGGGACGGGTCGAGCACCAGCTCGCCCGGTTCCTCACCCGGACGGACCGTCACCCCGTGCAGCTGGAGCAGTCCGCGTACGACGCGCACGTCGCGGATGTCCGGCACGTTGCGCAGCCGGCTCGGCGCGCTGCCGAGCAGCGCGGCGACCATGGCCTTGGGCACGAGGTTCTTCGCACCGCGGACACGGATCTCGCCCTCGAGCGGGGTGCCGCCGTGGACAAGCAGTACGTCGTCAGAGCCGTTGACGGTCATGGATCTCGCGTTCCGTGGAAGTGGGGCAGGGCCGGGAAGACAGGGTAATCGCCTCCTACCCCCGTCCTGTAAGCCCAAGTACCGTCCAGCCGCGTCATGGCTGTGTCACAACACGAACGGTTCGCCGCCGGGCACGAGCGGTCACCGCCGGGGCGGCTGGTTCACCCGGCGGCCCGATCGGCTCCCCACAGCGGGGCGAGATGCGGGATCATGTCTGGCATGACCGAGGTGTCCTCGCTCACGGGGCGGCTGCTCGTGGCCACACCCGCCCTGGCGGACCCGAACTTCGACCGCGCGGTGGTGCTCCTCCTCGACCACGACGAGGAGGGCTCCCTCGGTGTCGTCCTGAACCGGCCCACGCCGGTCGGCGTGGGCGACATCCTGGAGGGCTGGGCCGAGCTGGCCGGCGAGCCGGGTGTCGTCTTCCAGGGCGGCCCGGTCGCCCTGGACTCGGCGCTGGGCGTGGCGGTCATCCCGGGCGGCGCGGAGGGCGACGGGGCCCCGCTGGGCTGGCGCCGGGTGCACGGCGCGATCGGCCTGGTCGACCTGGAGGCCCCGCCCGAGCTGCTCGCCTCCGCCCTGGGGTCCCTGAGAATCTTCGCCGGTTACGCGGGATGGGGGCCGGGGCAGCTGGAGGACGAGCTGGTGGAGGGCGCCTGGTACGTCGTGGAGTCCGAGCCCGGCGACGTCTCCTCGCCCGCGCCGGAGCGGCTCTGGCGCGAGGTGCTGCGGCGCCAGCGCAGCGAGCTGGCGATGGTGGCCACGTACCCGGACGACCCTTCGCTCAACTGATGCGTGTGAGCTTCAGTACCCTGGCTGGTATGAGCACTCTTGAGCCCGAGCGCGGGACTGGTACGGGGACCCTCGTAGAGCCGACGCCGCAGGTGTCCCACGGCGACGGCGACCACGAGCGCTTCGCCCACTACGTCCAGAAGGACAAGATCATGGCGAGCGCCCTCGACGGCACGCCCGTCGTGGCGCTGTGCGGCAAGGTGTGGGTGCCGGGCCGCGACCCGAAGAAGTACCCCGTCTGTCCCATGTGCAAGGAGATCTACGAGTCCATGGCCGCGGGCGGCGGCGACGAGGGCAAGGGCGGCGGCAAGGACGGCTGACGGGTCCCCGCGCCGGCCCGACAGAACAGAGGTGACGGCCCCCGGGACGCGCCGCGGCGTGTCCCGGGGGTTTGGTGTCCCCGGGGCTCCCGCGCGTCCCGGCCGGTGTCCGGTCGCGCCGCGCCGGTTCCCCGTCCCGGTCACGCCGTGCCGGTCAACGCCGTGCCGGGCAATTGGTCCAGACCTCTTGTGGGCCGGTCCTCGCGGTCCGTAGCCTCGTCGCGGGAGTCCGGCCGCGGCCCCGCGGGTCGTTTCCGGGCGGCGATTTCCGGCCAGTTCGCGGTCCGCCGACCGCCGGGGCGCCGTCGCGCCGGTTCCCCCGTGCCGTTCCGGACCGTCTGCGAGGACTGACGTGACTGACCTGGTGGATGTGATTCCCGCGCCCGCCGCCGCGCGGGGCTCCGCGGACGGCTTCGTCCTCGGCGCGGACACGGTGATCGACGCCGGACCCGGCACCGGGACCACCGCCCGCTGGCTGCGCGGTGTGCTCGGGGCCGCCACGGGCCTGGCCCTGCCGCCCGGCACGGGGGACGCCGGTGACGCCGTACGGCTGCGTGTGCGGCCCGGGGAGAGCCGGCTCGGGCCGGAGGGCTACCGGCTGAGCGCCGGCGCGGACGGCGTCACCGTCGAGGGCGGCGGACCGGCCGGCGTGTTCTGGGGTGCGCAGACGCTCCGTCAGCTGCTCGGCCCCGACGCCTTCCGGCGCGCCCCGGTGCGTCCCGGCCGGCGCTGGCTCGTGCCCGGCGCAAGCGTCGAGGACGCGCCCCGCTTCGGCTGGCGCGGTCTCCTGCTCGACGTCGCCCGGCACTTCATGCCCAAGGACGGCGTCCTGCGCTACCTCGACCTGATGGCCGCCCACAAACTCAACGTGCTCCACCTGCACCTGACGGACGACCAGGGCTGGCGGCTGGAGATCCGGCGGTACCCGGCGCTGACCGAGGCCGGTTCCTGGCGGG
This sequence comes from Streptomyces sp. NPDC041135, assembly GCF_055592085.1. Classification (NCBI taxonomy): domain Bacteria; kingdom Bacillati; phylum Actinomycetota; class Actinomycetes; order Kitasatosporales; family Streptomycetaceae; genus Streptomyces; species Streptomyces sp. NPDC041135. The sequence goes on from NZ_JBVIYZ010000001.1 coordinate 17,257, forward strand.
CGCGCACGAAGTTCGGGCACCGGGCCTCGCCGCTGTGGGAGGACAAGCCGCACGGCGGCCACTACACCCAGGACGACATCCGGGAGATCGTCGCCTACGCAGCCGAGCGGCACATCACCGTCGTCCCCGAGATCGACGTGCCGGGGCACTCGCAGGCGGCCATCGCCGCGTACCCGGAACTCGGCAACACCGATGTCGTCGACACCGCTTCGCTCGCCGTCTGGGACAACTGGGGCATCTCGCCGCACGTGCTGGCCCCCACCGACCACACCCTGCGGTTCTACGAAGGGGTCTTCGAGGAGGTTTTGGAGCTGTTCCCGTCGCGCTTCGTGCACGTCGGGGGCGACGAGTGCCCCAAGGACGAGTGGCGCCGCTCGCCCGCGGCGCAGGCTCGCATCGCGGACCTCGGGCTGTCCGGCGAGGACGCCCTCCAGGCCTGGTTCATCGGGCACTTCGACAGCTGGCTCACCGCGCGCGGGCGCCGGCTCATCGGCTGGGACGAGATCCTGGAGGGCGGCCTGGCCGAGGGTGCGGCGGTGTCGTCCTGGCGCGGCTACGCGGGCGGCGTCGCGGCCGCGCGGGCCGGACACGACGTGGTCATGTGCCCCGAGCAGCAGGTCTACCTGGACCACCGGCAGGCCGCGGGAGCGGACGAGCCCGTGCCCATCGGCTACGTCCGCACCCTGGAGGACGTCTACCGCTTCGAGCCCGTCCCGCCGCAGCTCACCGGTGAGGCGGCCCGCCATGTGCTGGGCACCCAGGCCAACCTCTGGACCGAGGTCATGGAGGACGCGGCCCGCGTCGACTACCAGGCCTTCCCGCGGCTCGCCGCCTTCGCCGAGGTGGCCTGGAGCCCCCTGCCCGCCCCGGCGGAACGGGACTTCGCGGACTTCCAGCGCCGGATGGCCGCGCACTACCGGCGCCTCGACGCCCTCGGGGTCGCCTACCGCCCGCCCTCCGGGCCCCGGCCCTGGCAGCGCCGGCCGGGCGTGCCGGGCCGCCCGCTGGACGGACAGCCCCCGAACAGGTAACGGAAGGAATCCGGCAGTTACCCCGAAGGGTGGCAATGCGCTCCCACCGGTGATGCCGCCCGAAAGTGGCCGTCTCTCCAGCAGAACCGGGCAAATGCCGCACAACTCCGCCCGCCCCGCCCCCGCCTGCCCCACGGCGCCGCGAGGCCCGCCCCCGAGGGCAGACGGCGGGGAGGTGATGGCAGAACGTGACGGACCCCCGCGTCCGGGTCTTGCGAGAATGTGCCAGAGTTGCCACCCCCGCCCTGTGAGCACGTACCGTACGGCGCAACAGGCGGGACCAGGTGGGGCAGCGGGAAGGGGCAGCCGGTTTGACCACGCACGCACCGCAGGCGGCGCAGGCCGTCACGCTGCCCACGACCTTGGACGAGGCGGTGGAGGCCCTGGCCGCCACGCCCACCGCCGTCCCCGTCGCGGGCGGCACCGATCTGATGACGGCCGTCAACTCCGGACAGCTCAGGCCCGCCGCCCTGGTGGGACTGGGCCGGATCAGCGAGATCCGCGGCTGGCAGTACCAGGACGGCCACGCGCTCCTCGGTGCCGGACTCACCCACGCCCGCATGGGCCGCCCCGACTTCGCCGCCCTGATCCCGGCGCTGGCCGCCGCCGCCCGCGCCGCGGGCCCGCCGCACATCCGCAACGCCGGCACCCTGGGCGGCAACATCGCCACGGCCGCACCCACCGGGGACGCGCTGCCGGTGCTGGCCGCCCTGGAGGCGACGCTGATCATCGCGGGCCGCGGCGGAGCCCGCCGGGAGATCCCGGTGTCGCACCTGCTGGCCGGCGTGGACATGCTGCGCGGCGGCGAACTCATCGGCTACGTGCGCGTGCCGCTGCTGCACGCCCCCCAGGTCTTCGTCAAGGCGACCGGGCGCACCGGACCGGGCCGCGCGCTGGCCTCCGTGGCCCTGGTCCTGGACCCCGCCCGGCGCGGAGTGCGGTGCGCCGTCGGTGCCATAGCGCCGATGCCGCTGCGCCCGCTGGACGCCGAGCAGTGGGTCGCCCGGCTCATCGACTGGGACAACGATCGCGCGCTCGTCCCGGAGGCCCTCGGCGCCTTCGGCGAGTACGTCGCCGCGGCCTGCATCCCCGACCCGGCACCGGAACCGGACGGCTCCGTCACACCGCTTCCGCCCGCCGTACTGCACCTGCGGCGTACCGTGGCCGCGCTGGCCCGACGAGCACTGGGGAGGGCGCTGTCGTGACCGACGACCAGCACGGAGAGGACACGCCCCAGGGCGGCGGCCGCTGGGACCCGCTGCCCCAGGGCGACTACGACGACGGCGCCACCGCGTTCGTCAAGCTCCCCGAGGGCGGCATCGACGCCCTGCTGTCCGGTGACAGCCCCCTCGCCGCGCCCGGCCACGGCTACGTGCCGCCCCGGATAACGGCCGGTCCGGCGACCGGCACCGACCCGGCGGCCACCGGCACCTGGGCGGTGCCCGAGGGCACCCGGTGGCCCGACCCGGGCGCGGCGCGCCAGGAGCCGGACGACCGCTTCGCCTACCACCCCGGCGCCACCCAGCAGTGGACGTTCGAGGAGCCCCCGGCCCCGCCGGCCCCCGGCCACGACGTCACCGGGCAGTGGTCCATCCCGGTGGCCGGTGGTGACCTCCCGGACGAATCGGGCGAGTTCACCACGTCCGCGCTGGTCGAGCAGTGGGGCGGCACCCCGCCGGCCACCCTCCCCGGCGGCGCCTCGGCGCCCTGGGCGACGGAGACGCCGGGCCCCTGGGACCAGCCCGCGCAGCCCCCGGCACCCGGACACGCCCCCCTGGGCGACCCCGCCGCCGGCCACACCGGCACCCACCCCGTCCACCCCGCCGAGCACGACCCCTTGGGCACCCCGGAACAGGCACCCGGTGTCGACACCGCGCACGGCGGCGCCGGTCCGGCCCACGGCGACGGCGAGCCGCGGACGGCGCCGGAAGCCGAGCCGGGCACGGAGGCCGCCGCCGGGGCCGCTGAACGCCCCGCTGACGACCCGGCACGGTTCGATCCTGCCGAGGCCCGCGCCCAGGCGCCGGAGGCCGCGACAGCGCCGGACACGGCCGACGCGGGCGACGACGCGGACCCGGGCGACGCGTTCGGCACACCGGACGCCCACGACCCGGCGGACCCGTCGGCCCCGGAAGACCCCTCCGACGCACCGGACGCCTCAGACGGCCCGGACGGCACCGGCTCCGGCGCCGCCGGCGCGCCCGGCGAGGCGGAGGACGAGCAGGCCGCCGACGAGGCGGCCGCCGCGCTCCCGGCGCACGACGACCACCCCCTCGCCTCCTACGTGCTGCGCGTCAACGGCGCCGACCGGCCCGTGACCGACGCCTGGATCGGCGAGTCGCTGCTGTACGTGCTGCGCGAGCGCCTCGGTCTCGCGGGCGCCAAGGACGGCTGCTCGCAGGGCGAGTGCGGGGCCTGCAACGTCCAGGTGGACGGGCGGCTGGTCGCCTCCTGCCTGGTCCCCGCCGTCACCGCGGCCGGCAGCGAGGTCCGCACCGTGGAGGGGCTCGCCGTCGACGGACAGCCCTCCGACGTGCAGCGGGCGCTCGCCAGGTGCGGCGCGGTGCAGTGCGGCGTCTGCGTACCCGGCATGGCGATGACCGTGCACGACCTGCTCGAGGGCAACCCGGCGCCCAACGACATGGAGGCCCGCCAGGCCCTGTGCGGCAACCTGTGCCGCTGTTCGGGCTACCGGGGCGTCCTGGACGCCGTCAAGGAGGTCGTCGCCGAGCGCGAGGCGCACACCGCGGCGCAGGCCGACACCGACGCCGACGAGGCGCGCATCCCGCACCAGGCGGGCCCCGGGGCCGGCGGCGTCAACCCGTCGGCGTTCGGCGTCACACCCCACGAGCAGCAGCACTACGGCCAGGACGGAGGCCAGGCGTGAGCAACGAAGCCGCCACCGCGACCACCGCGACGGAAGCCCCCCCCGCCGCCGAGGCGCTGCCGCACGGCCTCGGGGCCTCGCTGCCGCCCGCGGACGCCCGCGCCAAGGCGGAGGGCACCTTCCCCTACGCGGCCGACCTGTGGGCCGAGGGGCTGCTCTGGGCGGCCGTGCTGCGCTCCCCGCACGCGCACGCGCGCATCGTCTCCATCGACACCACCCACGCGCGCGAGATGCCCGGCGTACGGGCCGTCGTCACCCACGAGGACGTCCCCGGCACCCCGAGCTACGGCCGCGGCACGCCCGACCGCCCGGTGTTCGCCGCCGAGGTGGTGCGCCACCACGGCGAGCCCATCGCCGCCGTCGCCGCCGACCACCCGGACACCGCGCGGATGGCCGCGGCCGCCGTCATCGTCGAGTACGAGGTGCTCGACCCGGTGACCGATCCCGAGCTGGCCTTCGAGGCCGAACCGCTGCACCCGGACGGCAACCTGATCCGGCACATCCCGCTGCGCCACGGCGACCCGGACGCGGCGGGCGAGATCGTCGTCGAGGGCCTGTACCGCATCGGCCGCCAGGACCCGGCCCCCATCGGCGCCGAGGCGGGCCTCGCGGTGCCCCGCCCCGACGGCGGCGTGGAGCTGTACCTGGCCTCCACCGACCCGCACAGCGACCGCAACACCGCCGCCGCCTGCTTCGGCCTGTCCCCCGACCGGGTGAAGATCGTCGTCACCGGGGTGCCCGGGGCCACCGCCGACCGGGAGGACCAGGGCTTCCAGCTGCCGCTGGGCCTGCTCGCCCTGAAGACCGGCTGCCCGGTGAAGCTGACCGCGACCCGCGAGGAGTCCTTCCTCGGCCACGTCCACCGCCACCCCACCCTGCTGCGCTACCGCCACCACGCGGACGCCGAGGGCAGGCTGGTGAAGGTCGAGGCGCAGATCCTGCTCGACGCGGGCGCCTACGCCGACACCTCCGCCGAGGCGCTGGCCGCCGCCGTCTCCTTCGCCTGCGGGCCCTACGTCGTCCCGAACGCCTTCATCGAGGGCTGGGCGGTGCGCACCAACAACCCGCCCTCCGGGCACGTGCGCGGCGAGGGCGCCATGCAGGTGTGCGCCGCCTACGAGGCGCAGATGGACAAGCTCGCCAAGAAGCTCGGTCTCGACCCGGCCGAACTGCGCCTGCGCAACGCCCTCGCCACCGGGGACGTGCTGCCCATCGGACAGACCGTGACCTGCCCCGCCCCCGTCGCCGAACTGCTCCAGGCGGTCCGGGACTTCCCGCTCCCCGCGCTGCCCAAGGACACCCCCGAGGACGAGTGGCTGCTGCCCGGCGGCCCCGAGGGCGCGGGCGAGCCGGGCGCGGTGCGCCGGGGCGTCGGCTACGGCCTCGGCATGGTGCACATGCTCGGCGCGGAGGGCGCCGACGAGGTGTCCACGGCCACCGTGAAGGTCCACGACGGCATCGCGACGGTGCTGTGCGCCGCCGTGGAGACCGGCCAGGGCTTCACCACGCTGGCCCGGCAGATCGTCCAGGACACCCTCGGCATCGACGAGGTCCACGTCGCCCCCGTCGACACCGACCAGCCGCCCGCGGGCCCGGGCTGCCGCGGCCGGCACACCTGGGTCTCCGGCGGCGCGGTGGAGCGGGCGGCGAAGATGGTCCGCACCCAGCTGCTCCAGCCCCTCGCCCACCAGTTCGGCATGTCCACCGAGCTGCTCCAGATCACCGACGGCAAGATCACGTCGTACGACGGGGTGCTGTCGACCACGGTCACCGAGGCGATGGAGGGCAAGGAGCTGTGGGCCACCGCCCAGTGCCGCCCGCATCCCACGGAGCCGCTGAACGCCTCCGGCCAGGGCGACGCCTTCGTGGGCCTGGCGTTCTGCGCGGTGCGCGCGGTGGTGGACGTCGACATCGAACTCGGCTCGGTCCGGGTCGTGGAGCTGGCCGTCGCCCAGGACGTGGGCCGGGTGCTGAACCCGGCGCAGCTCGTCGCCCGGATCGAGGCGGGCGTCACCCAGGGCCTGGGCATCGCGCTCACCGAGAACCTGCGCGCCCCGCGCGGCCTGGTCCGCCACCCCGACCTCACCGGGTACGCCCTCCCCACCGCCCTGGACGCCCCGGACATCCGGATCGTCAAGCTGGTCGAGGAGCGGGACGTGGTCGCGCCCTTCGGCGCCAAGTCCGTCAGCGCGGTACCGGTGGTGACCTCGCCGGCGGCGATCGCCTCCGCGGTGCGCGCCGCCACCGGCCGCCCCGTCAACCGCCTGCCCATCCGGCCCCAGGCCGCCGTGGTGACCGCGCAGTGAGCACCCCGCAGGACGGACCGCGCTACGAGCCCGCGCCCGGCCCCGGCAAGCTGCTGCCGTGGGTGCTGCTGTTCGTCCTGGCCGCACTGGCCGTCGTCCTCGGCGGCATCTACTTCACCTGAGCCCGCGCGCGTGACGTCCCCGCCCCCGGGACGCAACGCACCGGCTCCGCGCGGCGTCCTCCTCGACGGGCGATGTCAGTGGCGCGGCGTACTGTTCCGAGCAGTGGGACAGCGCCGGTCCGAACCCGGCGGACGCGCGCCGGACATGGCCCCTGCCACCACCAGAGCCACCACCACTGTCACTGTCATCGAAGATCGCGGGGGAGCGATGAGCACGACCGACGCCGGTGTCGCGGCGATCACGCTGACCGAGGCCGAGCTGGACCGGTATGTCACGCACGCGCCGACGCGCGGCCTGCTCACCGGCCCCGGTCTGCCCTCCGACAGCGCGTTGCTGACCTTCTCGCCGCTGCGCACGGCCGGCCTGCGCACCGTCGCGGCCGCCGCCGACGGCCCCGGCCGCCTGGCCGAGGAACTGCGGGACCGGCTGGTGATCGGCGAACTGCTCAACCCGGTGGGCACCGACCGGGAGTCGATCCTGCTCGACGGCTCCACGGGAGAGATCACCAGCGCCTACCTCTTCGACCCCTCCGGCGCCCGTCCGCTCGCCCCGTCCCTGCACACCCTGCTGCGCTTCGCCGCGGTCACCGAGGAACTGGCCGGGCTGCGGGGCCGGTTCGCCGCCGTCGCCGGCCGGTACGGCAGCACGGCCGCCACCGAGGCGTCCCGCCGCCTCCTGGCCCTCTTCGAGGAGGGCACGGGTGGCGCGGTCCCGCCCTACTGGAAGGCCGCCGCGCTGATCCGCCCGCTCGCCCTGGCCGCGGGCCCCGGCACGGCCCGCGGACTCACCCTGGACCTGCCCGCCCGCTTGCTGGAGCAGGAGTTCGGTCCCGGCCGCGTCGCCCGCTTCGAGGACGTCGACTTCCCGGCCACGCTCACCCACGAGCCGACCCGCCGCTTCCTGCGCGAGACGGGGCTGCCGCAGCGGGCGGTCCTCTTCCACGCGGACACCGACGGACCGCTGCCCACCCTCACCGAGTACGTCACCGCCGAACGCGCCGACGACCATCCCTCCGACGCCCTCGCCGCCCTCGCGGCCCTCCCCGCGCACGCGGACCACCTGGTACGCCTCGGCCACCTCGCCGGCGACAACAGCCTGGTGGTGGACGGCAGAACGGGCGCGGTCCTCCACTTCAGCGAGACCGAGGCGGCCCTGTACCCGCTCAACACCGACGTCTCGACCCTCGCCTTCACCCTGTGGCTCCTGCACCACGAGCGGAGCATCGACGCCCACCTCGGCCACGAGCTGACCACCCGGGCCTACGACCAGCTGGCCGCGGCGATGATCCACACCCTCGCCGCCCTGGACCCCACGGTCACCGACCCCGGCACCGGCCCGCACTACTGGACAGACCTCTTCCAGGACGAGCCCGGCGGAGTCCTCTGACCTTGCCCGCCCCGACCCGCCCCGACCGCAGGTCACGGCCGTCCGTGATCAGTCGTGGCTGTGCAGCAGACCCGCGACCGCCTCGTGCGACCAGTGGCCCGCTGCGCCCGGGCAGGCCGCGACGTACGAAGCGACTGCTTCCGCGTCCCACGCCCCCGCTGAGAGCAACCCGGCCGCCAAGTAGCGCACGTACGCGGCTGACGGGGGGTTCCACGGAACATCGTGCAACTGCCAGGGGGCGGTGAAGGTCAGCAGCGGTAGCCCGTCCACTTGGCCGGCGCATACCAACGTCTCGTAGCGCCCGTCGCCCAAGGCCGCCGTGCCACGGGTCAAGACCTCGGTGAGGTCGATCCCCTCGCCCGGCTCCCGGTACATCTCCTGAGCCGCGATGTCCGAGAACTGTCCTGCGGTCACCAGGTGTGCCCTGGCGAGAACGCGGCCCGCTGCTGCCGGGTCGTAGAACGCCCTACCGCCACCCCACACGGGCGACTCGGTCGTGAAGTACATGGTGCCGCGCAGCTCCACCGGGATCGAGCGAGCAGGCATCCGCGGGTCTCTGCACCCTTGGTAGACCTTCGCCGTTCCGGGTGGTCGGCCGCCCTGGATGTAGTGACCGAGACGGTCCACATGGACGTTGGAGCCGTAGGACGTGTACCAGACCTGTTCGGGATGGAGGTCGTCCGGCAGCGTCGGGTCGATGCTGTGCAGTGCCTTCACGCGTGGTGGCTCCTGGAAGACGTCTTCACTCGGCGGATACGTCATACCTGATGACATGACGGCTCCCGGAAGGATCGTGATCACTACTCGTAGGAGTCGCGGCAGGTGCACACGGCCGCCACGGCGCTGCGCATCGTCGGGGCCCCCGAGCGTGCCGTCATGCGCCTGATGAGGATGGTCGATGACACGGCCATGCCGGCGCGGCGGTCGAAAGGGCGGCACCCGCTCGGGGTGCCGCCCTTTCTTTTCGACTGGTCAGGCAGTCAGAGGCCGTGGCGGGAATCGAACCCACGTAACTCGCTTTGCAGGCGAGTCCCTGAACCACTCGGGCACACGGCCGGGTCGGGCGCGATCGCTGTCGTGCCGAACTCGATGACATGACCGTAGGGGGCCGGGCCGAGCGGGCTCAAGGGGAACGCCGGGGCCGCAATGCGACTGCCACACGGCGTTCATGAAGCGGCGGGTGCGGCGGGGTGCCCAGCGCGGCCGGAGGGGGGACGGAGGCGCATCCGGTGGGCCCCGGCGCGTCGACTGTGACCTCGGTCCCACCCCCGGTGGAACCGGTGGCGTCCGGGCGCCCGGGCGGGTGGGGCGCCGGTAGGGTGGCCCGGTTGTCATACGTAGCCGAGCCGCCCGAGCCCCGATCCCCCGGAGACCGTGACTACCGCCCGACCGTCGCCCGCCCCCACCTTCGACCGAGGGCCGTCAGCTTCCACCCCCATGACTGCTTCCAGCGCCACTTCCCACCACCTCTCCCCGGCCTTCCCGGGCCGCGCCCCCTGGGGCACCGCCAGCAAGCTGCGCGCCTGGCAGCAGGGCGCGATGGAGCGGTACGTCCAGGAGCAGCCGCGTGACTTCCTGGCGGTCGCCACGCCCGGCGCGGGCAAGACGACCTTCGCGCTGACCCTCGCCTCGTGGCTGCTGCACCACCACGTCGTGCAGCAGATCACCGTGGTGGCGCCCACCGAGCACCTGAAGAAGCAGTGGGCCGAGGCGGCCGCCCGGATAGGGATCAAGCTGGACCCCGAGTACAGCGCGGGCCCGCTCGGCAAGGACTACCAGGGCGTGGCGGTGACGTACGCCGGTGTCGGGGTGCGGCCCATGCTGCACCGCAACCGGGTCGAGCAGCGCAAGACACTGGTCATCCTGGACGAGATCCACCACGCCGGTGACAGCAAGTCGTGGGGCGAGGCGTGCCTGGAGGCGTTCGAGCCGGCCACCCGGCGCCTGGCGCTCACCGGTACGCCGTTCCGGTCCGACACCAACCCGATCCCCTTCGTCACGTACGAGGAGGGCAACGACGGGATCCGGCGGTCCGCCGCCGACTACACGTACGGGTACGGTTCCGCGCTCGCCGACGGCGTCGTCCGGCCGGTCATCTTCCTCTCCTACAGCGGCAACATGCGCTGGCGCACCAAGGCCGGCGACGAGATCGCCGCCCGGCTCGGCGAGCCGATGACCAAGGACGCCGTCAGCCAGGCCTGGCGTACCGCGCTCGACCCGCGCGGCGACTGGATGCCCAGCGTGCTGCGCGCCGCCGACCAGCGGCTGACCGAGGTCAGGAAGGCCATCCCGGACGCGGGCGCCCTCGTCATCGCCTCCGACCAGGAGTCCGCCCGCGCCTACGCCAAGCTGATCCGGGAGATCACCGGCAGCCGGGCCACGCTGGTGCTGTCCGACGACGCGGGCGCCTCCAAGCGGATCGACGAGTTCAGCGCGAGCGACGACCGCTGGATGGTCGCGGTGCGCATGGTGTCCGAGGGCGTCGACGTGCCCCGGCTCGCGGTCGGCGTGTACGCCACCACCATCTCCACCCCCCTGTTCTTCGCGCAGGCCGTCGGCCGTTTCGTCCGCTCCCGGCGGCGCGGCGAGACCGCCTCCGTCTTCCTGCCGACCGTCCCGGACCTGCTCACCTTCGCCAACGAGATGGAGGTGGAGCGCGACCACGCCCTCGACAAGCCGAAGAAGGAGGGCGAGGAGGACCCGTACGCCGAGTCCGAGAAGGAGATGGACGAGGCGAACAAGGAGCAGGACGAGGACACCGGCGAGCAGGAGCAGTTCGCCTTCGAGGCGCTGGAGTCCGAGGCCGTCTTCGACCGGGTGCTCTACGACGGCGCCGAGTTCGGCATGCAGGCCCACCCCGGCAGCGAGGAGGAGCAGGACTACCTCGGCATCCCCGGGCTGCTCGAGCCCGACCAGGTGCAGCTGCTGCTGCAGAAGCGGCAGGCCCGGCAGATCGCGCACAGCCGCAGGAAGCCGGACAGCGAGGCCGACCTGCTCGAGCTGCCCGCCGAGCGGCGTCCGGTGGTCTCCCACAAGGAGATGATGGAGCTGCGCAAACAGCTCAACACGATGGTGAGCGCCTACGTCCACCAGAGCGGCAAGCCGCACGGGGTCATCCACACCGAGCTGCGCCGCGTGTGCGGGGGCCCGCCGAGCGCCGAGGCCACGGCCGGGCAGCTGCGGCAGCGGATCGCCAAGATGCAGGAGTGGGCCACCCGGATGCGGTGACCCGCCCGGCAGCCGCTGGTGAGGCCCTTCCGGCACCGTACTTCTCCGGACAAACAGCCGGACTCCGTACCGGGCACTGCCCGGATTCTGGACGGAGGCTTCCGCTCAGCGAACCGGCTTCGCTACTGTCCCGCTACGCACACGCCCCGTGGCAGCGCCGCCGCGGAGCGCAGCCGTGAAGCGACCGAGCCCGGAGCCGCCGGGCCGTCCTGCCGATCGGCGGCCTCTGACGCGCGTCGCCCACGGGACCGGTGACGCGTCCGCCGCAGTGGCCGCCGGCCTCACCACCTAAGGAGTGGGCGTCGTGACCGCGGAGACCTCGCAGACGCTCGACCGGGGACTGCGCGTCCTCAAACTGCTGGCCGACACCGACCACGGACTGACCGTCACCGAGCTGTCCAGCAAACTGGGCGTCAACCGGACCGTGGTCTACCGGCTGCTCGCCACCCTGGAACAGCACGCGCTCGTACGACGTGACCTGGGCGGGCGTGCCCGGGTCGGGCTGGGCGTGCTGCGGCTGGGGCGGCAGGTGCACCCGCTGGTGCGCGAGGCCGCGCTGCCCGCGCTGCGGTCGCTGGCCGAGGACATCGGGGCCACCGCCCACCTGACGCTGGTGGACGGTACGGAGGCGCTGGCCGTCGCGGTGGTCGAGCCGACCTGGACGGACTACCACGTGGCCTACCGGGCGGGCTTCCGGCATCCGCTGGACCGGGGGGCCGCGGGCCGGGCCATACTGGCGGCGCGGCAGTCGCCGCTGGCCGACCCCGGGTACACGCTGACGCACGGGGAGCTGGAGGCCGGTGCCAGCGGGGCGGCGGCGCCGCTGGTCGGGGTGACGGGCGTGGAGGGCAGTGTGGGCGTGGTGATGCTCGCGGACTCCGTGCCGGAGCGGGTGGGACCGCGGGTGGTGGACGCGGCCCGCGAGGTCGCGGAAGCGCTGCGCTGACCCGGGAGGTCACCGGCTCCCGGCAGGCCCCGCCGCGGCGGTGGCCGCGGACGGGCGGGCGGTGGCCGCGCGGACGTGCCGCGTTAGATTGACTCCGTGCTCTCTCGTCTCACGCGCCTCCAGGCCGTCGCCGTCTGCGCTGTGCCCGTCGTGGCCCTGATCGCCACGGCCGTGTCGGTGCCCCTGCCGTTCTCGGTGGCCCAGCCGGGGATGACGGCGAACGTGCTCGGGGAGAACAAGGACACGCCGGTGATCACCATCTCCGGCGCGCCGACCCGCGGGACGAGCGGGCAGCTGCGGATGACGACCATCGAGGCGACCGCGCCGGACACGCACGTCTCGCTCGGGGACGTGATCGGCAACTGGTTCCGCACCGACCGGGCCGTCATGCCCCGCGACTCCGTCTACCCGGGCGGCGGCGACATCAAGGAGATCGAGCAGCACAACGCCGAGCAGATGCGGCAGTCCCAGGACGCCGCCAGCCAGGCCGCGCTCACCTACCTGGGCCTGAGCGACCGCAAGGTCAAGGTCACGCTGAAGCTCGCCGACGTCGGCGGCCCCAGCGCCGGGCTGCTGTTCACGCTGGGCATCATCGACAAGCTGGACGGCGACGGCAGCGGCGGCGACCTCACCGGCGGCCGGACCGTCGCCGGGACCGGGACCATCACCGCCGACGGGTCGGTGGGCGCGGTCGGCGGGGTGGCCCTGAAGACGCAGGCGGCCCGCCGGGACGGGGCGACCGTGTTCCTGGTGCCGAAGGCCGAGTGCGCCGCCGCCAAGCCGGACCTGCCGAAGGGCCTGCGGCTGGTGCCGGTGACCACGCTGAAGGGCGCGGTGAACGCCCTGACCGCCCTGAGCGCCGGGAAGCACTCCGTACCGTCCTGCTGAGACGCAGCGCTGGGCTGAGACGCAGCGCTGGGCTGAGACGTACTGCGCTACTTCACGAACCCCTGCTGCTTCATCCAGTCCAGCGCCACCTGGTGCGGGTCCTCGCCGTCCACGTCCACCCTGGCGTTCAGCGTCTGCGCCACCGTGTTGTCCAGCCTGCGGGTGACCGGGTCGAGGACGGCGGCGATGGCCGGCCACTTCTTCAGGGCCTCGCTGTTGATCACGGGGGCCACGTTGTAGTTGGGGAAGAACTTCTTGTCGTCCTCCATCACCACCAGGTTCATCGACCTGATCCGCCCGTCCGTGGTGAAGACCTCGCCGTAGGTGCAGCTGCCCTTGGCGACCTGGGTGTAGATGATGCCGGTGTCCATCTGCGTGATGTTCCTCGCCGGCAGGCTCATGCCGTACGCCTTCTCCATGCCCGGCAGCCCGTCGGCCCGGTTGGCGAACTCGCTCTCCACGCACAGCGTCACCGCACCGGGGTCCTTCTTCGCCAGCGCGGCCACGTCGGACAGCGTCCGCGTCCCGTACCTGCGGAAATTGGCCTGGTTCAGGGCGAGGGCGTAGGTGTTGTTCAGCCGTGCGGCCGGCAGCCAGGTCAGCCCGTTGCCCAGGTCGGCCCGGCGCACCGCCTCCCACTGCGCGTGCGGGTCGCTGATCGGGTCGCTGTGGCCGAGGTACGTGATCCACGCGGTGCCCGTGTACTCGTACAGCGCGTCCACGTCCCCGCTCCTGACCGCCTCCCGCGTCCCGATGGAGCCCTGGATGCCGGTCCGGTCCAGCACGTCCGCGCCCGCCGCCTGGAAGGCGATGCCCATCATCGCGCCGAGGATCAGCTGCTCGGTGAAGGACTTGGAGCTGACGGTGAGGTGCGCGCCCCGCAGCGGCTCGCCCGCGCCGATGGAGCCGGGCCGCACGTCGTCCACCATGGGTGAACCGCTGGTCAGCCCGCAGCCGGCCGGTACGACCAGCAGCGCGGCCAGCAGCGCCCGGACGCGGTGCCTCATGTGCCCGCCTCCAGCCCCCGCGGCCGCAGCAGCACCTCCGCCAGCGAGGCCAGCCAGTCGACCAGCAGCGCGAGGGCGATGGTGAGGACGGCACCCAGCACCAGCACCGGCATGCGCTGGTTGGTGATGCCCGCGGTGATCAGCACGCCCAGGCCGCCGCCTCCGCCGAAGGTCGCCAGGGTCGCCGTACCGACGTTGAGGACCAGGGCCGTACGGATGCCGGCCAGGATCAGCGGGACGGCGAGGGGGAGTTCGACCCGGGCGAGCACGCCGAGCGGGGACATGCCGATGCCGCGGGCGGCCTCCAGCAGCGCCGGGTCGTTGGCCTTCAGTCCGGCGATGGTGTTGGCCAGCACCGGCAGCACGGCGTAGACGACGATGCCGATGAGGGCGGCCTTCGTACCGGTGCCGAGCCAGATCACCAGCAGGGCGAGGAGGCCGATCGCGGGGGTCGCCTGGCCCATGTTGGCGACCGTCATCGCCAGCGGGGCGGCCTTCCGGAACGCCCGGCGGGTCAGCAGGATGCCCAGCGGGATCGCGATGATCAGCACGAAGAAGGTGGAGATCGCCGTCAGCCGCACCTGCTGCCACAGCGCCTTGCCGACCTGGCCGCCCGACAGCGCGTTCGCGGAGACCGGATCCAGGTCCGCCTGCGCGAACCACAGCCAGGTCGCCAGCAGCAGCGCCACCAGGAGGGCGGGCAGGACGGTCAGCCGCTGCCAGGTGAGCCGCCGCGCGTGCGGACGCCGGCGGGGCGGGGCCGCCCGTACGGCGCCGTCGTCACCGGGGAGACCGGCTTCGCCGGACGGACCGGCTCCGTCGGCGGAGGCGTCGTCGGCGAAACCGGTTCCGGCGGGGCCGGTTCCGTCCGGGCCGCTCCCGCCGGGGCCGGTTCCTTCGGAGCCGGGCTCCTCCGCGGGGTGGCGGGACAGCGGGGGAGTGTTCATGCCTTCGGCTCCGCTCCGTGGCCCTCCTGGTCGAAGTGGGTCTGCTGGACGCGGGCCTCCTCCAGTTCGTGCTGGGCCTCCATGGCCTCCAGCCGGTCGGCCTCCAGCAGTTCGTGCACGGAGTTCATCAGCGTCTCCATGTCGACGACACCGATGTACTCCCCGCGCCGCCCGGTCACCGCGACCCGCCCGGCGTTGTCGGTGAGCACCGCCTCCAGCGCGTCCCGCAGCGTCGCGTCCCGGGTCACCGTGTCGCTCACCAGGGTGCCGGCGCGGGCCAGCGAGCCCCTGGCCCGCATCAGGTCACCGCGCCGCAGCCACTTGTAGGGGCGGCCGCGCCGGTCCAGCATCAGGAGTTCGCTGGCGCCGCCGCCGCGCAGCCGGTTGAAGATCTGCTGGAGCGGCGTCTCCACGGTCACGGTCGGGTAGTCGGTGATCTCCACGTCCCGCACCCGGCTCAGGTTCAGCCGCTTCAGGGCCGCCCCGGCGCCGACGAAGCCGGAGACGAAGTCGTCCGCCGGGTTGGTGAGGATGGCCTCCGGGGTGTCGAACTGGGCGATGTGCGAGCGCTCTCGCAGGACCGCGATCCGGTCGCCCAGCTTGATCGCCTCGTCGAAGTCGTGGGTGACGAAGACGATCGTCTTGCGCAGTTCGCGCTGGAGCCGGATCAGCTCGTCCTGGAGGTGGTCGCGGGTGATCGGGTCGACCGCGCCGAACGGCTCGTCCATCAGCAGCACCGGCGGATCGGCGGCCAGCGCCCGCGCCACGCCGACGCGCTGCTGCTGGCCGCCGGAGAGCCCGCGCGGGTAGCGGCCGTGGAACTCGCCCGGGTCCAGGCCGACGAGGTCCAGCATCTCCGTCACCCGGTCGCGGACGCGGGAGGCGGACCAGCCGAGCATCTTCGGCACCAGGGCGATGTTCTGGGCCACCGTCATGTGCGGGAAGAGACCGGAGGACTGGATGGCGTACCCGACCTTCCGGCGCAGCTTCACCGGGTCCATGTCGGTGACGTCCTCGCCGCCGATGCGAATGCGGCCGCCGGTCGGTTCGATCAGCCGGTTGATCATCTTCAGGGTGGTGGACTTCCCGCAGCCGGACGGTCCGACGAAGATCACCGTCTCGCCCGCCCGGATCTCCAGGCTGACGTTGTCGACGGCGGGCTGCGGGTTGCCCGGGTACCGCTTGGTCAGGTTCTCCAGCTCGATCGCCGCCCCCGCGACCGACGCCCCGCCCCCGGACACTCCGCCACCGGACGCCCCGCTCCCGGACCTCCCGTTCCCCGGCGCCCCGTTCACGGACGCCCCGCCCCGGGCCCGGAAGGCTCACGCACGGATCCCCCTGGGAATGGTCAGCCGCCCGAGCAGGACGTACGCGGCGTCGAACAGCAGGGCCAGGACGATGATCCCGAGCGTGCCCGCCAGCACCTGGTTCAGGGCGTTCCTGCTGCCCAGCGAGCCGAGGCCGCGGAAGATCTCGTTGCCCAGGCCGGGTCCGGAGGCGTAGGCGGCGATGGCGGCGATGCCCATCAGCATCTGGGTGGCGATCCGGATGCCGGTCAGGATCGGCGGCCAGGCCAGCGGCAGCTCGACCCGCAGCAGCCGGGCGGGCCGGGACATGCCGATGCCCCGGGCCGCGTCCACCAGGGCCGGGTCCACGCCGCGCAGGCCCACGATCGCGTTGCGCACCACCGGCAGCAGCCCGTACAGCGTCAGCGCGATCACGGTCGGCGCCACGCCCAGGCCCACCACCGGGATCAGCAGACCGATCATGGCCAGCGAGGGCACCGTGAGGATGGTGGAGGTGGTGAGGGTGGCGAGGTTGCCCGCCCACTGGCTGCGGTAGGTGAGCACACCGATCAGCACGCCCAGGGCGGTCGCCACGACCGTGCACTGGAAGACCGCACTGGCGTGCTGGTAGGCGTCCGTGAGCAGCTGCTGGTGGCGGCTGCCCAGGTAGGCCCAGAAGGTCACGCGTCCTCACCGCCTCCCGAACGACAGGCCCTAGCTCCGCGCGTCCTCGGCCGCCTGCTCCACCAGCGGGATGATCCGCAGCGGAACGGGGTTCTCCATCACGATCGCGGTGGCGGCCCGCACGATGCCATCAAAACCGACGACCCGGTCGATCACCCGCTGGAGATCGGCGTTCGAGCGGGCCACCAGCCGGCACAGCATGTCCCCGCGGCCGGTGGTGGTGTGCAGCTCCAGCACCTCCGGGACGGTCGCCAAGTGCGCCCGGACGTCGGCCCCTTGGCCCTGCCGGATCTCCAGCGTGGCGAACGCGGTCACCGGGTAGCCGAGGGCGGCCGGGTCGACCTGCGGACCGAATCCGCGGATGACGCCGTTCGACTGAAGCCGGTCCAGCCGCGCCTGCACCGTCCCCCGCGCCACCCCCAGCCGCCGGGACATCTCCAGCACCCCGATGCGCGGCTCCCGTGCCAGCAGCAGGATGATCCGCCCGTCCAGATGATCGATCGCCACGCCCGCCTCCCGAGTGGTCATCCTGTACGCAGAAGTCCGCCCGACCGGCCGTTTGGATGGGCACGTTGTCCAGCGGATGCGCAAACTATTGCGCACCTTGCAGGGCGGGGCCACCCTCTGGCTATGGCCGTGACTTCTTCGCACACAGACCGCACCCCCGACACCGCCCGGCAGGCCGATCCCTTCCCGGTCAAGGGAATGGACGCGGTCGTCTTCGCCGTGGGCAACGCCAAGCAGGCGGCGCACTACTACTCCACCGCCTTCGGCATGCGGCTCGTCGCCTACTCCGGACCGGAGAACGGCAGCCGCGAGACCGCCTCGTACGTCCTGGAGAACGGCTCCGCCCGCTTCGTGTTCACCTCGGTGATCAAGCCCGCCACCGAGTGGGGCCACTTCCTCGCCGGGCACGTGGCCGAGCACGGCGACGGCGTGATCGACCTCGCCATCGAGGTCCCGGACGCCCGTCGCGCCCACGCCTACGCCGTCGAGCACGGCGCCCGCTCGGTGGCCGAGCCGTACGAGGTGAAGGACGAGCACGGCACGGTGGTCCTCGCCGCGATCGCCACCTACGGCACGACCCGCCACACCCTCGTCGACCGCTCCGGCTACGACGGGCCCTACCTGCCCGGCTTCGTCGCCGCGCGGCCGATCGTGGAACCGCCCGCCCGGCGCACCTTCCAGGCCGTCGACCACTGCGTGGGCAACGTCGAACTCGGCCGGATGAACGAGTGGGTGCGGTTCTACAACACGGTCATGGGTTTCACGAACATGAAGGAGTTCGTGGGCGACGACATCGCCACCGAGTACAGCGCGCTGATGTCGAAGGTGGTCGCGGACGGCACCCTCAAGGTCAAGTTCCCGATCAACGAGCCCGCCGTCGCCAAGAAGAAGTCCCAGATCGACGAGTACCTGGAGTTCTACGGCGGCGCCGGCGTCCAGCACATCGCGCTCGCCACCAACGACATCGTGCAGACGGTACGGACGATGCGGGCGGCCGGGGTGCAGTTCCTCGACACCCCGGACTCCTACTACGACACCCTCGGCGAGTGGGTCGGCGACACCCGCGTCCCGGTCGACACCCTGCGCGAGCTGAAGATCCTCGCCGACCGCGACGAGGACGGCTACCTGCTGCAGATCTTCACCAAGCCGGTCCAGGACCGCCCCACGGTGTTCTTCGAACTCATCGAGCGGCACGGCTCCATGGGCTTCGGCAAGGGCAACTTCAAGGCCCTGTTCGAGGCCATCGAGCGCGAGCAGGACAGGCGCGGCAACCTGTAGCCCGACCGGGCGCGGCCCTGGCCCGGCCGGCGCGGCGGCTACGGCTCGGGCAGCAGCTCCTCCGGGGGCTCCTCGGACGGCTCGCCCAGGCTGTCCAGCGCCGCCCGGGCCATGGGGGCGCGCAGGGGGCAGAAGTACGGGTTGATCCGCAGGGCGTCCTGGAGATGGCGGCGGGCCGGCCCGTACAGCTCCAGGTCGCCCTCGATCATGCCCCGGTGGAAGGCGTACAGCGCGCTGCGCACCCCGCCGCCCTTGGTCTTGTCCGTCGCGGTCGAGGCGAAGGTGAGGGCCTCCGCGTCGTCTCCGGCGCGGTGCAGCGCCCAGCCCAGCGCGTCGGCCACCTCGATGCCGGGCTGGCGCTCCCACTCCGCCCGCAGCCGCCGCACCGCGTCCTGCGCGTCGCCGTGGTCGGCCTCGTACTGCCCGATCAGCAGCTCCTCGTCGACCCCGGCCGCCGTCGCCTCCGCCACCCGGCCCGTCATCAGGCGGTACTGCTCCTCGGCCTGCCGCCGCATGCCCAGCGACTCGTACAGCTCGCCCAGCTCCAGCAGGTCCTGCGCCCTGGGCTGCCGGGCCACGGCCCGCTGGTAGGCGGTCAGCGCCCGGGCGGTGCGGCCCAGGGCGGCCAGCGCCCGCCCCTGCCCGGCCGCCGCGGCCGCCAGGCCGGGGTCGAGGCGCGCGGCGGCCTCGAAGTGGCGCAGCGCGTCCTCCCGGTCACCGCGCTCCCAGGCCAGCTGCCCCACCCCGGCCAGGTAACCGGCCTGTTCGGCGGGGGAGCCGGCGGCCGCCGCGGCGTCGGTGAGCTGCGCCGTCGCGTCCTCGCGCCAGCCCCGGTCGCGGTAGACGGCCGCGGCCCGCGCCATCACCGCAGGCCGCGCGGCGCCACCGGCGTGCAGTCCCATCAGCGTGTCCAGCGTCCGCCGGGCCGCCTGGTAGTCGCCGAGCCCGGTGTAGGCGTCGATCAGCGGCGGGTACGCCGCCCACCGCTTCGGCGCGAGCTTCAGCGCCTCCTCGCCCCAGCGCTTGGCGGCGGGGAAGTCCCGGCGCGCGTTCGCCAGCGCGGTCAGCCCGTCCAGCGCCTCGGTGGTGCGGCCCCGCACCGCCAGCGAGGTCCGCAGCGCCCGTTCGGCCTTCGGGAAGCTGACCGCGTCGGCGGTGCGCCGCCCCCGCTCGACGTAGGCGGTGCCCAGCACGGCCCAGGCGTGCGCGTCCCGCGGCCGCGCGTGCACCAGGCTCTCCTGCCGCGCGATCAGCGCCGTCAGGCCGGGCGGCGCCGCCGGCCTGCCCGCGGCCGGCGCCCGGTGCTGCGGTCCGGCCGCCGGCGGGGGAGCGGCGGCGGGCGGCGCGGGCGGCAGCAGCGCCAGCGCCCCGCCCGCCGCGGCGCCGCCCGCCACCGCCACCACCAGCGCGCGCCGCAGCCACCGGGGGCGGCGGTGCCGGTGCGGGAGCGGGGGCGGCAGGGACGTACCCGGTCCGGAGTGTCGGTTCGCCATGGCGTTCACTGTGCCCAGTACGACTACCTCACCCCGGCAGCCGAAGGCCGGGGCCGCCGGGGTTCACACCGATGGCCCCCGGTGCGACGCTGTGATCATGAGCCGTATCGACGCCGCAGCCGACGCTGTCCCGGGCACCCTCACCGACCGGCTTCTGGCGGGTCTGCCGTCGGGGGCCGTCCTCACCGATCCCGACGTCACCGCCTCCTACGCCGGCGACATGGCGAGCTTCTGCCCGGCCGGCGTACCGGCCGTGGTCGTGCTGCCGCGCACGGTCGAAGAGGTGCAGCACGTCATGCGCACCGCCACCGAGCTGCGCGTCCCGGTCGTCCCGCAGGGCGCCCGCACCGGCCTGTCCGGCGGCGCCAACGCCACCGACGGCTGCATCGTGCTGTCCCTGACCCGGATGGACCGCATCCTGGAGATCAACCCGGTCGACCGGGTCGCCGTCGTCGAACCGGGTGTCGTCAACGCCGTCCTGTCCCGCGCGGTCGGCGAGCACGGCCTGGCGTACCCGCCGGACCCCTCCAGCTGGGAGACGTGCACCATCGGCGGCAACATCGGCACCGCCTCGGGCGGCCTGTGCTGCGTGAAGTACGGGGTCACGGCCGAGTACGTCCTCGGTCTGGACGTCGTCCTCGCCGACGGCCGCCTGCTGACCACCGGGCGGCGCACCGCCAAGGGCGTCGCCGGCTACGACCTCACCCGCCTCTTCGTCGGCTCCGAGGGCTCGCTCGGGGTCGTCGTGCGGGCCGTGCTCGCCCTGCGGCCCAAGCCGCCGCGGCAGCTGGTGCTGGCCGCCGAGTTCGGCTCGGCGACCGCCGCCTGCGACGCCGTGTGCCGGATCATGGCGGGCGGTCACGTCCCCTCCCTCCTCGAACTGATGGACCGTACGACGGTCAAGGCGGTCAACGACCTGGCCCGGATGGGCCTGCCGGAGAGCACCGGGGCGCTGCTGCTGGCCGCCTTCGACACGCCCGACCCGGCGGCCGACCTCGCCGCCGTCGGCGCGCTGTGCGAGGAGGCCGGTGCCACCCAGGTGGTCCCGGCCGCGGACGCCGCCGAGTCCGAGCTGCTGCTCCAGGCGCGGCGGCTGGCCCTGACCGCGCTGGAGGCGGTCAAGGGCACCACGATGATCGACGACGTGTGCGTGCCCCGCTCCCGGCTCGGCGAGATGCTGGAGGGCGTCGAGCGGATCGCCGCACGTCACCGGCTCACCATCGGCGTCTGCGCCCACGCGGGCGACGGCAACACGCACCCCACCGTCTGCTTCGACGCCGGGGACCCGGAGGAGTCGCGGCGCGCCCGGCAGTCCTTCGACGAGATCATGGCCCTCGGTCTGGAACTGGGCGGCACCATCACCGGCGAGCACGGGGTGGGCGTGCTGAAGAAGGAGTGGCTGGCACGGGAGATCGGCCCCGTGGGCCTGGAGATGCAGCGGGCCGTCAAGCAGGTCTTCGACCCGCTGGGCATCCTCAACCCCGGCAAGCTGTTCTGACCCCCCGGCCGGCCCCCGCGGCCGGGCGTCACCGGGCGAGCAGCTGCTCCAGCGCGTCGTCGACCGAGCCGGGGGCCCTCGGTCCCCGGGGGCACCACCCGCAGCGTCCGCTCCAGCCAGGCCGAGACCGGGGCGGCGGGCGCCTGAAGCAGGGCGTCGCCGTCGGATGAGCTGAGCGCCAGCAGGACGACGGCGCGTCCCTCGGCCCGGCTCGGCCAGACCCGCACGTCCCCCTGCCCGCACGGCCGGAACACCCCCTCCACCGGCAGGGTGCGGGCGAAGGTCCAGCCGACGGGGTGGTCGGTGTCGGTGTGGAAGGCGATGTGGACGGCGTAGGGGTCGCCGGTCCGGAAGCTGAGCCGGGCCGGGACCGGGATGCCGCGCTCGGGCGACAGGATGAGCCGCAGCTCCAGTTCGCGTTCCACCACGGTGTGCCGCATGCGCGGGTGTCCTCTCTCGAGCGGGTGTACGGGCGCCCGGAGCGGGCCCGTACGGGTGGAGACGGGGCGGGGCCGCCGGCATTACGCGGGTCGGCGGAAATTCCTTCCCCCGCCCGGTACACCCTCCGGAGGAGCGGCCGCGGGGAGTTGCCCGGAAAGGGGCGGGTCCCGCCGGACTGGCGGTGGGCGTTGCGCGGGTCTGATAGATGTGGAGCCCCCCAGACGACCCCCGAGCAGATACGGGACGACGGACATGAGCGCCCCAACCCCGGCCCCAGGTGACGACAGGCCCCGCGAGGGCTACTACCCGGACCCGTCCATCCCCGGATACGTCCGGTACTGGAACGGTGCCGCATGGGTGCCGGGCACCAGCCGGCCGGCGCCGCGGGACGGCGAGTCGCTCGCCCCGCCCGCCGGTGCGGGCCCGGCCGCTCCCGCCGTCGAGGAGACGGGCCCGCACTTCTTCGACGAGGACCCGCAGCAGCCGCAGCCGCAGCAGGCGCCCGCGTGGGGCGCGGACCGGGCGCGGCAGTCCGGCTTCGGCGGCGACCAGGACCGCCGCGTCGCCTGGGGGGCCGACCCCAGGGTCCCCGCGGAGCACCCGGACCGGGTGGCGCCGCCCGAGCGGCCCGACGGCGGGCCGGCCCCGGCCGGGGGCGACGACCTCGACCCGGGCGGAACGTTCGTCTTCCGCAGGCCGGCCACGGGCCCGGCGGCGGCCCCCGGCGGCCCGGGCGGCTCCGGCGGGCCCGCGGACCCGGGCACGATGACCTTCCGCCCGGTCCCGCCGCACGGCGGGCAGCAGGGCCAGGTGCCCGGAGCCCGGACCGGCGGCGCCCGGCCCGCGTCCCCGGGCACGCCAGGTCTGCCCGCACAGGGCCCGGTCGGCGGTCCCGGCGCTGGTACGGCGCACCTGAGCGGCCAGGGCGGCCAGAGCAACCAGGGCGCCGCCGCTGCCGGGAGCTTCGGCCCTCCCGGGCCGGGCGCGCAGGCTCCCGGCCCGCACGCCCCCGGCGTACCGGCCGCCGGCCCGTACGGGCCCGGCCCGCAGGGGCAGCTCGGTGCGCAGGGTCCCGTCGGCGCGCCGTCCGGTGGTGCGGCGGGGTTCGGCGCGCCGGGCTCCGGTCCGGCCGGGCCCGCGCACGGGCCGCAGGGCGCGGGGTTCGGCCCGGCGGGCCAGGGCGGCCCCGCCGCCCCGTCGGGGCCCGGCTTCGCCCCGGGGAAGGCAGCCGCGCAGCCGGCGCCGGGCGGCGCCCAGGGCCAGGTACCGGCGCAGGCGGGGCCCACGGTGTCCCCGCCGGAGCGGGCGGCCGGTGGCGCGGCGCCGTCCGTGCCGCAGCAGGCGAACCCGCCCGCGACCCCGGTGACCAGCGGGCCCGGCGGCGGCCAGGCCTCGTGGGCGCAGCAGGTGCACCAGCTGGCCGGAGGGGGTGACGAGCAGCCCGTCGTGCCCTGGAAGCCGCCGGTGGAGGACGTGTTCCAGGCGGCCGCCCGGCGGCAGTCGGCGGCCCGTCCCGCCGGGCTCGGCAAGCGGTTCGCGGCCCGGCTGATCGACAGCCTGGTGCTCGGCGCGGTGACCGCGGTGGCGGCCGTACCGCTCGGCACCAGGGCGGCCGAGCACGTCCAGGACAAGATCGACGCGGCCCGGCTGTCGGGCACCACCGTCACGGTGTGGCTGCTGGACGGCACCACCGGCGCCTGCCTGGGCATCGTCCTCGGCGTCCTGCTCGTCGCGGGCGTCCTGTACGAGGTGCTGCCCACCGCGAAGTGGGGCCGCACGCTGGGCAAGCGGGTGTGCGGCATCGAGGTGCGGGACATCGAGGCGCACGAGCCCCCGGGCTTCGGGCTCGCGCTGCGCCGCTGGCTGGTCTACAGCGTGCCCGGTCTGCTCGGCATCGGGATCGTCGGTGTCGCCTGGTGCCTGTTCGACCGGCCGTGGCACCAGTGCTGGCACGACAAGGCGGCCCACACCTTCGTGGCGGGCTGACCGCCCGGCTCCCCGCCGCGCCGGGCCCGTCCCCGTGGGCCGTACCCCCGTACCCCGTACCCCGCACCGCCGTAGCCCGTACGGACCGTGCCGGATGCGGCGGCGGGGGGATCGGGGTCCACTCGGGCCATGAGCAGCGAACCGCCTCCCGGTTCCGGACCGGAGCCGCCGGAAGACGACCCGTTCAGGAAGCAGCCCCCGACCGGCCCGCGGCCGGGCTCGCCGTACGACTCCCCGTACGGCGACCGGGAGGGCCCGCCCGGCGGCCAGCCCTCGCCCCCCGGCCCGGGCGGCCAGTCCCCCTACGGGAGCGGCGGGCAGTCCCCCTACGGGGGCGGCGGGCAGCCGCCGTACGGCGGAGGCGGGCAGTCCCCCTACGGCGGTGACCCCTACGGGGGCGGCGGCCCGGGCGGTGACCCGCTCGCCGGGATGCCTCCGCTGGCCGACAGCGGCAAGCGCACCCTCGCCCGCATCATCGACATGATCCTGGTGGGCATCGTGGTCTGGCTGCTGACCTGGGCGTTCGGGGTGCGCGAGTACCAGATGAACGGTGACCGGATGGAGGTCGGCAAGTCCTTCACGCAGTCGCTGATCGCCGCCGTGCTCTACGTCGCCTACGACACGTTCCTCATCGCCAGGACCGGGCAGACCCTCGGCAAGAAGTGGCTGAAGATGCGCGTGGCCGACCTGGGCGACGGCTCGACGCCCTCGGCGCGGACCGCGCTGGTGCGCTCGCTGGTGCTGTGGCTGCCGTTCGCCTTCTGCTGCGCCTGCATCTGGACGGCCGTCGCGGGCGGCTGGAGCTTCTTCGACAAGCCGTACAAGCAGGGCCTGCACGACAAGGCCGCCAAGACGGTGGTGGTCAGCACCACCTGACCCGCCGGCGCGTCCGTCAGGGCGCCGGCTCCCGCACGGGCTCGGCCGAGGCGGCCACGGGCTCGCGCTGCACGGGCACCCGCCGCCGGGCCGCCGCCGGGGCGGGAGCCGGGGCGTGGGCCGGCGCCGGGGCCGTCGGCAGGGAGCCGGTGGCGGCGCGTGGTCCGGGCAGGGGCACGGTCATGGCGACCAGCAGCCCCAGGGCCAGCGCGGCGAGGGCGATGACCGTGATGCCGACGCCCGAACTCGTCTGTGACAGCAGCAGCATGGCGAGCGTCGAGAAGATCACGGTGCACGAACCGTAAGCGAGCTGTGCGGCGGTCGGACGAGGCATGGCAATCGTGTCCTCGGAAGATTGGGGGTGAGACGGGATGCCGGCCTGGGTTTCCACCGGCCTCCGGGCGTGCCACTCTTCGACTCTATTCGCGTGCATGCCCGAGTGGAACGCCCGGTAAGCGTGACCTAACCCACGGTACCGGTGCACAGGGGGCGCACGGAGTCATGGCGTCCACCAAGTGGACCGGCTCACGCGCCTGTTGAGCGGTGCTCCAGGTGTTCGTAAAGCGGACGTCGGCTCCGCATAATGCAATTGACCTGTTCAAGTCAAGGTCTGTCTTTTCTGCTGAACCTCTAGTCAAATGTCGTCACTTGACTACACGCGTTGATCGCGCGCGGACCTTTCATGGCCAGAGACCCTCCTTCCGTGCGCGCGGACGTGTCAGGGGAGGACAGCAAGTGACCAGCAGATCCTGGACATTCAGAGCCGCCGCCATCGGCGTGACGCTCGCGGCGGCCTCGGCCGGTTTCGCCACCTTCGCGGTGGCGGAGGCGGGCGCCCCGGCGGCCACCGTGCACCGGCACGACCCGCAGCCGGTGCGGCAGCACGAGCACAACCTCGACGGACCGCTGAGCAAGACGCAGGAATCCCAGCGCGAGGAAGCCCTCAAGCAGGTCATATCCGGCAAAGCTCAGGTGAAGGACCGCAACGGGTCCCAGGTCGTCCAGCTCAAGAGCAAGAAGGGCGACAGCAAGTACGTCGAGCTGGGCCGGGAGAAGACCGACAAGATCTTCACCATCCTGGTCCAGTTCGGCAAGCAGACGGACCCGAAGTTCGGCGGCACCCCCGGTCCGCTGCACAACACCATCGCCGCGCCGGACCGCAAGAAGGACAACAGCACGGCCTGGCAGAAGGACTACAACCAAAAGCACTTCCAGGACCTGTACTTCGGCACCGGCAAGAAGACCGAGTCGCTGAAGAAGTACTACGAGAAGCAGTCCTCGGGCCGCTACTCGGTCGCCGGCGAGGTCTCGGACTGGGTCACGGTCCCCTACAACGAGGCGCGTTACGGCAACAACGCCTGCGGCTCCACCAACTGCCCCAGCGTGTGGAACGTCGTCAGCGACGGCCTCAACGCGTGGGTCGCCCAGCAGAAGGCGGCCGGCAAGTCCGACGCCGCCATCAAGGCGGACCTGGCCAAGTACGACCAGTGGGACCGCTACGACTACGACGGCGACGGCAACTTCAACGAGCCCGACGGCTACGTCGACCACTTCCAGATCGTGCACGCCGGTGAGGACGAGTCCGCGGGCGGCGGCGTCCAGGGCGAGGACGCCATCTGGGCGCACCGCTGGTACGCCTTCGGCACCGACGCCGGCGCCACCGGCCCGGCCGGCAACAAGCTCGGCGGCGCGCCCGTCGGCAACACCGGTGTCTGGGTCGGCGACTACACCATCCAGCCGGAGAACGGCGGCCTCGGCGTCTACGCCCACGAGTACGGGCACGACCTCGGCCTGCCGGACGAGTACGACACCGCGGGCGGCGAGAACTCCACCGGGTTCTGGACGCTGATGTCCTCCGGTTCCTGGCTGGGCACCGGCAAGCAGTCCATCGGTGACCTGCCCGGCGACATGAACGCCTGGGACAAGCTCCAGCTGGGCTGGCTGAACTACGACACCGCCAAGGCGGGTACGCAGTCCACCCACCGGCTGGGCCTGGCCGAGTACAACACCTGGGACAAGCAGGGCCTCGTGGTCAGCCTGCCGCAGAAGGCGGTCACCACCACGATCGTCACCCCGGCCCAGGGCGCGACCCAGTGGTGGAGCGGCAGCGGCAACGACCTGAAGAACACGCTGACCCGTTCCGTCGACCTCACCGGCAAGTCCTCGGCGACCCTGACGCTGGACGGGTGGTGGGCGGCCGAGGCCAACTACGACTACGTCTACACCGAGGTCTCCACGGACAACGGCGCCAACTGGAAGCCGCTCGACGGCACCGCCGACGGCCAGGCCATCCCGCGGGACGGCAGTGACGCGCCCGCGCTGACCGGCTTCTCGGACACCTACAAGAAGCTGGCGTTCCCGCTCGACGCCTACGCCGGCCAGAAGATCCAGCTGCGCTTCCGCTACGCCACCGACAGCGGCGTCGCGGAGAACGGCTTCACGGCCGACGAGATCACCGTCACCGCGGACGGCGCGGCCCTGTTCTCGGACGACGCGGAGAGCGCGGACAGCGCCTGGACCGCCAACGGCTTCTCCCGCATCGGCGCCTCCTTCACCAAGGACTACGCGCAGTACTACATCGCGGAGAACCGCCAGTACGCGTCGTACGACAAGACCCTGAAGACGGGCCCGTACAACTTCGGCTTCTCGACGACCCGTCCGGACTGGGTGGAGCACTACCCGTACCAGAACGGCCTGTTGATCTGGAAGTGGGACACCTCCCAGGCGGACAACAACACCGGCACGCACGCCGGCACCGGTCTGATCCTGCCGATCGACTCGCACCCGGCGCCGCTGAAGTGGACCGACGGCACGCTGATGCGCAACCGCATCCAGGCCTACGACTCCCCGTTCAGCCTGTACGCCTCGGACGGCATCACCCTGCACAAGGCGGACGTCGCGACCAAGATCAAGGGCCACAAGGGTGTGTCGGTCTTCAACGACCACCTGAGCAGCTACTACACCTCGGCCAACCCGGCCGCGGGCGTCAAGGTCACTGACACCAACACCAAGATCAAGATCGTCAAGGAGGCCAAGGACGGCTCGACGATCTCCCTGAAGGTTGGCCCTGCGGTGAAGTAGTCCGCATTCCCGCAGGTCACAGACGTATCGGCGGCGACCCCCTGGCGGGTCGCCGCCGATCGTGTTTAGGTGCGTCCTGTGGACCGCTTATTGACACCGACCGGAACGGGGATGTGACCGCATGGCCGCAGGAGGCTTCTGCAAGCTGCCGAACGGCACCGTGGTGGTGGCGCTGGACCTGCCCGGCCAGGCCGCCGACGGCTCGCTGGGCGTGCGGGTCCTCGTCCACGCCCAGAACCGCTCCCGCGCCCTGACCCGGCTGCGCAACCTGGGGATGCGGGCGGTCTACCTGCGGGGCAACGCGGCGCCGCCGACCCCGGACGAGGTCACGGCCGTACTGCACCACCCCGACGGGCTGATATGGCGCACGGCCCCCTTCGACGCCCTCGGCCGCCCCGAGCTGTGGCGCCCGATCCGCTCCCTGCTGCGCCGCCCGCCGGCCCCGGCGTAGCCCGCGCGGGCGCCGGCCACCCGCGCCCCGCGGGTCAGCCGCCGACGACCGGCTTGCCGGTCAGTTCCACGCCCGCCTCGCGCAGCTCCCGCAGCGCCCGCTCGGTCGTCGCGGCGGCGACCCCGGCGGTCAGCTCCAGCAGCACCTGCGTGCGGAAGCCCTCGCGCCGCGCGTCCAGCGCGGTCGCGCGCACGCAGTGGTCGGTGGCGATGCCGACGACGTCCACCTCGTCGATCTGCCGGGCGCGCAGCCAGTCGGCGAGCGCCACGCCGTTCTCGTCGGTGCCCTCGAAGCCGCTGTAGGCGGCCGAGTAGGCGCCCTTGTCGAAGACCGCGTCCACGGCGCCGGAGGCGACGGCCGGGGCGAAGTTCGGGTGGAAGCCGACGCCCTCGGTGCCCGCGACGCAGTGCGCGGGCCAGGAGCGGACGTAGTCGGGGTTGTCGGCGAAGTGTCCGCCGGGCGCGATGTGGTGGTCGCGGGTGGCGATCACGTGCCGGTACCCGGCGGGGGCCTGCCCGATCAGTTCGGTGATCGCGGCGGCCACGTCGGCACCCCCGGCCACCGCGAGGCTGCCTCCCTCGCAGAAGTCGTTCTGCACGTCTACGACGATCAAGGCGCGGCGCATGGTCGGTGTCCTTCGACTGGGGCTGAAGTAATTGAGCCTAGAGACTTCCGCGGCGGTGCGGGAGGGGGCGTTC
Organism: Streptomyces sp. NPDC041135; assembly: GCF_055592085.1. Taxonomy (NCBI): domain Bacteria; kingdom Bacillati; phylum Actinomycetota; class Actinomycetes; order Kitasatosporales; family Streptomycetaceae; genus Streptomyces; species Streptomyces sp. NPDC041135. The sequence continues at coordinate 46,285 of NZ_JBVIYZ010000001.1, forward strand.
ACGGGGGCGCGCGACCGGCGCTCGCAGGAACCGGCGCGCCACGGCGCCCGGACCGCTCCCCGCGCGCCCCGGACGCCCGGGTCTGTGCGGGTGTCCGGGTACCCCGATGTCAGCCCGCGGCGGGCGCGTGCACGTACTCGGTGGGGATGACCGGCTCGCCGCGGGAGAGCTGGGTCGCCGACAGCGGCAGGTTGCCGCGGGCGGCCAGGTGGCGCTCGCGGGGCACGTCGAGCGGCTCGCGGGCGACCACCTCGCCGCCCTTGACCAGCTCGGCCAGCAGCTCCCGGCCGGCCAGCGCGGACGGCACCGGGCCGGTGCCCACGACCTCGGCCTCGGCGACGCCGTCCGCGTCCAGCCGGCGCGCCGCCCACTTGCGGCCGCCGACGGAGGTCTTGCCGCCGGTGGACTTCTTCGCCACCGCCACCAGCGGCGCCGCGGGATCGGCGGACTCGGCGCGGGCGACGAGCTTGTAGACCATGGCCGCGGTCGGGTGCCCGGAGCCGGTCACCAGCTGGGTGCCGACGCCGTACGCGTCCACGGGCGCCGCCGCCAGCGAGGCGATGGCGTACTCGTCCAGGTCGGAGGTGACGATGATCTTCGTGCCGGTCGCGCCCAGCTCGTCCAGCTGCTGGCGCACCCGGTGCGCGACGAGCAGCAGGTCGCCGGAGTCGATGCGCACGGCGCCCAGCTCGGGCCCGGCCACCTCGACGGCCGCCCGGACGGCCTCGGTGACGTCGTAGGTGTCCACCAGCAGCGTGGTGCCCCGGCCGAGGGAGTCCACCTGGGCGCGGAAGGCGTCCCGCTCGTGGTCGTGCAGCAGGGTGAAGGCGTGCGCGGAGGTGCCCACCGTGGGGATGCCGTAGCGGAAGCCGGCCGCGAGGTCGGAGGTGGTGGTGAAGCCGCCGACGTACGCGGCGCGGGCGGCGGCGACCGCGGCCAGCTCGTGGGTGCGGCGGGCGCCCATCTCGATCAGCGGCCGGCCCCCGGCGGCGGACGCCATCCGCGAGGCGGCGGCCGCGATGGCCGAGTCGTGGTTGAGGATCGACAGGATGACGGTCTCCAGCAGCACGCACTCGGCGAAGGAGCCCTCCACCCGCAGGATCGGCGAGCCGGGGAAGTACACCTCGCCCTCGGGGTAGCCCCAGATGTCACCGCTGAAGCGGTAGTCCGCGAGCCACCGCAGGGTCGCCTCGTCGACGATCCGCTGCTCGCGCAGGAAGCCGAGGACGCCGTCGTCGAAGCGGAAGTTCTCCACCGCGTCCAGGACGCGTCCGGTGCCCGCCACCACGCCGTAGCGGCGCCCCTCCGGCAGCCGCCGGGTGAAGACTTCGAACACGCTCCGCCGCTCGGCCGTGCCCGCCCGCAGGGCGGCCTGCAGCATGGTCAGCTCGTACTGGTCCGTGAAAAGCGCCGTCGAGGGAACGTCCACCGGCAGCCCAAGGTCCGCTGTGTTCATGGGAGGCGATGCTACCCCCATTTCGTCAGTGTGACGAATAAAGGCGCCCGTGGCAGCATGGGCGGTGTGACGTCACCCGCGCCCGTAGAGATCGAACGCACCGAGTCGGCGGAGGAGGTCTTCGCCGTACCCGAACCCGACGTCCCCTGGGTCACGATCGTCCACAACGACCCGGTCAACCTCATGAGCTACGTGACGTACGTCTTCCAGACGTACTTCGGCTATTCCAAGGACAAGGCCACCAAGCTCATGCTCGACGTCCACCACAAGGGCCGGGCGGTCGTCTCCAGCGGCAGCCGCGAGGAGATGGAACGCGACGTGCAGGCGATGCACGGCTACGGTCTGTGGGCCACCCTCCAGCAGGACCGGAAGTAGCGAACCTCCTCCATGCCCGGAACCTTCGAACCGCTCCCCGGCGGCGGCGCGGCCGTCGCGCTCGACGACGTCGAGATCTCCATCATCCGGTCGCTGGCGGTCCAGCTCCTGGAACTCATCGGACCCGGCCCCGCCGCCGACACCCCCGCCGACCCGCTCGCGGAGCTGTTCGCCGAGGGCCCCAGCGAGCCGCCCGCCGACCCGGTGCTGCGCCGGCTGTTCCCGGACGCCTACACCGACCCCGAGAACGAACCCGGCTCGCCCCGCCAGGCGCAGGAGCGGCAGGAGTACTCCTCCGAGTTCCGCCGCTACACCGAGAACGACCTGCGCGCGGGGAAGCGGGAGAACGCCCTGGCGGTGATCCGCTCCCTGGACGCGCTGGCCTCCGGGGGCGACGGCGGGGCGGTGCTGAAGCTGTCGCCGGACCAGTCCCGGGCCTGGCTGGGCTCGCTCAACGACCTGCGCCTGGCCATCGGCGCCCGGCTGGAGATCAGCGACGAGGACGACACCGACCTGCTCTACCGCCTCCCCGACGACGACCCGCGCAAGCCCATGGTGATGGCCTACCTGTGGCTGGGCGGGCTCCAGGAGACCCTCGTCACGACCCTTATGCCGTAGACCGTCCGCCTTTGCGCGTCCGCTCAGAGGACACTCAAATCCGGATAACGATCCCGTCACCGTTGCGGCCTGTTTTGCTCCATGCGGGTGTCCTTTGTCCGCTTTTCCCTGTGCGCTGCCTCACAGTGCACATCTGTGATCAGTGTTGCGGCCGTGATAAATCTTCACGACCGCCCGGCGAACACCACCCATGTTCGGCCGGGTGCGCCACCGAGCCGGCAACCGCCGGCCAGGCAGGGGCGGGCCCGCGAAGCCCGCCCGGCTCCATCAATCCGGGGGGATCGAACCCGATCCGCGGCCGACGAAAGGCCCGGGTCGGCATGGAGAAAGGCGCACCACACATGACCTCTTCGAAGGTCACCGACGAGGTTGCCGGCGACACCCCCGAAGAGGGGTACGAGCGCGGGCTCGGCAGCCGTCAGGTCCAGATGATCGCGATCGGCGGCGCCATCGGCGTCGGCCTGTTCCTGGGTGCCGGGGCGAACATCGCCAAGGCCGGACCCAGCCTCATCCTGATGTACGCCCTCGCGGGCGTCATCATCTTCTTCATCATGCGGGCGCTCGGCGAGCTGCTCCTGTACCGCCCGGTGTCGGGCTCCTTCGCGGAGTACTCCCGCGAGTTCCTCGGCCCGTTCTTCGGCTACTTCACCGGCTGGACGTACTGGCTGATGTGGGTGGTGACCGGCATGGCCGAGCTGACGGCCGCCGCGATCTACGTCCACTACTGGTTCCCGTCGGTCCCGCAGTGGGTGACGGCCCTGGTCTTCCTGGTCGTCCTGTTCGTGGCCAACCTGATCTCGGTGAAGCTGTTCGGCGAGATCGAGTTCTGGTTCTCGATGGTCAAGGTCACCGCCCTGATCGGCATGATCGTGATCGGCCTCGGCGTGCTCACCTTCGGCTTCAGCGCCGCCGGTGACACCGCCTCCGTCGCCAACCTCTGGCAGTTCGACGGCTTCTTCCCCAAGGGCATCGGCTCCTCCCTGATGACCCTCCAGGGCGTGATGTTCGCCTACCTCGCCGTCGAGCTGGTCGGCGTCACCGCGGGCGAGTCCGAGAACCCCGAGAAGACCCTCCCCAAGGCGATCAACACCCTGCCCTGGCGCATCGCGCTGTTCTACGTCGGCGCGCTCACCGTCATCCTGTGCGTGGTGAAGTGGACCGAGTTCGCGCCGGGCGTCAGCCCGTTCGTGAAGGCCTTCGCCATGATCGGCATCCCGGCCGGCGCCGGCATCGTCAACTTCGTGGTCCTCACCGCGGCCCTGTCGTCCTGCAACTCCGGCATGTACTCCACCGGCCGCATGCTGCGCACCCTGGCCGACAACGGCGAGGCGCCCCGGGTCTTCTCGAAGCTGTCGTCCACCAAGACCCCGGCCCTCGGCATCACCGTCTCGGTGCTGTTCATGGGAATCGGCGTGGTCCTGAACTACGTCGTCCCGGAGAAGGCCTTCGGCTACGTCACCTCCGTCGCCACCGCGGCCGGCATCTGGACCTGGCTGATGATCCTGGTGAGCCACGTGCGCTACCGCCGCGCGGTGGTCGCCGGCCGGCTGCCCGCCTCGTCCTTCCCGGCGCCGGGCGGCGCGGTCTGCTCGTACATCGCCATCGTCTTCCTGCTCTTCGTCACCGGCCTCATCGCCTACGACGCCGACTCCCGGGTCTGCCTGTACGTGATGGCGGTCTGGGCGGTCGCCCTCGGCATCGGCTGGCTGGTGCTCAAGGCCCGCACGCCGGAGATCGCCGACCGGCGCGAGCCGGAGCTGGAGAAGGTGGGCTGAGACCACCGGGGAGGCTGCTCCCCTGGACGTCCGGGCCGCCGGAGCACTCGTGGCGCGGCCGGCGGCCGCCGCTCAGGGCGTCCATCATCCGGGCCGTCCCGTACCACACCTCGGTACGGGACGGCCCGCCCGCTTATCCTGACCCCCATGCTGACCATCACCCAGGCCCTGTACGACCAGATCGTCGCCCACGCGCGCGAGGACCACCCCGACGAGGCGTGCGGCGTGGTCGCCGGACCGGTGGGCGCCGGCCGCCCCGAGCGGTTCATCCCGATGCTGAACGCGGCCCGCTCGCCCACCTTCTACGAGTTCGACTCGCAGGACCTGCTCAAGCTCTACCGCGACATGGACGACCGCGACGAGGAGCCGGTGGTCATCTACCACTCCCACACCGCGACCGAGGCGTACCCCTCCCGCACCGACATCGGCTACGCCAACGAGCCCGGCGCCCACTACGTCCTGGTCTCCACCGCCGACACCGACGGCCTCGGCGACTTCCAGTTCCGCTCCTTCCGCATCCTCGACGGCGAGGTCACCGAGGAGGAGGTCCGGATCGTGGATGCCTACTGAGCGGTCAACCCGGTCCACCGGGACGTCATGCCCAGCTCAGCGCGGTGCTGACCACCCTTCGGTCGGAATCCATCCAGCATGCGAGATCACATTCCGGGACCCGGACCGGGAATCGATACGATGAGCCCATGGTTCTGAACGACGTGAGCGAGAAGGCGCCGGGCGTGCTGCTCGTGGCGCGGCTGCACGTCGACCTGTGCAGGCTCAGCAGCGCCATCTGTTGACGCAGCCCCACGGCCGTGGAGCCGCGGGCGCCCCCTCGAGCACGGGAGCCCGGGGGGACCACCACGGCGCGCACACACCGAATCGACGAACCCATCCGACAGGAGTCCGCAACCATGGCCATCGAGGTCCGCATCCCCACCATCCTCCGCCAGTACACCGACGGTCAGAAGGCGGTGGAGGGCAGTGGTGAGACGCTCGCCGACCTGTTCGCCGACCTCGAGACCCGGCACGCGGGCATCCAGGGCCGTATCGTCGACAACGGCCAGCTGCGCCGGTTCGTCAACGTGTACCTGAACGACGAGGACGTCCGCTTCGTCGACGGCATCACCACCAAGCTGTCCGACGGCGACACCGTGACCATCCTGCCGGCCGTGGCCGGCGGCATGGTCTGAGCGGTCGCTGACCAGCCATGCGCTACGACTCCCCGCTGGCCGCGGTGGGCAACACCCCTCTGGTGCGCCTGCCGCGGCTGTCGCCGTCCGCCGAGGTCCGCATCTGGGCCAAGCTGGAGGACCGCAACCCGACCGGCTCGGTCAAGGACCGCCCCGCGCTCCACATGATCGAACAGGCCGAGAAGGACGGCCGGTTGACCCCGGGCTGCACCATCCTGGAGCCGACCTCCGGCAACACCGGCATCTCGCTGGCCATGGCCGCCAAGCTCAAGGGCTACCGCATGGTGTGCGTGATGCCCGAGAACACCTCGCAGGAGCGCCGGGACCTGCTGGGCATGTGGGGCGCCGAGATCATCTCCTCGCCCGCGGCGGGGGGCTCCAACACCGCCGTGCGCGTGGCCAAGGAACTGTCCGCCGAGCACCCCGACTGGGTGATGCTCTACCAGTACGGCAACCCGGACAACGCCGGCGCCCACTACGCCACCACCGGCCCCGAGATCCTGGCCGACCTGCCCTCGATCACCCACTTCGTCGCGGGCCTGGGCACCACCGGCACCCTGATGGGCGTCGGCCGCTACCTGCGCGAGCACCGGCCGGACGTACGGATCGTCGCCGCCGAGCCCCGCTACGACGACCTCGTCTACGGCCTGCGCAACCTCGACGAGGGCTTCGTGCCGGAGCTGTACGACGCGTCCGTCCTCACCACCCGCTTCTCGGTCGGCTCGGCCGACGCGGTCACCCGCACCCGTGAACTCCTCCAGCAGGAGGGCATCTTCGCGGGCGTCTCCACCGGCGCCGCCCTGCACGCGGCGATCGGCGTCGCCAACAAGGCACTCAAAGCGGGCGAGAGCGCCGACGTCGTCTTCGTCGTGGCCGACGGCGGCTGGAAGTACCTCTCCACCGGCGTCTACACCGCCGCCACCACGGAAGAGGCCATCGCCACCCTCCAGGGCCAGCTCTGGGCCTGACCGCCGCGGCGGACCCCGGCGGTCCCGCACGCCGGGCGGGCGCGTGCGGGACGGGCGGGACGGGCGGGATCCGTCCGCGCCGCTGACACGTCACATCTGCATCAGGGGCCGGCAGCCCGGCCACGGCAGAGAGGCGGAACCCATGCCCCGTACGGCACTGCACCGCACCACCCTTCCGGCCGTCGCGGCGGCGCTGCTCCTCGCGGGCTGCGGCGCGGAGAACTCCGGGAAGGCCGGGAACACCGACCCGGGCGCGGGCGGCACCGCGGTCTCCCCGTCCGCGGTCTCCCCGTCCGCGGCCTCCCCCTCCCGCTCACCGGGCGCCGCGGGATGCGTCGGCTCGGCCGAGCTGACCGCCGCCGACGACGGACGTACGGTCTGCCTGGCCGAGGGCGGCCGGCTCCGGCTCACCCTGGACGGCACCCGCCAGCGCCCCTGGCAGCCGGTCGCGCTGCGCGGCGGCGCACTGCGGGCCGGCAACCCGGGCCTCGTCCTGCGGCCCGGCGACGCGAGCGCGGCCTACGAGGCGGTGGCGCCCGGCACCGCGCGGCTGACGTCCTCCCGCCCGATGTGCGCCGAACCCACCGCCCCGGGGCAGGTGTCCTGCAAAGGCGTCCAGGAGTGGACGGTCACCGTACGGGTGCGGTGACCGGCCCGGACCGGTGCGGCCGGCGCGCGGACGGGGCGGGGCTCAGCGCGTGAGGTGGCGCACCTGGTCCCACAGCACCGGGTCCACCACGCCCACCCGCCGCCGGAACTCCCACACCGGGACCTGGCGCAGCTCGTCGGTCTGCAGGAAGCTCGGCCGGCCCTGGGCGTCGCCGACCGAGCCGGGCGGGAGCGGGATCACCCCGGAGCGCTCGTCGTGGTACTTGCTGGTGATCTTCGCGACCGTCGCCCGGTTGCCGCGCACGGCCAGCACCAGGCACGGCCGGTCCTTGGCGCCGGGCCCGTCCTCGTAGGGCACGTTGGCCCACCAGATGTCCCCCGGGTGCGGCCGCGCCGCCCGCGTCCCCGGCCGTCCGGGCCCCGCCGGCGGTCGCAGCCTGCCCCGCGGGCGGCGCGGTGGGCGGTGGCCCCGCCCCCAGCCGTCGACGAGCGTGGCGACCAGCGCGAGCAGGACCACCGCCGCGAGCGCGAGCCACCATGACGTGTCCATACGGACGACGTTACCGGCGCGCGCCTTTCCATGCGCGCCCTCTGCTCACCCTTACGCGCCCAGGGTCCAGCCGAACCGGTGACACCACAGGTGAGTTCGCCCACAACGGCCCCTGGCGGAGGAGCGACCGGTCCTCTCGCGCCTTACGCTCGACGGACCGCACGACCCCCCTGCCCGACCCCTGTCTCCGCTCCCCGCCCCCCGCCCAACGGATTCCGCCAACGGAGGTTTCTGGTTCATGAAGCTCACCGTCGTCGGCTGCTCGGGGTCGTTCCCGTCCGCGGAATCGGCCTGCTCGAGCTACCTCGTCGAGGCCGACGGCTTCCGGCTGCTCCTCGACATGGGCAACGGCGCCCTCGGCGAGCTGCAGCGCCACTGCGGTCTCTACGACCTCGACGCGATCTTCCTGAGCCATCTGCACGCCGATCACTGCATCGACATGTGCGCGTACTTCGTGGCGCGTTACTACCGCCACGACGGCGGCCGCTGCGCGCCTCTGCCGGTCTACGGCCCCGAGGGCACCGAGCACCGGCTGACGACGGCCTACGCCGACACGCCCACCGCCTCCTCCATGAGCGAGGTCTTCGACTTCCACACGGTGAAGCCGTCGACGTTCGACATCGGGCCGTTCACCGTGCACACCGAGCGGGTCCGCCACCCGGTGGAGGCGTACGGCATCCGCATCGAGCACGGCGGGACCTCCCTGACGTACTCCGGCGACACCGGCGTCACCGACGCGCTGGACTCGCTGGCCCGCGACACCGACCTGTTCCTGTGCGAGGCCGCGTTCACACACGGCAAGGAGAGCATCCCCGACCTGCACCTCAACGGCCGCGAGGCGGGGGAGACGGCGGCCCGCGCGGGCGCCCGGCGCCTGGTCCTCACCCACATCCCGCCGTGGACCGACCCGCAGGCCAACCTCCGCGACGCCCGCGCGGTGTTCACCGGCCCGGTGGACCTGGCGGCGCCGCGCGCGGTGTACGAGATCTGACGTTCCCGCTTCCGCGACGACGAGGGCCCGGTCCGCACGGACCGGGCCCTCGTCGTCGGCGAGACCGCAGCGGTGAGGCTACTTGGCCTCCGCCTTCTGCAGTTCGGCGAGTTCCTCGTCGGACTCGCGGCCCGGCGTGGGCAGGTTGAACTTGATGATGGCGAAGCGGAAGACGACGTAGTAGACGACCGCGAAGCACAGACCGACCAGGACGAGACCCCACGGGTTGGTGGCGATGCCCAGGTTGAGCCCGAAGTCGATCGCGCCCGCCGAGAAGCCGAAGCCGTCCTTCATACCGAGCGACCAGGTCAGTGCCATCGAGACACCGGTGAGGACCGCGTGGATGCCGTACAGGACCGGTGCGATGAACATGAAGGTGAACTCGATGGGCTCGGTGACACCGGTGAAGAAGGACGTCAGGGCCAGCGAGAACATCATGCCGCCGACGACCTTGCGGCGCTCGGGGCGGGCGCAGTGCACGATTGCGAGACAGGCGGCCGGCAGCGCGAACATCATGATCGGGAAGAAGCCGGTCATGAACTGACCGGCGGTCGGGTCGCCGGCCAGGAAGCGCCCGATGTCACCGCTCTTGCCGTGGTACTCGCCCGCCTGGAACCAGGGGAAGGAGTTCAGCAGGTGGTGCATGCCGATCGGGATCAGCGCACGGTTGGCGACACCGAAGATGCCCGCGCCCACCGCACCCGACCCGACCAGCCACTCACCGAAGTTGTGCAGACCCGTGCCGAGGACCGGCCAGATGTAGCCGAAGACGATGCCGATGACGAGACCCGCCAGCGCCGACAGGATCGGGACGAGGCGGCGGCCGCCGAAGAAGCCCGCCCAGTCGGGCAGCTTGGTGCGGTAGAAGCGCTGGTAGAGCAGCGCCACGACGAGGCCCATCACCACGCCGCCGAGGACCTTGGCGTCCACCGGGGCGTTCACCAGGACGACCTTGCCGTCGGCGACGGTCGCCACCTTGGGCAGGCTCTTGTCGGTGAACGTGCCGAGGACGTTCTTGAAGACCAAGTAGCCGACGACCGCCGCGAGGGCCGTGGAGCCGTCCGACTTCTTCGCGAAACCGATCGCGATGCCGACCGCGAAGAGCAGCGGCATGTTGTCCAGGATCGCGTTTCCACCGGCCGCCATGAAGGAGGCTATTTTGGTGAGGAACGCCGGGTATTCAGGGCGACCCAGCATGTCGGTGTTGCCGAGGCGCACCAGGAGGGCGGCGGCGGGCAGCACGGCGACCGGCAGCATGAGGCTGCGGCCGATGCGCTGGAGCACCGCCATGGCCCCTGCGCCCTTCTTCTTCTCAGCCGCGGGCGCGGCGCTGACCGTGGTCACACGTTCCTCCATCGGGCAAGGCGCCGCCCGGGAACCATGAAAGGGGACGGCAGCGTCTCTGGTCTACACCACTCAGTGGTGTAGACCTGTTGTAGCACGATGGGACCGGTATAAGGAACCCGTGAAATCAGCAACCGGAGCGCTACGCCCCGTGCTGGCCGGGGGGTCTCGGCAGGCATGACGAAGGGCCCCCGGAATCACCCTCCGGGGGCCCGGCGGCCGTGCGGTGTCAGACCTTGGAGACGTCCTCGACGTCCTCCGCCGGCTCCCGTCCCGGGGTCTTCAGGTCGAACCTGGTGATCGCGAAGCGGAAGACGGCGTAGTACACGGCCGCGAAGCACAGCCCGATCGGGATCATCGCCCACGGCCTGGTCGCCAGGTTCCAGTTGATGACGTAGTCGATGAGGCCGGCCGAGAAGCTGAAGCCGTCGTGCACCCCCAGCGCCCAGGTCACCGCCATCGACACACCCGTCAGCAGCGCGTGCACCGCGTAGAGCAGGGGCGCGACGAACAGGAAGGAGTACTCCAGCGGCTCGGTGATGCCCGTGACGAACGACGTCAGCGCCACCGAGAGCATCAGGCCCCCGATCTCCTTGCGGCGGTGCGGCTTGGCGCAGTGGGTCATCGCCAGCGCCGCAGCGGGCAGCGCGAACATCATGATCGGGAAGAAGCCCGAGGTGAACTGCCCCGCGTCCGGGTCGCCCGCGAGGAACATGTTGATGTCGCCGTGCACCGGGCTGCCGCCGGGCGGCGTGTAGGTGCCGAACTGGAACCAGATGGGCACGTTGAGGAACTGGTGCAGCCCGATGACGAGCAGCGCCCGGTTGGTGAGCCCGAAGATGCCCGCGCCCCACGACCCCGCGTCCCGCAGCCAGTGGCTGAAGCTCTCCAGCGCGCTGCCGATCGGCGGCCACACCCACAGGCACAGCGCGGCGAAGACGATGGCGACGAACGCCATGATGATGGGCACCAGCCGCCGGCCGTTGAAGAAGCCGAGCCAGTCCACCAGCCGGGTGCGGTGGTAGCGGGCCCAGAAGAAGGCGGAGAGCAGGCCCATGACGATGCCGCCGAAGACCCCGGGGTTCTGGTAGGTGAACGCCGTGACCGACCCGTCCTGGACCTGGCAGCCGACCTCCCCGACGGCCTTCGAGCCGCCCGGGCAGTCCAGCGGGAACTGGTGCAGCACGGAGAAGTAGACGAGGAAGCCCGCCACCGCCGCCAGCGCCGTCGAGCCGTCGGACTTCTTCGCCATGCCGATCGCGACGCCGACGCAGAACAGCAGCGGGAGCCCCAGGGAGCCGTCGAGCAGCGCGCCGCCCGCCCCCTTCATCACCCGCGAGACGTCCGTCCAGCCCAGCCCCTCGGAGCCGAACACGTCCGGCTGGCCGAGCCGGTTGAGGATGCCCGCCGCCGGGAGCACCGCGATGGGCAGCTGGAGGGAGCGGCCCATCTTCTGCAACCCCTGGAACAGGGTGTGCCACCGCTGCCGCGCGGGACCGGCCGGCCGCACGGCACTGCTGTCGGCGCTCATGGGGCGTCCTCCCGGTCCGGTCGACTGGGACGCGGTTTGGCGACCGCCCCCACGGTGGTGTAGACCAGCTGGCGGACGGTACCGCTGTCGTGATCGCCATCATTCGGCACGGACGGCACGACCGCTCGCGAAGTTGGGCCAACTGTGGGTTACTGCGACAAAGCGGTTCGGATCAGGGAGAGGGAACATGGCCAGCAAGGCTGAGAAGATCGTCGCCGGGCTCGGGGGCATCGACAACATCGAGGAGATCGAGGGCTGCATCACGCGGCTGCGCACCGAGGTCGCCGATCCCTCGCTCGTCGACGAGGCCGCCCTGAAGGCCGCCGGCGCCCATGGCGTCGTCAGGATGGGCACCGCCATCCAGGTCGTCATCGGCACCGACGCCGACCCGATCGCCGCGGAGATCGAAGACCTGATGTGAGCGCACCCGCTCACCCGTGAAGGGGCTCCTCCCACCGCGGGAGGGGCCCTTCGCGCAGGTGCCGCTAGGCTCACCGCATGTCTCGAATCGACGGCCGCACCCCCGAACAGCTCCGCCCCGTCACCATCGAACGCGGGTGGAGCAAGCACGCCGAGGGCTCCGTCCTCATCTCCTTCGGCGACACCAAGGTCTTCTGCACCGCCTCGGTCACCGAAGGCGTCCCCCGCTGGCGCAAGGGCAGCGGCGAGGGCTGGGTCACCGCGGAGTACTCCATGCTGCCCCGCGCCACCAACACCCGCGGCGACCGCGAGTCCGTCCGGGGCAAGATCGGCGGCCGCACGCACGAGATCAGCCGCCTCATCGGCCGCTCGCTGCGCGCGGTCATCGACTACAAGGCGCTCGGCGAGAACACCATCGTCCTCGACTGCGACGTCCTCCAGGCCGACGGCGGCACCCGCACCGCCGCCATCACCGGCGCCTACGTCGCCCTCGCCGACGCCGTCGCCTGGGCGCAGGGCCGCAAGTTGGTCAAGGCCGGCCGCCGGCCGCTGACCGGCACGGTCGCCGCCGTCTCCGTCGGCATCGTCGGCGGTGTCCCGCTGCTGGACCTCTGCTACGAGGAGGACGTCCGCGCCGACACCGACATGAACGTCGTCTGCACCGGCGACGGCCGCTTCGTCGAGGTCCAGGGCACCGCGGAGGCCGAGCCCTTCGCCCGCGCGGAACTCGACGCCCTGCTCGACCTGGCCGTCACCGGCTGCACCGAACTCGCCACCGTCCAGAACGCCGCGCTCGCGACCACCCTGGAACGGTGAGGGAGCCCACCGGGAAGTAAAGGGCCGGCCAAGCCGCGGCCGGGTGCGAGGCAACCCGGCCGCCCTCCCACGCGTCCTAGACGACACGGGCGTACGGCCCACCACCGTGCGCCCGGCCAGTCGGAGAACGGGGAGGGAACCCAACCATGGCCGCCAGCCGACGTCGACGCCACGGCCGTACGACCGCCATCGCCGCCGCCGTCGCGGCCGCCGCGCTCACCGCCGGGCTGACCACCGGCTGCGACGCCGTCGACACCGCCCTGGACTGCGTGCAGACCGCCGACGCCATCGCCGACAGCGTCACCGGCCTCCAGCAGGCGGTGGAGAACGCCGCCGACGACCCCACGCAGACCGACACCTCGCTGGACACCATCGACAAGAACCTGCGCAAGATCGGCGACCAGACCGACGACGCCGACGTCAACAAGGCGGTCGACGACCTGCGCAAGGCCGTCGCCGACGTCCGCACGGCCGTCCGCGACGGCGACGACACCCCGGACGTCACCCCGGTCACCGACGCGGCGGGCGAACTCACCAAGGTCTGCACCCCCTGAGCCGCGCTGGATACTGGTGGGCATGACGCGCCTGATCCTCGCCACCCGCAACGCCGGAAAGATCACCGAACTCCGGGCGATCCTCGCCGAAGCGGGCCTGCCCCACGAACTGGTGGGAGCCGACGCCTTCCCCGACGTCCCCGACGTCAAGGAGACGGGCGTGACCTTCGCCGAGAACGCCCTGCTGAAGGCCCACGCACTGGCCCGCGCGACCGGGCTGCCCGCCGTGGCCGACGACTCCGGCCTCTGCGTCGACGTGCTGGGCGGCGCGCCCGGCATCTTCTCCGCCCGCTGGGCCGGCCGGCACGGCGACGACCGGGCCAACCTCGACCTGCTGCTCGCCCAGCTCTCCGACATCGGCGACGGGCACCGCGGCGCGTTCTTCGCCTGCGCCGCCGCCCTCGCCCTGCCCGACGGCACCGAGCGGGTCGTCGAGGGACGGCTCCCGGGCACCCTGCGGCACGCCCCCGCCGGCACCCACGGCTTCGGCTACGACCCCATCCTCCAGCCGGAGGGCGAGTCGCGGACCTGCGCGGAGCTGACCCCGGGGGAGAAGAACGCGATCAGCCACCGCGGGAAGGCCTTCCGCGCGCTGGTGCCGGTGGTGCGCGAACTGCTGGGCTGAGCCGCACACGACAACGGCCTGCGTATCGAACCTTCGATTCGCAGGCCGTTCCTGTGCGGCGGAAGGGATTCGAACCCTCAAGCCCGGTCAAGGGCCACAGATCCTAAGTCTGCTGCGTCAGCCGTTGCGCCACCGCCGCCGACGCCTGCCATCGTACCGGTCGGGCGCGCGGCGTCGGGCGGGGGTGGCGGGCAGTACTGGGGACCCCGTTCCTCAGATCCCCAGGTCCTTGATGATCTTGGCGACGTGGCCCGCCGCGCGGACGTTGTACAGGGCGCGCTCGACCTTGCCCTCCTCGTCCACGACGACCGTGGAGCGGATGACGCCGAGGTAGGTCCTGCCGTAGTTCTTCTTCTCGCCGAACGCGCCGTAGGCCTCCAGGACCTTCTTGTCGGGGTCCGCGAGCAGCGTGACCTTCAGCGACTCCTGGTCGCGGAACTTCGCCAGCTTCTCCGGCTTGTCGGGGGAGACGCCGATGACGTCGTAGCCCGCGCCGGCCAGGACGTCGAGGTTGTCGGTGAAGTCGCAGGCCTGCTTGGTGCAGCCCGGGGTCAGGGCCGCCGGGTAGAAGTAGACGATGACCTTGCGGCCCCTGCGGCCGGACAGGGACACCTCGTTGCCGTCGGCGTCGGGAAGGGTGAAGTCGGGGGCCACGTCACCGGGCTGGAGTCGCTCGCTCATCGCTCCAGCGTAACGGGGGGTGGTGACAGCGCGCCGGAGCGGGAAGCTGACAGACTGACCGCAACAGCATCAGCAGACTTCGGAGGCCGTACGGTGGCGGACACGTCGGACACCAGAACCCCGGCGCAGATCGAGGCGGACATCAAGCGCCGCAGGGACGTGCTGGCCGAGACACTCGACGAGATCGGGGTGCGGGTGCACCCGAAGACGATCGTCGGGGATGCCAAGGCCAAGGCCGTGGCCCAGGTCGACCACACCCTCGGGCGGGCCTACGTCCAGGTCAACCGGGCCGTCACGCAGGTGCGGGCCCGGTTCGTCGACGAGAAGGGCGCGCCCCGGCTGGAGCGGGTGGTGCCCGTCGCCCTGGCCGTCGTCGGGGTGGCGGGGCTGCTCGTCCTGAACAGCCGGCGACGCAAGCGGTAGAACGACGGACGGCGACCCGGCGGCGTCCGGGCGGGGCGGAGACAGGTAGGTTCACAGGGTGAGCGCCAACAGAAACGAGCACAGCACCCCCCGGCACGACAAGCTGCCCATCCGGATGCTGCACGACCGGGTCCTCGTCCGGCAGGAGACCGGCGAGGGCGAGCGCCGGTCGGGCGGCGGCATCCTGATCCCCGCCACGGCGGCGGTCGGGCGGCGGCTGGCCTGGGCCGAGGTCGTCGCGGTGGGGCAGAACGTACGGACCGTCGAGCCCGGCGACCGCGTCCTGTTCGACCCCGAGGACCGTGCCGAGGTCGAGGTGCGGGGCGTGGCCTACGTGCTCATGCGCGAGCGGGACCTGCACGCCGTGGCCGCGGACCGGTTCGAGGGGTCGCAGGACTCCACGGGCCTGTACCTGTAGCGGCGGCGGATCGCGCCTGCGACGGCGGTGCGGGGGCGGTGACCGTGGTCACCGCCCCCGCACCGCCGTCTTCGTCATGTCCGGGGAGGACCCGTCACTGGCGGCGGCCGGTGCCCTGCGGTCCCGCGGCGGTGCCCGCCGCCGTCCCGCCGCCCGGCGCACCGCCCGTGGCACCGCCGGTGGTGGCGCCGCCGTCGTCCGTGCCCGCGGTGGCGGTGCCGCCGGTGGTGGCGCCGTCCGTGGTGGCGCCCCCGCCGGTGGCCGTCCCGCCGTCCGCCGTCGCGCCGCCGTCGCCGGTGGTGCCGTCCGTCGTCCCGCCGTCGTCCGTGGTCGCGCCGCCGTCGGTCGTGCCACCGCCGTCCGTGGCACCGCCGCCGGTCGTGCCGCCGCCGTCCGTGGTGACGCCGGTGGTGCCGCCGTCGTCCTGCCCGCCGTCGGTGCCCGGCGGGGTCGGAGCCTGCGTGCCGGGAGCCACGACGTCGGCGCCCTGCTGGAGCTGGAGGTCGAAGGTGCGCACCGGCTTCCCCTTCAGCGCCTCCTTCGTGTACTGCGCCCAGATCTCGGTGGGGGCGCCGCCGCCGTTGATCCGCGCCAGGCCCATCACGCCGTACAGCGGCTTGTGCTTGGCCGTCACCGGGTCCTGGCCCATCACGGACACCACCGTGGCCAGCTGCGGGGTGTAGCCCGCGAACCAGGCGGCGGTGTCCTCCTCGGCGGTGCCGGTCTTGCCGGCCGCCGGGCGGCCCGCGGCCTGTGCGCCGGTGGCGGTGCCGTTGTCGACGACGCTCTGCAGCACGGACGTGGTCGTGTCGGCGGCCTCCCGGCTGACGGCCTGCTTCGTGGCCGGGTGCGGCAGCTTCAGCGCCTCGCCGTCCTTGAGGACCTTGTCCACCAGCGTGTACGTGCCGTGCTTGCCGTGGTTGGCGAGCGTCGCGTACGCCTCCGCCATGTCCAGCACGCTCGCGGTGGCCGTGCCGAGCGCGATGGACGGGTAGGGCTTGAGGTCCGGGGTGGCGGCCGGGATGCCCAGGTCGACAGCCGTCTTCTTGACCTCTTCCGGACCGACGTCGACGGCCATCTGCGCGTACACCGCGTTCACCGACAGGTCGGTGGCCTTGCGCACGGTGATCTCGCCGTACGAGCGGAAGTCCTCGTTCTCCGGGGCGTACCCGCCGCCGCTCCAGCCCTCCACCGGGCGCTTGTTGGTGCCGTCGTAGTAGGTGTTCGGGGTGATGGTCCGGCCGTCCTGGGTGGTCGAGCCGTTCTGCACCGCCGAGGTGAACACGAACGGCTTGAACGTCGAGCCGACCTGGAAGTCCCCGCGGGTCGCGCCGTTGGTGTACTGCTTGACGTAGTCGATGCCGCCGTACAGCGCGACGACCCCGCCGGTCTTCGGGTCGACGGAGGCGCCGCCCGCGCGGACGTAGGAGTCGGCCTTGCGCGCCTTCGGGTCCAGCTTGGACATCAACCGGTCGTTCACCGCGTCGACCAGCGCGTCCTGCCGCTTCTTCTGGAGCGTGGTGGTGATGCGGTAGCCGCCCGCGGCCAGCTCGTCCGCGTCCACGATGCCGTTGCTGGTGAGGTAGTGCTTCACCGCCTCGACGAGGTAACCGCGCTGCCCGGACAGGCCGGTGGAGACCGTCTGCTGCTTCGGCATGGGGAACTCGAGACCGGCCCGCCGGCTCTGGCTGAGCCAGCCCTTCTTGACCATGCCGTCCAGCACGTAGTTCCAGCGGGCCAGCGCCGCCGCCTTGTTCTCCGGGTGGGCGACGACGTCGTACTCGCTGGGCGCGTTGACCAGCGCGGCCAGGTACGCGGCGCGGGCCGGGTCCAGGTCGGTGGCGTCCCGGCCGTAGTAGGCCTGGGCGGCGGCCTGGATGCCGTAGGCGTTGCGGCCGAAGTAGCTGGTGTTGAGGTAGCCCTCGAAGATCTCGTGCTTGGACTTCTCGCGGTCCAGCTTGATCGCGATGAAGAACTCCTTGGCCTTGCGCGTGACCGTCTGCTCCTGCGCCAGGTAGTAGTTCTTCACGTACTGCTGGGTGATCGTCGAACCGGACTGGGTGCCCTTGCCGGTCGAGGTGTTCCAGGCGGCCCGGATCATCGCCTTGGGGTCGACGGCGGACTCCGTGTAGAAGTCGCGGTCCTCGGCGGCCAGGACGGCGTGCTGGGCGTCCGTGGAGATCTGCGCCAGGGAGACGCTCTCCCGGTTGACCGTGCCGTCCCGGGCCAGCTGGGAGCCGTCCGCGTAGAGGTAGACGTTGCTCTGCTTCACGGCGAGCGCGTTGGCCGACGGGATCTTCACCAGCGAGTAGCCGATGAAGAACGCCCCGATGATCAGCAACACCCCGATCACGAAGGTGCCGAGCACCATCCGCCAGGTGGGAACGACCCGGCGCCAGCCGGTGCGCCGGGGCCGTCCGGCCTTCGTCGCCCCGCCCCCCGGTGCCCCGGACCCGACCCCGGTCGGCTGCTGCGGCTTCGGCTCGTCACTCATCTCGTGCACGGACTCCTGTTTCGCGTCGTACGTTCCCGTACGCCCTCGTACGCCTTCTGCGCCCCCTGTTGAAGACTCTCGCACCCTGCGTTCCGTTCCCGGAATCCCGGCGCGCTTCCGGCCGGAAAATGCGTGGCCGCCGGCCTCAGCGCCGCACTAGGCTCCTGCGCTTCGGTGTCGGGCGGTCCGGGAGGTCGGTTGGCGTGGGCGCGGGACGGTTGTACCTGGCCGTCGCGGCGGGGGGATTCAGACGGTACGCGACCTATCGGGCGGCCACGGCGGCAGGGGTGTTCACCAACACCGTCTTCGGGCTGATCCTGGTGTACACCTACCTCGCCCTGTGGGACGAACGGCCGCACCTCGGCGGTTACGACCAGGCACAGGCCGTGACCTACGTGTGGCTCGGGCAGGCGCTGCTGTCCACGCTCGCCATCGGCGGCGGCGGTGTCGAGGACGAGATGATGGAACGCATCCGCACGGGGGACATCGCCGTCGACCTGTACCGGCCCGCCGACCTCCAGCTGTGGTGGCTCGCGGCCGACCTGGGACGCGCCTGCTTCCAGCTGCTCGGCCGGGGCGTGGTCCCCTTCCTCTTCGGCGTCCTGTTCTTCCAGGCGGCGCTGCCCCCGGACGCGGGCACCTGGCTCGCCTTCCTCGTCGCCGTGCTGCTGGCGATGCTGGTCGGCTACGGCCTGCGGTTCCTGATCGCGCTGAGCGCGTTCTGGCTGCTGGACGGCGCGGGGGTCGCCCAGATCGGCTGGCTGGCCGGGTTCTTCTGCTCGGGCATGCTGCTGCCGCTGAACGTCTTCCCGGGCGCCCTGGGCGACGTCGTGCGGCTGCTGCCGTGGTCCGCGCTGCTCCAGGCGCCGGCGGACGTCCTGCTCGGGGACGCCGACCCGTTCGCCACCTACCTCTTCCAGGCCGCCTGGGCGGCGGTGCTGCTGGGCACCGGCCGGCTCGTGCAGTCGGCGGCGACGCGCCGGGTGGTGGTCCAGGGTGGCTGAGACGGGCGGAGCCCGCACCGGACCGCCGGGCGGCGGGGCGCGGGGCGGGGTGGGCGACGGGGCGCTGGGCAGCGGGATGCGCGACGGGCTGCCGGGCAGCGGGGTGTGGGGCAGGGTGCGCGACGGGATGCGGGCCTACCGGCTGATCGCCGGCATGTGGATCCGCTCCACGATGGCCTACCGCACCTCCTTCGCCGTCACCGCCTTCGGCAACTTCGCGGCGACCTTCCTCGACTTCGTCGCCATCATGCTGATGTTCTCCCGGGTGGACGCGCTCGGCGGCTACACCCTGCCCGAGGTCGCCTTCCTCTACGGCCTGTCCAGCACCTCCTTCGGCCTCGCCGACCTGATCCTCGGCTCCATGGACCGGCTGGGCCGCCGGGTGCGCGACGGCACGCTGGACACCCTGCTGGTCCGCCCGGCACCGGTGCTGGCCCAGATGGCCGCCGACCGGTTCGCGCTGCGGCGGCTGGGCCGGGTCACCCAGGGCGCGCTGGTGCTGGGCTGGGCACTGACCCGCCTCGACCTCGACTGGACCCCGCTCAAACTGCTGCTGATGCCGGTCATGCTGATCAGCGGCTGCGGCATCTTCTGCGCGGTGTTCGTGGCGGGCGCGGCCTTCCAGTTCGTGGCCCAGGACGCCTCCGAGGTGCACAACGCCTTCACCTACGGCGGCACCACGCTGCTGCAGTACCCCCCGACCGTCTTCGGCCAGGACCTGGTGCGCGGGGTCACCTTCGTGCTGCCGCTGGCCTTCGTCAACTGGCTGCCGGCGACCTACGTCCTCGGCCGGCCGTATCCGCTCGGGCTGCCGGCGTGGGCGGCGTTCGTGTCCCCGGCGGTGGCGGCCGGGTGCTGCGCGCTGGCCGGGCCCGCCTGGCGGACGGGACTGCGTTCATACCGGAGCACAGGGAGCTAGCACATGCCGGACGGCGGCCACGACGACAGGTTCATCGAACTCGACCGGGTGGAGAAGGTCTTCGACGTACGCCGCAGGACCGGGTTCCTCAGACGGGAGCGGCGGCAGGTGCGGGCGGTCGACTCGCTCTCCTTCACCGTGCCGCGCGGCGAGATGGTCGGCTACATCGGCCCCAACGGCGCCGGCAAGTCGACCACGGTCAAGATGCTCACCGGCATCCTGACCCCCAGCGGCGGCCGCCTGCGCGTGGCCGGCATCGACCCCGCCCGCGAACGGGCCCGCCTCGCCCACCGCATCGGGGTGGTGTTCGGCCAGCGCACCACCCTGTGGTGGGACCTGCCGCTGCTCGACTCCTACCGGCTGGTCCACCGCATGTACCGCATCCCGGACGCCCGGTACCGCGAGAACCTCGAGCGCTGCGTGGACCTGCTCGAACTCGGCGACCTGCTGGACGTACCCGTCCGCCAGCTCTCCCTCGGCCAGCGGATGCGCGGCGACATCGCGGCCGCCCTGCTGCACGACCCCGAGGTGCTCTACCTCGACGAGCCGACCATCGGCCTGGACGTCGTCTCCAAGGCCAAGGTGCGGGGATTCCTGCGGCAGTTGAACGCCGAGCGCGGCACCACGGTCCTGCTCACCACCCACGACCTCCAGGACATCGAGCAGCTGTGCTCCCGGGTGATGGTGATCGACCACGGCCGGCTGGTGTACGACGGCCCGCTCGCCGGGCTGCACGAGGCCGCCGAGGGTGAACGCACCCTGGTGGTGGACCTGGAGCGGGAACTGCCGCCCGTCCAGGTGCCGTCGGCGCGCGTGGTGAAGGTGGAGGGCCCGCGGCAGTGGCTGGCCTTCCCGGCCTCCGCCTCGGCGGCCCCGCTGGTCGCGCGGATCGCCGCGGAGTACCCGCTGGTGGACCTGTCGGTGCGCGAGCCGGACATCGAGGCCGTCATCGCCACCCTCTACGCGGGCGGCGGGGTCGCCGGCCGGCCGATCTCATAGCCGCGGGGCCGGAGTTGCTCGTAGGCTGCTGCCCATGACCGACGATGCCGCGGAGCTGCGCGCCTCCGACGCCGATCGCGAACGGGTTGCCGAGGTCCTGAGGGACGCCGTCGCCGAAGGGCGCCTGGACATGGGGGAGTTCGAGGAACGGCTGGAGGAGACCTACCGGGCCCGCACCTACGCGGAGCTGGCGCCGATCACCCGCGACCTGCCCGGGCCGGGAGCGGTGCCGCCGCCGGTCGTGTCGATGACCAAGGAGCCCGCGCCCCAGGACGGCTGGGCCGCCCGGATCGTGGGCGGCTCCGGGTCCTCGTCGAGCGCGATCGCCATCATGTCCGGCTTCGAGCGCAAGGGCCGCTGGACGGTGCCGAAGCGGTTCTCCTGCTTCGCCTTCTGGGGCGGCGGCGAGATCGACCTGCGCGAGGCGAACTTCGCGGACCGCGAGGTCGAGATCAACTGCGTCGCCATCATGGGCGGGTTGCAGGTCACCGTGCCGCCCGGGGTCGAGGTCGTGGTACGCGGAGTCGGCGTCATGGGCGGCTTCGACGACCTCGCGGACGCCGCGCCCGGCGAACCGGGCGCGCCGCGGGTGATCGTCAGCGGCTTCGCCTTCTGGGGCGGCGTCGGCATCGAGCGCAAGGTGACCCGGGCGGAACGGGCCCGCCTGAAGGAGCAGCGGCGTCAGGAACGCCTGGAGCAGCGGGAGTCCCGCCGGGAGCTGCGCGGCTCCCGCAGGGATCGCACGGACCGCACGGACGGCCGCGGCGGGCGGGAGCGGCAGCGGGAACACCGGCACGGGGAGCGCTGAGCACGCCGCGACCGTATGCGGGGCCGCTGAGCGGGCGCCGGGGCGCCCCCGCGCCCCGGTCTACAGCTCCGCCTGTCCCGCGCCCTTCAGCGACCGCAGGTCGAAGACCTCCGCCATCCGGGCGAAGCCGCGGTCGCTGGGGTGCAGGTGGTCCCCGGAGTCGTAGTCGGCGCGCAGCCGGCTCGGGTCGTAGGGGTCCCGCAGCGCCCGGTCGAAGTCGGCGACGGCGTCGTACACCCGTCCGGCCCTGATCTCGGCGTTGATCCGCTGCCGGACCGCCTCCCGGGCGGGCGTGGCGCCCCGGTGGCCGCCGAAGGGCATCAGCGTGGTGCCGACGACCTTCAGCCCGCGGGCGTGCGCCCGGCGGACCAGGGCGCGCAGCCCGTCGGTGACCTTCACCGGGTCGGCGAGTTCGGGGTTGCGCAGGATGTCGTTGATCCCGAGGTCGACGACGACGACCCGGACGTTGGTCCGGCCGAGAACGTCCCGTCCGAAGCGACCGAGGCCGCTCTGGTTCTCGGCGGGCCGCCCCAGGCCGTCCGCGAGGACCTGGTTGCCGCTGATGCCCTCGTTGACCACGCTGTAGCGGGGCAGCCGCCCGCCGCCCGCGACGGCCGTGTGCAGCCGCTCGGCGAGGACGTCGGTCCAGCGCCGGTTCGCGCCCTCGGTGGAGGTGATGCCGTCGGTGATGGAGTCGCCGAGGACGACGACCGTGCCGTCGGCCTCGTTGCTCAGCACGTCGAGGCCCGTCAGATACCGCCAGTACGGTGTCGGTTCGGTGTACGCGGCGCCGCCGGTGTCCTCGGTGCGGTCCCCGTCGGCGACGTACGACACCTGCCGGGCGTGCGGGTGGTAGGTGACCGGGCCGGACGGGGTGGGGGAGTAGGTGGTGACCAGCACGTCGGAGTCGCGCGGGATCCGGATGCGTACGGCGTCGCTCAGCACCTGGCCGCCGGGCGGGAGGACGACGCCGGTGGAGCCGTCGAAGGTGAGGCGCCGCATGGTCCGCTCGGCGGCCGCCGCGGTGCCGTCGCCGGCCGCGAGGGCGAGCGAGGCGTGCGTGATGGTCAGCGGCGACTGGCCGTAGAGATTGGACAGCGTGATGCGGGCACTCGTACCACCGGCGCTCGCGTGCACGACGTTGCGCACGGACCGGCCCGCCATGCCGTCCGTCTCGGTGCCGGGCTCACCGCCCACCGGCGCGGTGGACCAGGAGCCGACCCAGGTACCGGTCGAGACGGGGGCCGCGGCGGAGTCGCGAGGGGGGCGGTTGTCGGCGAGGGTGTCGCGTGAGGTGCCGTCGTCGGCCGCCACCCCGATGCGGATGGCGGTGGACAGGGCCACCACCAGCGCGACGAGCGCGCCCAGCAGGGCGAACCCCTGACGCTTGGTCATACGTGTGCAGTTCTCCTCGGGAGACGGGAGCCCGAGGCTCCGATCCGGTCAGCCCATGATGCGTCATGTGGCTGGGCGGGGCTGACAGGACCCTGACCAAAACCCCCGGACATACAGACGCCGGGAACTCCTGTTCCGTTCCGGGAGTCGGTCAGGAAGGGACAATTGTGTGCGGGATCACCGAACGGGTGGAGCTGATGGAACCAACGGGAACAGAACCGACGGGAACGGGACGGACGGGAGGGGGACCGACTCCCGCGGAGACCCCGGCCGCGCGGGCGACCGGGGCCGGGACAGCCGGGGCTGGGGCGGCCGGGGCCGGGGCGGGCGCGGCGGCGGGCGGTCCCGCGGCCTCCTACCGCACCATGACCGCCTTCACCCCCGCCGACGAGGAGCGCCGGCGGGGCGTGCGGCGGATGAAACTCACGGCGACCGGCCTGCTGCTGTTCGTGGCGGTGGTCTACGTCCTCGCCACCTGGGCGTCGCACGCGGGCGCGGGCCGCTGGAGCGAGTACGTGGCGGCCGCCGCCGAGGCGGGCATGGTCGGCGCGCTCGCCGACTGGTTCGCCGTCACGGCCCTCTTCCGCCACCCCATGGGCCTGCCCATTCCGCACACCGCCATCATCCCCACCAAGAAGGACCAGCTCGGCATCTCGCTCGGCGAGTTCGTCGGCGAGAACTTCCTCTCCCGGGACGTCGTGCGCCAGCGGCTGCGCGCCGTCGGCATCGGCAGCCGGCTGGGCGCGTGGCTCGCCGAACCGGAACACGCCGACCGGGTGACGGCCGAACTGGCGACCGCCCTCAGGGGCGCCCTGGCCGTGCTGCGCGACTCCGACGTGCAGGCGGTCGTCGGTGAGGCCATCACCCGGCGGGCCGACGCCCAGGAGATCGCTCCCGGCATCGGCAAGATGCTGGAGCGGGTCGTCGCCGACGGCGGGCACCGGCGCGTGGTGGACCTGGTGGTGGGCCGGGCGCACGACTGGCTGGAGCTGCACCGCGGCGACGTGATGGTCGCCGTGGAGGGCGGCGCCCCCGGCTGGACCCCGCGCTTCGTCGACCGGCGGGTCGGCGAACGCGTCTACAAGGAACTGCTGCGCTTCGTCACCGAGATGCGGGACATGCCCTCCCACCCCGCGCGCGGCGCCCTCGACCGCTTCCTCACCGACTTCGCCTCCGACCTCCAGTCCGACACCGACACCCGGGCCCGGGTGGAACGGCTCAAGGGCGAGGTGCTGGGCCGCGGCGAGGTGCAGGACCTGATCGCCTCCGCCTGGACCGCCGTACGCTCCATGATCGTCACCGCTGCCGAGGACGAGCGCAGCGAGCTGCGGCTGCGGGTGCGCGCCTCCCTGCTCTCCCTCGGCTCCCGGATGGCCGGCGACCCCAAGGTGCAGGACAAGGTGGACAGCTGGGTGGAGGGCGCCGCCGTGCACGTCGTGACGACGTACCGCAAGGAGATCACCTCCCTGATCACCGACACGGTGGCCGGCTGGGACGCCGAGCACACCACCCGCAAGATCGAGGCCCACATCGGACGCGACCTGCAGTTCATCCGGATCAACGGCACGGTGGTCGGCTCCCTGGCGGGGCTGGCGATCTACGCGCTGTCGCGGGGGCTCGGGGCGTGAAGGATCCGCCTCGGGGCACCCGGTTCCCGGCCTTCGACGTGGAGGGAGCCCATGAGTACAGCGGCGGCCGAGTCCGGCCGGACCATCACCACCCACATCCCCGCGCGGCTCGACCGACTGCCCTGGTCGCGCTGGCACTGGACGATCGTCATCGGCCTGGGGACCGTGTGGATCCTCGACGGCCTGGAGGTCACGGTCGTCGGCAACATCGCCAGCCGGCTCTCCGAGCCCGGCAGCGGCCTGTCGATCTCCTCCAGCCAGGTCACCGGCGTCGCCGCCGCCCTGTACGTGGCGGGCGCCTGCGTGGGCGCCCTGTTCTGGGGCCGGCTGACCGACCGCTTCGGCCGGAAGAAGCTGTTCATGATCACCCTGGCGGTGTACCTCGCGGCGACCGCCCTGACCGCGCTGTCCACCGAGGCCTGGTGGTTCTTCACCTTCCGGTTCCTGACCGGCTTCGGCATCGGCGGTGAGTACGCGGCCATCAACTCCGCGATCGACGAGCTGATCCCGGCCCGCTACCGCGGCCGCGTCGACCTGATCATCAACGGCAGCTTCTGGCTGGGCGCCGTCGGCGGCTCCCTGCTCTCCATCGTCGCGCTGAACACCGGCCTGCTGCCCGCGAACATCGGCTGGCGCCTGACCTTCGCGCTGGGCACGGTCCTGGCCCTGGTGATCCTCCTCGTGCGCCGGCACGTGCCGGAGAGCCCGCGCTGGCTGCTGATCCACGGCCGGGAGCGCGAGGCCGAGGAGATCGTCGCCTCCATCGAACAGCAGGTGGAGGAGGAGAAGGGCAAGCCGCTCGCCGAGGCGGAGGGCGAGCTGGAGATCCACCAGCGCAAGAGCGTCAGCTTCCTGGAGATCTCCCGCACCGTCTTCGGCCAGTACCGCAAGCGGGCCGCGCTCGGCTTCTCCCTCTTCATCGGCCAGGCGTTCCTGTACAACGCCATCACCTTCGGCTTCGGCGCCATCCTGACCAAGTTCTTCGACGTGCCGGCCGACCACACCGGGTACTACTTCGCGGTCATCGCCATCGGCAACTTCCTCGGCCCGCTGCTGCTGGGCAAGCTGTTCGACACGGTCGGCCGCCGGATCATGATCTCCTCCACCTACCTGCTCTCCGGCGTGCTCCTGTTCGGCACCGCCTGGCTGTTCGGCCGGGGCTCGCTCAGCGCGACCACCCTGACGGCATGCTGGTGCGTGGTGCTGTTCTTCGCCTCCGCGGGCGCCTCCAGCGCCTATCTGACCGTCTCCGAGATCTTCCCGATGGAGACCCGGGCGATGTCCATCGCCTTCTTCTACGCCCTCGGCACCGCCGCCGGCGGCATCAGCGGCCCCCTGCTGTTCGCGGACCTCACCAGCACCGGCAAGGTCGGCGACACGGTCCTCGCCTTCCAGATCGGCGCGGGGCTGATGTGCGCGGCCGGACTGGTCGCGGCGGCCCTCGCCGTACCGGCGGAACGCCGCTCCCTGGAGGACATCGCCCGCCCGCTGACGGCTGCCGCCGGAAAGGCGAAGCCGAAGGCGACGCCGTCGGCTACGGCGTAGAGGCATCAGACACCAGAGACAGACACCAAGTATCCGCAGGTCGGCCGCCTTGCCGGAGTTCGCACTCCGGGGAGGCGGCCGACCGCTGTGCCGGGGCTTCAGGTGGTGACGCGCCGGCCCGGCAACGGCGCTCCATCCTCTCCCCCCTCGAACCTGAGTCGAGGCTTGTCAAGTTTCCTCCCCTGAGCTATATAAGAAGACGTAGGGCATCGCACCCAGTTCCTGATGAGAGGAGTGACCCGTGATGCTCATGCGTACCGACCCGTTCCGCGAATTCGACCGACTCGCGCAGCAGGTCTTCGGCTCTGACGCCCGCCCCACCGCGATGGCCATGGACGCCTACCGCTCCGGGGACGACTTCCTGGTCCACTTCGACCTCCCCGGCGTCGACCCCGAGACGATCGAGCTGGACGTCGAGCGCAACGTCCTCAACGTCCGCGCCGAGCGCCGTTCCCCCGCCCCCGAGGGCGCCGAGCTGCTCGTCGCCGAGCGGGCCAGCGGCACCTTCACCCGCCAGCTCTTCCTCGGCGAGACCCTCGACACCGAGCGCATCGACGCCTCCTACGAGGCCGGTGTGCTGACGCTGCGCATCCCGGTGGCCGAGCAGGCCAAGCCGCGCCGCATCCAGATCACGGGCGGCGACAGCCCGCGCAGGCAGATCAGCGGCTGAGCGGATCAGCGGCCGACCGCGCCGCACCAGGGAGAAGCGCCCCGCGGGCCGACACCCCCCAAGCCGGCCCGCGGGACGAGGTCATCCAGGCCCGCCGCGGCCCAGGCGGCGGGCGGACCGGAACCGGAAAGGGAGCCCGCACGTATGACCACGACGACGGTGCCGACCGTGACCGTCCCGAGAGCGCCGGAAGCGCTGCGCGTGCTGAAGGTGCCGCCGGCACCGCGAGTGACACTGCCGAGCCCGAAGGCACCGGCCCGCGCGTCCGGGGGGCCGCCGGCCGGCGACGCCTGGGCCGAACTGGTCGAGGAGGTCCGCGAGGAGGGCCGCTATCCCACCCACCGGGAGGCGGAACGCGTCACCCGCATCGTGCTGGCGGCGTTCGGCACGCACGTGGTCGGCGAGGAGCGGGTGGACCTGGCCCGGGCGCTGCCCGAGGAGGCGGCACGGGTGCTCACCGCCGAGATCCCGGTCACCCGCCCCCGCACCGCACCCGAGTTCGTCGAGTCGGTGGCGGCCCGCGTCGAAGGAGCGACTGCCGCGACGGCCCGCTGGGACGTCAGCTCGGTCCTCGGCGTCCTGGCCCGGCTGGCCGGCGACGACCTGGTGACCCGGCTCCTGGCGCAGCTCCCCCCGGGCTACGCCCTGCTGTTCGGCCGAGCCGACCTGGCCCCCACGGCCTGAGCCCCGAGCAGCCGCACGGCCGGCCACCGCCCGCTTCTCCCCCCGGGCGGTGCCGGCCGACGGGAGCACCGGTGTCTCAGACGCGCTGGAGAGGCCGAGGAGGCCCCTCCGGAAGCACCACCGCGATCACATCCCCGGGCCGCACGACACCGCCTTCCCGTACGACGCCCATGACCCCGCTCCGG
This sequence comes from Streptomyces sp. NPDC041135, assembly GCF_055592085.1. Lineage (NCBI taxonomy): Bacteria > Bacillati > Actinomycetota > Actinomycetes > Kitasatosporales > Streptomycetaceae > Streptomyces > Streptomyces sp. NPDC041135. Next base: position 73,957 of record NZ_JBVIYZ010000001.1, read on the forward strand.
TAGACGACGCGCCCGTCCGCACCCCGCCCGACCATCTGCTTCAGCAGGCCGCGCCGGAAGCGGTCGATCTGGGCACACGGGTTGCGCAGCCCGGTCACCTCGACGACGGCCTCGTCACCGATGCGCAGCAGGGCCCCGGTGGGCAGCCCGAGCAGATTGATCCCCCGGGTGGTGATGTTCTCCCCCAGCTCACCGGGCGCGACCGCGAACCCCTGCTCAGCGATCTCGTCGAACAGCTCCGCGTGGATGAGGTGCACCTGCCGCAGGTTCGGCCGGCTCGGGTCCTGAGCGACCCGGAACCGATGCCGCACGGTCACCCCGGCATGCACATCCCCCTCGACCCCGAGCCCGGCGAGCAGGGTGATGCTCTCCCGGTTCGGCTTGCTGAAGGAGTACGCCCCGTTACAGCTGACCGCCACGACCGCCGCGCTCATATTCCGCCCCTGCTCCTCTTTCGGTTCACCTCTGAATCCTCTCCCGCCTGACTCCAGCCGTCTCCGGTCGGCCCTGTGTCGGGCCCCCATCAGGGCCGGCGGTTTGGGCACGGTCGGCAGTGCGTGCCGTGGCGGTCGTACACGCCAGGCCGGTGAGCCTGCGGCAAACCGTCGGAGCGTCTACAAGGATTCCTCAGTCAGGTGCCGGACATCCGTCAGGAACCTGGCCCACACCTCCGCTGACACAGCGAGGTGCGCACGGCCGGGCCGCTTGGAGTCCCGTATGAGGACACCGGACACGGTGAACGCGGCCTCCAAGCACTCGGTTGCGTTGCCACCGCTGTACGACGACTTGAACCACAGGGGTGCGGTGGCGGACTGGCGACCGACGGGCATCTACAACTCCTCGCGAGCGCGCTGGATCATGGCGGAGGAAGCCTCCATGTCCAACGCTTGTGCGCGCAGATACTCGAACGCAAGTCTGTAGCGCTCCAGTTCCTCATCCTTTTCCAGGAAGAGGGATCCGGTGTGGAAGTCGACGTACACCACGTCAAGAGCCGGCTCGGGACCGCCGATGATGACGAAACTGCCCAGTGCCGCGGCATGGGCGCCCTTGGTGAACGGCAGTACTTGCAGGGTGATGTGAGGAGACTCGTTCGCTTCGAGCAGCCGCCCGAGCTGTTCCTTCATGATCCGGGGAGATCCGACGACGCGACGGATGACTGACTCGTCGAGGATGGCCCAGAGCCGCAGCGGCTTCGGGCGGGTGAGGATCTCCTGCCGTTTCATCCGGATGTCGACGAGCCTCTCGATCTCCGCCCGCTCAAGAGGCACTTCGTTGGCCCTCTGCAGTGCTGTGCTGTAGGCACGCGTCTGCAGCAGGCCAGGGACGTAGACGCACGAGAAGTGGCTTTCGCCGACCGCATCGTCTTCGAGAGTGAGCAGCAGGTTCATGCTCTCGGGGATCGAGTCGGCGAAGGAGCTCCACCAGCCCTGCTGCTTCGCGTCCTTGGCGAGTCCGACTACGGCTCGCAGCTCCGCATCCGTTGCGCGGTACTCACGGCACAGAGCGTCCACGACGACCCACCTGACCGGCCCGGCCTGGGTCTCGTAACGGCTGACCGTAGCTTTCGAAACACCGACGAGCTGACCGGCTTCCTCCAGCGTCATCCCCGCGCGGGCCCGCAACTTGCGCAGCGTCGCTCCCAGTTGACGGCGGCGTGTCGTGGTCCGCTCTGACATTCGGCTCCTTCGCCGTGTGTGTGGGGTGAAGCCCCGGAGATCCACCTCAGGCTAGGCAGGGGCTCCTGGGCCCACCATCACATTCACTCGATCGATTCCGGTGAGAAGTTACACAGCGAGAATTCTCTGTGCCATGCTCGTCTAACCGGAAGCCACGCAGAGCAGTCGTACGGACACGGGCCGTGCGGTCCTGTGTGGCAGGGAGGGAGGAGCAGTCATGTCTGACTGCGAGGTCACAACCCGGCTCCGCTGTGTTCTGCCCTTCGAGGCGGCGCCGGCGGAGGTCCGGCTGCTCCGGGCGGCTACGGCCAGGCAACTGGGGCGGTGGGGCGTGCCTGCGGCAGCCGACGAGGCAGGCCTGCTCGTCACCGAACTGGCGACGAACGTCATCAAGCACGTCGGCGAAAACACCGCGGCGACGCTGATCCTCGAGTGGAGAGGCGAGCGGCTCCGGCTCGAAGTGCACGACAAGAGCCGCGTCGCGCCAACGGCCAGAACGTCGGCCTGCGATGAGGAGTGCGGCCGGGGCCTGCACCTGCTGGCCACGCTGGCGGCGGACTGGGGTACTGCGCTGACGACCGGAGGTAAGGCTGTCTGGTGCGAGATTCCGCTCAGTGCAGGGCGAGTGTGCCGACGCATCGAGCGAGCGGTGGGGGTGCTGGAAGGCTACCGGGGCATTGGTGCTGGCGCGGACCTCGCAGGGAGCGGGCAGGAGCGCGGCCTGCACGAGTCAGCTATTGAGCTGATCGCCGACCTGCTGCACTGGACCGCCGCCCGGGGCCATGACCCGGACGACGTCCTCGACCAGGCGCAGATGCATTACGAGGCTGAAGCGGATGCCGCCTAGTGTGCGGCTGGTGGCATCGCCTTCCGCATCTGCTCCCGGAGAGCAGCGGGAGTGCGCCACGTCGCTCCAGGGCGGCTTCTGTGGCACATGCGGTGACAGTTGGCACACAGGCACGCGAGGTCATTGAGCCGGGTCTCCCTGACACCGGACACATGAAGGGGCGTGGCGTGATGCACCTCGATGTATCCCTCTCCCAGGGCGCCGTACACGCGGGCGAAGTCGAAGTCACAGACCTCGCAGGCCAGCGGACGCCCCGCTCTCCTGACTTCCGCGATCTTCCGGGCGCGAAGCCGGGGATCCCGTTCCCGGCTGAGTGCCAGGCGAACCAGGAGGCGGCCCTCGATGGCGGTGACGCCCTGCTCGTCCACTTCGCCAGGCTGCGGAGGGATGAGGTGGAGTTCCCCCGACCCGATGCCCTGCTCAATGGCCTGGGCCACCTGCAGCATCTCGGCCTCGCGGTCAGTGAACGCCTCGATCATGAGCAGCGTAGGCCTGCCGCAGCGAGTGGCCTTGCCGCGGTAGAGCGGGTGATTCGTCATGAAGTCCGTGGTCTTGCGGCTCACGCTGTCAGGAGACCGGAAGCCGGGCAGGGCGTGTGCTTCCGGGCTGTGGATGGGAAGGGACCGGAGCAGTTCCGACAGCTCCTGTACGTCCGGGTGCCCGGTACGCAGTTCCCGCCAGCCGTTCCGCACGACCAGCGCCCCGGCCAGTACAAGTTCGTCCTCAGTCCACCCAGGGATCCGCATGGGCCATATCGTACGAGCGTTCGGGAGTGGCGGAGGGTACGTTCCGAGGACTGCGGGACGTACTGCACACTGGTGGGGCTCGTTGTCAGTGGCGTCTGTCACCCTCAGTGATGGTGGATTGCAAAACGTGTCTGCCGCTGTACGGCTGTAAGGAGGGGCATGACCCGCACGAACGAACTCAAGTACACCTCGGTGGAAATCTGTGCCGGGGCCGGTGGGCAGGCGGTAGGTCTGCACAACGCGGGCTTCAGGCATGTCGCGCTCATCGAGATCGACAGGGACGCCTGCCAGACTCTGCGGGACAACACGGAGGGTAACGCTGAGTGGCAGGCCTGCAAGGTCATCGAAGCCGACCTCCGGGAATTCAAGCCGATCGGTCTCGGCCTGGAACCAGGTGACCTTGATCTCCTGGCGGGTGGCGTTCCGTGCCCGCCCTTCTCAGCCGCGGGGAAGCAGCTGGGACGTGATGACGAGCGGGACCTCTTCCCGGTGATGCTGGACCTCGTGCATGACCTTGAGCCCAAGGCGGTCATGATCGAGAACGTTCGTGGCCTGCTTGATCCCAAGTTCGCCGAGTACCGTCAGGACATCATCGAGCGCCTGGAGTCGATGGGCTACGAGAAGTGCTACTGGGACATCCTCGAAGCCAAGGACTACGGCGTCCCGCAGCTCCGCCCGAGGGCGATCCTGGTCGCGATGAAGCCCGCATACGCGCGCTTCTTCGAGCACCACAAACCCGCAGAGACCAGGGTGGTCACTGTGGGCGAGGCACTGCACGACTCGATGAGGGAACGCTACGACGCCGTGGCTCATGACCCCAGGGCAGAGGCGGCCTTCAAGAACTGGTACGAAAAGGCACTGGAAGGTGTGGCACCCACCATCGTGGGCGGCTCGAAGAAGCACGGCGGGGCCGACCTGGGACCCACCCGTGCCAAGCGAGCCTGGGCTTCCCTGGGCGTGTGCGGTCTGGGAGTGGCCAACGAGCCGCATGAGGTGAAGGACGCTGAGCGCGACCTCTTCTCTGATTATGGTCCCAAACTCACCGTTACACAGGCCGCTTTGATTCAGGGATTTCCGCCGGAATGGAAATTCTCGGGCCGGAAGACAGCTGCTTACCGGCAGGTCGGCAACGCTTTTCCGCCTCCCGTTGCCCAGGCTGTCGGAAACCAGATCTACGCCGCGTTCGAGGCCGAGGCCCGCGAACGGCAAGCCTGACGGCGAACCTACGGCTTGGCTTTGCGGAGCCGGCTCACGGTAGCGGCAATCTTCAGCGCGCACTCTTCGGCCGGATCGTGCTCCCAGAACCGGAGCACGGTCCAGCCGGCTGCCCGGAGCTGCTCGTCAGTGTCCTTGTCCCGGGCCATGTTGCGCGCGACCTTGTCCGACCAGTAACCGGAGTTGGTTCTGGGCGGGACGTAGTGTTCTGGGCAGCCGTGCCAGTAGCAGCCGTCGATGAACACAGCCACCTTTGCGGGACGGAAGACGATGTCTGCCGTCCGCCGGAGACCGTCCAGCGGCTTGGCGGCCACTCGGTAGCGCAGCCCCTGTGCGTGCAGAAGACTCCGGACCAGACGCTCTGGCTTGGTGTCCCGGTTCCGGATCGCCTGCATGTTGCGGCGGCGTGCTGCTGATGACGCCCACGAGCCGGCGGGCGGCACCCACACGCCGTCGGTCTGGTCATCGTTCCGGTCACTTGGCATCACAGGATGTCTCCGCTATTCCGAAGATCAGCTGCCAGTGTGTCGAGCCCCTTCAAGGTGAGCGTCTGGGCCCTCGCCCTGCCTTCCTGGCGGAGCGATGCCAGGTCTGGCCAGCGCTCGCAGGGTGAGACCCCGGTCGGCAGCTCGTTTACCGCCATCCATGCGCCTACCCACCCGGGGCACAGGTGGTAGGTCGCGTCTTCCACGCTCTCACGTGCAACGCTCGCGGCCCGCGGGAATTCGGCCGTCACCATGGCGTAGGGCACGTCTGGACGGTAGCGAGTGAGCGGCACCATCTGTGCTGCTTCCGTGCCGCGGTCAGACCGCCAGCTCCACTTGGAGGACAAGGCTGCGACCAGCCGGTTCCCGTCATCAATGATGAGGATGTCGCTCTTCCTGTCACTCACGTCCTTGCGCATGTGCAGGCCACGGATGTGGGTGAGCGGAACCTCGTGGCGTACCTGCCAGCCGACTGGAAGAGTGCGGCGAAGGTAATAGATGATCAAATCACGGAAGAGGGCGCCGCGTGTATTGCGCTCCATTTCCTGCGGCCGAACCGTATTGATGTCGATACCTGCGGGAGCCGCCACCTCCGTCCAGAGGGCAAGAACTGCCAGCTCGCTCGAGGTGCGTCGGCGTCGGCTGTGGCCGGTTGCGGAGTCCTTCACTTTGTCGTCAAACCGGAAAGTTCTGATTTCCGGAGACCAGTGAATACTGCCAGATGCGTGCGCCTGCCCGTCAATGGCCGTTCCGGCGCTGTCGAATGCCGTGTATCCGGCGGCCGTCAGCCATGCCGGGTTCCATCCGAGTCCGAGCCGATGGGAGGCATCCTGGAGAGTCTCACCGGCGTGAACCTCGATGTCAGCGGCGGAGGCAAGGTTGGAGTCATTCCAGCAGAGGCCCAGAAAGAGTGCGCTGATGGCCTCTGCATTATGCACGTACTGGTCGATGAGGGCAGCATTCTCAAGGCTCAGGGGCATGTCGTCTTCCGGTGCAGCGGTGGCAAGGATTCAGCTGGCCGAGGCCAGGGAAGTCGTCGGGAGCAGGGGCGCCATTTCCGGCGGATCGTCGTCATGGGCTACTGCCCAGTTGTCCCCGCCGAGAGTTACCTGGGGGGCGGACTGGTGACGCTCGGCGGCGCGGGCCACGCGCACGCTGACGAATTCTCCGTCGCCCGGTGGCTGGATCCCGAGCTTCCTGGCGACTGCCCGGTGACTGTCGTAGTCACCCATGATCAGAATTCCCTCCGGCCTCAGTGCTGAACGCGCACCTCCGTTGCCGCGGACCCGTTTCATGTAGTCCTTCTGCTGGGCGACGGTACGCACGACGTTGCGGCTGATACGTCGCCTCTGTGCCCGGCGGAACAATTCGTTGACTCTTTGCTGGCCGGACGGTGAAGCGAAAACCGCCTTGCAGTCGGATGGCTGCATGTGGAGCAACACGTTCTCGGGCAGCTCTGCATCGCGCCACAACCAGAGAATCTTGTCCCGGTGCATCGCCTTTATGGTGAGCTTCGCGTCTCGATTGCTCCCGTTGTTCAGCCATTCTCCACGCACGCGGAAGAGGCCGGCGCTCCAGCGGCTCTTGTAATCGTCAGCCCACAAGAGGAGGCAGAGGTGTCCTCGCGCTTCCGGTGGAATCATCCAGCCGCCGAAATTCTGTGAGTACTTGCAGTCCACCTCGATGCCGGAAATCCGGTAGTCCATCGCTGTTCCGTCGGCGAACTTGAATTCACGCTGGAGATTGATTTCGACGAGAGTTCCGGCATGCGTTCTCTCGGTTTTGTACAGATCTTTCCAGTCGTATCGCCCTGTGACCTCACCATTGAGCAATTGGTCGATGGTGTCCCGCAGTACCGCAGCAAAACGCGCGCCGGTGGAGTCGATGGACCTGAGCTCCGCAAACACTTCGTGGAGTTCAATGTCATCCTTCAACTCCGCCATCGCTGCGATGTTGTGTGCAGCGCTCATGTCAATGGGCAGCAAGTCAACCCCCCTCAGGATGAACCAGCCGGAATACTAGTGCCGCTGTGGAGGGTGCGCTTCGGACCCTCGGCCAGCACTTGACGGCCCTACGACCCGTGGCACTCCCCGTACAACCCCCCCGACCCGCACCAGCACCCCGCCCCCCGCTGCGGGGGCCAGGCGGCTGCTCGGCCGCGGGCTGCGAGGGTGGTCGCGTACTGGGGGAGGAGGGTCGGGTCGGACGGGGAGGTGCCCTCGGAGGCGGCGAAGGCCTCGTAGGAGGGGACCGTGCCGGTGACGATGCCCAGGTTGGGGGTGCCGGAGGCGGCGAGTTCGCGCAGGGACGCCTCTATCGTCGCCAGGTGCTCCTCGTGGGAGGGGTACTCGGCGGCGAGGCCGGGACAGGCGGCGAGGAGTTCGCGCAGTTCCGGTGCCGGCCAGTGCAGGACGGCGACGGGGAACGGGCGGGACAGGGCCTCCCGGTAGGCGCCCAGTTCCGCGCGCAGCCGGGAGATCTCCGCCTCCAGCTCGGCCGGGTTCTCGGAGCCGAGGGACCACACGCGCTTGGGGTCGTGCAGCTCGTCCAGGGAGATGGGCAGGGAGTGCAGGGTGTCCGCGAGGGTGTCCCGGTCGTCGTGGGGCAGGCCCAGCATCCGGCGTACGCGGTGGCGGCCGAAGAGGAGGGGGTGGGTGGCCCGGGGCGGCTCCGCGCCGTCCGGCAGCAACGCGGCCGCGCCCTCCGTGAAGGTCTCGTGCGCCGCTTCCAGCTCGTCGTGGGACTCCAGGGTCTCGCCGACGATCACCCAGGGCGCCGGGTCGCGGGGCGCGGACGCGCGGACTCCGTCGATGATCGCGCGGGCCTCGGCCTCGTGGCCGTACTCCCACAGGTTGGACGCCTTCAGCGCGCGTACCAGCTGGGGGTTCTCCAGGGCGGCCGGGGTGGACAGCAGGCGGTCGTAGAGCGTGCTCGCGGCGGGGCGGTCGCCGGCCAGTTCCAGGTGGGCCGCGGCCTGGAGGAGCAGGGCCTCGGCGTCCTCCGGGTACAGGCCGGCGGTCCGCTCCAGGCGTGCCGCTTCGGCGGTGTGGTCGACGTTCTCGGCAGGCGTGTCGGGGCGCATGGGGGACACCGTACTGCCGACCGGTGACAGAGAAGAGGTATGGGCTGGTCACAGTGGATGGACCCGGGGTAGCGGGCCGTGGACCCCGGATCGGGGGCCCGGGCGGCGGCACCCCGTCACACCGTGACCCCGTCCACCTGGAGCGTCTGGACCGACTGCGCCGCGAAGGGGACCGCGAGCGTCCGGCCGCTGAGGTGGGTGTCCGAGTACGCCGTGTACCGGTCCCCGCCCGTCGTCACCGTGCTCCAGCGCGGGACCAGGCCGCCCGCGCCGCCGGTGACCGTCGTGAAGCGGGAGAGGTCGAAGGTCAGGGTCTGGGCCGAGGCGGCGGTGTTCGCCGCGACGATGACCAGGCGCCTGGCGCTCCTGTCGAGGGCGGCCACCGCGTAGCTCGCGCCGGTGTCGAGGATCGTCATCCCGGGGCGGATGTGGCGGCTGAACTGCGACATCACGTAGTACTTCGTCTGCACGGCTCCGGGAGCGAGCGTGCCCGCGTCGTACGCGATCATCGCCCAGCCCGGCGACGGGTCCATGACCTGCCAGTAGACCCAGGCCGTGGGGTGCAGCCAGCGGAAGTCGTAGAGGAGGTTGCTCGCGAGGGTCATGCCGGTGCCGTCGCCGTCACCGGTCTCGGAGTTCCACAGGGCCTTGTGGGCGGTGGTGACGACGTCCGTGTAGAGCAGGTCGCGGCGGCCGCCGGAGCCCTGGTAGCCGTGGACGTTGACCCGGTCCACGTACCCCTTGGTGGTGGCGGAGAAGGAGTTCCAGGTGGTACGGGCGAGGTCGTAACCGGTCTCGTCCGAGGCGGAGATCCTGGTGCCGGTCAGGCCCCGCTTGTCCAGTTCGCTTCGCAGGTACGGCAGTACGGCCGACTGGACCGCGGCGTCCAGGTGGCAGCCCTCCTGGGTGCCGGTCGCCGTCCACCAGCCGGAACTGGGCTCGTTGAAGGGCTCGACGGTCGCGAAGTCCACGCCCCAGTGCTGCTTGGCGTACAGGGCCACCGCCGCGAGGTGGGAGGCGTGCTGGCGGTGGTTCCAGGACTGGAGGTTGTTGCCGCCGCCCGCGGCGCCGGAGGGGTTGTGGTTCAGGCACATCCACCACATCGGGGAGTTGGCGAACAGTTCGCTGGTGGCTCCCCGGGCGGTGGCCTTCACCAGCATGGCCCGCTGGGTGGCGTCCGCCGTCCACTTCCAGGCCGTGGAGGCGGGGTCCTCGTTGTTCCAGTCCTGCCAGTAGCCCTCGATCTGCTTGAAGGCGGGGATGTCGGGGGAGGCGGCCATACCCTCGCCGTTGACGGTGTTCCAGCTGCACGCGCCCAGGTTGTAGCGGGCGATGTTCAGGCCGAGGCCGGGGAGCGAGGTGCCGTTGTACGTCGTCGACCTGGTGGTGAAGAAGAGGTCGGCGAAGTCGTCGCGGGCACCGAAGACGTTCGCCCACCAGGCGAGGGAAGTGCCCCAGCCCTCCCATGTCCCGTACGTCGACGACGGGTTGACGACGACCGTGGCGTCGGCGCGGGCGGTGCCGGTGGCCAGGGCGCTGCCCAGCAGGCCACCGCCCGCGGCGGCCAGCAGCGTTCTGCGTCGGATCATGGCTTGTCTGCCTCTCCGTCTCCGTGCGGCTCGGACGCCGGCCGGTCCCGGGACCGGCCGGACGCCGGTCCGTCCCGGGACCGGCGCGGAGCGGTCCCCCGCGCGTGCGGCCGGCGCCGACTCGTTCCCCGTGCGTGCCAACAGGAAGCATGGGGGCGGGGCGGACGGGTGTCGAGGAGTGCGGCAGCCCTTTCCGGCAGCCCTTCCTAAAACCGCTGGAAGAAGCGCCGAGGAGAGGCGAGGAGCGCCGAGGAGATCCGGGGGGACCCGGGGGAGGAAACCGGACGAGGCAGACGGCGGCGGCGGGGTCAACTACCCCGGCGCCAGGCAAGTTTCACTCGCCCCGCTCCCGCAGGACCGCCACGCTCACCGCCCCCAGCACCGCCAGCCCCGCCGACACCGCCATCGCCACGTCCGCGCCCCGCGCCAAGCCGCCGCCGGAGGTGCTGGAGGAGGTGACGAGTGCGATCGTGAGGGCCACGCCAGCGCACGAGCCGATGTAGCGGAACGTCTGCTGGGCCCCGGAGCCCATCGCCGCCCGGGCGGCCGGTACCGACTCCACCGCCAGCAGGGGCAGCGCGGCGTTGAGCAGGCCGCTGCCCACTCCGCCGAGGACCAGGCCGGGCAGCAGCCGGGGCCAGGAGCCGGAGCCGACGGCGCCGAGCATGGCCAGGGCGCCGGCGGCATGCAGCAGGAAGCCGGTCGCCAGCTGCCACCGGGGTGCCACCCGCCCCGTCAGCCGTTTGGCTTGCAGGGCGACGGCGAAGGACAGCCCCGACCACAGCAGGAACAGCCACGCGGTGTTCATGGCCGACATTCCCAGTGTCCGCTGGAGCAGGCTGGGCAGGAAGCTGAACAGGCCGATGACCGCCAGCCCCGTGAACAGGCCGCTGGAGGAGGAGGCCAGGAAGCCGGGGTTGCGCAGCAGGCCCAGGTCGATCATCGGGGTGCGTACGCGTCGTTCCACCACCGCGAACGCCCCGACGAGCACCACCGCCGCCGCGAACAGCAGTGCCACCGGGGCCCGCAGCCACCCGTCCCGGCCCAGGGTCAGCGCGGCGACCAGCGCGACCAGCGCCAGTCCGAAGGTCAGCGCACCCAGGACGTCCGGGCGTCCGGCGCGTGGTGAGCGGGACTCCGAGAGCCGGCCGGGGCCGAGCGCGGCGACCACCAGCGCGGCGGCGCCCAGGACGCCGTAGGCCACCCGCCAGGAGGGCATCGCGCCGGCGACCAGCGGGCCGGCCGCGATGCCGCCGCTGACGAACGCGCCCCACACGCCGGTCGCGTGCAGCCGGCCGCGCGGGCTCGGAAACGCCGTCACCAGCAGGCCCAGGCTGCTCGCCAGGACGGCCGCGCTCGCCGCGCCCTGGGCGGCGCGGGCCAGGGTGAAGGCCCAGGTGGAGGTGGACAGCGCGCCGACGGCCGTGGTCAGCCCGAGGGCGAGGGTGCCGGCCAGGAACACCCGGCGGCGGCCGTAGTCGTCGGCCAGGCTGCCGGCCACGAGCAGCAGCGCGGCCAGGCCGAGGGGGGTGCCGTTCAGCAGCCAGGCCTGCGCGGACAGCGGCGTCCCGAGCGCGGCCGCGGTGTCGGGGAGCGTGACCATCGGGGCCGTGTACGTCATCAGGGTGACGGCCGTCGCGGCGCTGGTGAGGGCGAGCGTGGCCCGCGGGTGCGGGGGTGCCTCCCGACCGGGCGCCGGGACGGGGGTGGCCGGACCGGACGGGACCCCCGACACCTGGAGGGTTCGCTCACTGAACCTAGTCATGGCGGCAGCGTAGCATCGTAGGTTCGCTAACTGAACCTACTGGGGAAACCTGGTTACAGTGGACCCATGGCACTGGGCAAGGACTACGCGACGCAGGAGTGCTCGATCGCCCGCGCACTGGAGGTCGTGGGCGAGCGCTGGACCCTCCTCGTCGTCCGCGACGCCCTCTACGGCGTCCGGCGCTACAACGACTTCCTCGTCCACCTCGGCATCCCCCGCGCCGTCCTCTCGGCCCGGCTGAAGACGCTCACCGAGGAAGGGGTGCTCGAGAAGCGCCGGTACCAGGAGTCGCCGCCGCGCGACGAGTACGTCATCACCGACCGCGGCATCGCGCTCTGGCCTGCGCTGCGGGCCCTGTCCCTCTGGGGCCGCGAGCAGCTGTCCCGGACCCAGCTGCGCTCCTTCCGGCACGCGGACTGCGGCACCGAACTCGGCCCGTACGGCGACTGCCCCGCCTGCGGAACCGTCGTGCCCGTCGCCGACGTCATCCTCGTGCCGGGCCCGGGACTCGACCCCGACCCGGCCGACCCGGTCAGCCGCGCACTCCTCAGGCCCAAGCGCCTGCTGGAGCCCCTGGAGACCGAGCACGCCTGAGAACCGAACCGCGGCTGACGTGACGGAAGCCGCCGAAGCCGCCGGGACCGCACGCGAGAGGAGGAGCCGCCCATGATCCGCCGGAGCGCCGCACCCTGCCCGGCCGGCAGCGCGGCCCCGCGCCGCGGCCCGCGCCGCGCCGCCTCCGCACTGCTGCCGCCCGTACTTTCCCTGCTCCCGCTGCTCCTCCTGCTCCAGGCCGCGCTCGCCACCGGTGCCAGCACCGCCCTCTCCACCACCGTGGCCCTGGCCGCGACCGCCGCCGCGGGCAGCGCGCTCGCCGCCTGCCTGCTGCTCGCCGCGCGCTGCGCGCCCGCCGTGCCGCCCACTCGGGTGCGTACGGCCATCCGCGACCGGGACCGCCGTACGGCCTTCCTGCCGCAGCGCGACCCCGACGCCTCCGGCCGCCCCAGGCCCCGGGCACCCGGCTCCGCCCTCCCGGCGACCGCCGCGTAGGGCCGCCACCGGCTCAGCCGTTCCCGGCCCCGCGCGGGTCGTCCTGCCGCATTCCTTCGCGTACCGGCACGACGAGACCCCACGGAGGGCTCCCACCCATGTCTGTCCTCGCTGTCTTCGCCCACCTGGTCGAGCACCTCGCCGACCTGCTCCGACCGCTCTGCCACGCCTCCTCGGCCGCCGCCGCGATCGTCCTGTTCACGGCGTTGGTACGACTCCTCCTCCACCCGCTCTCCCGGGCGGCCGCGCGCGGACAGCGGGCCCGGGCCGCGCTCCAGCCGCAGATCGCCGCGTTGCGCCGCACGCACGGCGGCGACCCGCAGCGGTTGCGGCGGGCCTTGCTGGACCTGCACGCCGAGCACCGGGTGTCCCCGCTGTCCGGCCTCCTGCCCGGCCTGCTCCAGCTGCCCGCCTTCTTCCTCCTCTACCGCCTTTTCTCCGGCGGCGGCAGCGGCGGTGAGCTGCTGCGCCACCGGCTGTTCGGCGCGCCCCTCGGCGGGCGGTGGGCCGACGCGCTCGGCGACGGCGGCCTCCTCGGGGGCGCCGGCCTCGTCCACCTCGCGCTGTTCGCCGTCGTCGCCGCCGTCGCGACCTTCAGCAGTATCCGGACCAGGCGCACGGCGGCCGCGGCCGGCGGCCCGGCGCCCGCCGGTGACGAACGGCCGCCCGGGCTCGGGGCGGTCGCCGAGGTCCTGCCGTACACGCCCTACCTCACGCTCGTCACCGTGGCCGTGGTGCCGCTGGCGGCCGCCCTGTACGTGGTCACGAGTGCCGCGTGGAGCGCGGTGGAACGGGCCGCGCTCCACCGCTGACGGGCCGCTGACCGTCCGCTGAGCGGTCGTTGAACGGTCGTCGCGCGGCCTTGTGACGGTCCAGTACGTGAACACGGTATTGCGGAGTGGACCTCGTCCTTGGACGATCGGCCAAGTCCGGCGATGGCTGCACCCATCGGCCGGGCGTTCGCGATCGAAGGGGATTGTGACCATGAAGCTGCTGCGAGTCGGTACGGCGGGAGCGGAGCGGCCCGCGCTGCTCGATGCCGAGGGGACCCTGCGGGACCTGTCCGGCGTCGTCGACGACATCGACGGGGCGCTGCTCGCCGACGAGGCGGCGCTGGACCGGGTCCGGGCCGCCGCGGCGGCCGGGGAACTGCCCGCGCTGGACGCGGCCGGGCTGCGGATCGGGCCGCCGCTGGCCCGGATCGGCAAGATCGTGTGCATCGGGCTGAACTACCACGACCACGCCCGGGAGACCGGCGCCGCCGCCCCCGCCGAGCCGGTGGTCTTCTTCAAGGCGCCGGACACGGTCGTGGGCCCGCACGACACCGTGCTGGTGCCGCGCGGGTCCGCCAAGACCGACTGGGAGGTGGAGCTGGCCGTCGTCATCGGACGCACCGCCCGCTACCTGGAGTCGGCCGAGGAGGCGCTCGCGCACGTCGCGGGGTACGCGGTGGCGCACGACGTGTCCGAGCGGGAGTTCCAGATCGAGCGGGGCGGCACCTGGGACAAGGGCAAGAACTGCGAGACGTTCAACCCGCTGGGCCCCTGGCTGGTCACCGCCGACGAGGTGCCGGACCCGCAGAGCCTCTCCCTGAGACTGTGGGTCAACGGTGAGCTGAAGCAGGACGGTACGACCGCCGAGCAGATCTTCCCGGTCGCCGAGGTCGTCCGGTACGTCAGCCGGTTCATGACGCTCTACCCCGGTGACGTCATCAACACCGGTACGCCGGCCGGGGTGGCCATGGGACACCCCGAGCCCAAGCCGTACCTGCGGGCCGGTGACGTCGTGGAGCTGGAGATCGACGGGCTCGGCCGCCAGCGGCAGGAACTGAAGGACGCCTGAGGTCCCGACCGGCCGGGAGGCGCCGTGGCCGCGGACTCGCGCACATCCGGCGCGGACCCGCGGCCACCGCTCACTCCGGCCCGGCGACCGGGCCGGCCGCACCCGACGCGCGGCTCACGCGTGACCCCTGCCGCTCACGCCAGGATCGCGGCGAGCCTGCGCCAGGTCTCGCGCGGCAGATCGTCGCGCGAACCGCCGTCCAGGACCTGGAGCGCCACGTGGTCGGCGCCCGCCTCCAGGAAGGCGTTGACGCGCGCCCGGATCCGGTCCTCGTCGCCCCAGGCGCACAGCGCGTCGACCAGGTGGTCGCTGCCGCCCGCGGACAGGTCGTCCTCGGTGAAGCCCAGCCGCAGGAAGTTGTTGGTGTAGTTGGGAAGCTGGAGGTACATCGAGAGGTGCTCGCGGGCCAGTTCGCGGGCGCGGGCCGGGTCGCTCTCCAGGACGACCGCCAACTCCGGTGCGAGCAGCGGCCCTTCGCCGAGGATCTCGCGGGCGCTCGCCGTGTGCTCGGGCGTGACCAGGTACGGGACGGCTCCCGCCGCCCGGTCCCGGGACAGCTCGAGCGTCTTCGGGCCCAGGGCGGCGAGGACACGGCGCCCGGCCGGTACGCCGGCCGCGTCCAGCGCGTCCAGGTAGGCGACCAGGGTCGAGTACGGGCGGCGGTACTGGTCCGCCAGCTTGGCGTGGCTCACGCCGAGGCCGAGCAGGAAGCGGCCGGGGTGGGCCGCCTCGACCTCGGCGAAGCCGGCCGCGCTCTCCTCGGCGTCGTACTGCCAGATGCTCTGGATGCTGGTGCCCACGACCAGCCGGGACGTCGACTCCAGCAGCGGTACGGCGTGCCGGGCGGCGCTGCTGCCGCCCAGCCAGGCGGCGCCGTACCCCAGTTCTTCCAGTTCCGCGGCTGCCTCCGCGATGGCGCCGCGCAGGGCCGGGTCCTCCGAGCGGAGCGCCGTGTTCCACACGCCGTAGCGGCCGATCGTCTCCTTGATGGAGCGGGCGTTGCTGACCGGATCGGTCATCTGGGCTTTCCCTCCGGTGGATGTCGTGCCGTGATCGTCGGACACGTCGGTGTCAACCGGAGGGAGCCGCGCGGTAATCCTGAGCAACACCCGGACGGGTGAACGAGGGAACAGGCGGCCGATGGTCACCCACCGGTCCGGGCGACCGGGTCACCCACCGGTCCGGGCGCCGGCCGCTACCGGTCCAGGAAGCGTGTGATCGCCTCCACCACGAGCCGGTGGTCCTGGAGCTGCGGCAGCCCGGAGACCGTCACCGCGCCGACCACGCCCACGTCCTCGACGTTGACGGGGAAGGAACCGCCGTGCGCCGCGTAGCGGTCGGGGTCCAGCCGGGAGGACTCCTCGAACGTGCTGCCCTTGGCGCGGAAGCGGGCGCCGACCAGGTAGGAGGCGGCGCCGTAGCGCTCCACGACCCGGCGCTTGCGGGCGATCCAGGCGTCGTTGTCGGGCGTCGAGCCGGGCAGGGCCGCGTGGAAGAGCTGCTGTCCCGCGCGGTGGATGTCGATGGCCACGGGGGCCTGCCGCTCCCGGGCCAGCTGGACCAGCAGCGAGCCGAGGGCCCACGCGTCGTCGTAGGTGAACCGCGGGAAGACCAGGCGGCGTTCCTGCGCCTCCAGTTCCTCGACGCTCGGGGTGATCTCCGGGACGGACCTCGGGGTGATGTGCGGGCGGTGGGTCACAGCGTCACCGTCACTCCGTCGCGGGCGCTGCGGCGCGCGGCCTCCAGGACGTCCAGGGCGTCGGCCGCCTCCAGCGCGGTCACCGGGTTGGGACCGGCGCCGGTGAGGGCCTCGGCCACGGCCGCGTAGTACGCCGGGTAGTCACCGGGCAGGGTGGGCACGGGGGTGCCGCCGCCGGTCAGCGGGGACTCCCCGGCGCCGGTACGGCCCCACAGCGACTCCGGTTCCCGGCCCCAGTCGGCGCTCGTGCCGGGGCGCCTGCCCTCGCGCAGCGCCGCCTCCTGCGGGTCGAGGCCGTACTTGACGTACCCCGCCTCCGAGCCGAGCACCCGGAACCGCGGGCCGAGCTGGGCGGCCGTGGCGGAGACGTAGAGGTGGGAGCGGACGCCGCCGGCGTGGGTCAGCGCGATGAAGGTGTCGTCGTCGGCCTGGGCGCCGGAGCGGCGGACGACCGACTCGGCGTACACCTGGGTGACCGGGCCGAAGAGGACCAGGGCCTGGTCGACGACATGGCTGCCGAGGTCGTAGAGCAGGCCGCCGATCTCCGCCGGGTCGCCGGACTCGCGCCAGCCGCCCTTGGGCCGCGGGCGCCAGCGCTCGAAGCGGGACTCGAAGCGCCAGGCGTCGCCGAGTTCGCCCTTCTCCAGCAGCGCGCGCAGGGTCAGGAAGTCGTTGTCCCAGCGGCGGTTCTGGAAGACCGACAGCAGCAGGCCGCGCTCCTCGGCGAGGGCGGCCAGCCCCCGGGCCTCGGCTGCGGTGCCGGCCACCGGCTTGTCGACGACGACCGGCAGGCCCGCCCGGAGGGCCGCGGTGGCCAGCGGGACGTGCGTCTTGTTCGGGGAGGCGATGACGACCAGGTCCAGCTCGTCCGCGCGGGCGAACAGCTCCTCGGCGCCGGCGGCGAGGCGGACGTCCGGGAACTCGCCGCGGGCCTGCCGCTGCCGCTCGGGGTTGGAGGTGACCACGGTGTCCAGGGTCAGGCCCCCGGTGGCGGCGATCAGCGGGGCGTGGAAGACGGAGCCCGCGAGGCCGTAACCGATCAGGCCCACGCGGAGGGGGGCGCCACTCGCGCCGGTACCAGTCGTGGAAGTCATGCCTCCCACTTTCGCAACGCTGTTGCCAAAGTGCAAGCGGAGAGGAGAATGGGGTGGTGAGCACTGCGGAGGACAAGGCGGAGGGCAAACCGGACGGCACGGCGGAGGGCGGTGTGGCCCGGGTGCGCGGGCCCGGTGGTGTGAACGTGCTGGGGCTGCGCAGCCACAACGCCGCCCTGCTGCTCGACCTGCTGCGGACCGCCGGCGCCGCGGGCATCAGCCGCCTGGAGCTGGCCGAGCGCACCGGGCTGACCCCGCAGGCCGTCAGCAAGATCACCGCCCGGCTGCGCGAACAGGGCCTCGCGGCGGAGGCGGGGCGCCGCGCGTCCACCGGCGGCAAACCGCGCACGGTACTGCGGCTGGTGCCGTCCGCGGGACACGCGGTGGGCGTCCACCTGGACCGGGACGAGCTGCGGGCGGTCCTCGTGGACCTCGACGGGGCCGTGGCCGGGGAGCGGCGCGCGGAACTGGACCTCGGGGCCGGGGCGGAGTCGGTGATCGGGGCGGTGGCCCGGCAGGTCGAGGACCTGGTCCGGGGCATGCCGGGGGTGCCCGGTGAGCCGTCCCCCGCGGTGCCGTCGTCCGCCCGGCCGTCGTGCGCCGCGCCCGGGGACGGGTCCGCCCCCGCCGCCGGTTCCCTCGTCGCCGCCGGTTCCGTCCTCGGTGTCGGGGTCGCCCTCCCCGGCCCCCTCGACCACGCGCACGGTGTGCTGCACCGGGTCACGGGCTTCCCCGAGTGGGACGGCTTCCCGCTGCGGGACGCGCTCGCCGGGCGGCTGGGGGTGCCGGTCGTGGTCGACAAGGACACCAACGCGGCCGCGCTCGGACTCTCGGTCGGCGGCGAGCGCGGCTCCTTCGCCTACCTGCACCTCGGTACGGGGCTCGGGGCCGGACTGGTGATCGGCGGCGCCGTGCACCGGGGGGCGCGGACGGGAGCGGGGGAGTTCGGCCACCAGGTCATCCAGCTCGACGGACCGCCCTGCGAGTGCGGCGACCGGGGCTGCCTGGAGGCGCTGTGCCTGGCCGCCGTCGCCCGGGGCGACCTCGCCGAGGCGGCACGGGTGCTGGGCGCGGGGGCGGCGAACCTGGCCGGGCTGCTGGACATCGACCTCGTCCTGCTCGGCGGCCGTACGGTGGCGGCGGCGCCGGAGCCGTTCGTGCGGGGTGTCGCCGCGGTCCTCGACGCCCGTGCCCGCCGCGAGGGCGCCCTCGGCGGCGCCGTCCCGGTCCGCGGGGCCCCCGGAGGCGACCGGGCCGTGGCGGAGGGCGCCGCCCAACTGCTGCTCGCACCGCTGTTCGGCCGGGGAGACGGCGCCCCTCCCGTGCGCTGACCCGTCACCGGCCGTGGCGCCGGTCACGTACGGGTGTGCGTGGGCCGATCAGGCGCCGGTCCGTGAGCTGATCGGGCGGACCTCGCGGGTCCGGCGGAGCGGCGTCGCCGCCCGCCCGGCGCACCCGGCATGATCATGTGTTCATGCGACTGTGCACGTCCCTGTCCCTCTGCCTTGCCGCGGCCGCCACCGTCGTCGCCGGACCCGTGGCGGCCGGGACCGCCCGTGCGGACTCGGCGGTGCCCTCCTGCGCGGGCGCCGGTGACCGGAGCTTCCCGCTCGCCACCCGCATCCACGGCGGTCCCCCGTCGTACGAGGCGGGCGGCGGTTTCGGCACCTGGTACCTCGACCTCACCAACACCACGAGCCGCGGCTGCGCCGCCGTCCACCCGGTCGTCGTCCTCGTCGACAGCAAGCGTGCCCTGAAGCCCGCCCAGCCCCAGCTGGAGTTCTACGACGGCTCGCGGACCCGGGCGGTCCGGTTCGAGGCCACCGACGAGGCGGAACTGGTCGGTGTCCTCGACGGGGAGGGCTTCCCGGGTTTCACCGTGGCGCCCGGCAGGACGGTCACCGTGAAGCTGCGGCTGGCGCTGACCTCCGACGTCGCCCCCGACCAGGTCACCGCCAACGCGGCCGTCGTCCAGAAGCGCGGCCAGGACGGCGACTGGGTCGGCCAGTCGAACGACTACCGCTTCGGCATCGACAGCGAGCCGGGCACGGACGCCGGCACCGACCCCGGCACGGACCCGGACACCAGCCCCGACGCCGACCTCAGCACCGGCCCCGACGCCGACCCCAGCACCGGCCCCGACACCGACCCCAGCGCCGACCCGGACGCTTCCCCCGGCACCACCCCCGGCGCCGACCCCGAGGCGCCCCCCGCCACCGACGCCACGTCCGCCGCCACCCCCGGTGCCACGCCCGCCGCCCCCGCCCCCACCTCCGCCGACTCCCCGCCCCTCGCCGCGGGCGCCGAGGAAGCCGCAGGGAGCGCGCGGGAACTCGCCCGCACCGGACCCGGGCCCGCGCACGGACTCCTCGCGGCCGTCGCCGCCCTGCTCCTCGCGGGCTCGGGCGCGTACGTGCTGGCCCGCGGCCGCCGCGGGCTCCGCGCATGACGGGCGGGGCGGCGAGAGGCGAACCCTGACCGGGGTCACCGGCGGGGCCGTCTGACTAGGCTGAGGGCGTCGGTACGCCGTGGTTCCGGCGCCCCCGCTCATGACCGCACGCACGCCAGGAGACGCAGCACATGGCAGACCGCAAGCCCATCGAGTCGTGGCTCACCGACATGGACGGCGTCCTGATCCACGAGGGCGTCCCGATCCCGGGCGCCGACTCCTTCCTCAAGAAGCTGCGGGAGTCCGGCCGGCCCTTCCTGGTGCTGACCAACAACTCCATCTACACCGCCCGCGACCTGCACGCCCGGCTGCGCCGGATGGGCCTGGACGTGCCGGTGGAGAACATCTGGACCTCGGCCCTGGCCACCGCCCAGTTCCTGGCCGACCAGCGGCCCGGCGGCAGCGCCTACGTCATCGGCGAGGCCGGGCTGACCACGGCACTGCACGACATCGGGTACGTGCTGACCGACCACGAGCCGGACTTCGTGATCCTCGGCGAGACCCGCACCTACTCCTTCGAGGCGCTGACCAAGGCCGTGCGGCTGATCAACGCCGGCGCCCGGTTCATCGCCACCAACCCCGACAACGTCGGCCCGTCCGTCGAGGGCGACCTGCCCGCCACCGGCTCGGTCGCCGCTCTCATCACGGCCGCGACGGGCAAGAAGCCGTACTTCGTCGGCAAGCCCAACCCGCTGATGATGCGCGCCGGGCTGAACGCGATCGGCGCCCACTCCGAGACCTCCGCGATGATCGGCGACCGGATGGACACCGACGTCCTCGCGGGCCTGGAGGCCGGGATGCGCACCTTCCTGGTGCTGACCGGCGTCACCCGCACCGCGGACGTCGACCGCTACCCGTTCCGGCCGTCGCAGGTCGTCGACTCCATCGCGGACCTCGTCGACCTGGTCTGACCGGGCGGCCGCCTCCCCCGTCCGAAACCCGGCGCCACCCGGACGGAGCAATCCGGGGCCCGACGAGGATGCGACAGCACCCCTGGCGGGGGAGTCTCCAGACAACTGGAGGTCACGATGGGCTCACTACGTCTCACACTCGGTACGGCGCTCCTCGCGTGCGCCGCCCTCACCCCGGCGGCGTACGCGGCGGACGGCGGCGATGTCTCCATGTCCCCGTCCGCCCCGGCCCCCGGCGCCGAGGTGGCGCTGCGGGTGCCGGGCTGCGGCGGCCCGACCGGCACCGCCGCCTCCCCGGCCTTCGTCGCCGACGCCCGCCTGACCGGCACCGACACGGACACCGGCACAGGCACAGGCACTGACTCCGGCACCGGCACCACGCTGACCGGTGAGACCACGGTCCGCTCCGCGCTCCGGCCGGGCGTCTACGCCGTCCGGGTCAGCTGCGCCGGCGCCGTGCGTGCCGCCCGGATCACCGTCGCACCCCCGGCCGCCGGGCGGCCCGCCGCGCCCGCCCCCGCCTCGCCCGTCGCCCCGGTGCAGGCGGGCGGCGGCGGCGCCGCGCCCCTCGCCTCGGTGGACTCCCGCGCCGCCGGTCCGGACACCGCGCAGGCGGTGACCGGCCTGGTCCTCGCCGGGATCGCCACGGTCGCCGTCGGGCTGCGCGGCACCCGCCGGAGCCACGGCACCGACTGAGGGCGGGACCGCCATGTCCGACGACCGCGAACGCTCCTCCGGGACCGCCCGCCTGCTGACCGGGGTGGTCTGGGCGGCCCTGCTGCTCGGGCTGTGGCTGTGGGGCCGCGACGTGACCGGCGTACCGCCGGACGCGTCCGGCACCGCCACCGGTGACGTGGCCGCCGTCGGCCGCCCGGTGGAGCCGGTCCGCCTGCCTCCGCCCGCCCGGCCCCTGCCCGCCGCGCCGCCCCGGCGCGTCGACATCCCCGCACTGGGTGTCCAGGCACCCGTGGTGGCCCGCGGCCTGGACGCCCGGGGGGCCGTCGACCCGCCGCCCTTCGACCAGCCGGGCGTGGTCGGCTGGTACGGCTCCGGCGCCGCGCCCGGTGCGGCCGGGACCGCGCTGATGGTGGGCCACGCCGACACCCGCACCCGGCCCGCCGTCTTCTACCGGATCAGCGCGCTGCGCCCCGGCGAACCGGTCCGGGTGGTCCGCGCCGACGGCCGGGTCGCCGAGTTCACCGTCGACGACGTCCGGGTCCTGCCCCGCGACCGCTTCGACGCCCGGCAGGCCTACGGGCCCCGCGCGCCCGGCCGCGCCGAGCTGCGGCTGATCACCTGCGGGGGCACCTACGACCGGGCCGGCCGCAGCTACACGGCGAACGTGGTGGTGTCGGCGTACCTCACGAGAACCGCGGCATGACCTGAGACGACGGCTGTCCGGCCGGCCCGCCGGCTACCCGGGCAACGAAGAAGCCCCCCGCTGTCGCGAGGGGCTTCTTCCGTCTGTGCGCCGCCAGGGACTCGAACCCCGGACCCGCTGATTAAGAGTCAGCTGCTCTAACCAACTGAGCTAGCGGCGCCTGCTGACACGAGAACTCTACCTGACCTGGAAGGGTGCCTTCGACCACCCGCGCCGGGGGCGGGGCCGCCCGGGGGTGCCGTACCGCCCGGCGTACATCATTCGGACCGTCAGCATGCGCGCGGGCGCGACAGTTGTGAGACTGATCAACGTGCACGATCGCGGACATTCTCCTCCCGAGTGTGAGGGACATCGCATCATCGCTCCGGTGTTCGAGGATCTCGATCCCGTGAGCGACTGCGAGTGCCCCGGGTGCGTCCACTGGCGGCGGGTGAGTCCTCGCCTGCTGCCCGGCCGCCTCGGCGGTCATCCGGCCGCCGCCCCCGTCCCGGCCCGGGACCGGCCCGCCGCGGTGCCGTTCCCGGGGGCCGCGTACTTCGGCCCCGGCGCGTGCAACGCCTACGTCACCCTCCTCGGGCGGCTGCTCACCGCCCGGGGAGCGGCCGCGCACTACCCCGGCGGGCCCGGGCCGCGCTGGACGGAGGCGGACCGGCGGGCGACCCGGGCGTTCCAGCTGACCCAGGGCTGGAGCGGGGCGGACGCCGACGGGCTGCCCGGTCCGCGCACCTGGGAGCTGCTCACCGCCGGCCGGGGCGAGGACGTCGGTCCCGGCCCGGCCGGCGCCGCCGGACCCGCCTCGCACGGCGTGCCCGGCTACCCCGGCCGGAACCTGTTCCGCCCCGGCGCCCGCAACGCCTACGTCACCCGGTTGGGGAGGCAGTTGGTGAGCAGGGGGTTCGGCCATCACTACCCGGCCCCGCCCGGCCCGGTCTGGGGCGAGGCGGACCGCCGCGCCGTCCGGGCCTTCCAGCGCGCCCAGGGCTGGCGGGGCAGGGCGGCGGACGGCCGCCCGGGACCGGAGACCTGGCGACGGCTGTTCTCGTGACGCCGCCCCCGCCCCCGCCCCCGCACCCGGACCGGCGCCCGCCGTCCCGGCCACCGGCGATATCCCCGTCACGCCGGTCCCGCTGATCCAGCTGACTTAGCTGATCCCGCTGATCCCGCTGATCCCGCTGGTCCTGCCGGTCACTGCCGGTACCGCCGGTCACGGCCGTCACCCACCCTCATCCCCGTCACCCACCTGTCATGACGCGTCTGGCGCGGAGGCTGGAGGCACGCATGAGTCCGACCACGTCCCGTACACCCGAGCCCGAACCCGAGGCCCCCGCGGGAGGCGCGACCACGCGTCCGGCCCGCCTGATCCAGAACGAGGCCACCACCGAGATCCCCGTCCACCTGCTCTTCCGCGACGACCCCGCCCCGTCGGCGGCGCCGCCGAGACCGGCCGTGGTGGGCCGCCGGCAGGGCACCGGCGAACAGCCGCGCTTCCGGCGTTCCGTCCCCGCGCGGCCGGGCTCCGCAGCCCGGGTCGACCCCGGCCTCGAGGAGCGCCCGGCCCGGGTGCTGCCCGGGGTGGCCGGGGTGCTCGCCGGGGTGGGCGGCCTGGCCGGATGCCTGGCCACCTCGTGGTGGGCCGGTGCGCTGCCGCCCGTCGCGCTGCACGCGCTGCGCCTGCCGGCGTGCGGGGCCGGAGGGCTGGGCCCGGCCCAGTGGGCGGCCTACGCCGGGGCCGGCACGCTGGGCCTGTGCGGCTTCGGCGGGCTGGCCCGGGGCACCACCGGGCGGGCCTGGGTGCTCGGCCTGTTCGGCCGCTACCGGGGCACGGTGCGCCGCACCGGCCTGCTGTGGATGAACCCGCTGGTGCTGCGCCGCCGGGTGGACGTGCGGCTGCGGCACTGGCGCAGCGAGCCGCTGGCGGCCGCGGACGGCAACGGTGTCGCGGTGCGGGTGGCGGTGCGGGTGGTGTGGCGGGTGCGGGACACCGCGCGTGCGGTGCTCGGGGTCGAGGACCACGAGACGTATCTGCGCCAGTGCGTGGAGGTGGCGCTGGCCCGGGTGCCAATGGAACCGCCCGGCACCGTGGCGCGGGGTCTGCTGGAGCCGGCCGGGGAGGCGCTGACCCGGTTGGTGGCGGCGGAGGCGGCGCCGGTCGGGCTGGAGGTGTTCGCGGTGCAGCCGCTGCCCGCGGAGTACGTCCCGGAGGTGGCCGCCGCGATGTACCGGCACCGGATCGCCGCGCTGGACGAACAGCGCCGGGCCAGCATGCTGACGTCGGTCGTGGACTCGGTGGAGGACACGGTGACCCGGCTGACCATGCGCGGGCTGGTGGCGCTGGACGACGCCGAACGCAAGGTGCTGGTACGGGACCTGACGGTCGCCTTCTGCTCGGGCCGCGTGGCGGCGGCGCCCTGAGGGGGCCCCGGATTCCTCCTCGCTATTGGTATGGACATGTTCAACTCACACCAATAATCTGAACTTGGTCTAGACCTGCACGGCTCATGAACCTCCCCCACGTTCTCCAGGAGCGGCAGCATGCGTACCAAGACCAAGGTGTCCGCGGCCGTGCTGGGCGTGGCGACCGCCGGAGCCTTCGCGCTCTCCACCGGCGGCGCCAGCGGGCACGGCTACACCGACCTCCCCATCAGCAGGCAGAAGCTCTGCCAGAACGGCACCGTGGCGAACTGCGGCCAGATCCAGTGGGAGCCGCAGAGCGTCGAGGGCCCCAAGGGCTTCCCGGCCGGCGGACCCGCCGACGGCCAGATCTGCAACGCGGGGCACAGCGACTTCGCCCAGCTCAGCTCGCCCACGACGCCGTCCGGCGCGGCCTGGCCCACCACCCGGGTGACGGGCGGGCAGAGCTACACCTTCCGGTGGCAGTTCACCGCGATGCACGCCACGACCGACTTCCGGTACTACGTCACCAAGCCGGGCTGGAACCAGAACCACGCCCTGTCCCGCTCGGACCTCAACACGACACCGTTCCTGACGGTGCCGTACAACGGCCAGCGGCCGCCCTCCACGCTCAGCCACAGCGGCACCCTGCCGACCGGCCTGAGCGGCCACCACGTCATCGTGGCGGTCTGGACGATCGCCGACACGGCCAACGCGTTCTACGCCTGCTCCGACGTCACCTTCTGAGCGGTCCCGGTGAGGTCCGGGCGGCTCCGCGCACCGAGGCGGGGCCGCCCGGACCGGTTCCGGGTCCGGCCCGGACCGACTCTGAGCCTTACTTGAGCCCATCCGCCCCGCGGTCCGGGTAGCTTCCTCCCACGCCACTGGAGAACGCGGCGTACCGATCACGGGGGTGAGCACGATGGATGCGATGTTCTACGCGGTCCCGGGCCTGATCATGGTCATGGCCCTCGTCCTGGCCTACCGCGTCGTGCGGCGGGCACTGCAGTTCCGCAGCGCCTGGAGCAGCGGTCTGACCGCCGAGGGGCGCTGCCTGCGCATGTACACGACGACCCACGGCGGTGCCAACGACACCTCCGTGCGCACCGCGCTGCACCACGTCTACGAGTTCACGGCGCGCGACGGCCGTGTCGTGCGGTTCGAGGAGGAGGGCGGTCCGGGGACGGTCGTCGAGGGGGACTTCGTGACCGTGCACTACGCGGACGGCCCCGAGGTGGTGGCCACGGCCCGCAGGCCCGGCCTCGGCAAGGAAACGGTCCGCACGCTGGCCGCGCTGGCCTTCCTCGGCGTGATCCTGGTCTTCTGCGTCGGGTTCATGGAGTCCTTCCACGCGGCCGCCTGAGCCCCGCCGGTCGCCGGCCGACCGTCGGCGGCCGTTCCGGGCCGGCCGGGGGAACGCCGAAGGGCCCCTCGTGCGAGACGAGAGGCCCTTCACCGGTGCGCCGCCAGGGACTCGAACCCCGGACCCGCTGATTAAGAGTCAGCTGCTCTAACCAACTGAGCTAGCGGCGCATGACTCCCGCCGTCCGCTGCGCGCGGCCGGCGACGAAGAAAATACTACCCGGTCCCCGGGAGTGCTCGTGACCACCCGCCGGCGCCCCCGTGAGCGGCCCCCGACCGCCGGGCCGGGCCTCAGATCGCCAGCGACAGCAGCACCGGGGCCGCCCCGCGGTTCAGCCGGTCGGCGGCCTGCCGCAGCCGGTGCGCGTGCTCGACCGGGAGGGACAGCGCCAGGCAGCCCACCGCCGAACCGGCCGTGATCGGCACGGCCGCGCACACCGTGCCGACCGCGTACTCCTGGAGGTCCAGCACGGGCACGGTCGGCGGCTGCGACTCCAGCCGGGACAGCAGCAGCTTGTCGCTGGTGATGGTCCGGGAGGTGAGGCGGGCCATCTTGTGCCGGGAGAGGTGGTCGCGGCGGCCGTTGTGGTCCAGCTGGGTCAGCAGGCTCTTGCCCACGGCGGTGGCGTGGGCGGAGGAGCGGAAGTCGACCCACTCGTTGACCGCGGGGGCGCCGGGCCCGGCGGCGTACTGGGTGACGCGGACCTCGCCGTCCACGTACCGGCTGATGTAGACGGCCGCGCCGACGGAGTCGCGCAGCCGGTCCAGGGTCT
This sequence comes from Streptomyces sp. NPDC041135, assembly GCF_055592085.1. Classification (NCBI taxonomy): domain Bacteria; kingdom Bacillati; phylum Actinomycetota; class Actinomycetes; order Kitasatosporales; family Streptomycetaceae; genus Streptomyces; species Streptomyces sp. NPDC041135. The sequence goes on from NZ_JBVIYZ010000001.1 coordinate 100,314, forward strand.
GCTGGAGCTTGTCGCGCAGGGCCTGCTCGCGGTCGTGGGCGGAGCCGAGCCGGCGCAGGGTGTCCCCGGTGACGTACGCGCCGTCGGCGGCCTGCTCGACGTATCCCTCGCGGCGCAGCATGCGCAGCAGGGCGGCGAGCCGCTCGGGCCGCAGGCCGCTGAGGCGGGCCAGCTCCGTGTCGGTGACGCCGGTGGAGTGATGTGCCACGGCCTCCAGGACGCGCAGCGCGTCCTGGGCGGAGTGGTACGGGGCGGTCGGCTCGTGCTTCAGCGCCACGGTGTTCCCCCTGCGCTCGCTGTGTGGGCCGCGATCCGGTCGGAGCCTCTCCACGATAACGGGCAAGGGCCCCGAAGGGAGGGGGTGTTGGCGAGATCGTGCCTCTCCGAACTGCGGCACCAGGCATTTGGCATATGCCACTGTCATGATCCGAGCAGAAGACCGGCGCGGCGCGCCCCGGGGGTCAGTGCCCGGGCACGTAGCCGCGCCGCTTGTCGACCACGTTGACCAGCGGCCGGCCCGCCGCCCACCGCTCGAACATGGCCACGAACTGCGCGCTCAGCTCGTCCTGCCGGCCGACCGTGTCGCCGCTCATGTGCGGGGAGACCAGGAGCCCCGGCAGCCCCCACAACGGGCTGTCCCCGGGCAGCGGTTCGGTGGCGAACACGTCCAGCGCCGCCCCGGCGATCCAGCGCCTGGCGAGCGCCTCGGCGAGGGCGTCCTCGACGACCAGCCCGCCCCGCCCGACGTTCAGGAAGTACGCCGAGGGCTGCATCATCCCGAAGCGGCGGGCGTCGAACATGCCGGACGTCTCGTCCGTCAGCGGGGCCGCCGCGATCACCCAGTCCGACCGGGACACCAGCCGGTCCACGTCGTCGGGGCCGTGGATGCCGGTGCGCGGCACCCGGCCCACCAGCGCGGTCGTCACGCCCAGCGCCTTCAGGGTCGCCGCGATCGCCCGCCCCACCGGTCCCGAGCCGACCACGCACGCGCGCGTGCCCGCCACCGGCCGGGTCTCCCGGTGCCGCCAGGTCCGCTCCCGCTGGAGGTCCAGCGTCCGCGGCAGGTCCTTGGCGAAGGCCAGGACCAGCGCGGCGACGTACTCCGCGATCGGCTGTTCGAAGATGCCGCGCGCGTTGGTCACCACCGTGTCGGAGGCGGCGAGTTCCGGACACATCAGGTGGTCCACCCCCGCGCTCGCCGTGTGCACCCACCGCGGCCGCGGCCCCGCGCCCGGCCAGGCCGCGCGCACCGCGTGCGAGGTGAAGTCCCACACCAGCAGCACGTCGGCCGCGGGCAGCCGCCCGGCGAGACCGGCCGCGTCCGTGCGCAGCACGCGGACCCGGCCGGTGAGACGGCCGAGCCGGGGCGGCGGATCGGCGTCGAGGACGAGGACGGTCGGGACGGGCATGGCGGGCCGATCTTGGCGGTTGCGGCGGCTGCCGCGCCCCGCGCCCCGCGGCGCGGGGCGGCGGACCGCGCGGCGGGCGGGCCGACCACGCTCGCACCCCCGCCTGCCTGCGTCAACCGCACCGCGCGGCGCTCCGCGCGGCCGGCCGGGCGCGGAGGTGCGCGGCGCCGCGCCGACGGGGTACCCGGACGGTGGGGCCGCGACAGGCGCCGCTGGACGAGGCCGCGCGCGCGGCCCGTACGGTCCGCGAGAACGCAGGAAGGCTGGACATGACCGCACTCGGATTCCTCTACCCGGGCCACGCCGCCGAGGACGACTATCCGCGCATCGAGCAGCTCCTGGGCAGTGACATCCGGCTGGACGTCGCCCACACGGACGCGGGCGAGGACGCGCACGCGCTGGACGCGCTGCGCGAGCTGGGCTCGCCCGAGCGGCTGGCGCGGGGCATGGAGGGCCTGCGGCTGTCGGGCGCCGAGGCGGTGGTGTGGGCGTCCGCCCCGGGCAGCTTCGTGTACGGCTGGGAGGGCGCCCACGAGCAGGTGCGGGGCCTCGCCCGGCAGGCCGGTCTGCCGGCCTCCTCGACCTCCTTCGGTTTCGTGCACGCGCTGCGCGAGCTGGGCGTACGGCGGGTGGCGGTCGGCGCGGCCGGCCCCGAGGACGTGACGGAGCTGTTCACCGCGTTCCTGCGGGCCGCGGGCGTGGAGGTCGGCGGCGCCCGCTCGTCCGGGGCCGGTACGGCCGCGGAGGCCGGTGCGTGGGGCGAGGAGGAGGTGCTGACGCTGGCGCGGGCGGCGGACGTGCCCGGTGCGGAGGCGGTGCTGCTGCCGGACACCGCGCTGCGCACGGCCGCCCACCTGCCGCTGCTGGAGAAGGCGCTGTCGAAGCCGGTGCTCACCGCCAGCCAGGTCTCCGTGTGGGAGGCGCTGCGGCTGGCCGACCGCCGGGTCAACGCGCCGGAGCTGGGCTCGCTGTTCACCCGGCAGCCGGTGGTGCAGGTGTGACGGCCGCGGAATAAACGGGAGCCGTCCCCCGTTGGCCGCCGGAGGACATCGCAGGGCCGACAAGCAGGAGGTACCACCCGTGGCGGCAGACGTGGCGGCAGACGAGATCCGAGGCGCGGCCCGGGGCAGCGCCCCCGTCCCCCTCTCCGTGCTCGACCTGGTGACCGTCGGCGCCGGCCGCACCGCGACCGACGCGCTGCGCACCAGCGTGGAGCTGGCCCGGCTCGCGGAGGCCCGCGGCTTCCACCGGTACTGGGTCGCCGAGCACCACTCCATGCCCGGCGTCGCCTCCTCCTCGCCCGCGGTGATCCTCGCCCACCTCGCCGCCCACACCGGCCGCATCCGGCTCGGCTCGGGCGGGGTGATGCTGCCCAACCACGCGCCCCTGGTCATCGCCGAGCAGTTCGGCACGCTGGAGGCGATGGCGCCCGGCCGGATCGACCTGGGCCTGGGCCGGGCGCCCGGCACGGACGGCGCCACCGCGGCGGCCCTGCGCCGCACGGACACCCTCAACGAGGGCGCCGACGACTTCCCGCAGCAGCTCGCCGAGCTGATCCGGTTCCTGGACGACGACTTCCCCGACGGGCACCCCTACCGGCGCATCCACGCCATCCCCGGCCCGGTCCAGGGCAGCAGCCCGGGCGGCGTCCAGTCCCCGCACCGGCCGCCGGTCTGGCTGCTGGGCTCCTCCGGCTTCAGCGCCCGGCTGGCCGGGGTGCTCGGACTGCCGTTCGCCTTCGCCCACCACTTCTCGGCGCACAACACGCTGCCCGCCCTCGACCTCTACCGGGAGACCTTCCGGCCCTCGGCCGTGCTCGACCGGCCGTACGCCCTCATCGGCGTCTCGGCGCTGGCCACGGACGACGAGGCCGAGGCACGCCGGCAGGTGCGGGCCACCGCGCTGAACATGATCCGGCTGCGCACCGGCCGCCCGGGCCTCTTCCCCGACCCCGAGGAGGCGGCGGCGTACGAGTTCAGCCCCATGGAGGAGGACTTCGTCGCCTCCTGGGCCGGCAACATCGTGCACGGCACGGCGGACGCGGTCCGCGCCGGGCTGGACGACCTGCACAAGCGCACCGGCGCCGACGAGCTGATGCTCACCTCGCACGCCCACCGCGGCGAGCTGCGGCTGCGCTCGTACGAACTGATCGCCGACGCCTACGGGTTGCCCACCGCGTAGACCCGCGCCCCCAGCAGCTCGGAGATGCGCTCCGGCGGCACCGGCCGCGAGTACAGCCAGCCCTGGCCGGTGTCGCAGCCGATCCGCCGCAGCCGGGCGGCCTGCGCCGAGGTCTCCACGCACTCGGCGGTGACGGTCAGCCCGAGCCGGTGGGCGAGCTGGATCATCGCCTCGACGATGACCTCGTCGGCCGGGTTGGGCGCCTGGCCCGCGCCCTGGGCGGACTCCTCGTACTGGAAGCCCCGGACGAAGGAGCCGTCCAGTTTCAGGACCGACACCGGCAGCCGGCTCAGGTAGGCCAGGTTCGAGTAGCCGGTGCCGAAGTCGTCGATGGCGATGCGCACGCCCATGTCGCTGAGCGCCTGGAGGGCCTGCAGCGGGCGGCCCGCCGAGCCCATCACGGCCGACTCGGTCAGCTCCAGCTGGAGCAGGTGCGGGGCGAGCCCGGTCTCCGCGAGGGTCTCGGCCACGTCGGCCACCAGGTCGGAGTCCCACACCTGGCGGACGGCCACGTTCACGCTGACGAAGATCGGCGGTTCGCCGGGGCGGTCCAGCTGCCAGCGCCGGGCCTGCCGGCAGGCGGTGGCCAGCGCCCAGCGGCCGAGCTGCACGATCGAGCCGTCCTCCTCGGCCAGTCCGATGAACCGATTCGGCGTCAGCGTGCCGAACTGCGGATGGTGCCAGCGCACCAGCGCCTCCACCCCGCTCAGCCGGCCGTCCTCCATCCCGACCAGCGGCTGGTACTCCAGCACGAACTCGCCGCGCTCGATGGCCGGCCGGAGCGTGGAGGACAGCGCCTGACGGGTCATCCGGTGCGCGTTGCGCTCCGGGTCGAACAGCGTCCAGCGGGCCTTGCCGTCGGCCTTCGCCCAGTACAGCGTCGTGTCGGCGGCCTGCATCAGGCCGGTGGCCGTCGTGCCGGCCGCGTGCCGCTCGACCACGCCGATCGAGGCCGACAGCGACAGCCGCTGCCCGGCCAGGTCGAAGGGATCCTGGAGGGCCTTGAGCGCGGACTCGGCGAGGTCGGCGAGCTGGTCGGTGCCGGTGGAGTCCTCCACGAGCAGCGCGAACTCGTCACCGCCCAGCCGGGCCACCAGGGGTGCGGCCGCGCGGGCGTACCCGGCCTCCTCGGCGACCCGGGTCAGCCGTTCGGCGACGGCGGCCAGCAACCGGTCGCCGACGCGGTGGCCGAGGGTGTCGTTGACCGCCTTGAAGCCGTCCAGGTCCAGGTAGCACAGGCCGACCCGCCCGGTGCCGCCCTGTTCGTACGACTCCGCCTCCAGCGCGGCCGTCAGCCGTTCGAAGAACAGCGTCCGGTTGGGCAGCCGGGTCACCGGGTCGTGCATCTGCAAGTGCCGCAGCTGCGCCTGGAGTTCGCGACGGGCGCTGATGTCCGCCACCGACAGCAGCACACCGGGCCGGCCCGCGGCCAGTGGCGCGACCGTGACCTGCACCCACACCGGGTTGCGGTCGGCCAGCTTCAGCCGGCGGGTGCAGCGCAGCCGCGCCTGCCGGCCGCGCAGCACCTCGCGGTAGCTGTGCCAGGTACGGGCGTCGGAGGCCAGGTCCACCAGGTCGGCGGCGGGCCGCCCCGTCAGCGCGTCCGGCGCGGTGCCCAGCAGCGCGGCGAAGGCGTCGTTGGCGCCGGCCACCAGGCCCTCGCGGTCGACGACGGCCATGGCGAGCGGAGAGGCCGCGAAGACATGATGGTATGTCTGGTCACTGTCTGTGACGGCTGACCGGTCGAGGTCTGCCGCGGGCGTCGGCCCTTCGGACGTTCCGCTCACCGCTCGCTCCCGCACTGCACTCGATCCCTGTCCGTGCCGGAAAGTGTGCCGATCATAGAGGCTGGCCCCGAGGCCTTCCAGCCGTCGTCCAGTGTCCCGGACCGACCGGTGGTTCTGACAGATCGTTTCTGCCCGCACCTGGACGGGTTCTTCAGCCCCGCGACCGGTTGTGACGTTCCGTGAGTGTTTCGGGGTGTCGGGCGCGGGCCGGGCCCGAGAGTGCGCCGGGGCCTCCTCACTCGCCTGGTGCAGACAAACAGGGCAATGGTCGACAAAATCCCACAATCTGAGTGCGGTGTCCCGTCAACCGCACCCGGAGGTCCTTCGTGCCGCGTCCCCAGCTGCGCAGCACCGCCGCCGTGTTCACCACGATGTCGGCGCTCGCCGCGACCACGATCCTCACCGGCCCGTCCGTCGCCGAGCCCTTCTCGCCGGCCCCCTGCGCCCTGCACCGGACCGAGGCCCACCACTCCGAGGGCGTGGACACCTGGAACGCCGCCTACACCCGCCCCGGCCGGCCGCTGGACGCCGTGATGGTGTTCCTGTCCTTCCCGGACGCCGTCCCGCACAGCACACCGGCCGAGCTGGCCGCCGACCACTTCCCCGCCACCAGCCGCTTCTTCGAGCAGGCCTCCTACGGCAGGTTCACCCTGCGCCCGCACCCGGTGCGGCGCTGGCTGCGGATGCCCCGGCCGTCGACGTCGTACGCCATAAGGCGGGACTGGAGCGCCGAGCGGCGGGCCGCCTACCTGCGCGACGCGTTCGCCGTGGCCGACGGGCAGGTCGACTTCTCCCGCTACGACGTCGTGTACTTCGTCGCCGATCCGGACGCGCCCGGGGTGGACTCCGACGCGACGAAGGTGGTCAACCTGGACACTCCGGTGCACCTCGACGGCGCGGACGTACGGCGGGTCGTCACGGTCTTCGAGAAGCATCCGCCGGACCGGCTGGTTCTCGCCCATGAGACGGGGCATGTCTTCGACCTCCCGGACCTCTACCACCGCCCCGACGACGGCAAGGGCGACTGGGACACGTACGTGGGCGACTGGGACCTGATGGGCAGCCAGTTCGGTCTTTCCCCGGATCTGTTCGGCTGGCACAAGTGGAAGCTGGGGTGGCTGGATCCGCGCCAGGTGGTGTGCGTGCGGGGCGGGCCGACCCGCCTCACCCTGGAGCCGCTCGCCGCCGGCCCCGGCATCCCGGTGCGGGGCGCCGCCGGGGCGCCGGCCTTCGGGCTGGGGCACGGCACGAAGCTGGCGGTGGTGCGCACCGGCCCCGACAGCGTGCTGGCCGTCGAGGCGCGCGGGTCTGCCGGGAACGACCGGGCGGCCTGCCGGCAGGGCGTGCTGGTGTACCGGGTGCGCAGCGGGGCGGAGTCCGGGGGCGGTCCGATCGAGGTGGTGGACGCCCACCCGCACACCGAGGCCTGCTGGGAGAACTCGGTCTACCCGCCCCTCGCCGACGCCCCGATCGCCCTCGGCGAGAGTTTCACGGTGCCCGGCGAGGGCGTGAAGGTGGAGGTGGAGGACCGCACGGCCTCCGGCGCCTGGACGGTGAAGATCACCCCGGAACCCACCGGCTGACCCCGGCACCGGAACGGCCCCGATCCTGCGCGCGCCGGTCGCCGGCAGCCCATCTCACGGAGGTGTGGGTGGCGAAGCCCCCACAACGCGCCGCGAAGCCGCGCGGAAACGACGATGGCGAGACCCGCCGCGCTTTCCGCGGACATGTCTCGCCATTCGCCATCGTGCGCCGCCAGGGACTCGAACCCCGGACCCGCTGATTAAGAGTCAGCTGCTCTAACCAACTGAGCTAGCGGCGCCTGCTGACGTCGTAGACCTTAGCATCCTGGTCGGCGGGAGGAAAAATCGAAATCCGCACGCCGGCCCGGGCCGCCCGGACGGCCGCCCACAGGACGATCTCGGGGCCGGGGAGCCACGGATGCCGGGTGTCGGGGGTGACGATCCAGCGGGAGCCGTGGGCGGGGGAGGCCTCGTCGGGGGCGCGCAGGGCGGGGACGGTGACCGCGTCGCCGGTGCCGTGGCACAGCAGCGGAGGGACCGCCTCCGTACGGCCGCCGGGGGTGCCCCACTCCTCCCAGGCCAGCAGGGAGGGCAGCCGGTGGGCGGTGCCGGGAGCGGTGAACAGGAGCATGCGGCCGCGGAACACCGCGACCGGCCCGGAGCCCGGGCCCTCGTCGCGCAGCCGGTCCAGCATCCGGCGGCCGAAGATCGCGGGGGCGTTCACCACGTCGAAGGCGGTGCCGCAGGGCAGGACCAGGGGCGCGTCCGGTCCTTCCTGCCAGAGCGCGAGGGTGCTGCGCGGATACGGTCCGGTGGAGGCGAGCCAGGCGGCTCCGTCGGCGGTGACGTCGGTGCTCATGTCACCAGGTGTACCGGCCGTGAGCATATGACTGCGCTGAGTTGCGCAAACCGGGGACAGGCCGGGGCGGCAGGGAGTATCTTGCCCGGCTGGCATATGCCACCGTGCGTGTCACGGTGGGCCGCCCGCTACACCGGCTCGGCCGGGCCGCGGCCCTCGGTGCCGGCGCCCTTCATCAGGTCGCGGCCGAACTCGACCATCTTCTTCGCGTAGTCCTCGGTCCACTCCGCCCGTGCGGCGATGTCCGCCGTCGTCAGCCGGTCGAAGCGGCGCGGGTCGGCGAGCTGGGCCGCCGCGATGGCCTGGAACTCCATCGCCCGGTCGGTCGCCGCGCGGAACGCCTCGGTCAGCTCGGTCGCCCGGGCGAGCAGTGCCCGGGGGTCGTCGATCGACTCCAGGTCGAAGAAGTGCTCGGGATCGGCGACCGCCGCCGCGGGCTCGAAGAGCAGGGGCGCGGGGCGTAGCCGCGGTTCGTGCCGACGCGGCGTGGGCTCCGCCATGTCTCGTCCTCCTCATGGGACTCATACGGTTCACTCGGCGCCGCCGCCAGGGGCGGGCCACCGTCCATTGTCGCGCGCCGATGCAAGGGGGCCTCGGCCCACCGCACACCCCGGCACCCGCGGCCTCCGGCCCGCCCGACGCGTACGCCCGGGTCGGTCACGGCCGCCAGGGCACGCGGTGTTCGGCCAGGCGGGCCAGGACCGCGTGGTTGGCCTCCCAGCCGTCCGGGCTGTGTCTGTCTGCCGCCTGCGGCGGCGTGCCGGACTCCGTCCGGCGGAGGGGGCGGGTTTCCGGGCGGCCGGTGCCGCGATGTGCTCACGGCCGCCAGGCGACGCGGTGTTCGGCCAGGCGGGCCAGGACCGCGTGGTTGGCCTCCCAGCCGTCCGGGAACTTCACCAGGGTGCCGAGCTGGACCGGTTCCGTGGAGGGGTAGTCGTCCAGGAGGTCGCCCACTCCCGCCCGGCAGACCACGATGCACGCGTGCCGGTGGCGGGACGCCAGCACGCACAGGCGGCCGGTCTCCAGGTGGAAGGCGGTGGCGTCGGGGCGGCCGGAGAGCGGGTGCAGGACGACCGTGACGTCGTACTCCCGGCCCTGGAGGCGGTTGGCGGTGTCGACGGTGACGTCCACCACGCCCAGCCCGGCCAGCGCGGCCCGGACCGCCGCCGCCTGGTCCCGGTGCGCCGTGCCGACGGCGATGCGGCCGGGGGTGAGGGGAGCCGGGTCGGGCGAACGCTCGGAGGTGGCCGCGCCACCGCGGTCCAGCAGGCGCCGCACCACCGCGGCCACCGCCCGCACCGCCTCCGGGTCCGTGCGCGGCGTGTGCCGGGCGGGCAGCTCCAGCAGGCCCCAGCCGGCGGCCGCGGCCTCGTCGATCACCCGGTCCGGGCCCGAACCGTCGGAGGGGACGGCGAAGGCCAGCCGGCGGTCGCCGTGGCCGGTGCCGCTGCGGAACGGGGTGTACGGGTAGAAGGCGTCCGAGACCAGGGGCGCGGCGGAGGCGGGCAGGCGCCAGGACACCGGGAGGCGGTGCTGGGGCAGCTCGGGGTTGTGGGCCAGCAGGGTGCTGACGGCCGAGGCGGCGGGGTCGTAGGACAGGCCCGCCCACTGCTCGCTGCCCACGATCGCGAACGGGTCCAGCTGGCCCGGGTCGCCGACGAACAGCGCCCGCTCGAACAGCCCGGCCACGGCCAGCAGGGCGTCGGAGCGCATCTGGTACGCCTCGTCGACGATCGCGTGCCGCCACGGCTCGTCCGCCTTCACGTGCGCCCACTTCGCGGCGGTGGACAGCACGACCGGCAGCCCGGCCAGGTCGGCCGCCTTCGCCGACGTCCGCACGTTCGGCAGGTCGTCCAGCGCCTTGTCGTAGGGGTCCGTGTCGCTGCTGTGCAGGCGGCCCACGCCCAGCTCGCGGTTCTTCTCGGCGAGCCGCAGCACCAGGTCGTCGACCTGGGCGTTGGTCTGCGCCACGACCATCAGCGGGCGGCCCGCCTCGGCGAGTTCGAGGGCCGCGCGCACCACGAGCGTGGACTTGCCGGCTCCGGGCGGGGAGTCGACGACCACGCCCCGGTCGGTGCCGTGCAGGGTGTCGCGCAGGATCGCGTCGGTGGCCCGGGCGGCCGCGGCGCCGGGATCGAGGTCCGCTTCCGTCACAGCACGTCCTCCTCGGTGGCGGCGTCGGGCGCCTCGGGCACGCGCTCGCCCGGCGGCCCGCCGTGCGTCCAGGGCGTCTCCTCCGGGTCGGGCAGCTTCGCCCCGCCGCGCTGCTCGTGCTCGAACAGCGTGAAGCAGAGCCGGTCGCCCTTCTCCGGCACCGACCCCGCCTCGGGCTCCTTGCCGCGGCCCATCTTGTCCAGCACCCGCAGCACGACCAGCCCGGCGTCCGGCGAGCCCGGCCCGGCGTCCTGCGGGCCCTCCCCGTCCTGCGGTGCCTCGCGCGCGGGTTCGCCGTCGCGTCCGTCGGCGGCGTGGCCGACGAACTCCGCCGACTGCGGCCTGCCGCCCAGGGAGCGGTACACCTTCGTCCGCTCGCCCAGGTGCGGCCGGTCGTCCGTGCGGACGGTCACCAGGGGGCGCGGGCTGGGCCGCTTGCCCTCGCTGTACGCCATCACGACGTCGACGACCTCCCCCGCGAACGCCTCCCCGGCCAGCCGCCGCCCCGCCATGACCAGCGGGTCGTCGAGTGCCTCCTGCGCCTCCAGCCGGGCCTGCTCCCGCTCCCGGGTGGCGAGCTTGTTCGCGGCCGTGACGGCGTCGTCGCGGCGCGGCTGCGGGGGTTCACCGGCGAGCACGCGGTCGCGGTGCCCGGTGAACGACCAGCGGTCGCGGGTCCACCGCTCCTCCACGTGCGCGCCCTCGGGCAGCGCCCGCAGCAGATCCAGGCCGCGCCACACGTCGTCCCAGACCGGCCGGATGCGGCTGTGGACGAGGTCGCGGATCTCCCGCTCGGCGGCGGTGAGCGCGGTGAGCCGGTCGTCGGCCTGGAGGCCGTCCTCGGCGGCGGCGAGGGCCGTACGCGCCCGGTCGTAGCGCTCGATGGCGGGGGCCAGCAGCTTGTTGTCGAACGCCGGGTCGGTGGCCGGACCGGCGGGCGGGCTCAGCAGCTGCCCGTCGGCGTCCCGCGCGAGTTCGGCCCGCCGGGCGGCGTCCGCGCCGGTGACGCCCGCGGGCGGGTCGATCCAGGCGAGCAGCGCGCCCAGGTGCTGGTCCTCCACGCTGGACTGGCCGGTCGCCCAGTGCCGGGACAGCACGTCCGTGAGGGCCAGCAGCAGCGAGGAGCCGGGCACCCGGGCCCGCTCCCCGAAGTGCGTCAGCCACCGGCCGAGCAGCGGCACCCGGGGCGGCGCGGGATGGGGCGCCTCCGGCTCCTGCTCGGCGGTGCGCCGGAACCGCATGGACCGCCCCAGCAGCCGCACGAGGTCCAGGCCGGCCCGGCTCGGCACAATCAACTGCGGGGCGTCCGCGCACAGTTCCACCTCGACCTTGACCCGCTTGCCGGTCTCCGGGTCGGTCTCCGTGCGCTCGGCGGCCTCCACGGCCGCGGCACAGTCGTCGACGTAGGGCAGGACCACGTCGGCGAGTTCGGCGAGGAAGGCGAAGCGCAGCTCGCGGTCGCGCGGCTGCGGCACGACCAGCAGGCGCGGCGCGTCCCGGTCGGTGCCGACCAGCGCGCCGAGCGGGGCGCCCGCCTCACCGGCGGTGGTGAGCGGCACGAACACCAGCGGCCGGTCCGACAGGTGCCGGTGGCGGACCGTCGCGGCGGGCTGCGCCCGGCCGCTGCTGACGGCCTCCAGCCGGGCCAGGGTGGCGATCAGTGACACGCCGCCGCCTCCCGGTCCGCCGCCGACGCCCGGGGGCCGGGCAGACCGGCCGTGGCCAGCGCCTCCGCCCGCAGGGCCGCCGCCCGGCGCAGCGCGGCCACCGCCGGGTCGTCCGGGTCGCCGTGCTCGCCGCGGGCCGCCGCGAGCACCTCCCCGACCGTGGCCAGAGCGCCGAGTTCGGCGCGTACCGGGCGGCCGAGGGCGGTCACCGCGCCGGCCGCGCGCGAGCGTTCCCGGCAGTGGAAGGCCAGTTCGCAGGCGGACAGGCACTCGGGCGCGTACGCCGCCGGGACGGTCTCGACCGCGCTCGTCAGCTCCTCGGGGGGCAGGCCGGGCGCGAAGCAGACGCCCTCGGGAAGGCTCTCGGCGATGTCCTCGACGCGGGTGAGCCGGGCCAGCTGGCGGGCGGTGACCGCGCGCTGCCTGCGTACGTCGACGGCGGAGGCCGTGGGCAGGTTGGAGAAGTCCTTCGGGCACACCAGCAGGACCCGGTGGCGCACGCGTGGGGCGCTCTCGAGGCGGGCCGCGACCTCCTCCAGGGCCAGCACGTACACCGCGGCCTGCCGGGCGGCCGCGCCCACCTTCGCGGGGTCGGCCGAACCGTCGAGCATCGGGAAGGACTTGATCTCCACCACCGACCAGCTGCCGTCCGGGTGCACCACCACCGCGTCCGGTTCCAGGAACGCCGGCGAGCCCGCCACCTCCAGCGCCAGCATCGGGTGGTCCAGCAGCGTCCAGCCGCCCGCGCCCACCGCCTCCCGCAGCGCCAGCGCCGTACGCGCCGTGCGTCCCTCGGGGCCGATCGCCGACAGGTCGGGCACGGCGGCCGCGGCGGGCGGCTCGGCGCCCGGGTCGAGGCGGGCGTGCACCAGCCGCAGCAGCTCCGCGCCGCCGTCGGCCTTCACCTTCGCCTCGAAGGCGTTGCCCCGGGTCAGGGCGAACTGCGACTGCCCGAACGCGGACGGCGCGCCCAGCGCGCTCGCCAGCGCCGCCTTGTCCACCCCGGCGCCGTCCAGGATCGCCCGGCGGCGGCAGCCCGGGTTCGCGGCGAGCGCCGCCAGGGCGCGCGCGTCCAGCGCCTTGGCGGGCACGTCGGGGCCGCGCAGCTCAGCCAGCCGCTGTCGGAGCCCCTTCGCCGGCGTCGACGGAAGAGGTGTCCGGTCCGGCCGGGGCACCTCGCTGCGACTCGCGCTGCCGTGGAATTCGCTCACCCGCGGAAGTCTGGCATCCGCCACTGACAATCGCGGAACCCGTGCCGGCGGCGCGTGCCCCGGCGACCCGGCCGCGCGGGCGCACCAGAGCCACCGCCGCGTCCGCGGCGCGCATCACGTACGGGGCGAGCAGCAGGCCGGCGCCCATCACGGCCGCGCCCGCGACCGCGTCCAGGAGGTAGTGGTTGGCGGTGCCCATGACCACGACCGCGGTCAGCAGCGGGTAGGCGACGCCGAGCGCCCTGGCCGCGCGGGTGCCGCCGTGGCGCCACAGCATCACCCCGCACCACAGTGCCCAGCCGACGTGCAGGCTCGGCATCGCCGCGTACTGGTTGGTCATGCCGCCCATGCCCCGGGGGGCGCTGGCCTCGCCGCCCCACCAGCCGTAGGAGCTGTACTGGGCCATGGTGTCGACGAAGCCGTGGCCCGGTGCCAGCAGGCGGGGCGGGCAGGTGGGCAGCAGGATGAAGCCGATCAGGCCGATGAACGTGGACGTCATCAGCCAGGTGCGGGCCGCCCGGTAGTGCGCGGCGCGGGACCTGAACAGCCAGACCAGCACGGCGGGCGTGACCAGGTAGTGCAGCGACGCGTACCAGAAGTCGGCCGGTACGCCGAGCCACGCGTGGTGGGTGAACAGCCGGTTGAGCGGGTGCTCGGCGTTGAGCCGCAGCGTCTTCTCGACGCGCAGGATCACCAGGCCGTGGTCGACGGCCGCGGAGACGTTTCCTCGGGCCAGCAGCCGGCCGGCCGAGTAGCAGGCGTACACCAGCAGGATGAGCGGCAGCTCGGTCCACCAGCGCAGCCGGGTCCGCGGGGCCACCTCGGTGCCCGGTGTCTCGGTCTGCGGCAATCCGATCGCCCTCCCCCTTCTCCCGTGCGGCACCCGGCGGGCCGACCGTGACACTTTACGGTGTGCCTCCGGCGCCCCTCGGCGGGGCCGCTCAGCTCTCGAAGACGCCGGGATCGCCCCCCGGGTTGCCCCTGACCGGGGTGCGCGATGATGGAAGGGACCCGCCGCCGCTTCCCGAAAGGCCTCTCCATGGCACCGCGCATCCTGCTGGCCCGGCACGGACAGACGCAGTGGTCGCTGTCCGGCAAGCACACCGGCAGGACCGACGTCCCGCTGCTGGAGGAGGGCCGCCGCGGGGCCAAGCTGCTCGGCGAGCGGCTGCACCGGCCGCCGCTGGACGGCCTGCCGGACGCCGAGGTGCGCACCAGTCCGCTGGCACGCGCGCGGGAGACCTGCGAACTCGCCGGGTTCGGTGAGCGGGCCACCACCTGGGACACCCTCATGGAGTGGGACTACGGCGCCTACGAGGGCATGACCCCGGCCGAGATCCAGGACGTCCGGCCCGGCTGGCTGATCTGGCGCGACGGCGTCCCGGGCGGGGAGACGCTCGCCGAGGTCACCGCCCGCGCCGACGAGGTGGTCGCCTGGGCCCGCGGGGCCGACCGTGACGTCCTGGTCTTCGCCCACGGCCACATGCTGCGCTCCATCGGCGCCCGCTGGCTGGGCCTGCCCCTGGACTTCGCCGCCCGCATCCGGCTCAACCCCACGTCGCTGTCCGTCCTGGGCTGGGCCTACGGCGAACCGGCGATCGAGAGCTGGAACGACACCGGGCACCTGGCCGGCTGACCGGCGCGCTCACGCGGTGCGGGGCAGACAGGCGTGCCGCTCCAGGAAGTCCGACACCTCCGAGGCGCGCCGGTGCGGCAGCAGGACGCGGGCGGTGGCCGCCAGCATCGTCCGGATGCGGGAGGACTGCACCTGGTCCAGCAGCTGGAGGACGCGCAGCCCGGCCGCGGCCGCCTCGTCGGGGCGCCCCCCGCGCGCGAGGTCGTCGGCCAGCTCGGCCGTGTACAGGGCGATGTTGCGGGTGAAGTGCGGGTCCTGGAGCCGCGCCGCCCGCCGGGCGTGCCGGGCCGCGCGCGGCCAGTCGCCCAGCGTCGACCAGCACTGCGCCTCCAGGCCCTCCAGTTCGGCCTCCCCGTAGAAGCTCATCCACTCCGGGTCGGCGTCCGAGCGGCCCCGCCCGTAGAGGACCTGGGCGCGGGCCAGCGCCTGTTCGCAGCCCGCGCGGTCGGCGAGCCCGGCCCAGCCGCCCGCCTCGCGCAGCGCCAGCAGGGACATCAGCCGGGCGGAGCCCAGCGGGCGGGCGACGCGCTGCGCGGCCTGCGCCGCGCGCACCGCCTCCCGGGGGCGCCCGGCGTCCCGCGCGAGGAACGCCGTGTTGCAGAAGGCGTGCGCCTCCAGCGCGGGGTCCCCGGTGGTGCGGGAGGTGGCGAGCGCCTCCGCGTAGTGGGAGCGGGCGTCGTCGAAGCGGCCGGAGTCGTGGGCCAGCCAGCCCACCGAGATGGCGAGTTCCCCGGCGCCCGAGTGCAGCCGCTCGGCGGTCGCCTGCCGGGTGGTCCCGGCGTCCAGCAGCGCGTAGGCGGCGCGCAGGGGCGCGGCCGCGCGCCGGTAGAGGCCGTCCGCGCCGTGGCGGTCGTCGAGCAGCCGGATCCTGCGGACTGCCTCCTCCAGGGCGGCGGCCTCCGGTGTCCCGGCGCGCCGGGGCGGCCGTCCGGCGGCCGCGGCGTCGATGGCGAGCCCCAGGGGGCCCAGCGTGGCGGCGGCCACGGTGGCGCCCCCGCCGGTCATGAATGCGCGACGCAGCACGTCGCTCTCCTCGTGGTTCTCGTGTTTCCCGTGCTCGTGGTGGGGATCGCACGGTTCATCGGGGTCATACGGCTCGAAGGCCCCGCGCGTCTCACCGGCGGCGCACCCGGCGGGCGGGCGTGCGGCGCGTCCGCGGACGGACGAGCGGGGTGCGAAGCCGAGGTCGGCGAGCCTGCGGCCGGGGAACATGTGCAGGAACACCCGTTCGTACGCGTAGTTGGGGCAGCGGATCTCACCCGCTTCGACACGACCGATGTAGCGCGCGTCACAGCTCACCCGCTCACCGATCTCGCGGGCGGCCCGCCGTACCAGCGCGGCGAACTCCGCCGGTGATCGGTGGCCGCGCAGCTGCCGGAAGGCGAGGTTGGGCCGGGGCGGCCGATCGGGCTGTGACGAGGTCACGGTTGACGACGCCATGGCCGGGTCCTCTCGTGCGAACCGTCGAACCATGCCGGACCGGGGTGGGATCGGGGTGAGTTGTCCGAGTCACGCCCTGGTTCCGGCGGGCATGAACGTACCCGCTGTAGCGGACCCGCCACGCAGTGTTTGGCTACAAACCGGATATCTCATCCCCGATCTGCCATGAACTGCCATCCTTTGCGGCTGACTTGTGCCGTAGCCGTTGACGCCGCCGCGCGTTGGACTCCATGGACTGCAATGGGGCAGCGCGGTGGAGGCCGGCATGGAGACCAGCCAGATCAACGATCCTCGGACGCCGTCGGCGGCGACCGGTGACGCGGGATGCGATCTCGTGACCGTACCGGCCCGCCAAGGGCTGGAGGCGGTCGACATCCTGCGGCGCGGTGCCGGGGACACGGTCGGCGCCGTCCTGCACGACGACGGCTGCGACACCCTGGGCTTCGTCGTGCCCGCGGGCACCGCCGCCGGCTGGGACGTGCCGGGCAGCACCTGCACGGGCACCGACGGGCGGGGCCTGCGGCTGTGCCCCGAGCCGCCGGCGGAGGGCTCCGACTGGCTGGTGCCGCCCGGCGAGGCCGACCTGGCGACGGACCCGGCGGTGCTGCGCCGCGCGCTGGACGAGGCGGCCCGGACCATCGAGGCCGCGGACAGCTGCCGCTGAGCCCGCGGCCCGGCGGCGGGACCGCGGGGGCGTGCCCGTGCGCCGCCTGCGAAGATGGCGCAATGGGCAAGTCCAGGAACACGCGGCGCCGGGCCGCCGCCGACTCCGTCGTGGAGAGCGTCGACGGCGCCACCGCCTCCCTCGTCCCCGACCCGGACCGCGCCCGGGCCTGGACCCTGCTCCTGGACGGGGCGCCCCAGTCGCACGTCGACCTCGACGACCCGGCCTACCTGTCCTTCGAGTACCAGCGCCGCCTCGGGCACGTCATCGACCTCGTCGCCCCGCCCGGCAAGCCGGTGCACGCCGTTCACCTCGGCGGCGGTGCCCTCACCCTCGCCCGGTACGTCGCCGCCACCCGCCCCCGCTCCACCCAGCAGGTCATCGAGCGCGACGCCGCCCTGGTGCGGCTGGTCCGCCGGGAACTCCCGCTGGACCCCGGCGCCCGGATACGCGTGCGGTCCGCCGACGCGCGCGAAGGACTGGCCAAGGTCCCCGACGGCTGGGCCGACCTGGTCATAGCCGACGTCTTCAGCGGCGCCCGGACACCCGCCCACCTCACCTCGACCGAGTTCCTGGACGAGGTCCGCCGCGTGCTGAAGCCCACCGGGGTGCACGCCGCCAACCTCGCCGACGGGCCCCCACTCGCCCATCTGCGCGGCCAGATCGCCACCGCCGCCGCCCGCTTCGGGGAACTCGCGCTGATCGCCGACTCGGCCGTGCTGCGCGGCAAGCGGTTCGGCAACGCCGTCCTGGTCGCCGCCGACCGGCCGTTGCCGCTCACCGAGCTGACCCGCCGCGCCGCCTCCGACCCCCACCCCGGCCGCGTCGAACACGGCCGGGCGCTCACCGACTTCACCGGCGGCGCCGTACCCGTCACCGACGAGGCGGCGGTGGCCTCGCCCGCCCCGCCACCGTCGGTGTTCCACTGACCCACCCGGACCGGCGGGTCCGGCGCCTCCCGGACGGGCCTAGTAGGTGCCGACCTCCACCCGCGGAGGGCCGTCGTGCCAGGTGCAGAAGACCGACACCCGGTCGGCGCCCTTGCCGAACTCGATCCTGATCCAGGACTCCGTCTTCCACACCTGCATCGACCAGCCGGTGCCCGGCGTCGCCGACACCAGCGTCGCGTCGCTCGCGCCGAGGTCGAACACCGCCCGGCCGCCCTCGGTGTCGTAGGCCCTGACCCGGCCGGAGGCGCTGGGCGAGGGGGACGGGGAGGGGCTGTGCGCGGGGGCGGTGGCGGTGGCGGACGGTGTCCGAGGCGCGGGCGGGCCGCTCGACGCGGTCACCGGCGGGGTCGGCCGCGGCGAGGCCGGCACCGGCGGCTTCACGCCCCGCGCGGTCGAGTCGGCCACCGTGACGGGCAGGGCGCGCGGCGGTTCGTACGCCGTCCCCGTCATCACCGTGTGCACGCCCCACCACGACAGCGTGGCCGCCGCGCCCGTGGCGAGCGACCAGGCCAGTACGTGTAGGAGTCCTCTGCGCATCGCGGCCATACTGCCGCACGCGCCGCGCCGGTGTCCCACCGGATGTCCACCCGCAGAAGCCACCTTCGGCGGAGAAGGGCGGCCTTGTCCGCGACGACGATGTCCGCCTTGCCCATGGATCGCCCAGGGGCAGCAGTACGGGCCGTCCGGCGGGGCCGAAGCGGCCGGCGATGAATGTCTGGTGTGGGGTGGTTTGCGTGTCTTGTGTGGGAGTGGGCCGTGTCTTCGGGGTCGGTTCTGCGTTGTTTGGTTGTCCGTCGTGAGCAAGGGTTGGTGTGGACGTGGAAGCGACCGATCGTGTCAGGGTTCTTTTGCGTGAGTCCTTCGGGGTTCGCCCCGATGTGTGTGTGGATGTTCCTCTGCATGAGTTGGCCATCGACTCTCTGGCCGCGGAGGAGCTTTTGCGGATGATCGAGGACGCGTGTGGCATTGATCTGGCTGATGTGAGTCTGACGTCGAAGGACACGGTCGGGAGTCTGCTGGATCTGGTGCGTGAGAAGTCGGTCGCGGCGTGAGTGCTGGGGTGGTGGTCACGGGTCTGGGTCTGGTGACGGCTGCGGGTGTGGGGGTGAAGGAGTCGTGGAACCGGGTGACGACGGCCACTGCTCCTGTGGGGGTGCGGCGGCCGCCGTCGCTGCTGGATCTGCCGTGTGACTTCATGTACACGGTCGGTGGGCTGGATGTCGATGCGGTGCTGGGTGTGGCGGCGTACCGGTTGATGGACCGCTTCGCGCAGTTGGCTGTGGTCGCGGCGAGGGAGGCGGTGGCGGATGCCGGGCTGGGGCCGGGGGTGTGGGACAGCACTCGTGTGGCGGTGGTCATCGGTTCCGCCCATGGGGGTCTGGATTTCTACGACGAGCAGCACAGGGTGCTGATGGAGCGCGGTCCGCGCAGGGTGTCGCCCAGGCTGGCGCCGTTGACGGTCGTCAACGGGGCGGCCGGCAGTGTCGCTCGGGATCTGGGTGTGATGGGACCCAGTCTGGCGGTGGCGACGGCGTGTTCCTCCGGGACGGACGCGATCGGTATCGCGTTGCATCTGCTGCGTGCCGGGGCGTGTGACATCGCTGTCACGGGTGGTGCGGAGTCGATGTCCGCGCGGGCGTTCTTCGCCGGCGGATGCAACACGAAGGCGCTGTCGACCCGTTCGGCGGACCCCGCCGGGGCGTGCCGTCCGTTCGATGTGGACCGGGACGGTTTCGTGGTGGGGGAGGGGGCTGGGGTGCTGGTGCTGGAGCGGGCGGAGCACGCCCGCGCTCGCGGGGTGGTGTCGCGGGCGGTCGTGCGCGGGTACGGGGCGGCCTCCTCCGGTGACATCGCGTCTCCTGTCGCGCCGGGTGAGGCCGGTGTCGAGCTGGCGCTGCGTGCCGCGCTGGCCGATGCCGGTGTGGGGGGTGGCGAGGTCCAGCATGTCAACGCGCACGGCACGGCGACGGTGATGAACGATCTGGTGGAGTCGGCCGTGCTGCACCGTGTGCTGGGGGATCACCCGCTGGTGACGTCGACGAAGGCCATGACCGGGCACACGCTGGGCGCCGCGGGCGGTATCGAGGCTGCCTTCACCGTCCTCGCCCTCGAGGAGCAGTTGGTCCCGCCAACGGTGAACCTGGCCGAGCAGGACCCGCGCGTACCGGTCGAGGTGGTGGCGCAGGCCGCGAAATCTGTGCGTCTGGACTGTGCGGTGAGCACCTCGCTGGGCTTCGGCGGGCACAACGCCGCCCTGGTCCTCACTCGCGTCTGAGACGGGAGGAAGCGAGACGGGAGGAAGCATGACCGAGGAACATGTCCGCGCTGTGCCCGTGCAGGGTGTGTCCTACACCTACCGGGTACTGCAGCCGCCGGCCCCCGCCGTCGAGCCCGTCGTCCTGCTGGGCGGAGTGCTGCAGGGCATGTACGACTGGGGGTACCTGGAGAGCACCGTGATGCCCAGGGCGAGCATGGTCACGGTGGATCTGCCCACCGTCGATCCCGGAGCGCTCCCGGCGGACCGGGACGACGTCGACACCCTGTGCGACGGACTTGAAGGCATCATCGCGGACCTCGGCGCAGCCCGCGTCAACCTCTACGGCTACTCCATGGGAGCGGCCGTCGCCTTCCAGTACGCCCAGCGCCATCCCGAGCGTGTCGCTCGACTGCTCATCGGAGGCGTGCGCTACCAGCTCACGCCGAAGGTCCTGTCCCATCTGCGCCGCGCCACCGACCGGGCGAGGGCCGGTGACGCGGAGGGTTTCGCCGCCCTCATGGCCGCTGATCTGCTGTGCCTCGACGAGAGCCACCACGTGCACCGCCGCGACCTGGCGCTCGGCTATGTGCTGCGCTTCATGCGCAAGGCTGCCCGCACTCCGCGCTACATCGACCTGATCTCCAGCGCTCTGACAAGCCGTCACCACTCGCTCACGGGTGGCCTGAGGGGGGTGCCCACCATGGTGTTCAGCGCTGAACACGATCACCTCCACCCTCCTGAGCGCCAGCAGGCCTTCGCCGCGACGATCGAGGGCAGCCAGTTCATCACGTTCCCCGACTGCGACCACATGCTGCCGCTGCAACGCCCCGAGGCCGTCACGTCCCTGGTGGCCTCCTTCCTGCTGAAGGAATGAACTTCCCGGTGCGGTGCGGTGCGGTGCGATGCGGTTGGCCGGGATGTCGCCCCGTTCATCCGGCCCCGTTCCTCGCGCCGGTTCTCACCGTCGGCACTGACGCCGGGCCGTGCAGCCGTTGTGGTACATCCGCCCGGGGGATCGGTGTCGGTGGTGGCCGGCGGAGCGGAGTACCGCGCGAGGGCCGGTGAGGGCGCGTGACGAAAACCGGGCCGGGCCGTTGAACCGGTGGCACGGTACGGCGCGTCCGCGTTCAGACGGCTTCCCGCCATTTCTTCCCTTCGGTGGTCGGTGGCCGGTGGCCGCGGGACCCGTTCCTGCCGTGTCGGGGGACGGGCCTACCGGCCCGGGCCGGCCACCGACGAACCGGCCGGCCCGGGGCCTGTCCCCCAACCAGTGAGGGGGGCAGGCCCCGCGGACGCTGACCGTCACCCGCGACTGGCTGCCCCTGGCACGCCCTTGGTCTCGAGGTAACTCCCGGGACGGGTCGGCGGGTTGACGTGACGGAGTGCGGCGTGGGACTTCGTCCGCCGTGCGCTTCTGCCGTATGCCCTACGCCAAGGCGTCTTTGCACAGTGCCCGTTGGCGTCCATGTCGGGGTCAGGCTCCTGCGCAGGACACGTATGACCTCCGCGCGCCCACCACCGAACTACTGCTAGTGTTCACTCAGTCACGCTAGGCAACTAGCCATCATGTGTAAGCGATGGAGAACCGAGGGTTCCATGCGTAAGTTTCAGCAGGTCGTGATCGCAGCAGCAGTGGCGGCCGGTGGCCTGGCCGCCGTCGGTGCCGGGACGGCTGCCGCCGATACCCGTGCCGACGGACCGCAGGTGCTCGACGTGTACCGGCCCTACCAGGAGTGCAGCCCGCAGACGGTGTCGGAGAACGACATCCCGGTCGCGGTGCTCGGTCTCGGTCAGACCCTGGACACCACCTGCGGCCAGTACAACAACGCCTTCACCGGCTGAGGTCGCCGGCGTCGATCGTCGCGACGGCCCGGCGTCCGATCCCTTCGGACCGGCCTGAAGGAATCGGATGCCGGCCGGCTGTCCCGGCTGGGTCTGGGCCGGTCTGCCGGCGGACCGTCGGGCAGCGAGTTCGGAAAGCAGCCGTCACCACCCGAGGGCGGCGATGGCCGGCTCGGCCGGTGCCCGGCCTCGCGCCGGACCCGGTGACGGCCTGCCGCCCCACGGGGACGGTGTCCGTCCGCCGGCCGCGACAGGGCAGACGGGCTGACGTGACAGCCCTCGTCCGCCCAGCAGGTGCCGGCGGCCGTCGCGAGGGCGGGCAGGCAGAGAATGCGCCGGACACCTTGGCGCCGGACGGGCGGACAGGCGCGCGAGAGCTCTCGAGCCGGAGCTTCAGCCGGTCGGCCGGCCGACCGACCGGCGCGCGAATGGGAAGGGCCCGGTGTCGCGGACCATGCTCGCGGCGGGGCCGGTCGTGAGGGAGCGGGCGCCCGGGCGCCCGCAGTAAGGACACGGATCACCATGTTCAGCAGGAAGAAGATCGCAGCCCTCTCGGGGCTCATCAGCGGGCTCGCCGTGGCCTCCACCGCGATCGCGTACGCGAACGTCGCGGCAGACCCGGGGTCCTGCACTCTGTCTCCCCAGGGAGACGTCATCTGCGTGCAGCACATCCAGGGCACGACCTCCGAGGGCGGCACCCTTCCGCATCAGGAGATCTGTATGCCGGTGCAGGCCGCAACACTGCCCGCCGCCTCGGGCAACGGCACGACACGAGTCGGCCCTGAGGTGACCTGTTCGTCTGCCGCGACCGCAGCACACTGAGCACAGGACCCGGCGCGACATGGGGGCACCAATCCCCCATAGTTACACATAGCGGACTTACGATCACTGCCAGTGGTCGATCCAGGTGGTGAGCCTGGACCAGGAAAGGGACATGCTATGCGTAGGTTTCAGCGCGCCGCGGTGGTAGCGGCGGCTGTCGCGGGACTGTCCGCCCTCGGTGCCGGCATCAGCTTCGCCGACGGTGACGACGGCACGCCTGTATCGGTCACCGCCGTTGCCCACTCGTCCGCCGGCGCGGTGGCCTTCGGGGGCGATCACTACGTCCAGCCGCAGGAGCAGCCTGCCCGGTCGCAGGAGCACGAGCGGAAGCAGGAAGGCTCCGCGCCCCAGGAGTGACTGCCAGGAGCAGAGCCGGAGGGGAAGGCCTGCCGCGGTCCCACTCAGCGTCAAGGTCACGTGCGACTCGATCTCTGCGCGGTGCACCAAGTGGTGACCGTGGTGTGAATAGCCCGGACGCTCCCGTTCGCGTCCGGGCTACAGCCGTCCCGCCGACGGGCGAGGACTGCAGTCGCTCGCCCGTCTCGGCACGAGCGGCGCCGGTTCGACGGAAGACTGTCCGATCCTTCACACAAGGGGAATTCAACCCATGCACTATTCACAGAGGAGTGCGGCCGCCGCCGCATTCGTCGGAAGCCTCGTTGCCATCTGCCTCGGCGCCGCACACGCACACGCTGAGGGGACCTCAGGTGACTGTCCCACCGTGCAGGAGGGCGTCACGTGCGT
The DNA here is from genome assembly GCF_055592085.1 of Streptomyces sp. NPDC041135. Taxonomy (NCBI): domain Bacteria; kingdom Bacillati; phylum Actinomycetota; class Actinomycetes; order Kitasatosporales; family Streptomycetaceae; genus Streptomyces; species Streptomyces sp. NPDC041135. The sequence continues at coordinate 123,460 of NZ_JBVIYZ010000001.1, forward strand.
TCAGAAGGGCGAGTCGCACATCGACAAGGACGGCACGCACGTCATCACGCAGGACCAGCAGTGCACGACGGCGGACCGGCCGAACGTGGTCACGCAGCAGGATGGACTGCTGGGCGACGAAACTGTCAAGAAGGGGCCGGTTGTGGAGTGCTCCAACACGGCCAAACTGCCTGACGGGTTCAGGAGGCCGCACCTCGGTTCGCGCTCACGGTAGATGCCCGGTTGGGGGAGCCTTCCCGGACCGGGCATGGGCGGGGCGCCGTCTCGCTGATCTGTCAGGCTTTCGGACCTGGCTCGCTGCCTGGCTGACCGGGCGGGCGTCGGTGCATGAGCGCCGGTGCGGGCCTGGCAGCTGTCGGTGTGAGCTCTCGGGACCCTCCGGCGCCCACGGCGAAGTCATGGCAGAGCGGGCCGGTGCGCGACCGCATGCTCTGCCTTCGCTGCCGACGACCTCGTATGTGGTCACCCGGCGGCATCTGCGGCCCGTAGGCACGACTGCCTGGTCGCCTTCGACGCGAACCATCACCCGGCGCCCGCCCGCACGGTCCGCCCTCGTCGGCCGGCCGGGACGGCGGGCCCACGACGTCGCAGGGGGCGGCCCGCATTCCACCGCTCCCGACGCAGGTGCCGGACCTTGTGCGGCCGTCCGCCCACGGGCCGCCGGCCGGGGTGCCCGCACCGTGGACGGGGGGCACCGGGACGGCCTTTGCCTGTGCCGGCCGCCGTGCCGGCCCCGGCGTCGCTTGCCCTCGCCCGGCCGCGGCCGGTGAGGGCAAGCGCGATGTCGCTGCGGGCGCTGCCGAAGCGGGCAGTCGCCGCGAACGTCGAGGTCGGACGCCGTCCGCTGTCGGTCTGTGACGAGCCGACCGGCACCCGCCCCCGCACTGCCGACTCCTGCACCGAGGAGGCCCGTTGAGTGAGCTGACCAGTACCCGTATCCGCGTCGGCGCCGCCGGGCTGGGCCTGCCGCACCCGGCCGAGGCACTGAACCAGTACGTCCAGCGGGCGGACGGGACCGGGGTGGGTCACCTCGACCTGCTCGAACTGGGCTGCGGGAAAGTCGCGGCCGGGGACGGCCGCCGCTGCCGCGACGGTCTGCGGCTGTCGAAGCTGCCGCACCACAGGATGCTGCGGACTGCGGCTTCTGCTTCCTCGCCGAGGACCAGGACCGGCTGATCGGCGAGCTCACCGGCTACTTCCCGTCGAGTGTCCTCCAGGTCGACGATGATGGCGGTGTCGACGAGGCAGCGCACCGCGTCGGTCATCTGCCGGTGGCGGCACCCCCCGCCCGCCCCGACCGGACGTCCCGGAACCGGCAGCGGATCCCGCTCCGGGGCCCACTCGGCATCGCTCGCGTCCGGGCCCTATCGGGGGCCACCCGCCCTGGCCGGCCGGCGGCGTTCGCGCACCTGCGGGCGAGAGCGTCACACCCGGGACTGGACGGACCGGGCCCGGTGGCCGTGACCACGCGGCACTTCGACAACAGGGCCTCTTGGCAGCTGACGGACTCGATGTCCGCGAGCTGCCAAGAGGCCCTTCTCCATGCATGGACGTGCGAACGGCTAGTGAAACCAGGCCGTTCGCACGTCCAGAACGCGGGCGAAACCGTTGCAGACCACCGGTCTGCGGGTTGTGAGACCACCGGCGGGCGACCGTCACGTGGCACGGGAGGTCCCTGAGCCGCTCGCCCGCATGGCGTTCCTCTGTGTGCTCTTAGCGGCCGGCCCTGTTGCTGCAGCCCATGTCGGAGCCCAGCGACGTCTGCTGGGCTCCCGGGCTGCCCTCGCCGTTCGCCAGGTTGCCGCCCAGCCCGTTGCCGATGCCGACCTCACCGAGGACGTCGAGGTTGAGGTCGTGCGACTGGCAGGTGGTGTGCTGAGAGATGGTGAGGCTGTCGCCCCTGCCCCAGCCCTGATCTGCTTGGGCGACGCCGGCGCCCAGAAGTCCGACGCTTGCGAATGCCGCCGTCAGGACGGCAGCCGTGCGGAGCTTGCGCATGTCATCTCCAGGAGAAGTGAGGTGAATGCGATCTGTGAAGGATCGCCTGACGGACGCGAAGGGTTCAGCGGCGCCGGAGGGAAGTGCCCGGGAGCGTCGTGCCGCCCCGGGCAGTGCATCGGCGCACGAGAACCGGTCCCGGCGCTCTGCCTGGGGCCAGCGCCGGGACCGGTTCACTGTTCGGCGTCGTTACGCCGCAGGTGACTTCAGAAGGCGCTGTTGTTGCAGCCCATGGTCGAGCCGATGTCGGTGGCCTGGGCGCCGGGGTTGCCTTCGCCGTTGAGGGCGTTGCCCAGCAGGCCGTTCAGCACACCGACCTCGCCGAGGACGTCGACGTTGAGGTCGTGCGACTTGCAGGTGGAGCTCTGCGTGATCTGGAACTGGTCGCCGCCGCCCTCGCCGCCCTGGCCGCCCGCGTAGGCCGTGCCGCCCACGAGTCCGATGCTACCGAGGGCAGCGACCAGAACCGCAACGTTGCGAAGCTTGCGCATTTCATCTCCGATGAGGTGAGTTCCAGCGATCTGGTGTAGATCGCGTTTACAATGCTGAAATCTACGCACAAACGCCGCAAAGTGGACAGCAACACGCCGGTTCGTGTCGGCAGCAGACACGGACAGCCGTATCGCCAGGCCGGACGGGCCCGGTGGTCGTTCGTCCACGGCCCGTGCGCGGCGTCGGCGTGGGGGCCGCAGCGCTACTGCACGCTGGCGAAGGAGTTCGACTGGCTGTTGGCCTGGGTGCACTCCACGCCCCGGGTCTGGGCTGCGGCCAGCAGGGCGACCGGGACGTTCGCATCGAGCAGGGTCTGCGGGCTGCACTCCTGGTACGGACGGAACAGGTTGGCCTGCCCCGCCGAAACGCCCTGGTCCTTGTGCGGCGCCTCAGGAGAGATCTGCGGGCTCAGCTGCGGGTTCAGCTGCGGGTTCAGCTGCGGGGAGACCTGAGTGCCACGCGAGGGCGCCGGCTGTTGCGCAGCCGGCGAGCCGTAGGTCTGCGTGGTGGCCTGAGCGGAAGACGCCGAGGCGGCCTGGGCGTCGGGCTGCGAGACCGGGGGCGGTGCGGTGCCGTTGTGGGCGGACGGGGTGACGGCGGAGCTCGGGCCGACGCCGACGCCGGTCAGGCCGCCGGCTGCTGCGGCGACGAGCGCGATCTTGTGAAGCATGCGCATGGGTTCCTCGGCTCTTCAATTGACCTGTGCACGGAGCTGGTTCGGCGAGAGGGCGGCCTGGTCTGCGCTGCTCGTTCGGCTGCGACGGGCCGTCCCCCTCGCCCCGTGGGGAACGAAGCAGGCACGGACCTCGATACGGGTGCGCGCGTGCTGGTCACCCTTTTGATGCAGGGCGCGGGAGCGGGGTGCCCGGCTCGCGCGGTCGGCAAATGGGTGACGAGTCGCCGGATGCCGTGACCACAGCGGGCGAGAACTCGTTCCTCTGAGGAGAGGGCAGCGACCGTTGACCAACACACGGTGCGGGATCTGCTGCCAGCTTCGATCACGAAGTCCGCGTGCTCCTCGAGACAACCGTAGCCTCCGGCGCGATGCGAGTGGCGCACCAAATGCACGCGTGACCGCTCTGAATGCAGTGGACCTCATTTCAGGTAACGAAGGGCCGAGGGTTTCATGCGGAAGCTTCACAAGGCCGCGCTCGTCGTCGCAGCGGCCAGCGGTTTGGCCGGCATCGGCGCCGGCGGCAGCTTTGCCGACTCACCGGACGGGCGCCCCCATTCCACTCCGGCATCGGTTCCGGATCAGCCACCTGCTCCGGTCGCAGCCCCACAGGCCGCCCCGTCAGGACCACAGCAGACCGGATACGCCTCGGCCTCGGCCTCGTCGCAGGGAACAGCCCAGGCCTCCACGTCACCGAACCCGCAGCAGGCCGCTCCCGCACAGCAGCCGCAGGCCGCGCAGCCGCAGGCCTCCCAGCCGCAGGTCGTGCCGCAGGTGATGCCGCAGGTGATGCCGCAAGTGGCCCCGCAGGTAGCAGTACCCGAGGCAGTCGGCCAGGAGGTCCCGGTGGTCGCCCCGCAGGTGAACCCGCAGCTGAACCCCCAGGTGAACCCGGTCGTCAACCCGACGCTGACGCCCACGAGCCCGGGGCAGCTCGCTCCGGTCGGCCTGGGACAGGTCGCGGCGCCTCCCGTCGGACAACTGGGACTGCCCCGCATCGGCTGACGGCCCGCCGGCTACACATCCGCAGCCCTGACTCGACATGTCAGGTTTCCACACTTCCTGCAAGGAGCTTCACATGCGCACGTTGCACAAGGTAGTTCTTCTCAGCGCCCTCCTCGGCAGTGTCGGCTCCCTGGGCGCCAACACCGCCTTCGCGCACGGCGAACCGGGACACGACACCGACAGCATCGACATCACCCAGGGCGTCGAGTGCCGCTCGCACGACATGAACATCGAGGTGCTCGGCGGCGTCGGCGCTCTCACCGGCCTGGCCGGCAACCTGCTGAACGGAGAAGGGGCACCCGGCGCACAGAAGAGCCACCTCGGTTCCACCATGGGCTGCAACAACCAGGCATTCTGACCGGACTCGAACCCGCGCCCCTTCAGTCCGTGGGCGCAGCGCCACCGCCTCGACGCATGGCGCAAGGTCGTTCGCCTGCACGAAACTGTTCTTCGGCCCGCATCATCACCATGCGGGCCGCACGGAGGCGGCGTGGACGCGTGAAGCGTCCCGCCGCCTTCCGTATTCCTTGTGCTCGCCGCGGATCGCCTTCCGTTCCCAGCTTTGGGTGGCCTGGATCGAAGACTCCGAACGGCACCCAGCCGGTGAGCGTCCGCGCCGTTTCCGCCCCACCGCGGTACAGGCCGGTGCGGTCGGCGGACGGCCGCTTCCCGTGATCACGTGAACCGGAGGAGGGCGAGCGGACGCTCTCGGCTCACGGACGCCGCGCCCCGCAGCTGCCTCGCGTCCGCCCGCACCACCGGGCGGAACGAGCCGACCCTGCCGGGCCGTGATCTCCGCGGGACCGCAAGAGGCAGGGCCAGGTGCACACGACGCCTGTGGATGCCGATGCCTGTGGATGCCGATGAGCGAGGGCGCCGGGCGCTCGAAACCGGCAGCGGATGATCCGGCTGTGCGCACGGCAGCCCTTGCCCGTCCGGCCGAGGCGCGCGGGCAGGCCGAGGCGGCGCGGCCGGTCCAACGGGACGCGGGCGGCTCGAGCCGCTCCGGCGGCCAGGCGCGCAGGGCGGCCGGGTGCCGACAGCGCGGAGCCCCACCGGACACTGCCGATGGGGCTGTAGCGGTATCCGGATCAGCGGACCGGGCGAAAACGGCGGTACAGGATCGCACCGGCGAGGAGGAACGCGGCACCGCCGGCGAGGACAGGAGCAACCTGATCCGCTCCGGTATGGGCCAGGACCGGCCCATGCGTGTCCGGGCTGTACGGAACCGCCTGATGCCGAGGCGGCCGGGAGTGCACCGGCGGACTCTTCGGGGCCGGAGTCTGCCGGGGGACGCGGGGGCGGGAGATGCCACTGCCGTTGACGGAATGGTTGCCGATCGCCGGGTTGCCCACACCGACCCCGTTGACGCTGTTGCCAGAGATGTTCAGCGGCAGATCGACCGGGAGGTGAACACCGTTGCCCGAGACCAGCCCGGGCGAGTCGGTGACGCGGCCGTGAGCCGAGGCGCTGCCCGACGAATCCGATCCGGCGTCGGTGCCCGCACCGCCGGCCTTCACCGTGTGCCCGTTCCTGCACACGTTGCCGACGGCCGGGTTGAGCAGCCCCACGACGTCCACCGTGTTGCCGCACAGGTTCAGCGCCACAGACACCGGAACCTGGATGTTGTTCCCGGAGAGCACCCCGGGCGAGCCGGCCGCCGTGCTCCCGGCGTCAGCACCGTCGGCCGCGTAGACGGCGGACGCGGGAAGCGCCACGGCCACTGCCCCGGACGTGGCGGCAACGGCGAGCACACGGTGCCAAGTAGCCCGTTTCATGAATCACCTTCCTGACATCACCGCGGGCACTCACCCGCACATCTTCAACGCTCGAGAAGCAACACGGTTATGGCGTGCCGGCTTCCGAGTCGCCGCGCCGGGCCAAGGAGCTCGTGCACGGGTGAGCGGGCAGACGCCGAGGACGGCGGCGGGGTTCGGTGTTCACACCCGTCGCACCGCCCCCAGGTCCGCGCCATGCCGGCCGGGACGGCAGGCCGACGACGGCTTGGAAGGTGCCGCTCGTGGGCTCCCGGCGGCCGAGGTGGCGACGACGCCAGAACCGTCTTCACGGCCCTCGTCCACCGGAACCACGACAAGTCCGGCCGCCCGGTCGGTGGCTCGGCCTGCGGTCCCCGGTCATGTCGTTGTCCACAGGCCCGGACCGGCCGTTTCGGTATGGCGTACGGTGCGGCGCATGGCAAGTGTGCTCGTGGTCGAGGACGACCAGTTCGTGCGCTCGGCGCTCATCCGGCACCTGACCGACGCCGCGTACACCGTGCGCAGCGTCGGTACGGCGCTGGAGGCGCTGCGCGAGGTCGCCCATTTCCGCTTCGACGTGGTCGTCCTGGACCTCGGACTGCCCGACCTGGACGGCTCCGAGGCCCTGAAGATGCTGCGCGGCATCACCGACGTGCCCGTGATCATCGCCACCGCCCGGGACGACGAGACGGAGGTCGTCCGGCTGCTGAACGCGGGCGCGGACGACTACCTGACCAAGCCGTTCTCCGTCGCGCACCTCTCGGCCCGCATCGCCGCCGTGCTGCGCCGCTCCCGCTCGGCCGCCGGCGAGGCACCGGCCTCCGGCGTGCTGCGGGTCGGCGGCCTGAGCGTCGACCCGCTGCGCCGCCGGGCCGAACTGGACGGCGTCCCGCTGGACCTGACCCGCCGCGAGTTCGACCTGCTAGCCTTCCTGGCCGGCCGCCCCGGCGTCGTCGTGCCGCGCAGGGAACTCCTCGCGGAGGTCTGGCAGCAGTCGTACGGCGACGACCAGACCATCGACGTCCATCTGTCCTGGCTGCGCCGCAAACTGGGGGAGACCGCCGCCCGGCCCCGCTACCTGCACACCCTGCGCGGGGTCGGCGTGAAGCTGGAGCCGCCCCGGCCGGACGCGGCCGGCCTGCCCGGGACGGAGCCGGCGCGATGAGGTGGGCACTGGTGAAGGTCTGCCTGGCGGTCACCGCGATGGTCGTGATCGCCTTCGCCGTCCCGCTGGGGCTGGTCGTCAAGGAGATGGCACGCGATCGCGCCTTCTCCAACGCCGAGCGCCAGGCCGCCGCGCTCGCCCCCGCGCTGTCCATCACCACCGACCACGACCAGCTGGAGAAGGTCGTCGCCTCGGCCGGCTCCGGCGACGCGATGGCGGTCCACCTGCCCGGCACCGCCGGGAGAGCGGCCACCGACATCGGCCGCTCCCGCACCGCGGCCCGAGACGTGGCGGCGGTACGCAGGCTGGGCCGGGCCTCCACCACCGGCGTGCCCGGCGGCTCGGCCCTGCTCCAGCCGGTCGCGCTCAGCTCCGGCGCCATCGCGGTGGTCGAGGTGTACGTGCCCGAGTCCGAGGTCAGCAACGGCGTCGGCACGGCCTGGGCGGTGCTCGCCGCCGTCGGCGCCGCGCTGATCGTCGGCTCCGTCGCGGTCGCCGACCGGCTCGGGGTGCGGATGGTGCGGCCCGCCCGGCGGCTGGTCGAGGGCGCCCACGAGCTGGGGGAGGGCCGGCTGGGGGCGCGGGTGCCGGAGGAGGGCCCGACCGAACTGCGGCTGGCGGCCGTGGCGTTCAACTCCATGGCCGACCAGGTCGTCCAACTGCTCGCCAACGAACGGGAACTGGCGGCGGACCTCTCGCACCGGCTGCGCACCCCGCTGACCGTGCTGCGTCTGAACGCCGCCTCCCTCGGCGACGGACCGGCCGCCGAGCAGACCCGGGCCGCCGTCGCCCAGCTGGAGCGCGAGGTCGACACCATCATCCGCACCGCCCGGGAGGCCAAACCGCAGACCGCGGCCGCCGGTCCGGGCGGCGGGTGCGACGCGGCCGAGGTGGTGCGCGAGCGCATGGGGTTCTGGTCGGCGCTCGCGGAGGACGAGGGGCGCAAGTGGCGGGTGGCCGGGGCGGAGCGTCCGGTGCGCGTGCCCGTCGCCCGCTCCGAGCTGGCCGCCGCGCTCGACGCCCTGCTCGGCAACGTGTTCCGGCACACCGCCGAGGGCACGGCCTTCGCGGTCGACGTGCACAACGGCGACGACGCGGTGATCGTGCTGGTCTCCGACGCGGGCCCCGGCATACCCGACCCGCAGGCGGCGATGGCCCGCGGCCGCGGCTCGGGCGCCGCCGGCTCCACCGGCCTCGGCCTGGACATCGTGCGCCGGCTCGCCGAGTCCACCGGCGGCGACGTACGGATCGGCGCGTCGGTGCTCGGCGGCACCGAGGTGCGCCTCTGGCTCCAGCTGGACGGGCGCGCGCCGGTGCGCACCGGCCACCGGGGCACCGTCCGCCGCCGCCGGCGCGGCAGACAGGTCTCGACCATTAACCGCCCCCGATCCCTTCCTTAAGCGCACCCTAAGATCCGCAACCCCCGCCCACGCTGGGTTATTTGTCCGATTCCGTGTCGCTAGCGTGCTGCCGCACCCCCGGGTTCGAGAAGTCCCTGGGACACCGCTGTAGAACCCCGTGAGCAGTGAAGGCAGGCAGGCCCATGAGCACGCACCGGCGCAGGATCAGTGGCAGGAACAAGGCGATAGGCGGGCTCGTCGCCGCGGCCGTGGTCGGCGGGGGCGCGCTCGTGCTCACCGGCACCGCACAGGCGGCCGGGGTGGACGCCGCCTACACCCGCACCAGCGACTGGTCGACGGGCTACACCGCGCAGTACGTCGTCACCAACAACAGCGCCCAGGCGGAGCGGGACTGGACGCTGGAGTTCGACCTGCCGGCCGGCTCCAAGCTCAGCTCCCTGTGGAACGGCGAGCAGAGCGTGAGCGGGCAGCACGTCACCGTGCGTCCTCCCGCCTGGGACACGGCGGGCCTGGCCCCGGGCAAGTCGGTCACCGTCGGCTTCGTCGTCAGCGGCACCGGCGCCCCGACGGGCTGCCGCATCGACGGCGCGAGCTGTTCCACCGACCCGGGCGCGACCCCGGAGCCGAGCGGCCGCCCGACCCAGTCGGCGACCCCCACCGCCACGGCTGCCCCGACCGCGACCGCGACACCGACCAAGAGCACCCCGGCCACGCCCACGGCGACCGCGTCCCCGACGCCCTCGCAGAGCACCGGGACCGGCACGACGGCCTCCGGCGGCTTCGCCCCGTACGTCGACACCTCCCTCTACCCGGCGTTCGACCTGGTGGCGAGCGCCAACGCCACCGGCGTGAAGAACTACACGCTGGCCTTCGTCACCGACGGCGGGGGCTGCACGCCGAAGTGGGGCGGCGTGACGGACCTGGCGAGCGACGCCGTCGCGGCCCAGATCGGCGCCCTGCGCGCCAAGGGCGGTGACGTCCGGGTCTCCTTCGGCGGGGCCAGCGGCACCGAACTGGCCACCGGGTGCTCCTCGGTGGACGCGCTGGCGGCGGCGTACGGCAAGGCCGTGGACGCCTACAAGCTCACCAAGGTCGACTTCGACGTCGAGGGCGGCGCGCTGCCGAACACCGCGGCGAACACCCTGCGCGCCAAGGCGATCGCCAGGCTCCAGACACAGCACCCGGGCCTCGACGTCTCCTTCACCCTGCCCGTGATGCCCGAGGGCCTCACCCAGGACGGCGTGAACCTGCTCGCCGACGCCAAGGCCAACGGTGTGCGCACCGGCACGGTCAACATCATGGCGATGGACTACGGCCCCGCGTACAGCGGTGACATGGGCAGCTACGCCGAGCAGGCGGCGACCGCCACGCAGGCGCAGGTCAAGAGCGTCCTGGGACTGTCGGACGCGGCGGCCTGGAAGGCGGTGGCCGTCACTCCGATGATCGGCGTCAACGACGTCTCCAGCGAGGTCTTCACGGTCGCCGACGCCACCCAGCTGGTGAACTTCGCCAAGTCCAAGGGCCTGGGCGGCCTGTCGATGTGGTCCGCGACCCGCGACAAGCAGTGCCCCGGCGGTGCCAAGAACTACGCCGACGCCACCTGCAGCTCGGTCGTCCAGGACACGGGCGCGTTCTCGAAGGCGTTCGCCGCCCTCGGCTGATCCCGCACCCGCCGGTCGGCCGCCCGCCGGGCGCCGCCCGCCGGACCGCCGCCCGCAGGGCGCGGCGCTCCCCCCGGAGTGCCGCGCCCTCCGGGCGTGTCTCAGGCCCCCGGTTCCCCGGCCGGCGGCAGGGTCCCGGTCCGGGCCACCTCGCGGTACCACAGGGCGCTCGACTTCGGCGTCCGCTGCAACGTCACGTAGTCGACGTAGACCGCGCCGAAGCGCTTGCCGTAGCCGTACGCCCACTCGAAGTTGTCCATCAGGGACCACAGGTAGTAGCCGCGGACGTCCGCGCCGTCCGTGATCGCCCGGCGCACCGCCGACAGGTGCCCGTGCAGGTAGGCGACGCGCTCCGGGTCGTGGACGCGGCCGTCGTCGTCGACCTTGTCGTCGTAGGCGGCGCCGTTCTCCGTGATGTACAGGGGCAGGCCCGGTGCCTCGCGGGTGTAGCGCAGCAGCAGGTCGTACAGGCCGCTGGGGTCGATGGTCCAGCCCATCTCCGTGCGCTCGCCGGGCGTCTGGTGGAACAGCACGTCGTCGGCGGCGGGCCAGGGGGAGTGGTCGCTGGCGCCGTGGCCGTCCGCGCGGGGGCCCCCGAGCCCGTTGGCGGCCGCCGAGACCAGGGCGGGGGTGTAGTAGTTCAGGCCCAGCGCGTCCAGCGGCACCTGGGCGGCGCGCAGGTCGCCGTCCCGGACGAAGGACCAGTCGGTGACCGGTGCCGTCGCCGCCAGCAGCGACTCCGGGTACGCCCCGTGCAGCAGCGGGCCGTGGAAGACGCCGTTGGCCAGGTCGTCGATCCGGCGGGCCGCCGCCAGGTCGGCCGGGTCCTGGGTCAGGGGGCGGACGACGGCGGAGTTGAGGCTGACGGCGATCTGGCTGCCGGCCGGCAGCACCGAGCGCAGGGCCGTGGCGCCCAGCCCGTGTGCCAGGTTGAGGTGGTGGGCCGCGCGCAGCGACGCCGCCGGGTCGGTGCGGCCGGGGGCGTGGACCCCGGAGGCGTAGCCGAGGAAGGCGCTGCACCAGGGCTCGTTGAGCGTGATCCAGTTCTCCACCCGGTCGCCGAGCGCCTCACCGACGAGCCGGGCGTAGTCGGCGAAGCGCAGCGCGGTGTCCCGCTCCGGCCAGCCGCCCGCGTCCTCCAGCTCCTGCGGCAGGTCCCAGTGGTAGAGGGTGACCGCGGGCTTGATGCCGTGCTCCAGCAGCTCGTCCACCAGGCGGCGGTAGAAGTCCAGGCCCGCCTGGAGCGCCGGGCCCCGGCCGCCGGGCTGCACCCGGGGCCAGGAGACGGAGAACCGGTAGGCGCCCAGGCCCAGCTCCGCCATCAGCGCCACGTCGTCGCGGTAGCGGTGGTAGTGGTCGACGGCGATGTCACCGGTCTCGCCGCCGGCCGTCCTGCCCGGTGTGTGGCTGAAGGTGTCCCAGATGGAGGGCGTGCGGCCGTCCTCCCGCACCGCGCCCTCGATCTGGTAGGCGGAGGTCGCCGCGCCCCAGAGGAAGGCGGGCGGGAAGGACACGGATGTCGGTTCGGACATGGAATCGCTCCCACGAGTCGAGTGCGCCCATTATGCATGGGAGCGCTCCCACAGCAAAGGGGGAGACACGGACGCATCCCGTGTCCGGCCCGTCCGTTTCCCCGTTAAGCGGACTCCCGCACCACCAGTTCCGTCGGCAGGACGACCTCCCGGTGGCCCGTGCCGCGCTGGGCGATCTCGTCCAGCAGCAGGCTCGCCATGGTGCGGCCCATCTCCTCCAGCGGCTGGCGGACGCTGGTCAGCGGGGGATCGACGTGCCGGGCCACGATCGAGTCGTCGAAGCCGACGAGCGCCACGTCCTGCGGCACCCGCCGGCCCGCCGCGCGCAGCTCCAGCATCGCGCCGGAGGCCATCACGTCGGAGGCGGCGAAGACCGCGTCCAGGCCGGGACGGCGGCGCAGCAGCTCACGCATCGCCGCGCGCCCGCCCTCCTCGGTGAAGTCCCCGCGTGCGACCAGGCTCTCATCGGCGGCGATCCCGGCGCCCCGCAGCGCCTCCCGGTACCCGTCGAGCCGGCCCTGCGCCGCGTCCATGTCCAGCGTCCCGGTGATGGTGGCGATCGCCCGGCGGCCCCCCGCCAGCAGATGCTCGACCGCGATCCGGGCGCCGCCCCGGTTGTCCGCGCGGACGTGCCCCAGTCGCTCCCGGTCGCTGCGCCGGCCGGCCAGCACGGTCGGCACGGCCAGCTCGTCCAGCCGGTCGGGCAGCGTGTCGTCGCCGTGGACCGCCATCATCAGCACCCCGTCCACGCGCTGCGCGGCCAGGTAGGTGGCCAGCCGCCCGTACTCCGTCTCGTCGCGTGCCAGGACCAGCAGCAGTTGCAGCCCGGCGTTGGCGAGTCCGGCCGAGGCGCCGAGGATGATCTCGGAGAAGTACGGCTCGGAGAACAGCCGGGTCTGGGCGTCCGGCACCACCAGGGCGACCGAGTCCGTGCGGCGGGTGGCCAGGGAGCGGGCGGCGCGGTTGGGGACGTAGCCGAGTTCGGCGATGGCCTGCTCGACGGCGCTGCGGGAGCGGTCGCTGACCTTGGGGGAGCCGTTGATCACCCGGGAGACCGTGCCCCGTCCGACGCCGGCGCGGGCGGCCACGGCGTTCAGGGTCGGGCGCCGGACGTCCGCGCTCCTGATCGGCAGCGGTTGTTCGGCAGGGCTCATCGTTCACCTTCCGGCGGTCCATGGGGAGTGCTTCATTCTGGCCCAGGAATTGCCGCAACCGACCGGGCGGTCCGGTCAGTTGTTGCGGCGTCTTGGTTGACCCCGCCGTGACCTGCGTAAATCCTGGACGCGACAGGCGTATGACCGGCTGATGACGCCGCGCCGAGCGACACGTTCTCGTGACGCGCACAACACGCTTAGGCAACAACGGCGTTTTCAAGTCTTGACACCTGGCCTGGCAGCAACGAGTCTTCCGGCATGCCGCGTGGGAGCGGTCCCACGGGGTGACCGGGGCTCTCTCCCGTGCGGACGGAAACACTGACGGCCCTCCCCTCAATCCGCATGGCACACCGTTGACCAGCACCTCTTCGCCGCACGCCGCGTGCTGTGGCTGGCCGCTGCTCGAAACGAGAGGGGCAGGTCCCGACTGTCGGACCCGGCGGTCTGATTCCTGAGGTCCCGTTCCCACCTGGAACAAGGAGTAGTGGAATGCGCATCACCCGAACCGGCGGCGGTCACGGCCGCAGAGCAGCGGCTCTGACCACATCGGTTTTGACGGCCTCGGCGCTGCTGCTGACCGGCTGCAGCAGCGACGACGACGACTCGAGCACGGACGCCAACGGGAACATCACCCTCAAGGTGGCCGACTTCGGGCAGTTCGGCTACAAGGAGGCCGGCCTGTTCGCGAAGTACCACGAGCTGCACCCGAACATCACGGTCAAGGAAGAGACCACCGCCAACGAGCAGGACTACTACCCGAAGCTCCTTCAGCAGCTGAACACGGGCAGCGGCCTGGCGGACGTCACGGGTATCGAGGTCGGGCGCATCAAGGAGGTCGTCGACACCCAGGCGGGCAAGTACACCGACCTCAGCAAGACGATCGACGTGAACGACTGGGTCTCCTGGAAGGAGAAGCAGGCCACCGCCAAGGACGGCACGGTCATCGGCGCCGGCACCGACATCGGCCCGATGTCCCTGTGCTACCGCAAGGACCTCTTCGAGAAGGCCGGCCTGCCCACCGACCGCGAGGCCGTCGCCAAGGCCGTCGCCGGCGGCTGGGAGGACTACCTCAAGCTCGGTGACCAGTACAAGAAGAAGGCGCCCGCGGGCACCTACTTCATGGACTCCGCCTCCGCCATGTACAACGCGGTGGTCAGCTCCTCCGCGCAGCAGTACTACGACGCGGACGGCAAGGCCATCTACAAGGACAGCCCCTCGGTGCAGCAGGGCTGGAACCTGTCCGCCGAGGCCGCGTCCAAGAAGCTGTCCAAGGGCCTGCCGCAGTTCACCGACGCCTGGACGGCGGCCCTGCGCAAGGGCACCGTGGCCACCGTCGCCTGTCCCGCCTGGATGGCCGGCCAGATCTCCACGAACTCCGGTGACGCCTTCAAGGGCAAGTGGGACATATCCCGCGCCCCCGGTTCGACCGCGGCCAACTGGGGCGGCTCCTTCCTGGCCGTGCCCAAGGGCGGCTCGCACGTCAAGGAGGCCACCGAGCTGGTCAAGTGGCTGACCGCCCCCGAGCAGCAGGCCGCGGTGTTCAAGGCGATCGGCGTCTTCCCGTCCAACAAGGGCGCCTACGAGCTGGAGAGCGTCAAGAACGCCACGCTCCCCTACTTCAGCGACGCCCCGATCGGCAAGATCTACGCCGAGGAGGCCAAGACCATCCCCGAGGCGGTGCTCGGCCCGAAGGACGCCACCATCAAGGACACGATCTCCACGCAGATCAACAACATGGAGCAGCACGGCACCAAGCCGGCTGACGCGTGGAAGGCCGCGACCGACTCCATCGACAAGGTGATCGGCTAGTCCGGTCCTGGTGCGGGCGGTCCGGCGGCCGCCCGCACCACGCTGCGCGCGGGGGCAGTTCCGCGCCGCGGTGGCACCATCCGGCGGGGCCCGTCAGCCGGGCCCCGCCCCACACGCACGTCAGGCCACGCGGGCCGCTCGACGCCGTACGGTCCGCGCAGGGAGCGGCGGGACCGACCCGGCACTGACCTCGCCTCCCGCCCCAACCCGGCCGAAACCTCCAGGGAAGGACTCCCTCCGTGGCAACGACAACCCCCGCCCGGGGCGCCTACACCCCGCCCTCCGGCGGCACCGGCGCCACCCCGAGCGCCTGGCGCACCCGGCTGTGGCGCCTCGACGACAAGGCGTCCCCGTACGCCTACATCGCCCCCTTCTTCCTCATCTTCGGCGCCTTCGGGCTCTACCCGCTGCTCTACACCGGCTGGATAGCCATGCACCGGGTGGAGATGACGGGACTGGACCAGTCCCAGTGGGTCGGCTGGGACAACTTCTCCCGCATCCTCCAGGACTCCGAGTTCTGGACCGCCGTCATCAACACCTTCGTCATCGGCGTCATCTCCACCGTCCCGCAGCTCCTCGTCGCGCTGGGCCTGGCCCACCTGCTCAACTACAAGCTGCGCGCCAGCACCTTCTGGCGGACGGTGATCCTGACCCCGTACGCCACCTCGGTCGCCACCGCGGCCCTCGTCTTCGCCCTGGTCTTCCGCGCCGACGGCGGCATCCTCAACTGGGTGCTGCACTTCTTCGGCGCCGGCAACACCGACTGGGGCAACGGGCAGTGGACCTCCAAGATCGCCATCTCGGTCATCGTGATCTGGCGCTGGACCGGCTACAACGCCCTGATCTACCTGGCGGCCATGCAGGCGGTGCCCACCGACCTGTACGAGGCCGCCTCGATCGACGGGGCGACGCGCTGGCAGCAGTTCCGCAAGGTGACCATCCCCTCGCTGCGGCCGACGATCCTGTTCACCATCGTCATCTCGACCATCGGCTCCATGCAGCTGTTCGGTGAGCCCTTGCTGCTCCAGGGCGGCACCCTCGGCTCCATCGGCGGCAGCGAGCACCAGTACGAGACGCTCAGCATCTACCTCTTCAACTACGGCTGGAAGCTGGGGCACCTGGGGCCGGCGGCGGCCGTGGCCTGGGCCATGCTCGTCCTGCTGCTGCTCATCGCCCTGATCAACTGGATCGTCGGCCGGTTCATGCGCAAGAGCGCGGCCTGACGGGAGCGACATCGATGACCACGACCAGTCCCACCAAGATCGCGCCGGAGTTCACCCCGGCACCGCTCGCCGCGCCCGCCGGCAAGGGCCGCGGCCGCTTCAAGATCGGCGCCGGCCAGCAGCTCAGGGGTGGCCCGTTCACCTACCTCGCCCTGGTCGTCGTCGGCCTCGGCTCCGTCTTCCCGCTGTACTGGACGCTGGTGGCCGCCTCGCACGACCAGCAGCGCGTCCTGGACAACCCCCCGCCGCTGCTGCCGGGCGGCCGGTTGTGGACCAACCTCCAGACGGCCTGGGACCAGGCGCACCTGGGGAAGGCCATCGTCAACAGCGTGATCGTGGCCGGCTGCATCACCGCCGCCACCCTCTTCTTCTGCACCCTCGCCGGCTACGCCTTCGCGAAGATGCGCTTCCGCGGCCGCGGGGCGCTGATGACCGCGGTCATCGCCACCCTGACCATCCCGCCGCAGCTCAGCGTCGTCCCGCTGTTCATGATGATGTCGGACATCGGCTGGGGCGGAAAGCTGGAGTCGGTGATCTTCCCGACCCTGGTCGGCGCCTTCGGTGTGTTCTTCATGCGCCAGTACCTGCTGGAGGCCCTGCCGTACGAGCTGATCGAGGCGGCCAAGGTCGACGGGGCCAGCAACATCCGCATCGTGTGGGCCGTGGTCCTGCCCGTGGCACGGCCCGCGATGATGGTGCTCGGCATGCTCACGTTCGTCCAGGCGTGGAACGACTTCTTCTGGCCCTTCCTCGCCCTGAACCAGGAGAACCCCACCATCCAGGTGGCGCTCGGCCAGCTCAGCGCCTCCTACACCCCCGACCAGAGCATCGTCATGGCGGGCGCGCTCATCAGCACCCTGCCGCTGCTGCTGGTCTTCGTCGTCTTCGGCAAGCAGATCGTCGGCGGCATCATGGCGGGCGCGGTCAAGGGCTGACCCGAGCCGCCCCGAACAGCCCGGCCGGTACGACCCGCCTCCCGAGGCCGCCCCGCACGCGGGCCGTACCGGACCGGGCGTCACCCGGCCCCCAGGCCGATGCCACGCGGCCCCGCCGCAGTGCACCCGCGCACCGCGCGACCCCCTTTCCCGGCCGCCGGACCACCGTCCGCCGTCGCCCCTTCCTCACCCCACTTTGGGAGCGTTCACACCATGACCGCCGTACGACCCGAGACCACCGCCCGGACGGCACCGGACACCTCCTTCCCGACCGGCTTCGTCTGGGGTGCCGCCACCGCCGCCTACCAGGTGGAGGGCGCCGCCGCGGAGGACGGCCGCACCCCGTCCATCTGGGACACCTTCAGCCACACCCCCGGCAAGGTCCGCAACGGCGACACCGGTGACATCGCTGCCGACCACTACCACCGCTACCGCGACGACGTGGCGCTGATGAAGGACCTCGGCCTCCAGGCCTACCGGTTCTCCGTCTCCTGGTCCCGGGTCCAGCCCACCGGCCGCGGCCCCGCCGTCGAGCGCGGCCTGGACTTCTACCGCCGGCTCACCGACGAGCTGCTGGAGGCGGGCATCACGCCGGTCGCCACGCTCTACCACTGGGACCTGCCGCAGGAGCTGGAGGACGCGGGCGGCTGGCCGCACCGCGACACCGCGCACCGCTTCGCCGAGTACGCCGGCATCATGGGCCGCGCCCTCGGTGACCGGATCGGCGTGTGGACCACGCTCAACGAGCCCTGGTGCTCGGCGTTCCTCGGCTACGGCTCCGGCGTGCACGCCCCCGGGCGCACCGACGCGGCCGCCACCCTGCGCGCCGCCCACCACCTGAACCTCGCCCACGGCCAGGCGATCGGGGCGCTGCGCTCGGTGCTGCCGTCGACCGCGCAGACCTCCATCACACTCAACCTGCACCAGGTCCGCCCGCTCACCGACAACCCCGGGGACGCCGAGGCCGCGCGCCGCATCGACGCGGTGGGCAACCGGGTCTTCACCGGCCCGATCCTGGACGGCGCCTACCCCGAGGACCTGATCGCCGACACCGCGCACCTGGTCGACTGGGGCCAGTTGGTGCAGGACGGCGACCTGGCGGAGATCTCCCGCCCGATCGACGTGCTCGGCGTCAACTACTACTCGCCCACCGTCGTCTCGCTGCCCGCCGACGGCTCCGGCAGCACCCGCAACGACGGCCACGGCGCCAGCGACCACTCCCCGTGGACCGGCTCCGAGCACATCGCCTTCCACCTCGCCAACGACGACGTCACCGCCATGAACTGGGCGATCGACGCCGACGGGCTGCACACGCTGCTGACCGGTCTGGCCGCCTCGCACCCGCGGCTGCCGCTGATGGTCACCGAGAACGGTGCCGCCTTCGACGACTACATCTCCCCCGAGGGCCGGGTCAACGACCCGCAGCGCATCGCCTACCTGGGTTCCCACCTGGAGGCCGTGCGCCGGGCCATCGCCGACGGCGCGGACGTGCGCGGCTACTTCCTGTGGTCCCTGCTGGACAACTTCGAGTGGTCCTACGGCTACTCCAAGCGCTTCGGCGCCGTCTACGTCGACTACTCCACCCAGCGCCGCATCCCCAAGGAGAGCGCCCACTGGTACGCCGGCGTGATCCGGGACAACGCCCTGCCGGCCTGAGTGCCGGCGCCCACGGGGCACGGCCGTGACACCGGCCGTGCCCCGCCGCGGTGTTTTCCGCCATAGGCCGATAACGGCCGGGCTCCCGCGAGGCAGGATGGGGGGCGGGGACCCCGGGCCAGGGCTGTTACATTCCTGGCCCTAGGGCGGTGAACGGAAGGCGGCGACTATGGCGGTCAACGGTGGGCGGGGCCGGGGCAGCCGGCGGCCGACCCTGGAAGAGGTCGCAGCCCGGGCCGGCGTGGGCCGCGGCACCGTGTCCCGGGTGATCAACGGTTCTCCCCGGGTCAGCGACACCACCCGCGCGGCCGTGCAGGCGGCGGTCGCGGAACTCGGCTACGTGCCCAACAACGCGGCCCGGGCGCTGGCCGCCAACCGCACGGACGCGGTCGCGCTGGTCGTCCCCGAGCCGGAGACCCGGTTCTTCGCGGAGCCGTACTTCTCCGACATGCTGCGCGGCGTCGGCGCGGAACTGTCCGAGACCGACATGCAGTTGGTGCTGATCTTCGCGGGAGGTGCCCGGGAGCGGCGCCGGCTGGCCCAGTACCTGGCCGCGCACCGGGTGGACGGCGTGCTGCTGGTCTCCGTGCACGCCGACGACCCGCTGCCCGACCTGGTGGCCCAGCTGGAGATCCCGGCCGTGATCAGCGGCCCCCGGTCCGCCGGGGAGACGCTCACCTCGGTGGACTCCGACAACTACGGCGGCGGCCGCTCGGCCGTGCAGCACCTGCTGAGCCGGGGCCGGCGCCGCATCGCCCACATCACCGGCCGCCTCGACGTCTACGGTGCCCAGCGCCGCGTCGCCGGCTACCGCGACGCGCTGCGCGACGCCGGCCACCCGGCGGACGAACTCCTCATCGAGCCCGGCGACTTCACCGAGGAGGGCGGCCGGCGCGCGATGGCCACCCTGCTCGAGCGCCACCCCGACCTGGACGCGGTCTTCGCCGGCTCGGACGTCATGGCGGCCGGTGCCCGGCAGGTGCTGCGCAAGGCCGGCCGCCGCATCCCCGACGACGTGGCCCTGGTCGGCTACGACGACTCGGCCATAGCCCGCCACATGGACCCGCCGCTGACCAGCGTCCGCCAGCCCATCGAGGAGATGGGCCGCACGATGATCGACCTGCTGCTCGCGGAGATCGCCGACAGCCGCCCCTCCGCCGCCCACAGCCTGGAGCGGCGCCACACCGTGCTGCCCACGGAACTGGTGACCAGGGCGTCGTCGTAGCCCCGTCCCCGAAGTCCGCGGCCCCCGCTCCGGCGGGGGCGGCAGCGGGCCGGGCAGGGGGAGGACGGCCGGGTACGGACTCGTACAACGCGATCAGCCGGTGACCTCGTCCTGAGACGAGGTCACCGGCTGATCACTCAGGGTGAGTGACGGGACTCGAACCCGCGGCATCCTGGACCACAACCAGGTGCTCTACCAGCTGAGCTACACCCACCATGTCCGGCGGTTCACCTAGTGGTTCTCCGACCGGCCGAGAAAAAGTGTACAGGGTCCGAAGGGGTGCTCGCGCACGCCTTTCCTGCGGGGCTTCTGTCCGGCCCTCCCGCCCGGTGGTCCTGCCCGGTGCTGCTACCCGGCGGGCAGCACGTGCCGGGCGGCGATGGCCTTGGCGGTGTCGGAGTCGGGGCCGGGCTGCGGGACGAAGACGGCCTCGCGGTAGTAGCGCAGCTCGGCGATGGACTCGCGGATGTCGGCCAGCGCGCGGTGGTTGCCGTTCTTCTGCGGGCTGTTGAAGTAGGCCCGCGGGTACCAGCGGCGGGCCAGCTCCTTGACGCTGGAGACGTCGACGATCCGGTAGTGCAGGTAGCCCTCGAGGTCGAGCATGTCCCGCAGCAGGAAGCCGCGGTCGGTGCCGACGGAGTTGCCGCACAGCGGGGCCTTGCCGGGCTCCTTGACGTGCTCCCGGACGTAGGCGAGGACCTGCTCCTCGGCGTCGGCCAGCGTGGTGCCGCCGGCCAGCTCCTCGAGCAGCCCCGACGCGGTGTGCATCTGGCGCACCACCTCGGGCATCGTCTCCAGGGCCCGCTCCGGCGGGCGGATGACGATGTCCACCCCCTCGCCGAGTACGTTCAGCTCGGAGTCGGTGACGAGGGCGGCCACCTCGATGAGCGCGTCGTCGGACAGCGAGAGACCGGTCATCTCGCAGTCGATCCACACCATGCGATCGTTCATGTGCCTAACCTTACGTCCCGCCCGGGGCGGCCGTGCCCGGCGTGCGGCGGGGAACTGCCGAGGGGGGCGCAGCCTGCGGCTCCGCCCCCCTCGCGCTCACGTACCGCTTCTCGGCCCCGGCAGCAGGCTCACCGCGCCCGCCGGGGTGCGCCGGGTCTGCATGGGCACCCCGCTCTCCGGGTGCAGGAGGGCGGGCACGGGGCCCACCGGGCCGGGTCCGGACAGGCCGGACGGGCCCGCGGGACCGGGCTGCTGCACCGGCGCCTCCGGGTCGCCGTAGCGCTCGCCCTGCGGCCGGCGGGCGCGGTAGGCGGCCCGGTAGGCGGCGGGGGAGGAGCCCAGCTGGCGGCGGAAGTGCCCGCGCAGGGCGACGGGGGAGCGGAAGCCGCAGCGGCCCGCCACCTCGTCGACCGAGTAGTCGGACGTCTCCAGCAGCCGCTGCGCCTGGAGCACCCGCTGGGTGATCAGCCACTGCAGCGGCGCGCTGCCGGTCAGCGAGCGGAACCGGCGGTCGAACGTGCGGCGGCTCATGTAGGCGCGGGCCGCCAGGGTCTCCACGTCGAACTGTTCGTGGAGGTGTTCCAGCGCCCAGGCGACGACCTCGGCGAGCGGGTCGGCGCCGATCTCCTCCGGTAGACTCCGGTCGAGATAGCGCTCCTGGCCGCCGCTGCGGCGCGGCGGTACCACCAGGCGCCGGGCGAGCGCGCCGGCCGCCTCGTTGCCGTGGTCCGTGCGCACGATGTGCAGGCACAGGTCGATCCCGGCGGCCGTACCGGCCGACGTGAGCACGTCCCCGTCGTCGACGAAAAGTTCTCTCGGGTCCACGTGCACCGACGGATAGCGTTTCGCCAGCGTCGGTGCGTACATCCAGTGGGTGGTCGCCGGGCGGCCGTCCAGCAGGCCCGCGGCCGCCAGCACGAACGCGCCGGTGCACAGGCCCACGATGCGGGCACCCTCCTCGTGCGCGCGACGCAGGGCGTCGAGCGCTTCCTCCGGTGGCGGGGAGGTGATCGAACGCCAGGCCGGTACGACGACCGTACCCGCGCGCGCGATCGCTTCCAGGCCATGCGGTGCGGTGAGTTCCAGGCCCCCTGTGGTCCGCAGCGGGCCTTCCTCGCCACCGCACACGAGAAGGCGGTAGCGCGGTACGCCGGCGTCCTGGCGGTCAATCCCGAACACCGACAGCGGTATGGAACTCTCGAAGATGGGCCCGCCGCTGAACAGCAGCACCGCGACGATCTCCTTGCGGCGTCGCCCGGAAAGCTTCCGGGCCGCGGCTTCCGGCGCGGCAGTGGAGTCGTGGCTCATCCTGCTAAGCCCCCCTTGGTGGTCGCGGCACCCTCTACCTTTCGGGTCTGTCGCTCCAACACGTTTCCCCTCGGTCCTGCACGAGTCCCCCGCCGTAAGACAGTCAAGATCGAATCTACTGGGTCACGCGCGGTCGCGGTGACCAGTTCGACACGCCACAGATTGTCGACATGACAACTTGGCGTGAAGCATTCGATCACGAAGCGTTGCACTCGCGGGCCGTGCAGGGAAGTGCGCCTTGTGGCAGTGGCCAAACCGCATAGGGTGCCCGTGCCCCACCGGACCCTGTTCGTGCAGGTGGAACGGGGGTTGGGGGGTGGTGGGGGTGGGTTCCGGGCGGGCCCGGGAAGTTGGCTGAAAAGATACGTCCGGGTGCGCGGAAACCGGTCAGTCAACCGGTGTATGGCCCTTGGTGTGACGTCCGCCTCCCGGGGTCCCGCGGCGTTCCGAGCGTCGCAGCAGCACCCGGCAGGCGGCGGTGACGGCGGCCAGGCCCAGGGCGGTCCCGGTGGCGCCGGCCAGGGAAGTGCCGTACCAGAGGAGCACGACCGGGACGAGCACGCAGCTGAAGGCGGCCCAGCGCACGACGTCACCGACGGTGTCCGGGGCGGGGCGGGCTTCGGTGGACGGTCGCGGTCCGGACATGGTCGTACTCCCTGTGACGCTGCCCCGGGGGCGGTGGCTCACCCGTTCAACGCGGGGGTGATCCGTCGGTCACTGCACGCTTCCGCGAATGCTGTGCAAACCGCCTGTACGGGGCAGCAACCATTGCGTCACGGGCGCCTCTCGTGCATGCTCCGGGGAACCCCTACGGACTCCGGGCACCCCTACGCAGAGTGTGCGGGAACTGGGCCGGACAGGCGTGCCGCCGTACCCTTGGGGGTATGGGCCCGGGAAGATGTTTCCCGGACACAGCTCCGCCGCACCTCCGACGTCCCCACCCATGAAGGATCACGACGCCGAGACAGCCATGGCCGGTCACGAATACTCCGAACCCGCGGACCGCAAGCGGCCCGTCGCCGATCACACGGCGGCCGAGCCCCTGGCGCAGGACGAGCAGCGCTCCTCCTGCGATCCCGCCTTCAAGCACGGAGTCGTCGTCGGATTCGACGGCTCCACGTCGAGTGAGCGTGCCCTCGCCTACGCGGTCGGCATGGCCCACCGCTCCCGCTCCGGGCTGATCATCGTGCACGTCGCCAACCGGCTGCCCACCACCGTGTGGGCCGGGTGCGAGCCACCGGTCTTCGTCGACGTCCCCGACCACCGCACCGAGGTGCTCGGTCTGGAACTGGCCTGCGCGGACTACCTGGCCGAGGTGCCCTGGATCCTGGTCGAGCGGGGCGGCGACATCTGCCACGAACTCGAAGAGGTGGGCCGGGAGTACGAGGCCGACGCGATCGTGGTCGGCTCCACGCACGGGATCGTGGGCCGGCTGTTCGGCTCCGTCGCCGGGCGGCTCGCCAAGCGGGCGCAGCGGCCCGTCATCGTCATCCCCTGAACTCCCCGCCGGACCCGCCGACTTGGTGCGAGGCGATCCCCAACTCCCGTGATGCGGCGCGGAACTACTACAGCGCGAAACTACTCGCGCGTAGAGGTGTTTGTGCCCTTGTGAAGGGCATATACCGGTCACCGCGACGCGCTGCCGGCCGGGGGGTGACGGCCACCGGCCATACGGCAGCCGGGCCGGGGCGTCGGGCGGCCCCGGCGGCCATGAGCGGACCCCCGCGCGTCCGGTGGCACGCGCGGGGGTCCGCTCCTCACGTCCTGTGCCGCGGCGCGGCCGGGGTCCGTCCTACTCCACGGTGACCGACTTGGCGAGGTTGCGGGGCTTGTCGATGTCCCGGCCCAGGGCCAGCGCGGTGTGGTAGGCGAGGAGCTGGAGCGGGATGCCCATCAGGATCGGGTCCAGTTCGTCCTCGTTCTTCGGCACGACGATGGTCTGGTCGGCCTTCTCCTGCTCCCGGTGGGCCACGGCGAGGATCTTGCCGCTGCGGGCCTTGATCTCCTCCAGGGCCGCGCGGTTCTTCTCCAGCAGGTCGTCGTCGGGGACGATCGCCACCGTCGGCAGCGCGGGCTCGATCAGCGCGAGCGGGCCGTGCTTCAGCTCGGACGCCGGGTAGGCCTCGGCGTGGATGTAGGAGACCTCCTTCAGCTTCAGGGAGGCCTCACGGGCGACGGGGTAGCCCCGGACGCGGCCGATGAAGAGCATCGAGCGGGCCTCGGCGTACTGCTCGGCGAGCTGCTTGACCTCGTCCTCCTGCTTGAGGATCTCGGTGATCTGCTCCGGCAGCCGGCGCAGGCCCTCGATGATCCGCTTGCCGTCGCGCACCGAGAGGTCGCGGGTGCGGCCGAGGTGCAGCGCCAGCAGGGCGAAGGCGACCGTGGTGTTGGTGAAGCACTTGGTGGAGACCACGCAGACCTCGGGTCCCGCGTGCACGTAGATGCCGCCGTCGGCCTCGCGGGCGATCGCGGAGCCGACCACGTTGACCACGCCCAGCACCCGGGCGCCCTTGCGCTTCAGCTCCTGCACGGCGGCGAGGACGTCGTAGGTCTCACCGGACTGGGAGACGGCGACGTACAGCGTGTCGGGGTCGACGACCGCGTTGCGGTAGCGGAACTCCGAGGCGGGCTCGGCGTCCGCGGGGATGCGGGCCAGCTCCTCGATCATCTGGGCGCCGATCATGCCGGCGTGGTAGGAGGTGCCGCAGCCGAGGATCTTCACCCGGCGGATCTGCCGGGCCTCGCGGGCGTCCAGGTTCAGGCCGCCGAGGTGCACGGTGGAGAAGCGGTCGTCGATGCGGCCGCGCAGCACGCGGTCCACGGCGTCGGCCTGCTCGTGGATCTCCTTGTGCATGTAGGTGTCGTGGCCGCCCATGTCGTAGGACTCGGCCTCCCACTCCACGGTGGTCGGCTCGGCCGTGGTGCGCGTGCCCTCGGTGGTGTAGGTGCGGAAGTCGTCGGCCTTGAGCGTGGCCATCTCGCCGTCGTCCAGCGTGACTATCTGCCGGGTGTGGGCGACCAGCGCGGCCACGTCGGAGGCGACGAACATCTCCTTCTCGCCGATGCCGAGGACCACCGGGGAGCCGTTCCTGGCCACCACGATGCGGTCGGCGAAGTCGGCGTGCATCACGGCGATGCCGTAGGTGCCCTCGACGACGCGGAGGGTCTCGCGGACCTTGTCCTCCAGCTTCTCGGCCGGCGAGCGGGCGATGAGGTGGACGAGGACCTCGGTGTCGGTCTCGGAGAGGAACTCCACGCCGTCCGCCTCCAGCTTGCGGCGCAGGTCGGCGGCGTTGTCGATGATGCCGTTGTGCACGACGGCGACCTTGTGGTCGGCCGACATGTGCGGGTGGGCGTTCACGTCGGAGGGGGCGCCGTGGGTGGCCCAGCGGGTGTGGGCGATGCCGGTGGTGCCCTTGAAGCGCGCCGGGACCTTGGCCTCCAGGTCGCGGACCCGGCCCTTGGCCTTGACCATCCGCAGGCCGGCCGTCTTCGGGGAGGTGACGACGATGCCCGCGGAGTCGTAGCCGCGGTACTCCAGCCGCTGCAGGCCCTCCAGCAGCAGAGGGGCGACGTCACGCTTCCCGATGTATCCGACGATTCCGCACATGTATGTGTATCCCCAAGCCTCGGTTCAGCCGTAGACGATCCGCCGCAGCTGCCTGAGCGACAGCTCCGGCGGGGCGACCGCACGGTATTTCAGGTCCGCCTCGATCCGTTCGAAGATCTCCGTGTTCACCAGGCCCTGGGCCTGGAGTTCGCGGTGGCGGCGACGCACGTAGTCCTCGGTCGTCTCGTCGAAGAAGGCGAGCACGTCCTGGATCACCCGCAGCGCCTCGCCCCGGGCGAGGGGCGTGGACCGCGTCAGATGATCAACGAGTTCGTCGTGCACCCGGTAGATCCTGGGGTACCGGCGGCGGTTTCGCAAGAATCCTGCCCGATTTCGGGCAACAGCCTGTTGAACGTCCTTTGGACTGCTGTTCGCATGCTGTCCATCCGACGTCCGGTACATCGTTGCCCGGACAGACGAGTTTCAGACGCCATGGACATTCCTCGCATGGGAGTACCCGAGAAGCTGGCCGCGCGCATGAGCATGGCCGAACAGCACGAGTACCTGCGCGCCAGGTTCTCGCGGCGCTCGATGATCAGGGGCGGTGCCGTCACGCTGGGCGCCGTCGCCGGTGGCGCGTTCGTGCCGGGTGCCACCGCCCAGGCGGCCGTCCCCGCGCAGCGCACCGCCGCGCACCGCGTCGACGGCTCCCTCGCGGCACCCTTCGGCCGCCACCTCGCCTACGGCAACGACCCGCGGACCGAGATGACCGTCTCCTGGCAGGTCCCGGTCGCGGTGCACAAGCCCTTCATCCGCATCGGCGCCCACCCCTGGGACCTCTCCCGCACGATCGACGCCGAGGTCCGCGCCCTGCACACCCCGACCGGTGTCGGCGCCGGCGGCGACCACACCCAGTACTACGTGCACGCCCAGCTGGCCCGCCTGTGCCCCGGCACGACCTACTACTACGGCGTCGGCCACCAGGGCTTCGACCCCGCCCAGCCGCACCTGCTGGGCACCCTCGGCACCTTCACCACCGCCCCCGCCCACAAGGCGCCCTTCACCTTCACCGCCTTCGGCGACGAGGGCGTCGGCTACCACGGCCTGGCCAACGACAGCCTGCTGCTCGGCCAGAACCCGGCCTTCCACCTGCACGCCGGCGACATCGCCTACGCCGACCCGGCCGGCCAGGGCAAGGAAACCGACACCGGCTTCGACTCGCGGATCTGGGACCAGTTCCTCGCCCAGACCGAGACCGTCGCCAAGTCCGTGCCGTGGATGGTGTCGTACGGCAACCACGACATGGAGGCCTGGTACTCGCCCAACGGCTACGGCGGCGAGGAGGCCCGCTGGAACCTGCCGGACAACGGCCCCGACAGCGCCAACCTGCCGGGCGTCTACTCCTTCGTCTACGGCAACACCGCCGTCATCTCGCTCGACGCCAACGACGTCTCCTTCGAGATCCCGGCGAACCTGGGCATCTCGGGCGGCACGCAGACGACCTGGCTGGAGGCGCAGCTGAAGAAGTTCCGCGCCTCCAAGGACGTCGACTTCGTGGTGGTCTTCTTCCACCACTGCGCCTACTGCACCTCCACCGCCCACTCCTCCGAGGGCGGCGTGCGCCAGGAGTGGGTGCCGCTGTTCGAGAAGTACACCGTGGACCTGGTCATCAACGGCCACAACCACCAGTACGAGCGCACCGACGTCATCAAGGGCGACGCCGTCGCCAAGAAGCTCCCCATCGGCGGCACCGCCTACCCCGAGACGGAGGGCGTGGTGTACGTCACGGCGGGCGCCGCGGGCCGCAGCCTGTACGCGTTCAGCGCCCCGGACTCCTACGAGGGCAACGTCAACGACGTGGAGTCGGTGGCGGCGTTCGTCAACGTCAAGGACGGCAAGCGGAACGAGACCGTCGCCTGGTCGCGGGTGCGCTACCTGAACTACTCCTTCCTGCGCGTGGACGTGGAGCCCGCCCCCAGGGGCCGCACCACCACGCTGACGGTGCGCGGCATCGCCGAGACCGGCGCCGAGATCGACCGCTTCACCGTGGCCCGCAGGGCCAAGTGAGCGCGGGCGGTCCTCGCCGGCGCCGCGGTGACGAGCCCTACCGGACCCGTCACAGGCGTGCGAGGACCGCCTGTTCGGCCGTCGTGAACTCGGCGCCGCTCAGCACGCCCGCCCGGCGCAGCTCGCCCAGCTCGCGCAGCCGCCGCGGCAGGGCGTCGCAGCCGTCACCGCCCGCCGCCGACGGATGCGGCAGCCGGGCCCGCACGGCGGCCGCGACCAGGGCCGTCAGGGCGTCCGTGGGCATCCTTCGCAGCTCCACGGCGTGCGGGTCGTAGCGCGGCGGGGCCGTGGCCGGCACGCCCCGCACGGCGAAGCGCAGCCGGCCGGACCGGCCGCCGGCCGCCACTCCACCGACGTGAGGCCGGCGAGGCCGAGCACCCGGACCCCGGCGGCTCCGCGACCGCGCGCCCCGCCGCCGTGCTTCTCCAGCCGCACCCGCTCGCCGTCGAAACCCACCGTGCCGCCCCCGGCCGTGACCGACAGCGGGACCCGCGGGCCCGGCAGCAGGTAGCCGCGGACCGGCCCAGCCGGGACGCCGGTGAGCAGCAGCGCCTCGCGCACCACCTCGGTGACGTACCCGGCCACCCCGTACCGGTCGCACTCCACGCTCAGCCGGTAGGGGTCGTCGGGCTCGGCGAGGCGGCCTGCGGTGGCCCGCAGCAGCGGGTCGGCGCCCTCCCGCAGACGCAGCCTCAGCCGCCCCGACCTGCATCCCCGTTCGAACGAGATGCCGGCCAGCGCCCCCAGCGGCACGACCAGTTGACCCAGCGCCCGGCGCAGCGGCCCGACTGCCCCGCCCCGCCCGGGAGTCAGCCGCAGGGCGTCCCCGTGGAAGGACCAGGTGCCGCCTCGCTGGATGATTTCCGCCATGCGGGGATTGTTCCACCGGGGCGGCCGGATGTGCGGGAGAGTGGTCCGCACCCGTACGTGAAGGGAGCGCATGTGAGACGGCACCCCAGCACGACTCCCCGCATCGCCCGCGTCCTCGGCGCCCTGCTGCTGCTCGCGGCGGCCGGCGCGGGCACCGCGGCGGCGGCCCCGGCACCACCGAGGGCGACGCCCGTGCCGCTGGGCCGGGTGATCCCCGCCCCGGCCACCGTGAAACCGGGCGGCTTCGCCTTCCGCGTCACCCCCGGCACCCGTATCCACGTCGACGACTCCGGCGAGGTCCGCCGCATCGGCGAGTACCTCGCGGGCATCCTGCGGCCCTCGACCGGCTACGCCCTGCCGGTGCTCACCGGCGGCACCGGCGGCATCCGGCTCCACCTGGCGCAGGGGCCGTACGGCGCCGAGGGCTACCGGCTGGTCAGCGCCGGTACCGGCGTCACCGTGACCGCCGCCCACCCGGCGGGCCTGTTCCACGGCGTGCAGACCCTGCGCCAGCTGCTGCCCGCGGCCGTGGAGAGGCGCTCGGTGCAGCGCGGCCCCTGGCCGATCGCGGGCGGCAGCATCCAGGACAGCCCGCGGTACGCGTACCGCGGGGCGATGCTGGACGTCGCGCGGCACTTCTTCACCGTCCGTCAGGTCGAGCGGTACATCGACGAGCTGGCCCTGTACAAGGTCAACGAGCTGCACCTGCACCTCAGCGACGACCAGGGCTGGCGCATCGCCGTCGACTCCTGGCCCCGGCTGGCCACCTACGGCGGCTCCACCGAGGTCGGCGGCGGCCGGGGTGGCTACTACACCAAGGCCGACTACCAGGAGATCGTCCGCTACGCCGCCTCCCGGTACCTGGAGGTCGTCCCGGAGATCGACATGCCCGGCCACACCAACGCGGCCCTCGCCTCCTACGCCGGTCTGAACTGCGACGGCACCGCCCCGCCGCTGTACACCGGCACCCAGGTCGGCTTCAGCTCGCTGTGCGTGTCCCGGCAGGTCACCTACGACTTCGTCGACGACGTCGTGCGCGAACTGGCCGCCCTCACCCCGGGCCGCTATCTGCACATCGGCGGCGACGAGGCGCACTCCACCAGCCACGCCGACTACGTGGCGTTCATGAACCGCGTCCAGCCGATCGTCACCAAGTACGGCAAGACGGTCATCGGCTGGCACCAGCTGACCGGCGCCACCCCCGCCCCTGGCGCCCTCGCCCAGTACTGGGGCCTGGACGGCACCTCCGCCGCGGAGAAGGCCCAGGTGGCGAAGGCCGCCCAGAACGGCACCGGGCTCGTCCTCTCCCCGGCCGACCGGGTCTACCTCGACATGAAGTACACCGCGAACACCCGGCTGGGCACCAAGTGGGCGGGCTTCGTCGAGGTGCGGCGCTCCTACGACTGGAACCCCGGCGCCTATCTGCCGGGAGCGCCGGCGTCGGCCGTCCGGGGGGTCGAGGCGCCGCTGTGGTCGGAGACCCTCACCAAGTCCTCCGACATCGAGTACATGGCCTTCCCGCGCCTGCCCGGGGCGGCCGAGCTGGGCTGGTCCCCGGCGGCCACCCACGACTGGAACTCCTACAGGGCCCGGCTCGCGGCGCAGGCCCCGCGCTGGGACGCCCTCGGCATCAGCTACTACAGGTCGCCCCAGGTCCCCTGGCCGGCCGGCTGAGCACGGCCGGCTGAGCACGGCGGGCTGAGGCTGAGCACGGCGGGCTGAGGCTGAGCACGGCCGGACGGGCACCCCGCGGGACCGTACCGCGGGGTGCCCGTCGTCCGGCGGCGCGTCAGAACCGCGCGAGGGGGTTGTCCAGGTGCCCCACCAGTTGCAGCGCGCCGGACGGGTCGGCGAGGTCGACCATCTGCCGGTTGTTCCGCAGCTGGAGCCGGTTGAGGCAGGACAGCGCGAACCCGGGGGCGAACAGGTCGTACCGGCGGAACCGGTCGGCCAGTTCGGGCACCGAGTCCTGGTACGCGCGGGTGACCTCTGCGACCGTGCGCCAGAAGTCGTCCTCCGCCAGGATCCCCTCGGTGGCGAGGTTCGCGGCGAGGAAGCGGAAGAAGCAGTCGAAGACGTCCGTGAAGAGCGACAGCAGCCTCTGGTCCTCGGGCACCTCCACCCGGACGCGCCGCACCTCGGGCGGCAGCACCGCGTCCGGGTCCATGACGGCGATCTCCTCGGCGATGTCCTTGTAGACCGCCCGCCGCACCACGCCGTCCTCCAGCACCAGGACGACGTTCTCGCCGTGCGGCATGAACACCAGGTCGTAGGCGTAGAAGCTGTGCAGCAGGGGCGTGTAGTAGGCCCGCAGGTAGTGCCGCAGCCACTCGGTGGGCGCGAGGCCGGAGCGCTCGATCAGCGCGCCCGCCACGGAGGCGCCCTCGTCGTCCACGTGGAGCAGGCAGGCCATCGTCGCCGGTGACTCGCCCGGGCGCAGGGACGGCAGCGGGCTCTCCCGCCACAGCGCGGCCAGCATCTTGCGGTACGGCGAGTGGCGGCCGGTGGCCCGCTCGTACTCCAGGTGCCGGTAGCCGACGGCCGCCCGCTCGCGGATGACGGACAGACCCGTCGCCTTCAGCACGGGGTCGTTCTCGATCAGCCGCGCGAGCCAGTCGTTGATCGCCGGTGTCGCCTCCATGTAGGCGGCCGACAGACCGCGCATGAAGCCCATGTTGAGGACGGACAGGGCCGTCTTGACGTAGTGCCGGTGCGGCGCCGAGCGGTTGAAGAAGGTCCGCACGGACTGCTGCGCCAGGTACTCGTCGTCGCCCTCGCCCAGGCACACCAGGTGCCGGCGGGCGACCTCGGCGGCGAAGGTGACGGAGAGCTTGTTCCACCACTGCCAGGGGTGGACCGGGATCAGCAGGTAGTCGCCCGGGTCGAGACCCTGGCCGGTGAGGGTGGTACGGAACCGCTCCAGGGTCTCCTCGCCCAGCTCGGCCCGCAGGAAGGACTCGTACTCGATCCCGGCGCCCGCGGTGAACGCGGCCCGTGAGCGGTGCGCGGCCAGCCAGATCAGCCGGACCGGGCTCGCCGTCTCGGGGGCGTAGGACAGGTAGTCGTGGACGCCGAAGCCGAGCCGGCCGTTGTTGGCGACGAAACAGGGGTGGCCCTCGGTCATCGCGGTCTCGACGTCCTGGAAGGAGACGGCGGCCGGTGCGGAGGCGATCCGGGCCGCCAGTTCGGCGGCGGTGACCCGCGGCTTGGTGAGCTTGAAGCAGGTGCCGGCGAGGGTGGAGGAGATCTCCTCCAGGTACACCGGCAGGATCTCGTCGGACAGGCCCAGGGTCCGGCGCAGCTCGACGAAGAAGTCCAGCGCGGACAGCGGCAGTTCGGTGCCGCCGCGGTGGCGGGTGATCGAGTCGGCGGCCACCTGCCAGTGGTCCAGGGCGTGGCGGACGGCGGTGAAGCGGTAGCTGGTCAGGCCGTCGTCGGTGTGTACGACGTACCCGTCGCCGTCGGGCTCGGGGGTGAGCAGCCGCTCGTGGGCGAACTCGGCGAGCGCCTTGCGGATCAGCTGCCGGCCGGCCTGCTCCCAGCGCTCGGGGGACAGATGGGCCACGGCGTCGGCGGGGCTCATGCGGACACCGCCTCCTCGAACCGCGCGCGCGTGCAGAAGCTCAGCAGTGCCTTCTTCTCCGGCTTCTGGATCTCCCGTTCGGGCCGGAACCCGACGGCCTCGTTGAGGGCCTGCACGGCCGTGTTGCGCACGTCCGGCTCGACGACGACCCGGCGGGTCGCCGGGTCCTCGAACAGGTGGCGCAGCACGGCGGTGATGACCGCCCTGGTGTACCCGTGGACCGGCGTGTCCGTCGGCGGCACCAGGAAGTGCATGCCGACGTCGCCGGGCTGCGCCGGGTACAGCCCGGCCAGCTCCCGGCGGGCGGGGTCGTAGACCTCCATGAGGAACGCCGGCTCGCCGTCGCGCAGTCCGAGCAGCGCGTGGTGGTGCTCGTCGGCCGCGATCTCCCTGTAGGCCCGCTCGACGTCCTCGAGTCTCGCGTCCTGCATCATCCAGAACGCCGCCTTGGGATGGGTGACCCAGGCGTGCACCAGGGAGGCGTCCGTCAGCGGGTCGAGGGGGCGGAAGTCGAAGGTGATGGTCATACGGCGAACTCCTGGAACGCGATGCTCTTCTCCACCGGGTAGTACTCGGTGCCGAGCAGCTCGCGGATGATGTAGCTGTTGCGGTAGGCGCCCATGCCGAGGTCGGGGCTGGTGACGCTGTGGGTGTGCACGCCGCCGTTCTGGAGGAACACGCCCCGGCCGGTGACGTCGACGGCGTAGTTGCGGGCGACGTCGAAGTTGCCCCGGCTGTCGTAGCGGAGCCGGTCGCGGACCGGGCGGAGGAACGCGGGCTCCTGGTAGCGGTAGCCGGTGGCCAGGACCAGGCCCTCGCTGCTCAGCTCGAAGTCCTTGCCCTGCTCCTCCTGGCGCAGGCCCAGGGTGTAGGTGCCGCCGTCGTACCGGGCGCTGACCAGGGCCGAGTTGGTCAGCAGCCGGGTGGGGACCGGGCCGCCGAGGTTCTTCTGGTAGAGCAGGTCGAAGATCGCGTCGATCAGGTCGCCGTCGATGCCCTTGAACAGGCCCTTCTGCTGGGCGGTGAGCCGGTAGCGGGTGGCCTCGGGCAGGGCGTGGTAGTAGTCGACGTACTCCGGGCTCGTCATCTCCAGCGTGAGCTTGGTGTACTCCAGCGGGAAGAAGCGCGGCGAGCGGGTCACCCAGGTCAGCCGGTAGCCGTGGACGTCGATCTCGCCGAGCAGGTCGTGGTAGATCTCGGCGGCGGACTGGCCGCTGCCCACCAGCGTGATCGACTCCTTGCGCTGGAGTTCCGCCTTGTGGAGCAGGTAGCGGGAGGTGTGCAGGAAGTCGCCGCCCAGGTCGCGGCAGGCGTCGGGGAGGTGGGGCGTGGTGCCGGTGCCGAGGACCAGGTGCCGGGCCCGGAACGTCCCGCCCGCCCGGGTGCGGACCACGTACACCTCCTCGCCCTCGTCGTACGTCACCTCGGTGACCGTCGTGCCGAAGCGGACGCTGGTCAGCTTGCCGGCGGCCCAGCGGCAGTAGTCGTCGTACTCGACCCGCAGGGGGTAGAAGTTCTCGCGGATGTAGAACGAGTACAGCCGGCCCCGCTCCTTGAGGTAGTTGAGGAAGGAGTACGGGGAGGTCGGGTCGGCCAGGGTGACCAGGTCCGACAGGAACGGGGTCTGGAGGTGGGCGCCCTCCAGGAACATCCCGGCGTGCCATTCGAAGCCGGGCTTGGACTCCAGGAAGACGCCGTCCAGTTCGGCGATCGGCTCGGTGAGGCAGGCGAGGCCGAGGTTGAAGGGGCCGAGCCCGATCCCGACGAAGTCGTGGATGCGGTGCGGGGCGTCAGGACGCGCGGTCAAGGGAGTCTCCCAGGTACTGCTCGGCGTGGCCGGCGATCAGGTCGAGGACGGCGGCGATGTCGGCCGCGGTCGTCTCGGGGTTGAGCAGGGTGAACTTCAGGTAGTGGCGGCCGCCCACCTTGGTGCCCGCGACCACCGCGTCACCGGAGGCGAACAGCGCCTTGCGGGCGTAGAGGTTGGCGCGGTCGATCTCGGCCGGGTCGGTGACGGCGGCCGGGACGCAGCGGAAGACGAGGGTGGACAGGGCCGGGGCGGTGACGACGTCGAAGCGCGGGTCGGCCGCCAGCAGCCGCCAGCCCTCCTGGGCCAGGTCGCACACCTCGTCGAAGAGTTCGCCGATGCCGTCGGCGCCCATCGTGCGCAGGGTCATCCACAGCTTGAGGGCGTCGAAGCGGCGGGTGGTCTGAAGCGACTTGTCGACCTGGTTGGGGACGCGCTCCCGCACCGTGCCGCGCGGGTTGAGGTAGTCCGCGTGGTAGGTGGCGTGCCGCAGGGTCGCGGCGTCGCGCACCAGCAGGGCCGAGGAACTGACCGGCTGGAAGAAGGACTTGTGGTAGTCCACGGTGACGGAGTCGGCGCGCTCGATGCCGTCGAGGAGGTGGCGCCGGGTGCGGGAGGCCAGCAGCCCGCAGCCGTAGGCCGCGTCCACGTGCAGCCAGGTGCCGTACCGGGCGCACAGTTCGGCGATCTCCGGGAGCGGGTCGATGGAGCCGAAGTCGGTGGTGCCCGCGGTGGCGACGACGGCCATCGGCAGCAGGCCGTCGGCGGTGCAGCGCGCCAGCTCACGGGCGAGCGACACGGTCCGCATGCGCTTGTCCGGGCCGACAGGCACGACGACGACCGAGTCCGGCCCGAGGCCGAGGAGCTTGGCGGACTTCTGCACGCTGAAGTGGCTCGCCTCGGAGGTGAGGATGCGCAGCCGGTGCGGGGAGTCGCTCTTGGCCTCCTCGCGCGCCAGCAGCAGCGCCTGGAGGTTGGACTGGGTGCCGCCGGAGGTGAACACCCCGTCGGCGGCGGGGCCGAGGCCGATGCGGGCGGCCGTCCAGTCGATCAGCCGCCGCTCGATGAGGGTGGCGCCGGCCGACTGGTCCCAGGTGTCGAGCGAGGAGTTGACGGCCGACAGCACCGCCTCGCCGAGCACGGCCGGGATGACCACCGGGCAGTTGAGGTGGGCGAGGTAGCGGGGGTGGTGGAAGTAGACCGCGTCGTTCAGGTAGACCTCCTCCAGCTCGTCCAGCACGGCGGTGGTGTCGTGCAGCGGGCGGTCGAGGTCGATCCGGTCGACGACGGGGGCGAGGGCGTCGGCCGTGACGCCGGTGAACGGGCGGTCGGTGGTGGCGAGTCTGGCCGCCACCCGCTCGACTCCTTCGGTCACGGAGCGGCGGTAGTGCTCCGCGGTGAGGTCATTGAGCAGGTGCGAGCGCATGCGGGGGTCCTCCGGTGGGACGGTCCGGGCGGGACGGGGAACGGAACGGGGGCGCGGGGCCGTGGTCGACTTCCTTGGTCAACTTAGGCAAGCCTAACCTAACTAAGGAGAAGGTTCAGCCCTCGGCCCGGAGCTGTTCCTCCGTCAGCCCCCGCCGCCAGTAGCCGACGAAGGTGATCCGGCGGCGGTCGACGCCGCGTTCACCGGTGAAGTGCCGCCGCAGTTCCTTCACCCGCCCGGCCTCGCCCGCGAGCCACACGTACGGCCGCTCGGCGGCCGGGAGCCGGGCGGCCCGTACGGCGTCGACGGCCATGGGAGAGCCGTCGCCGCGTACCAGCCACGTGATGTCCGCGTCCGCCGCGGTGCGCACGTCCTGCACGTCCAGCGCGTGCGGCACCTCCAGCCAGGCGCGCACGCGCACCCCGGCCGGCAGGGACTCCAGGACGGCGGTGGCCGCGGGCACGGCCGTCTCGTCGCCCCAGAGCAGCACGAGGTCGGTGTCCAGCGGCGGCCGGAAGCGGATGGCGCGGTTGTCGGCGACCGCCGGGCCGAGCAGCAGCACCCGGTCCCCGGCGGCGGCGCGGGCGGCCCAGCGGGAGGCGGGACCGGCCGGGACGGACGGGCGCGCCCCGGCGGCAGAACCGGGGACGGGGGCGGAACCGGGCGCGGGGGCGTCGGTGTCGATGCCGTGCAGGGCGAAGTCGATGTCGATCTCGTCGGGGTCCCGGCGCAGCGCCCGCAGCGTGTACGAGCGCATCACGGCCCGTACGCCGTCGGGCAGGTCGCGCCAGCCCTGCCACCAGTCGTCGCCCAGCTCCAGCGGGACCGCGGGCTCGCGCTGCCCCGGGTGCGGCAGGAACAGCGACAGCGACTGGTCGCGCCCGTCGGAGTGGAAGGCGTGCAGGTCGGCTCCGGCGAAGGTGACCCGGACGAGCGACGGGCCGAGCCGCCTCGTCCGTACGACCTGGAGGGAGAAGAAACGGAACGGGGCGGCTACGGCCGTCGTCATCGAAAACTCCTGAGGGAGCGTCAGGGGCGGTGTGCGGCGGTGCGGGGAGGGGCCGGTGCGGCGGCCTTCCCGGCGGCACCGGGGCCGGTCAGCGGGGTCAGGCGACCTTCCGGGCCTTCTCCAGCGCCTCGGCCAGGCCGGTCAGCAGCGGCACGCACTTGTCGTACGACAGGATCGGCTCGGGCGAACGGGCGATGACCTGGCCCGCCTTGACCGCGGGAAGCTTCTTCCAGGTGGCCTTGGTGATGTCGGCGGGCTGGATGGCCGAGGTGCGGTCGTCCATCATGATGATGTCGGCCTGGTACTTGTCGACGTTCTCCCAGCTGAGGCTCTCGTACCAGCCGCCGCCCTGCTTCTTGGCGCTCGCCGGCGGCTCGACGAAGTTCACGCCGAGGGCCTTGAAGTACTCCAGGTCGATGGAGAGGTCGGTGCCGGAGACGTAGAACAGCTGGTCGCTCGCCGAACCGGCCATCACCTTGATGCCGGGCTTGGCCCTGGCGGCGGCGCGCAGCCGGGCGGCGGCCTCCTCGAAGCGCTTCTTGGCGCCGGTGGCCGCGGCCGACCTCAGGTCGGCGCCGAGCGATCCGGCCAGCTGCCACATGCGCTGCAGGGACCGGGTGAGCTGGCGGTCGTAGACGGAGATGCCGACGCTGGGCGCCAGTTGGGCGATCTTCTTCTTCGACTCCTCCGGCACGTACCAGAGGGTGCCGGCGTCGTCGAACATCGTGGAGATGAGCACGTCGGGCGCGAGGGCGGCGTACTTCTCGATGTTGAACTGGCCCCAGGTGTTGCCCAGGACGGTGACCTTGCTGATGTCCATGTCGCCGGCCTGGACGTCGGCCTTGCCGTCGGTGGTCCGCGTGGGTCCGAAGACGCCCTTGACCTGGATGCCGTAGTCGTAGAGGGCGGCACCGACGCCGGTGAACGCGACGATGTCCGCGGGCCTGCCGTCCAGCTTCACGGCCGTGCCGCGGTCGTCGGTGAAGGTCCAGGGGCCGGAGGTGCCGGCCGCGCCGTCCTTGCCGGAGCCACCGGCGCCGTCGTCGCCGCAGGCGGCCAGCGCGGCGCCGAGGCCGAGGGCGCCGCCCGCGGCGAGCAGGCCGCGTCGGGTGAACTGGGTGGCACGGGCACGGTGCATGGGTGTGACTGCTTTCGAACGGGGCGAGGAGCCCGCCGGACAAGTTCGAAGGTAGGTTAGCCTAACCTCAGTTCTTGTCCAGCGGGCGGGGCACCTCGCACCGCGCCCGCGCGGCGGCGTCCGGCCGCCCGGCCCACCTCAGCCCACGAGCCCCAACTCCCGCGCGATCAGCAGCCGCTGGACCTCGCTCGTGCCCTCGCCGATCTCCAGGATCTTGGAGTCGCGCCACATACGGGCCACCGGGTACTCGTTCATGAAGCCGTAGCCGCCGTGGATCTGCGTGGCGTCGCGGGCGTTGTCCACGGCGATGGTGGACGAGTACAGCTTCGCCAGCGCCGCCTCCTTCTTGAACGGCTCGCCCGACACCAGCCGGGACGCGGCGTCGCGCCAGGCCAGCCGGGCGGTGTGGGCCTTCATCTCCATGTCGGCGATCTTGAACTGGATGGCCTGGTTGGCGCCGATGGGCCGGCCGAAGGCGTGCCGCTCCCGGGCGTACTTGACCGACTCGTCCACGCAGCCCTGCGCCAGGCCCGTGGCCAGGGCCGCGATGGCGACGCGGCCCTCGTCGAGGATGCGCAGGAACTGGGCGTAGCCGCGGCCCTCCTCGCCGAGCAGGTTGGCCGCCGGGACCCGGACGTCCTGGAAGGACAGCTCGCGGGTGTCCGAGGCGTTCCAGCCGACCTTGGAGTAGGGCGGCGCGACCGTGAAGCCGGGCGTTCCCGAGGGGACGATGATCGCCGAGATCAGCGGCCTGCCGTCGGGCTTGCGCCCGGTCACCGCGGTCACCGTCACCAGGCCGGTGATGTCCGTGCCGGAGTTGGTGATGAAGCACTTGGTGCCGTTGATCACCCACTCGCCGGTGTCCGGGTCCAGCCGGGCGGTGGTGCGGGTGGCGCCGGCGTCGCTGCCGCCGTCGGGCTCCGTGAGGCCGAACGCGCCCAGGATCTCGCCGGAGCACAGCCGGGGCAGCCAGGTGCGCTTCTGCTCCGGCGTGCCGAAGAGGTGGATCGGCATCGCGCCCAGCGAGACGCCCGCCTCCAGGGTGATGGCCACCGAGGAGTCGACCCGGGCCAGTTCCTCCAGGGCGATGCCCAGCGCCAGGTAGTCGCCGCCCATGCCGCCGTACGCCTCGTCGAACGGCAGCCCGAACAGTCCCATGCGGCCCATCTCGCGGACGATCTCGTAGGGGAACTCGTGCCGCTCGTAGAAGTCGCCGATCTTCGGCGCCACCACGTCGTGCGCGAACGCCTCGACCGTACGGCGGAGTTCCTCCAGCTCGGGGCTGAGTCGGTGGTCCATGCTGATCACTGGTCCTTGTGGGAGAGGGCGCGGACGGTACGGGACGGGCTGGGTCGGCCCAGGTGGCCGGCCATCCACACGCTGGTGTCGGTGAGACGGCCGAGATCGACCCCGGTCTCGATGCCGAGGCCGTGCAGCATCCACACGAGGTCCTCGGTGGCGAGGTTGCCGGTGGCGGACCGGGCGTACGGGCAGCCGCCGAGGCCGCCCGCCGAGGCGTCGACGGTGGTGACGCCGTGCCCGAGGGCGGCCAGGGTGTTGGCGAGGGCCTGGCCGTAGGTGTCGTGGAAGTGCACGCCGAGGACGCCGGCCGGCACGCCCGCCTCGCCGAGCGCGGTGAGCAGGGCGCCGACATGGCCCGGCGTGGCGACGCCGATGGTGTCACCGAGGCTCAGCTCGTCGCAGCCCATGTCCCGCAGCGCCGCGCAGACCCCCGCGACCTGCTGGACGGGCACCGGGCCCTCCCAGGGGTCGCCGAAGCACATGGAGACATAGCCGCGCACGTGGACGCCGGCGTCCTTCGCCTGCCGCACCACCGGGGCGAACACGGCCAGCGACTCCTCCAGGGTGCGGTTGAGGTTGGCCTTGGCGAAGGACTCGGTGGCGCTGGCGAACACGGCGATCCGGCGGGCGCCCAGCGCCAGCGCGCGGTCCAGGCCGCGCTGGTTGGGCACCAGCACCGGCAGGTCCGCGTCCAGGCCGGCGACGAGCGGGAACAGCTCCTCGGCGTCGGCCAGTTGGGGCACCCACTTGGGGTGCACGAAGCTCGTGGCCTCGATCGTGGTCAGCCCGGCGCCGGCCAGCCTGCGGATGAACTCCGCCTTCACGGCCGTCGGCACGGTCGCCTTCTCGTTCTGGAGGCCGTCGCGCGCGCCGACCTCGTGGATGCGCACCCGGGCGGGCAGGCCCTCGGCGGGCACGGTCATGGGCAGTCCGGGCACGGTCATCGCGCCGCCTCCTCGTGCGGTGCGACGACGGCCAGGACCTGGTCCATGGCGACCGTCGTGCCCGGCCGTACGTCCAGTTCGGCGACCGTGCCGGCGTGCGGGGCGCAGATGACGTGCTCCATCTTCATGGCCTCCACCACCAGCAGGCTCTGCCCGGCGCTCACCTCGTCGCCGACGGCGACCTTCACCACCGTCACCGTGCCGGGCATGGGCGCGGTCAGCGAGTCGGCGCCCGCGTGCGCGGACCGGCTCAGGGAGGCGGCCACCGGGTCGTGGTCGCGCACCTGCCAGGCGTCGCCGTCCCGGCCCAGCCAGCTGCCGTCGGGAAGGGCGGCGAAGGTGTGCGTGACGCCGTCGAGGCGGACGGTGAAGCGGTCGTCCGGGGCCCGCGGCGGCACCGGCCGGGAGGCCGCGAGGGGCGTGTCCGCCCCGGGCAGCAGCACCTCGGTGCCGCCGTCCGCGGTGGCGCGCACCCGCACCGCGACCGGGTCGTGGCCCGGCACGTGCAGATGGTGCGCGGTCCAGGCCCGCTCGCCGCCCAGCCGCCAGCCGTCGGCCGCGTCGAACGGGTCGCGCGGGCCGCTGCCGGGCGCGGGGGCCGCGGCCGCCTGGCGGATCAGCGCCGCCGCCGCGTAGACCTCGTCCGGGACGCCGTCCGGCACCAGCTCGTCGGCGGCCCGCTCCACCAGGCCGGTGTCCAGCTCGCCCGCCACCACCGCCGGGTGCGCCAGCAGCCGCCGCAGGAACCCGGCGTTGGTGGGCACGCCCAGCGTGACGGTGTCCGCGAGGGCGGCCCGCAGCTTCCTGAGCGCGGTCGCGCGGTCGGGGCCGTAGGCGATCACCTTGGACAGCATCGGGTCGTAGAGGCTGCCGACCTCGGTGCCCTCGCTGAGCCCGGAGTCGGTGCGGACGCCGTCGCCCTGGGGTTCGTGGAGCCTGAGCACCGTGCCGCCCGAGGGCAGGAAGCCGCGCGCGCCCTCCCGGACCGACACCGTCTCGGCGCACAGGCGTGCCTCGACGGCGTGCCCGGTGAGCGTGACGCCGTCCTGCCCGAACGGCAGCCGTTCACCGGCCGCCACCCGCAGCTGCCACTCCACCAGGTCCAGGCCGGTGATCAGCTCGGTGACCGGGTGCTCCACCTGGAGGCGGGTGTTCATCTCCATGAAGTAGTACGACGACGGGTCGCCGCCGGGGACGATGAACTCCACCGTGCCCGCGCCCCGGTAGCCGCAGGAGCGCGCCGCCTGCACGGCCGCCTCGCCCATCGCGGCCCGGGTCGCCTCGTCGAGCAGCACGCTGGGCGCCTCCTCGACGATCTTCTGGTGCCGGCGCTGCAAGGAGCACTCGCGTTCGCCGAGGTGGACGACGTTGCCGTGGCCGTCGGCCAGCACCTGGATCTCGATGTGCCGGGGCCGGTCGACCCACCGCTCCACCAGCAGGGTGTCGTCGCCGAAGGAGGCGCGGGCCTCGCGGCGGGCGGCCGCGATCTCCTCGGCCAGCGCGCCCGCGTCCCGCACCAGGCGCATGCCCTTGCCGCCGCCGCCCGCGGAGGGCTTCAGCAGCACCGGCATGCCGATCTCCCGGGCCGCGTCGGCGAGCTGCGCGTCGGACAGCCCGCTGCCGCTGGAGCCGGGGACGACCGGCACCCCGGCCGCCCGCACGGTCTCCTTGGCCCGGATCTTGTCGCCCATCAGGGCGATGGCGTCCGCCGGCGGGCCGATGAAGACCAGTCCCGCCGCCTCGCAGGCCCGGGCGAAGCCGGCGTTCTCGGCGAGGAAGCCGTAGCCGGGGTGGACGGCCTGGGCGCCGGTCCGGGCGGCCGCGGCCAGCAGCCGCTCGGCCGACAGATAGCTCTCGGCCGCGGGCGGCGGGCCGATCCGGACGGCCGTGTCGGCCTCGCGCACGTGTCGCGCGTCGGCGTCGGCGTCGGAGAAGACGGCCACCGAGCGCACGCCGAGGGCGCGCAGCGTCCGGACGACGCGGACGGCGATCTCGCCGCGGTTGGCCACCAGCACTGTGTCGAACATGGGTCCCCTCCTCACATCCGGAAGACGCCGAAGTGCGGCTCGCCCAGCGGGGCGTTGCCGCACGCGGTCAGGGCCAGCCCCAGCACCTGCCGGGTCTCCATCGGGTCGATCACGCCGTCGTCCCAGAGCCGGGCCGTGGCGTAGTAGGCGCTGCCCTGGCGCTCGTACTGGGCGCGGACGGGGGCCTTGAAGGACTCCTCCTCCTCGGCCGGCCACTCCTCGCCCCGGGC
Organism: Streptomyces sp. NPDC041135; assembly: GCF_055592085.1. NCBI lineage: Bacteria > Bacillati > Actinomycetota > Actinomycetes > Kitasatosporales > Streptomycetaceae > Streptomyces > Streptomyces sp. NPDC041135. Next base: position 165,318 of record NZ_JBVIYZ010000001.1, read on the forward strand.
CTCCAGCTGGTCCCGCTTGACGGTGGCGAGGACCGAGGCGGCCTGCTCGCCGCCCATGACGGAGATCTTGGCGCCCGGCCACATCCACAGGAAGCGGGGCGAGTAGGCCCGGCCGCACATCGAGTAGTTGCCGGCGCCGTAGGAACCGCCGACCACGACCGTCAGCTTCGGCACCCGGGTGCACGCCACCGCCGTGACCATCTTGGCGCCGTGCTTGGCGATGCCCCCCGCCTCGTAGTCCTTGCCGACCATGAACCCCGAGATGTTCTGCAGGAACACCAGCGGGATGCCGCGCTGGTCGCACAGCTCGATGAAGTGGGCGCCCTTCTGGGCGGACTCGGAGAACAGGATGCCGTTGTTGGCGACGATCCCGACCGGGTGGCCATGGATGCGGGCGAAGCCGGTGACCAGGGTCTGGCCGAACTCCGACTTGAACTCGGCGAACCGGGAGCCGTCGACCACGCGCGCGATGATCTCGCGCACGTCGTAGGGGGTGCGGGAGTCGACCGGGACGGCGCCGTACAGCCCCTGGGGGTCGACCTTGGGCTCGACCGGCGCGGTGACCTCCCAGGGCGGCGGGCCCTGCGCGGGGAGCGTGGCGGCGATGGTGCGCACGATGCGCAGCGCGTGGGCGTCGTTCTCCGCGAGGTGGTCGGTGACCCCGGACACACGCGCGTGGACCTCGCCGCCGCCCAGTTCCTCGGCGGTCACCACCTCGCCGGTGGCGGCCTTCACCAGCGGCGGGCCGCCCAGGAAGATCGTGCCCTGGCCGCGGACGATGACCGCCTCGTCGCTCATCGCGGGCACGTACGCCCCGCCGGCCGTGCACGACCCGAGGACCGCCGCGATCTGCGGGATGCCCGCGCCCGACATCCGCGCCTGGTTGTAGAAGATCCGCCCGAAGTGCTCGCGGTCGGGGAAGACCTCGTCCTGCATGGGCAGGAAGGCGCCGCCGGAGTCCACCAGGTACAGGCACGGCAACCGGTTCTCCAGGGCCACCTCCTGGGCGCGCAGGTGCTTCTTCACCGTCAGCGGGTAGTACGTCCCGCCCTTGACGGTGGCGTCGTTGGCGACGATCACGCAGGTGCGCCCGGAGACCCGGCCGATCCCGGCGATGACACCGGCGGCCGGGGCCTGCCCGTCGTACATCCCGTCGGCGGCGAGCGGGGCCAGCTCCAGGAACGGCGAGCCCGGGTCCAGCAGCGCGTCCACCCGGTCCCGGGGCAGCAGCTTGCCGCGCGCGGTGTGCCGCGCCCGGGCCTTCTCGCCGCCGCCGAGGGCCGCGGCGGCCAGTTTGGCGCGCAGCTCCCCGACCAGCGCGAGATGCGCCTGTTCGTTGGCCTGCCAGGCCTCCGACGCGGGATCTGCCGCGCTCGTCAGCTCCGGTGCCTCGTGCATCCTGCGGTCCCCTCACCCAGTGATCGACTGTTAATGAGCGTTAACCTTCGCCCTCAGGTTAACGACCGCTAACGTCGCTGTCTAGAATTGGCGGCATGGCCATCAGAACCGACGCCCCCACCCGGCGCGAGCAGATCCTCAGGGAGGCGGCCCGGCTGTTCGCCGAGCGCGGCTTCCACGGCGTCGGGGTCGACGAGATAGGTGCCGCGGTCGGCATCAGCGGCCCCGGCCTGTACCGCCACTTCCCCGGCAAGGACGCGATGCTCGCCGAGCTGCTGGTGGGCATCAGCGGCCGGCTGCTGACGGGGGCCAAGCGGCGGCTCGCGGAAGCCGGCGGCCGCACCGGCGCCCCGGCCGTCCTGGACTCCCTCATCGAGGGCCACATCGACTTCGCCCTCGACGACCGCCCCCTGATCACCCTGCACGACCGCGAGCTGGACCGCCTGCGCGACAGCGACCGCAAGCTGGTGCGCCAGCTCCAGCGGCAGTACGTCGAGCTGTGGGTGGAGGTGGTCCGGGAGGTGTACCCGGGGCTGGCCGAGCCCTCGGCGCGCTCGGCCGTGCACTCGGTCTTCGGCCTGCTCAACTCCACCCCCCACCTGGGCCGCGCCGGAACCCTGCCCGGCCGCCCGGCCACCTCGGCCCTGCTGCACCGGATGGCCCGCGGGGCCTTCGCGGCGGCCGCGGGGGACTGAGCCGTACGGGTGGGGAAGGTCACCCTGGACGGGGGCTCGTACTCGCCGGTATCTTGGTGTCTGAGCAAGCGCTTAGACATGCCGATGTCATACCGAGGTACGTGGAGGTGGCGGCGTGCGCCGTACGGTGTTCAACGAGGATCACGAGGCGTTCCGGGAGACCCTCCGCGCCTTCATCGAGGCCGAGGTCGTACCGGTGTACGACGACTGGTTCGCCGCCGGCCAGGCCCCGCGCGACTTCTACTACAAGCTCGGTGAGCTGGGCATCTTCGGGATCAACGTGCCCGAGGAGTTCGGCGGCGCCGGCATGGACAGCCACAAGTTCGAGGCCGTCCTGTACGAGGAGACCGCGCGTGCGGGCGTCCAGTTCGGCGGCTCGGGCGTGCACGTCCTGCTCGCCCTGCCCTACATCAAGATGCTCGCCACCGACGAGCAGAAGAAGCGGTTCCTGCCGAAGTTCGTCACCGGCGAGGAGATGTGGGCCATCGCGATGACCGAGCCGGGCACCGGCTCCGACCTCGCGGGCATGAAGACCACCGCCCGGCTCTCCGAGGACGGCTCGCACTACGTCCTCAACGGCTCCAAGACCTTCATCACCGGCGGTGTCCACGCCGACAAGGTCATCGTCTGCGCCCGGACCTCCGCCCCGACCGCCGAGGACCGCCGCTTCGGCATCTCCCTCTTCGCGGTGGACACCAAGTCCGAGGGCTACTCCATCGGCCGCAAGCTGGACAAGCTCGGCCTGCGCACCTCCGACACGGCCGAGCTGGCCTTCGTCGACGTCAAGGTGCCGGTCGAGGACCTGCTGGGCGAGGAGAACAAGGGCTTCTCCTACCTGGGCCACAACCTGGCCTCCGAGCGCTGGGGCATCGCCTTCGGCGCCTACGCGCAGGCCAAGGCCGCCGTCCGGTTCGCCAAGCAGTACGTGCAGGAGCGCACCGTCTTCGGCAAGCCCGTCGCCCACTTCCAGAACACCAAGTTCGAGCTGGCCGCCTGCCAGGCCGAGGTGGACGCCGCCGAGGCCGTCGCCGACCGCGCCACCGAGGCGCTGGACGCCGGTGAGCTGACCCCGGCCGAGGCCGCCTCCGCCAAGCTGTTCTGCACCGAGGTCGCGCACCGCGTCATCGACCGCTGCCTCCAGCTGCACGGCGGCTACGGCTACATGAACGAGTACCCGATCGCCCGCCTGTACGCGGACAACCGGGTCAACCGGATCTACGGCGGCACCAGCGAGATCATGAAGACGATCATCGCCAAGGACATGGGCCTGTAAGGCCTGAACAACCACTGGCCGGTACAGATACACCTCATGAGCCAGGCACTCCAGAGCCTCCTCGATCTGCTCGACCTCGAGCAGATCGAGGAGGACATCTTCCGCGGCCGGTCCCGCTCCGCCGTCGTCCCCCGCGTCTTCGGCGGGCAGGTCGCCGCGCAGGCGCTGGTCGCCGCCGGGCGCACGGTCCCCGCCGACCGGCACGCCCACTCGCTGCACGCGTACTTCCTGCGCCCCGGCGACCCGGGCGCCCCCATCGTCTACACCGTCGACCGCATCCGCGACGGCCGCTCCTTCACCACCCGGCGGGTGGTCGCGGTCCAGCACGGCCAGCCGGTCTTCCACCTCTCCGCGTCCTTCCAGACCCCGGAGGAGGGCCTGGACCACCAGGCGGCCATGCCGTCCGCCCCGGACCCGGAGACCCTGCCCACCTCCGAGCAGCGGCTGCGCGGTTACGCCCACCTGGCACCGGCGGTCGTCGAGCGCTTCCTGGAGACCCGCGAGGCGATCGACCTGCGGTACGTCGACGAGCCGCCGTACGGACAGTTCGGCGAGCGGCGCGAGCCGCACTCCCAGGTGTGGTTCCGCACCAACGGCAAGCTGGACGACGACCCGCTGCTGCACGTCGTCCTCGCCACCTACGTCTCCGACATGACCCTGCTCGACTCGGTGCTGCTCGCGCACGGGCGCGGCGGCTGGGCCGTCGGGGACGTCGTCGGCGCCTCCCTCGACCACGCCATGTGGTTCCACCGGCCGTTCCGCGCCGACGAATGGCTGCTGTACGACCAGGAGTCGCCGGCCGCGCACGGCGGCCGCGGCCTGGGACAGGCCCGCATCTACACCCAGGACGGACGGCTCGCCGTCTCCGTCATCCAGGAGGGCGTCGTCCGCGTCCCGCGACGCGGGTGAATCCGGGTTGCCCCCCGAGATGACGTGTGACAGGTGGGGGTTTAGGCTCTTGGAGTGAAAGCCGCAGTGAACGGCATGCCTGTCCGACGAGGTACCGGACCGAAGGACCTCAGCCGCGGCACCCGAAGGCGCGCACGAGTGCGTACGAGTGGGCCGCAGGCGTCGGCAGTACCGCTGCACCGTTCCTGACCTGCGGTGACATCCGAAGACCGGGCCGCACCCGTCTCTTGTGTGCGGCGACGGCCATCCGCCTCGCGCCTCTGATCCGGGAGCACGCGAGGGACGATGGAACGGAAGGAATTCCCATGCGATCACTACGCACGAGGCGTCTTGTCGCGACGTCCGCAGCCGGGCTGCTGCTGGCCGGTGGTGCTGCCATCGGCGCGGCGGGCACCGCTTCGGCGTCCTCCGACCACCAGGGCAACAACGGGAGCTACAGCCACTCCAACGGCTACGGCGGCGACCACGGCGGCGGCTACGGCGGCAACCACGGTGGCGGCTACGGCGACCACAACGGCAACTGGTGGAACGACGACGACAACGGTTACGGCAACGGCGACGACGACTGCGACTGACTCGTCCCGTTCGTCATCACACCGGCGCGCGTGCGGCCCCTCGACCGGGCCGCACGCCGCTGTGCGCCGGGCCCGCGATCCGGCGTCCCGGCTTCGCGGCGCGTACGGCGGCCGGTGCGCACCCGCGCGGTCCTGGCGGTCCGTCAGGACGCCGCCAGCCCCGCCTCGGCCAGCAGATACGCCGTCAGGGGGTCGTAGTAGCGCGGGCTGAGGACGTGGTCGTCGAGCGGCACCGCCACCTGGAGGGTGCCCTCGGACTCGGCGAGGAACAGCGCCGGGTCGTTGCTGTCGGCGTAGCCGACGCAGTCCACGCCGTGCTGCGCGGCGTACCCGGCCCAGCCGTGGTCGGCGACGACCAGGTCGGGCAGCGGGCGGCCCGCGCGCTCCAGCGCGGTGAGGACGACCCGCATCGGCTCGCCCGAATGGGTGTGCCACAGGCTGGCCCCGTGCTCCAGGACGGCCACGTCCGCGAACTGCATGACGTACCCCTCGTCCGTCTGCAGCAGGTCCGGGACGACCACGATCTCGCAGCCGGCGGCGCGCAGCGCGACCGCCGTGGCCCGGTGCACGTCCAGCAGCCCGCCCGGGTGGCCGGTGGCGAGCAGCACCCGCTGCTGCCCCTCGGCCGCCTTGCGCAACCGCCCCGCCAGCCGGTCCAGGGCGTCCACCGTCAGCTCCGGGTCGATGGTGTCCTGCCCGTAGCGGTACTCCGGGTCGTCGTTGACGCCGACCCGCTCGGCCATCACCGCGAGCACGTCCTGCTCGTCCTGCCAGCGGTCGCCCAGCTCCAGCCCGAACCAGTAGTGGCGGTCACCGTTGGCCAGCTTGCGGTAGTGGGAGAGGTTGTTCTCGCGCGGCGTGGCGACATCGCCCGCGATACGGGTCCTCACCAGGTGGTCGACGAGTTCGGCGCGGCTGGGTGTCCCGGATATCGGCATGCCTCCCATTGTGGGGCAGCGGGCGGTGCGCGTCCCTGGCATATCGCACCGTGGGACGTGCGTCACCGGCCGCCCGCGGTCACATCTGCCGCAGGGCGAACCACAGTTCCATCCGCACGTCCGGATCGTCGAGGTCGGCGTCCAGCAGCGCCGCGCACCGGGCGATCCGCTGCCGCACGGTGTTGCGGTGCACGCCCAGCGCCACCGCCGTCCGGTCCCAACTGCCGTGCAGGGAAAGCCAGGAGCGCAGCGTCTCGGTGAGCGCGGGACCGGCCGCGAGGGGCGCCAGCAGCGTGCGGGCGTGCGACTCGGCCGCGCCGGGCGGCAGCAGCCCGGCCAGCCCCGGGCGGTCGCCGTGGCGGACCAGCGGGGCACGGGTGGCGCGGGCGCGAGCCAGGGCACGGGCCGCCTGGGTGTCGGCGGCCGGCCAGTCCTGCGGCGCGACGGCCGCGCTCACCCCGAGCGACCAGCCGGGCTGCGCGGCCGGTTCCCGGTCGGCGGGCACGAGGACCCGTACGACGCCGGGGGAGAGGTCGACCAGCGCGGACCCGAGGGCGGCGCCCAGCGCGGAGGCGGCCACCGCGTCGGCATCCCGGCGCTCGGGCCGCGCGTGCACCACGATCCACCGCCCGGCCCCCAGCAGCGGCGCCACCTCCCCGGGCGCCGCGCCCAGCAGCAGCCGCACCAGCGCGGAGGACCGCGCGGCACCGGCGCCGCCGCGGTGCTCACCGGTGAGCAGGGACAGCAGCACGGCGGCCACGGACGCGATGGTGTGGTCCCCGGGCTCGCGCCGGGGCGTGCTCACGCCGAGCACGAAACCCTGCCCGGTGCCGAGGGCGTAGGCGGCGAGGTGCGTACCGGCCAGGGTGTCGGTGGCCGAGGCGGGGACCGCCGCCGCCCCGCTCCCCGGCGCCGCGGCCGGCCGGACCACGCCCGCCAGCTCCCGCAGCGCGCCGCGCACCGCCTCCGCCGGACCCCGGCCCGCCCGCGCGATCTCCGTGCCGTCCGGGCCGTACAGCACCGCCCAGCCCTCCAGCCGCCCGGCGAGCCGGCGCAGCACCGACGGCACCGGGTCGGGGCGGGCGGCGGCGGCCGCCAGCCGCTGCTGGGCCTCCGTGACGCGGCGCAGCTCGGCCAGGCGGGCTTGGGCCATCAGCTGCCAGACGGCACGGGCCACGCCCGAGAAGGTGGTCCGCGGCGGGACCTGAAGCAGCGGCAGGCCCCGCGCCTCGCACGCCGCCACCAGGGCCGGCGGCACCCGGTCGTGCAGCGGCGCGAGGCCGAAGCCGAGGGCCGCGCCGCCCGCCGCCACGATCCGGGAGACGTAAGCGTCGAAGGAGGCCGGCGCGCCCTCCGCGGTCGCCGCCGGCGGGATGTGGACGCCCGCCGTCAGCAGCAGCTCGCCGCCCAGCAGGTAGGGATAGGGGTCGGCCATCTCGGAGGCGTGCGCCCAGCGGATCACCACCTCCGGGCCCGCCGGGCCGGCGATCTGCCGCAGGGCCAGGTCCTCCCGGGCCAGCAGCGCGGACAGCGGCACCGGTGGGGTGGGCGGCACCGCCGGCGCGGCGGGCGGCGGCGCGGCGGGCGGCGGCGCGGCGGGCGGCGGCGAGTCCGGCATGCTGTGCGATTCCTCCATCCATCACGGTCCAGCTGGATGAAACGTACACTTCGCAGGTGCGTTCCGGCCACCTACTGTCAGAACAGGACGGAAGAGACAGCAGTGCATGCGCGGCGAAGCGCAGGAAAGAAGGCATCCACCATGAGCGGCAACGACACGCCCCGCGGCCCCGTCGACTCCTCCCGCGTCCCGCGCTACGCCGGACCCGCGACCTTCGCGCGGCTGCCCCGCCTCGACGAGGTCGGCACCGCCGACGTCGCGGTCGTCGGCGTGCCCTTCGACTCCGGGGTCTCCTACCGGCCGGGCGCCCGCTTCGGCGGCAACGCCATCCGCGAGGCGTCCCGGCTGCTGCGCCCCTACAACCCGGCGCAGGACGCCTCCCCCTTCGCCCTCGCCCAGGTCGCGGACGGCGGTGACATCGCCGTGAACCCGTTCAACATCAACGAGGCCGTCGACACGATCGAGGCCGCGGCGGACGACCTGCTGGGCACCGGCGCCCGGCTGATGACCCTCGGCGGCGACCACACCATCGCCCTGCCGCTGCTGCGCTCGGTCGCCAGGAAGCACGGCCCGGTCGCCCTGCTCCACTTCGACGCCCACCTCGACACCTGGGACACCTACTTCGGCGCCGAGTACACCCACGGCACCCCGTTCCGCCGGGCCGTCGAGGAGGGGATCCTCGACACCGAGGCGCTCTCCCACGTCGGCCCCCGCGGCCCGCTCTACGGCAAGCAGGACCTCACCGACGACGAGAAGATGGGCTTCGGCATCGTCACCTCGGCGGACGTCTACCGCCGGGGCGCCGACGAGGTCGCCGACCAGCTGCGCCAGCGCATCGGCGACCGCCCGCTGTACATCTCGATCGACATCGACTGCCTCGACCCGGCCCACGCGCCCGGCACCGGCACCCCCGAGGCCGGCGGCATGACCTCCCGCGAGCTGCTGGAGATCCTGCGCGGCCTGGCATCCTGCAACCTGGTGTCGGCGGACGTCGTCGAGGTGGCACCGGCCTACGACCACGCCGAGATCACCTCGGTGGCCGCCTCCCACACCGCCTACGAACTGACCACGATCATGTCCCGCCAGATCGCGGAGGCCCGCGCGAAGTGACCCACGACCACGACCTGGAACTCCGCCCGACGCCCGCCCAGACCGAGGCCGCGCTCAACCCCCCGGCGGGCCGCACCGGCGGAGACCTGGTCGTGGAGACGCTGGCCGGACTCGGCGCCACCACCGTCTTCGGGCTGCCCGGCCAGCACGCGCTGGGGCTGTTCGACGCCCTGCGCCGCTCACCGCTGCGCTACGTCGGCCTGCGGACGGAGGGCGGCGCCGGGTTCGCGGCGGACGCCTACGGCCGGATCACCGGCGAGGCCGCGCCGCTGCTGCTGTCCACCGGCCCGGGCGCGCTGACGTCGCTGCCGGCGCTCCAGGAGGCGGCGGCCGCCTCCGCGCCCGTGCTGGCGATCTGCAGCCAGGTCCCGACGGCCGGCCTAGGCGGCGGCCGCCGCGGCTACCTGCACGAACTGACCGACCAGGCGGCCTCGTTCCGCGCCGTGGTCAAGTCGGTCCACACCGTGCGCAGCCAGTCGCAGATCCCGTCCGCGATCGCGGCGGCCTGGAAGTCGGCGCTGAGCGTCCCGCACGGGCCGGTGTGGGTGGAGATCCCCCAGGACGTACTGCTCGCCGGGGCCCGGCTGCCGGTGGTGACGGCGCCGGACGCGCTCCCGGACGAGCTGCCGCCGCGCCCCGAACTGACCGCGGTCGCCGCCGACCTGCTGTCCCGGGCGGCCCGCCCGGCGATCGTCGCGGGCGGCGGAGTGGTACGGGCGGACGCGGCCGGCAAGCTGCGGCAGCTCGCGGAGCGGCTCGACGCCCCCGTGGTGACGACCTTCGGCGGCAAGGGCGCGTTCCCCTGGAACCATCCGCTCTCGCTGCGCTCCTGGCTGGAGGACCGGCACACCACCGACTTCCTGGAGGACGCGGACGTCCTGCTCGTGGTCGGCTCCGGGCTCGGCGAACTCTCCTCGAACTACCACACGTTCCGGCCCCGCGGCCAGATCGTCCAGATCGAGGCGGACCTCGGCAAACTGGAGTCCAACCACCCGGCCCTCGGCATCCACGCGGACGCCCGGCTCGCCCTCCAGGCGCTGCTGGAGACGGTCCGCGAGCGCACCGACCCCTCGGCCCCGGAGCGGGTCCGCGCCCTGCTCGCCCAGGTCGCGGGCCGTATCGCCGCCCAGGACCTCACCCTGGAGCAGGAGGTCCTGGCGTCCGTGCGCCGGGCCCTGCCCGCCGGTTCCCCGTCGTTCTGGGACATGACCGTCCTGGCGTACTGGGCCTGGTCCGCCTTCGACCCGCAGGCCCCCAACACCATGCACTCCGCGCAGGGCGCGGGCGGCCTCGGTTACGGCTTCCCGGCGGCGCTCGGCGCGGCGGTGGCCGACCCCACCCGCCCGGTCCTCGCGGTGTCCGGCGACGGCGGGGCGATGTACTCGATCGCGGAGCTGGCGACGGCCCGTCAGCACGACCTCGACGTCACCTGGCTGATCGTCGACGACGGCGGCTACGGCATCCTGCGGGAGTACATGCACGACGCCTTCGGCCGGGCCACGGGGACGGACCTGGCGGGGCCGGACTTCGTGGCCCTGGCCGAGTCCTTCGGTGTCCCGGGGGTGCGTACCACCCCCGGGACACTGGCGGCCGACCTGGCGCGGGCGCTGGCGCGGCCGGGCCCCTCGGTGGTCGTGCTCCCGGCCGTGCTGCGGATGTTCGCGCCGACGCACCTGGCCGGCTGACCGCCCGCTACCAGATCGCCTCGACCCACTCCGGGTGGTCGATGAACGGGTTGCGGTTGTGCTGGTAGGTGTCGTAGATGACCTGGTTGCGCTTCTCCTCGAAGGCGCTCGGCGGGTCCTGCTCGTTCCACTGCTTGAGGACCGCGAGCTTGCCCATGTACGGGTTGCTGCCGTTGTCGACCTTCTCGTTGGGCTCCAGGTCGGCGAAGCCGTCGCCGCCCTCGTAGCGCACGGCCATGTACAGGATCATGCGGGCCACGTCGCCCTTGTCGGCGTCGCGCGGCTCGAAGGAGTCGGAGTCGACGCGGCTGCCGCCCCCGCCCGTGACCGCGCTGCCCCCGTTGTCGAAGTCCAGGTTGCCGCGGATGCTGTTGACCTGGACGTCGGCGGGGCGCAGGTGGTGCAGATCGGTGCCGGGGCCGGTCACCTCGCCGAAGTCGCCGTGGGACTTGGCCCAGGTGTGCTCGCGGTTCCAGTCGCCGAGGTCGCCCCCGTTGAGGGACTTGCTGCGCGAGACACCGCTGTACAGCAGGATCACGTTGTTGCTGTTGTTCGGGTCCTGGTCGGTGACCTTCAGGGCGTTCCAGACCGCGGAGTAGGAGATCTTGGTCTGGCTGCTGATGATCGTGTGGAGGGCCGACTTCAGGCTGGTGCCGGACTTTCCGACGGCGTTCTTGTAGTAGGTCGAGTCGTAGGCGGTCGTCGTCGCGGAGGCCGGGGTCGCGGTCAGCGCGGGGGCGGTGAGGCCGACCAGGACGGCGGCCGTGGCCCAGGCCACCGACTTCCGGCGGGTGCGTGTCGCCAGCATGTGTGGGGTCCCATCTACGCGGGTTGACTGGAGGCGGCAGACGGGAGCGTGGCATGGACATGAGGCCCTGTAAATGAATCCGACGTGTCGATCCGGTGACCGGGAGCGACAATCTGCCCCGTCTCCACCCGAGTCGGCCCACCGCGGCGGCCACGCCCACGGTCGGCTGCACCTCCGCACATGCGGCGCTGGCCACCAAGCTGAAGAAGGACATCACCGCCGCGCTCGCCGGCCGCTCGGGCACGGTCGCCGTTGGCCTCTACGACCGCACCACCAGCACCACCTGCACCCTGCGCGCCACCAGCTCCTACGACTCCGCCAGCGTGGTCAAGGTCACCGTCCTCGCCACGCTGCTGTGGGACGCGAAGAAGCACGACCGCTACCTCACCGACACCGAGGCCGCGCTCGCCAAGGCGATGATCACCAAGTCGGACAACGACGCGACCAGCAAGCTGTGGAAGCAACTGGGCCTGACGAAGGTCAAGGCGTTCCTGGCCGCCGCCGGGATGACGAAGACCGTGCCGGGCACCGGCGGCTACTGGGGCCTCACCCAGATCAACGTCACCGACGAGCAGAAGCTGCTCAAGCTCGTCGCCGCCAGGAACACCGTGCTGAGCGACAACGCGCGCGCCTACATCCTGAAGCTGATGGGCCAGGTCGTCTCCTCGCAGCGCTGGGGCACCCCCTACGGCGCCCCCGCCGGGGTCTCGGTGCACGTCAAGAACGGCTGGCTGCAGCGCTCCACGCACGGCTGGCGGGTGCACAGCGTCGGCACCTTCACCGGTGGCGGCCACGACTACACGATCACCGTGCTCAGCCACGGCAACAGCACGATGAACTACGGCATCGCCACCATCCAGGGCGTCGCCAAGGTCATCCACCGGGACCTCGCCGCCTCCTGACGCACCCGGCGTGCGCGGCGCCGGCCGCCGCCTCCGGCGCGGGGCCTGTCCGGCCGCGGGGCCACCGAAGCCTCGGGGGAATTGTTGCGGAGGGATGAAATCCGCTTCCTCGGGCGTTGGTGCCTTGCGGCAGATCAGGTCGAACGGGAGGCACGGCGTGGCGCGGCAGCAAGGGGAGAAACCAGGCCGGACCGGGCGGGAACGGCAGGAACCGCACCAGCGGCCGGGCTGGGCACGGCGCCTGGCGGGCTACGCCTGGCGCTCCCCCCGGGACGTCGTCCTCGCCCTCGGCTCCTCCCTCGCCGGCATGGGCCTGACGGCCCTCGTACCGCTGATCACCAAGGTGATCATCGACGACGTGATCGGCGCCCACACCCGCGCCATGGCCCCCTGGGCCTGCGCGCTGCTGGGCGCCGCCGTCCTGGTCTACGCCCTCGCCTACGTCCGCCGCTTCTACGGCGGCCGGCTCGCCCTCGACGTCCAGCACGACCTGCGGACCGACATGTTCGGCTCGATCACCCGGCTGGACGGCCGCCGCCAGGACGAGCTGTCCACCGGCCAGGTGGTCGGCCGCGCCACCAGCGACCTCCAGCTGATCCAGGGCCTGCTGTTCATGCTCCCGATGACCATCGGGAACATCCTGCTGTTCCTGATCTCCCTGGTCGTCATGGCCTGGCTGTCGCTGCCGCTGACCCTGATCGCCCTCGCCGTCGCCCCGGCCCTCGGCTTCATCGCCCGGCGCAGCCGCACCCGGCTGCACCCCGCCACCTGGTACGCCCAGGCCCAGGCCGCCGCCGTCGCCGGCGTGGTCGACGGCGCGGTCAGCGGCGTACGCGTGGTCAAGGGCTTCGGACAGGAGGAGCAGGAGACCGGCAAGCTGCGGGAGGTCGGCCGCCGCCTGTTCGCCGGACGCCTGCGCACGATCCGGCTGAACAGCACGTACACCCCGGCGCTCCAGGCCGTCCCCGCCCTCGGGCAGGTCGCCATGCTGGCCGTCGGCGGCTGGCTCGCGGTCGGCGGGCACATCACCCTGGGCACCTTCGTCGCCTTCTCCGCCTACCTCGCCCAGCTCGTCGGGCCGGTCCGGATGCTCGCCGTGGTCCTCACCGTCGGCCAGCAGGCCCGGGCCGGCACCGAGCGCGTCCTGGAGCTGATCGACACCGAGCCGACGCTGCGCGACGGCACCAAGGAACTGCCCGCCGGCGCACCGGCGAGCGTCGAGTTCGACGACGTGTCCTTCGGCTACGACAGCGACCCGGACAAGGCCGGCGCGGTCCTGAAGGGGCTCAGCTTCGAGATCCGCGCGGGCGAGACCCTGGCCGTCGTCGGCTCCTCGGGCTCCGGCAAGTCCACCCTCTCCCTGCTGCTGCCGCGCTTCTACGACGTCACCCACGGCGCCGTCCTGATCGGCGGCCACGACGTGCGCGAGCTGACCCTGGACTCCCTGCGGGCGGCGATCGGCCTGGTCCCCGAGGACTCCTTCCTCTTCTCCGACACCGTCCGCGCCAACATCGCCTACGGCCGCCCCGACGCCTCCCAGGAGGAGATCGAGGCCGCCGCCCGCGCCGCCCAGGCGCACCGGTTCATCAGCGAGCTGCCGCGCGGCTACGACACCGAGGTCGGCGAGCACGGCCTGACCCTCTCCGGCGGCCAGCGCCAGCGCGTCGCGCTCGCCCGCGCCCTGCTCACCGACCCGCGCCTGCTCGTCCTGGACGACGCCACCTCCGCCGTGGACGCCCGGGTCGAGCACGAGATCCATGAGGCGCTCAAGCACGTCATGGCGGACCGCACCACGCTCCTCATCGCCCACCGCCGCTCCACCCTCAACCTCGCCGACCGCATCGCCGTCCTCGACGGCGGCCGGCTCGCCGACCTCGGCACCCACGACGAACTACAGCGCCGCTGCGCCCTGTACCGCCGCCTGCTCACCGACCCCGACGAACTGGGCGGCGTCTCCCCGGGCCACGTCCCACCGGCCGCACCCGCCGAGGACACCACGCTCCGCGACGAGCTGGACGCCGAGTTCGACGCCGAGCGCGGCGTCACCCCCAGGCTGTGGACGGGCGACCGCGAGCCCCGCGACGCCGCCCTCGCCGGCACCCCGGCCACCCCCGAGCTGCTCGCCCAGGTCGAGGCGCTGCCCCCGGCGACCGACACCCCCGGCATCGACGAGGCCCGCGCGGTCCGGGCCGAGGACTCCTACGGCCTGCGCCGCCTGCTGCACGGCTTCGGCGCGCCCCTGCTGGTCAGCCTGGCGCTGGTCGCCGTCGACGCGGGGCTGGGCCTGCTGCTGCCGATCCTGATCCGGCACGGCATCGACCAGGGCGTCACCCGGGCGGCCCTGGGAGCGGTCTGGTCGGCCTCGCTGCTGGCGCTGCTCGCCGTGCTGGCGCAGTGGGCCGCGCAGATCGGCGAGACCCGGATGACCGGCCGCACCGGCGAGCGCGTCCTGTACGCGCTGCGCCTGAAGATCTTCGCGCAGCTCCAGCGGCTCGGCCTCGACTACTACGAGCGCGAGCTGACCGGCCGGATCATGACGCGGATGACGACGGACGTCGACGCCCTCTCCACGTTCCTCCAGACCGGCCTGGTCACCGCGTTCGTCTCCGTCGTCACCTTCTTCGGCATCATGGCCGCGCTGCTCGTCCTGGACGTGCGGCTGGCGCTGGTCGTCTTCGCCACCCTGCCGCCGCTGATCGTCGCCACCTACTTCTTCCGCCGGGCGAGCGTGAAGGCGTACCAGCTGGCCCGTGAGCGGGTGTCGGCGGTCAACGCCGACCTCCAGGAGTCGGTGGCCGGGCTGCGGATCGTGCAGGCCTTCCGGCGCGAGCGGGACGGCAGCCGGCGGTTCGCCGAGCGCAGCGACGCCTACCGGCGCGCCCGCGTCCGCGGCCAGCGGCTGATCTCCGTCTACTTCCCCTTCGTCCAGCTGCTGTCGTCCGTGGCCGCGGCGGCCGTGCTGATCGCGGGCGCCCACCGCATCGAGGCGGCCACCCTCACCGCGGGCGCGCTGGTGGCGTACCTGCTCTACATCGACCTGTTCTTCGCCCCCGTCCAGCAGCTCTCCCAGGTCTTCGACGGCTACCAGCAGGCCACGGTGTCGCTGGGCCGCATCCAGGAGCTGCTGCGGGAGCCGGCGTCCACCGAGTCCGCCGGGCAGCCGGCCGAGGTGCGCTCGCTGCGCGGCGAGATCGCCTTCGAGGGCGTGTCCTTCGCCTACGGGGGCGAGGAGGAAGCCCTGAGCGGGATCGACCTGCGCATCCCGGCCGGGCAGACCGTCGCCTTCGTCGGCGAGACCGGCGCGGGCAAGTCCACGCTGGTCAAGCTGGTGGCGCGGTTCTACGACCCGACGGCCGGCCGGGTCACGGTCGACGGCACCGACCTGCGCGCGCTCGACCTGACCTCCTACCGCCACCGGCTCGGCGTCGTCCCGCAGGAGGCCTACCTCTTCCCGGGCACCGTCCGCGACGCCATCGCCTACGGCCGCCCCGGCGCCGGCGACGCCGAGGTGGAGGCGGCGGCCCGGGCGGTCGGCGCCCACGAGATGATCGCCACGCTGGAGGGCGGCTACCTGCACGAGGTCGCCGAGCGCGGCCGCAACCTGTCCGCCGGCCAGCGCCAACTGATCGCGCTGGCCCGCGCGGAGCTGGTCGCCCCGGACATCCTGCTCCTGGACGAGGCGACGGCGGCCCTGGACCTGGCCACGGAGGCCCAGGTCAACCAGGCGACCGACCGGCTGGCGGGCCGCGACGGCGCGGCGGACGGGAGTGCCCCGGCGCCCGCCCGCGCGCGCACCACGCTGATCGTCGCCCACCGGCTGACCACCGCGGCCCGCGCCGACCGGGTGGTGGTGATGGACCGCGGCCGGGTCGCCGAGGACGGCACCCACGACGAGCTGCTGGCGCGGGGCGGCCGGTACGCCGAGCTGTGGCACACCTTCGTCGGCGGGCCGGGGCCGGAGGAACCGGTACCGCCGACGGCCGGGGTGGCCCGGTAGCCGGCCGGCCGCCGGGCCCGCCCCGGTGGCGCGTGTCCCTGACGGCCGTGCAACCATCCGGCATACGTCGTGCGTCCGTACATCAGTACGTGCGCACGAGGTGCGCGGCGGGCACGCGCGTGAGGTACGGGCCGGGTACGGGGAGGACGACAGTGGACCGTGGTGCGATACGCCGGCGTCTGGCGCTCGGCGCGGCCGTGCTGGCCGCGTCCGGGGCGCTCGTCCTGGCCGCCCCCGCCGGCGCGCAGGCGGCGACCGGCGCCTGCGCCGGGCGGGAGATCAGGACCCTGCCCTTCGCCACCGGCACCGTGCACCTCTACCGGCGCGGCGGCTACGTCTGCGCGACGACCGTCGCCCGCGCGGCCGGTGCCAAGCGGTCGATGTCGGTCAGCCTCCAGGCCCGCGGCAACCGGCCGGTCGTCGACAAGGGCATGTTCCGGCGCCTCGCGGGCCCGGTGACCGTGCACGCCGGCCACCGCTGCGTGTGGGTGCGCGGCTCAGTCGGCCACGGCTCGGTCAGTTCCGGCTGGATCCTGTGCTGACACTCCGCTGACCACTACCGGGCGGGGCGGGCGTCACCCCTCGGGTAGGTCAGCCCGTGCCCGACCGGGTACAGCACCCGCGCGGGATCGTCCGCCCGCTGCACCGGCACCGGCAGCCTGCCGCGCGGCGCCACCTGCCCGGCGATCACCCGTGCGGCGGCCCGCAGTTCGACGTCCGTCCAGCAGTACGTCGCCAGGTACGCCTGGACGGCGGGCAGCTGGGCCACGTCGTAGGGGTTGCGGACGGCGACGGCCACCACCGGCCGGCCGGTGCCGATGAGCTGGTTCACCAGCGTCCGCTGCGCGCTGCCCGCCGTCACGTTGTACGTGGCCACCACCACCGCGTCCGCCTCCCGGGCCGCCGCCACCGCCGAGGCGACGGTCGCGGCGGAGGGCGCGGTGCCGGTGGGCAGCGCGGTGGCGGTGAAGCCCAGCTCGGACAGGGCGGCGGCGAGCACGCCGGTGGGCGGCCCGGTGGTCCCCGAGGGGGAGGCCGGATCGGCGCCGACGACCAGCACCTTCGCCACCGTACGGTGGTCCAGCGGGAGGACGCCGCCCTCGTTGACCAGCAGGGTCGTCGTCCGTTCGGCGATCCGGTCGGCGGCGGCCAGATGCGTGGCGGTGCCCACCGCGCGCCGCACGCCGGCCCGGGTGGCGTAGGGGCGGTCGAACAGCCCGAGCCGTGACTTCAGCCGCAGGACGCGCAGCACCGACGCGTCGAGCCGCTCCTCGGTCAGCTCGCCGCCGCGCACGGCCGACAGCACCGCGTTCCAGGCGACGTGCAGGTCCGGCGGGTTGAGCAGCTGGTCGACGCCGGCCGCGAGCGCCAGCACCGGCACCCGGTCGTCGCCGTACTTGGTGCGCACGCCCTCCATGCCGAGGGAGTCGGTCACCACCACCCCGTCGTAGCCCAGCTCGCCGCGCAGGATGCCGGTGACGATCGGGTGGGAGAGGGTGGCCGGGTCGCCGGAGCCGTCGAGGGCCGGGAACTGGATGTGCGCGGTCATCACGGAGTCGATGCCCGCCGCGACGGCCGCCCGGAACGGCACGGCGTCCAGCCGCTCCCACACCTCGCGGCTGTGGGTGATGACGGGGAAGCCGAAGTGGCTGTCCACGGCCGTGTCGCCGTGCCCGGGGAAGTGCTTGGCGGTCGCCGCGACCCGGGACGCCTGGTACCCCTCGACCTCCGCCGCCACCAGCCGGGCCACCGCGTCCGGGTCGGCGCCGAAGGACCGTACGCCGATGACCGGGTTGGCCGGGTTGACGTTCACGTCCGCATCGGGGGAGTAGTCCTGGTTGATGCCCATCGCGCGCAGCTCGGCGCCGGAGATCCGGCCGAGGGCGCGGGCGTCGGCGCGGGAGCCCCCGGCACCGATCGCCATGGCGCCCGGGAACAGCGTCGCGGGCCGGCCGACCCGGCACACCGCGCCGTGCTCCTGGTCGGTGGCGACCAGCACGGGCAGACCGCGGGGCAGGCCGAGGGAGGCCCGCTGGATGCCGTTGGACAGCTCCGCGATCTGCTCGGGGTCACGGGTGTTGTGGGCCCAGGTGAAGTAGATGATCCCGCCGACCCGGTATTTCTCGATCAGCTCGGCGGCCGTGCGGACGCCGATCTCCGCGAGGTTGGCGTCGACGTCGGCCTGGTCGGGGGCGGTGGCCGAGTGGCCGTACACCCGCATCACGAACAGCTGGCCGACCTTCTCCTCCAGCGTCATCCGGGAGATCAGCGCCCGCAGCCGGCTGTCGCCGCGCCCGGCGGCCGAGGCGTGCGCGGCGCCGGACGCGGCGAGGGCGGCGGTCAGTCCCGCGGTCGCGGCGAGGACGGTGCGTCTGGACGGCCGTGCGGTGTTTCCCGTGCTTCCCGTGCTTCCCGTGCTGATGTCGTGCACGTGCGCTCCTTCCGGACCGGCCCGCTGGAGAAGTGCTGAAGGAAACTTCCAGGGAATCACGAATATCCGGGAAGTTTCTTTCCGTCAAGGGAATGCACAGTAACCAGCGAGCGGCCGCCGGCGGCGCACTCGGCCCCGGGCGCGCCGCGCCGCGCGTCAGGCGGAGTCGCTGAGCAGCCGGACGAGGTGGTCGCGGCCCGCGTCCAGCAGGCCGGGAAGCGGCGGGGCCGTCTCGTACCAGTGCTTCTCGTACTCCCAGCACAGCCAGCCGTCCCAGCCGTGCCGGGAGAGCACCTCCACGCACTCGGTGAGCGGCAGGACGCCCGTGCCGAGCGGCAGCGGGGTGCGGTCGTCGGCGGAGGCGATGTCCTTGACCTGGACGTAGCCGAGGTGCGGGGCGAGGGCCGCGTAGGTCTCCGAGGGCTGCTCACCGCCCAGCCAGGTGTGCATCACGTCCCACAGCGCGCCGGCCTGCCGGTGCCCGACGGGTCCGAGGACGCGGATCACGTCGGCGCCGGTGGGGTGCGAGTCGTGGGTCTCCAGCAGGATGCGGACACCGAGGGCGGCGGCGTCCTCGGCGGCGGTGCCCAGGCGCCGGGCGGCGAGCGCGTCGGACTCCTCGCCGGGCCGGTCGGGGTCGGCGCCGGGCAGGACGCGGACGAAGGGGGCGCCCAGGTCGCGGGCCAGGTGCAGCAGGGCACGGATCTCGTCGAGCACCGGCGCGTCGTCGCCCGGCGCGGCGACCCGCGCGTAGCCGGCGACGCCCAGTACGCCGACGCCGGCCGCCTTGAACGCGGCGGCCACGTCGGCCCGTTCGGCCGGGCCGAGACCTGTGTGCACCGGCTCCTCGGGATGGGCGCGCAGTTCGACGCCCTGGAAGCCGTGGGCGGTGGCGAGCGCCAGTACCTCGGGTACGGGCAGGCCGGGGACACCGAGAGTGGAAAAGGCGAACTTCATGACCAGCGACCCTACTCGCACGTACCCGGTCCGTGCGGAACCAGGCATCCCCGCCCCGCTCCGGTCCCGCCGGGCTACTCGGCCGCCGGGCGGAAGACGTTGACCTGGACGCCGGTCTTCCCGGTGGTGCTGGAGACCAGTTCCAGGGTCCGCTTCACCCCGTCCTCGGGGAAGACCGACTTGCCGCCGCCGAGCAGCACCGGCATGACGACGAGCGTCAGTTCGTCCACGAGCCCCTCGTGCAGCAGCGCCCGCACGAGCGTGGGGCTCCCCAGGACCGCCAGGTCGCCGCCCTCGGCCGCGCGCAGCTCCCGGATGCGCCCGACGGCCCCGGCGCCGGGGATGCGCACGGTGTTCTCCCAGGTCAGCTGGTCCTCGCCCAGGGTGTCGGTGACGACGTACTTGCGCATCGCGTTCAGCCGGTCGGCGAAGGGGTCCCCGGCCCGCTCGGGCCAGGCGGCGGCCATGGTCTGCCAGGTGCGGCGCCCGTAGAGCAGCGCGCCGGCCCGCTCCAGCCCCGCGGCGAACGCGCCCCCGACCACCTCGGGGTCGAAGAAGGGGTGCGACCAGCCCCCGTGCGCGAACCCTCCGTCGGTGTCCTCCTCGGCCCCGCCCGGCGCCTGGACGACCCCGTCGAGGCTGATGAACTCGGTGACGACGATCCGCATGACCACCACTCCTGTGCGTCGTGCCCGGCCTGGGCATCTCGGTTCTGCGCCACCTCGGACCGCCGCGCACCGCGGAACTCATCGCTCCCGCGGCTGTGGACCACGCGCCCGCGCCTGCCGGTGGGCCCCGCTCAGTCCTCCCGGGGCACTCCCGTGGACCCCCGCACCATCAACTCGCCCCGCACCGTGGCGATCCCTCCGGGCGGCGGCTCCTCGCGGCCCATCGCGACGCGGCCCGCCCGGGCCCCCGCCTCCGCCAGCGGCAGCCGTACGGTCGTCAGGGAGGGCACGGCGTCGATGCTGAAGGGCAGGTCGTCGAAGCCGGCCACCGACACGTCCTCGGGCACGCGCAGACCGGACTCGCGCAGGGCGGCGCAGGCGCCCAGGGCGACGGAGTCGTTCGCGGCGACGACCGCGGTG
The DNA here is from genome assembly GCF_055592085.1 of Streptomyces sp. NPDC041135. Taxonomy (NCBI): domain Bacteria; kingdom Bacillati; phylum Actinomycetota; class Actinomycetes; order Kitasatosporales; family Streptomycetaceae; genus Streptomyces; species Streptomyces sp. NPDC041135. Next base: position 185,702 of record NZ_JBVIYZ010000001.1, read on the forward strand.
AGCGACGGGTCCCTGCGCAGCAGTTCGAGGGTGGCCTCGTACCCGGACCGGCGGTCGAAGCGGCCGTACACCGTCCACCTCGCGTCCTCCGCGACGCCGGCCGCCTCCAGCGCCGCCCGGTGCCCCTCCAGCCGGTGCCGGGTCGTCGTCCGTTCCCGGGGGCCGGCGATGTAGCCCAGGCGCCGGTGCCCGAGCCCGATGAGGTGCTCGGTGAGCCGGCGGGCGCCGCCGTGGTTGTCGAAGGCGAGGGCGACCGCCTCGGTGTCCGGCGCCGGCGGGCGTCCGCACAGCACCACCCGCGTGCCCGCCTCCGCCAGTTTGCGCAGCTTCGCCGCCACCGCCGCCGCGTGCGGGGCGTCCTCCACGGCGCCGCCGGTCAGCACCACCGCCGCGGCGCGCTGCCGTTGCAGCAGGGTCAGGTAGGTCAGCTCGCGTTCCGGTGACCCGCCCGTGTTGCAGACGACGGCCAGCCGCTCCCCGCCCGCCCGGCCGCCCGGTCCGCCGATCTCGCCCTGGATCGCGCTCGCCATGATCCCGAAGAAGGGGTCCGCGATGTCGTTGACCAGGATGCCGACCAGATCGGACGTCGCCGCGGCCAGGGCGCTCGCGGGGCCGTTGAGGACGTAGTCCAGTTCGTCCACCGCCCGCAGCACCCGCTCCCGGGTGGTCGCGGCCACCGGGTAGTTGCCGTTCAGTACGCGCGACACCGTCGCGGGGGAGACCTGGGCGCGGGCCGCCACGTCCGCCAGGGTCACCGTCATCTCGTCGTCCTCCGGTCGCGCTTCTCGTCGTACGCGGTGCTCGCGGGCCGGACCGCCGCGGACACCCGTCCCCCGCACCGCCCGTCCCCCGCACCGGCCGGCCCGCGAACGTCGCGTCCGGGCACCGGTGCCCGGACCGCTCACAGCCACGGTGCCGCGCGGTGTGAGCAGACCTTAAGGCCAACCGCCCCGTTTGTTCGCCCCTTCGAACGGCTCCACCCGCGCCCCGCCCCGCCCGGGGCCTTGTCCCGACCGCTGGTCAGAGGCTAGCTTCTCTGGATAGAAAGCGCTTGCTGTGCGGTGCGGCCGTAGCGCCTCTGACGCTTTTCTGTGACTCCCCTGTGGTCTGACGAAGGGACCGACGTGACACGCAAGACGGTGCGTATCGCCATGAACGGCGTGACCGGGCGCATGGGTTACCGCCAGCACCTGGTCCGCTCCCTGCTGGCCATCCGCGACCAGGGCGGCCTCGACCTCGGCGACGGCACCGTGCTGTGGCCGGAGCCGGTGCTGCTCGGGCGGCGCGAGCACGCGCTGCGGGAGATCGCCGCGCGGCACGGCCTGGAGCACGTCTCCACCGACCTCGACGCGGTCCTCGCCGACCCGGAGACCGACATCTACTTCGACGCCCAGGTCACCTCCGCGCGCGAGGAGTCGATCAGGAAGGCGATCGCCGCCGGCAAGCACGTCTACACCGAGAAGCCCACCGCGACCGGCCTCGACGGCGCCCTGGAACTGGCCCGCCTCGCCCAGGCCAAGGGCATCCGGCACGGCGTCGTCCAGGACAAGATCTTCCTGCCGGGCCTGCTGAAGCTGAAGCGGCTCGTCGACGGCGGCTTCTTCGGCCGCGTCCTGTCCGTGCGCGGCGAGTTCGGCTACTGGGTCTTCGAGGGCGACTGGCAGCCCGCCCAGCGCCCCTCCTGGAACTACCGCGCCGAGGACGGCGGCGGCATCGTCGTCGACATGTTCCCGCACTGGGAGTACGTCCTGCACGAGCTGTTCGGCCGCGTCACCTCCGTGCAGGCCCTGGCCACCACGCACGTCCCGCAGCGCTGGGACGAGGACGGCAAGCCCTACGACGCCACCGCCGACGACGCCGCGTACGGCATCTTCGAGCTGGCGGGCGGCGCCGTCGCGCAGATCAACTCCTCTTGGGCGGTCCGCGTCAACCGCGACGAACTGGTCGAGTTCCAGGTGGACGGCACGGAGGGCTCGGCCGTCGCCGGCCTGCGCGACTGCCGGGTCCAGCACCGCTCGGCCACCCCCAAGCCGGTCTGGAACCCGGACGTCCCCGCCACCGAGGTCTTCCGCGACCAGTGGCAGGCCGTCCCGGACAACCAGGACTTCGACAACGGCTTCAAGGCCCAGTGGGAACTGTTCCTGCGGCACGTCTACGCCGACGCCCCCTACCACTGGGACCTGCTGGCCGGCGCCCGCGGCGTGCAACTCGCCGAGCTGGGCCTGAGGTCCTCGGCCGAGGGCCGCCGCCTCGACGTCCCGGAGATCTCGCTGTGACCCTCCGACTCCCCGGCCCGGACGGCCTGCTGCACCGCTACGAACCGCGCGCCGAGCCCCTCGCCGCCGCCCCGGGCACGGCGCTCACCTCCCGAACGGTCTTCTCGGCGGCGCACGTCGTCGCCGACCCGTTCGCCGACGTCTGCCCGGACTCGCCCGCCGCCGTCGACTGGGACGCCACCCTCGCCTTCCGCCGCCACCTGTGGTCGCACGGCCTGGGCGTCGCCGAGGCCATGGACACCGCCCAGCGCGGGATGGGCCTGGACTGGGCGGGCGCGGCCGAGCTGATCCGCCGCTCGGCCGCGGAGGCACGGAGCGCGGGCGGCCGTGTCGCCTGCGGGGCCGGCACCGACCAGATCGCCGGCGGGACGCTCGCCGAGGTCCGCGCCGCCTACGAGGAACAGCTCGCCGTGGTCGAGGAGGCGGGCGCCCAGGCCGTCCTGATGGCCTCGCGCGCGCTGGCCGCCGCGGCCGGCTCCGCCGAGGACTACCTGGAGGTCTACGGCCACCTGCTGCGCCAGTCCGCCGAGCCGGTGATCCTGCACTGGCTGGGCCCGATGTTCGACCCCGCGCTCACCGGCTACTGGGGCTCGACCGACCTGGACGCGGCGACGGAGGTGTTCCTGGAGGTGGTCGCCGCCCACCCGGACAAGGTCGACGGCGTGAAGATCTCCCTGCTGGACGCCGGCCGCGAGGTCGAGCTGCGCCGCCGCCTGCCCGACGGGGTCCGCTGCTACACCGGCGACGACTTCCACTACCCCGAGCTGATCGCGGGCGACGAGCGGGGCTTCAGCCACGCCCTGCTGGGCGTCTTCGACCCGCTCGGCCCGCTGGCCGCCGAGGCGGTCCGCGTGCTGGACACCGGTGACACGGCGGGCTTCCGCGCCCTGCTCGACCCGACCGTGGAACTGTCCCGGCACCTGTTCGAGGCCCCGACCCGGTTCTACAAGACCGGCGTGGTGTTCCTGGCCTGGCTGGCCGGCCACCAGAGCCACTTCGCCATGGTCGGCGGCCTCCAGTCCGCCCGCTCCCTGCCGCACCTGGCCCGCGCCTACGAACTGGCAGACCGGCTGGGCCTGTTCCCGGACCCGGAACTCGCGGAGGAGCGGATGCGGAACCTGCTGGCGGTGTACGGGGTGGAGCAGTGAGCGCCGGCCTCGACCGCTTCTCCGTCAACCAGATGACGGTCAGGCAGCTGTCCCTGCCGGAGCTGGCCGACGCCTGCCGCGCGGCAGGCGTCGGCCAGGTCGGACTGTGGCGGGAACCGGTCCGGGCCCACGGTCTCGAACGGACCGCCGAGCTGATGCGCGCCGCGGGCCTGACGGTGACCACGCTGTGCCGGGGCGGCTTCCTCACCGCCACCGACCCCGGGGAGCGGGCCCGGGCGCTGGCCGACAACCGGCGGGCGGTGGACGAGGCGGCCACCCTGGGCACCGGCACCCTCGTCCTGGTCTCCGGCGGCCTGCCGGCCGGCTCCACGGACCTGCCCGGCGCCCGGGAGCGGATCGCGGACGCGCTCGCCGAGCTGGGCCCCTACGCCGAGTCCCGGGGCGTCCGCCTCGCCATCGAGCCCCTGCACCCCATGTACGCCGCCGACCGCTGCGTGGTCTCCACCCTCACCCAGGCCCTGGACCTCGCCGAGCGCTTCCCCGCCCACCAGGTCGGCGTCACGGTGGACACCTACCACCTGTGGTGGGACGACACCGCCCCCGGGCAGGTCGCCCGCGCGGGCGCGGGGGGCCGCATCCACGCCTTCCAGCTCGCTGACTGGACGACACCACTGCCCGAGGGCGTCCTCAACGGCCGCGGCCAGATCGGCGACGGCTGCGTCGACATGCGGGCCTGGACGGGGTACGTGGAGGCCGCCGGGTACACCGGCCCGATCGAGGTCGAGCTGTTCAACGAGGCGCTGTGGGCCCGGGACGGCCGGGAGGTGCTGGCGCAGACGGTGACGCGCTTCCTGGACCACGTCGCCCGCCCGGGTGAGGGCCGCCGGGAAGAATCTTCCCGGACCCGTGCAACCCTTCCGCCGCCGCGCGGGTCGTAGGGGGCATCAGGACTTCTGGGTGGGGACCCGGGGGGGATGAGGGGGTCCTGGTACGGAGGGGAGAGCCGAGGGGGTGTGCCCGGGTCGACGGACCGGGGCACGCCCTCGAAGCGTTCCCGGGCCCCCGGCCCGCCCGCGCACGGTCGCTCTCTCTCCCGCCGCCGCACGGCCGCCGCCCGGACCCGGGCCGCTGTCGGTGCCGGGCGGTACGGTCGGATCATGTCCGATCAGACGGGGAGCGGGGAGCGGCGGACGGCCGTGCTGGAAGGCGTGCTGGAGCGGATCACGTACGCCAACGAGGAGAACGGCTACACCGTCGCCCGGGTCGACACCGGACGCGGCGGCGGCGACCTGCTGACGGTCGTCGGCGCGCTGCTCGGCGCCCAGGTGGGGGAGTCGCTGCGGATGGAGGGCCGCTGGGGCTCGCACCCCCAGTACGGCAAGCAGTTCACGGTGGAGAACTACACCACGGTCCTGCCCGCCACCGTCCAGGGCATCCGCCGCTACCTCGGCTCGGGCCTGGTCAAGGGCATCGGGCCGGTCTTCGCCGACCGCATCACCCAGCACTTCGGGACCGACACCCTGCGCATCATCGAGGAGGAGCCCAAGCGCCTCGTCGAGGTCCCCGGCCTGGGCCCGAAGCGCACCAGGAGGATCGCCGACGCCTGGGAGGAACAGAAGGCGATCAAGGAGGTCATGCTCTTCCTCCAGACGGTGGAGGTCTCCACCTCCATCGCCGTGCGCATCTACAAGAAGTACGGCGACGCCTCCATCTCCGTGGTCAAGGACCAGCCCTACCGGCTGGCCTCCGACGTCTGGGGCATCGGCTTCCTCACCGCCGACCGGATCGCCGCTTCCGTCGGCATCCCGCACGACAGCCCCGAGCGGGTCAAGGCGGGCCTGCAGTACGCCCTGTCCCAGTCCGCCGACCAGGGCAACTGCTACCTGCCCGAGGAGCGGCTGATCGCGGACGCGGTGAAGCTGCTCCAGGTCGACACCGGGCTGGTCATCGAGTGCCTCGCCGAGCTGGCCGCACCCGCCGCGGAGGGCGAGGAGCCGGGCGTCGTACGGGAGAAGGTCCCCGCGCCCGACGGCGGCTCGGAACCGGTCACGGCCGTGTACCTGGTCCCCTTCCACCGCGCCGAACTCGCCCTCTCCGCCCAGCTGCTGCGCCTGCTGCGCACCCGGGAGGACCGGATGCCCGCCTTCCGGGACGTGGCCTGGGACAAGGCGCTGTCCTGGCTCAGGAGCCGCACGGGGGCCGAGCTGGCGCCCGAGCAGGAGGCGGCGGTGAAGCTGGCGCTCACCGAGAAGGTCGCCGTGCTCACCGGCGGCCCCGGCTGCGGCAAGTCCTTCACCGTCCGTTCCGTCGTGGAGCTGGCCCGCGCCCGCAAGGCCCGGGTGCTGCTGGCCGCGCCCACCGGCCGCGCCGCCAAGCGGCTGGCCGAGCTGACCGGCGCCGAGGCCTCCACCGTGCACCGGCTGCTGGAGCTGAAGCCCGGGGGCGACGCGGCCTACGACCGGGACCGCCCGCTGGAGGCCGACCTGGTCGTGGTGGACGAGGCCTCGATGCTGGACCTGCTGCTCGCCAACAAGCTGGTCAAGGCGGTGCCCCCGGGGGCGCACCTGTTGTTCGTGGGGGACGTCGACCAGCTGCCCAGCGTGGGCGCCGGCGAGGTGCTGCGGGACCTGCTGGCCGACGGCAGCCCGGTGCCGGCCGTCCGGCTCACCCGGGTCTTCCGCCAGGCCCAGCAGTCGGGCGTGGTGACCAACGCGCACCGGATCAACGCCGGGCAGCATCCGCTCACCGACGGCATGCAGGACTTCTTCCTGTTCGTCGAGGACGACACCGAGGAGGCCGGCCGGCTCACCGTGGACGTGGCCGCCCGGCGCATTCCGGCCAGGTTCGGTCTCGACCCGCGCCGGGACGTGCAGGTCCTCGCGCCCATGCACCGCGGCCCGGCCGGCGCCGGCACCCTCAACGGACTGCTCCAGCAGGCCATCACCCCGGGTCGCCCGGACCTGCCCGAGAAGCGGTTCGGCGGGCGGGTCTTCCGGGTCGGCGACAAGGTGACACAGATCCGCAACAATTACGACAAAGGCACCAACGGTGTCTTCAACGGCACCGTCGGCGTCGTCACCTCGCTCGATCCGGTCGACCAGCGTCTGACGGTGCTGACCGACGAGGACGAGGAGGTGCCCTACGACTTCGACGAGCTGGACGAACTGGCCCACGCCTACGCGGTGACCATCCACCGCTCGCAGGGCAGCGAGTACCCGGCCGTGGTGATCCCGGTGACCACCGGGGCGTGGATGATGCTCCAGCGCAACCTGCTCTACACGGCCGTCACCCGGGCCAAGCGGCTGGTGGTCCTCGTCGGTTCGCGCCGGGCCATCGGCCAGGCCGTGCGCACGGTGTCGGCCGGACGGCGCTGCACGGCCCTCGACGCCCGGCTGGCGGCACCGTCCGGAGGCCTCCTCCTGGCCGGTCCGGACGGGCATCACAAAAAATGATCGATCAAATGAGTCGTGAAGGTCACAGAGCACTTCCCGTTGCCCGCCGGAGGGGGCAGGATGAGCAGGTTGGCGGCACTGAGTGCCGCCAATAGGCCCAATGGTCGACCCCGAGTGCACTCTCCTGAGCCAAATGGGGGATGGTAGAGACAGTCAGGGCACCTCGAAGATGAGGCACTACGTCGGTGAGGGAAGACGTGAGCGACAACTCTGTAGTACTGCGGTACGGCGACGGCGAGTACACCTACCCGGTGGTCGGCAGCACCGTCGGCGACAAGGGCTTCGACATCGGGAAGCTGCGCGCCCAGACCGGTCTGGTGACTCTGGACAGCGGTTACGGCAACACGGCCGCGTACAAATCCGCGATCACCTACCTCGACGGCGAGGCGGGCATCCTGCGGTACCGGGGATACCCGATCGAGCAGCTGGCCGAGCGTTCCACCTTCCTCGAGGTGGCGTACCTGCTGATCAACGGTGAGCTGCCGACCGTCGACGAGCTCTCGGCGTTCAAGAACGAGATCACGCGGCACACCCTGCTGCACGAGGACGTCAAGAACTTCTACCGGGGCTTCCCGCGCGACGCCCACCCGATGGCCATGCTGTCCTCGGTCGTCTCGGCGCTGTCCACCTTCTACCAGGACAGCCACAACCCGTTCGACGCCAAGCAGCGCGACCTCTCCACCATCCGCCTGCTCGCCAAGCTCCCGACGATCGCGGCGTACGCGTACAAGAAGTCGATCGGTCACCCGTTCGTCTACCCGCGCAACGACCTCGGCTACGTCGAGAACTTCCTGCGCATGACGTTCTCGGTGCCGGCGGACGAGTACGAGCTGGACCCGGTCGTGGTCTCCGCCCTGGACAAGCTGCTGATCCTGCACGCGGACCACGAGCAGAACTGTTCGACGTCGACGGTCCGCCTGGTCGGCTCCTCGCAGGCGAACATGTTCGCGTCCATCTCGGCCGGCATCAACGCCCTGTGGGGCCCGCTGCACGGCGGCGCCAACCAGTCCGTCCTGGAGATGCTCGAGGGCATCCGGGACGCCGGCGGCGACGTCGATTCCTTCATCCGCAAGGTGAAGAACAAGGAGGACGGCGTCCGGCTGATGGGCTTCGGCCACCGGGTCTACAAGAACTTCGACCCGCGCGCCAAGATCATCAAGGCGGCCGCGCACGACGTGCTGTCCGCGCTCGGCAAGTCCGACGAGCTGCTGGACATCGCGCTGAAGCTGGAGGAGCACGCGCTCTCCGACGACTACTTCGTCTCGCGCAGCCTCTACCCGAACGTCGACTTCTACACCGGCCTGATCTACCGGGCCATGGGCTTCCCGACCGAGATGTTCACGGTTCTGTTCGCCCTCGGCCGGCTGCCGGGCTGGATCGCCCAGTGGCACGAGATGATCAAGGAGCCGGGCTCCCGCATCGGCCGTCCGCGCCAGATCTACACGGGCGTGGTGGAGCGGGACTTCATCCCCGTCGAGGAGCGCTGAGCACACCCGGGAGACCGGGAAAAGCGGAAGGCGCCCTGACGCCGGTCCCCCCACGGGCCGACGTCCAGGGCGCCTTCCCATGTCCCGGTGCGGATTCCCCCCACGGGATCCGGCCGGGCGTCTGGTGAGGACAGCGCCTGAATCGCTGTGTCGGGCACGGCGAGCCGAACTCGCCGTGCCCCGCGCACTTTCGTGCTCCTCGTGCTCCAGTGACGCGGTGCGATCTGCCGGGACCCGTACCGGTCGGGAGGGCCGCTCAAAGCTTCCCGAAGTACGTGCCCCGGCAACGCATCTCTGAGGAAGTCCCCCAAGACATCCCCAGATGCCAGTCAGCGCCCCCCAAGACGCTTTTCTGACACCGCCAACTTAGACCTTCGAAGCCCTTCGATGGTTACGTTCGCGTCACTGTGATCTGCGTCTCTTGCATATGTCCTTTACCTGCGCAAGAGGCCCGATACGGCGATCGGGACCCCGGGCGTAAGGATGATGCGCGAGCCTTGTGAAGAGCTTATGTGAGGTGCGCGCCGGACTGAAGGGGGGTACCGGTTTCGGCCGACTGCTACCGCCGGTAACTTCGGCGGCGCCGCCCCCGGGCCGCCTCCCGGCCTCAGCGGAAGGTGCGCAGCCGCAGGCTGTTGGTCACCACGAACACCGAGGAGAAGGCCATCGCCGCGCCCGCGATCATCGGGTTCAGCAGCCCCGCGGCGGCCAGTGGCAGCGCGGCCACGTTGTAGCCGAAGGCCCAGGCCAGGTTGGACTTGATGGTGCCGAGCGTCCGCCGGGAGAGCCGGATGGCGTCCGCGGCCACCCGCAGGTCGCCGCGCACCAGCGTCAGGTCGCTCGCCTCTATCGCCGCGTCCGTGCCGGTGCCCATGGCGAGCCCGAGGTCGGCGGTGGCCAGCGCGGCCGCGTCGTTGACGCCGTCGCCGACCATGGCGACGGTACGGCCCTCGCCCTGCAACCGCCGTACGACGTCCGCCTTGCCCTCGGGCAGCACCTCGGCGATCACGTCGTCCGGGGCGATGCCGACGGCCCGCGCGACCGCCTCGGCGACCGTCCGGTTGTCGCCGGTGAGCAGCACCGGGGTGAGCCCCAGCGCCCGCAGCTCGCGCACCGCCTCGGCGCTGGTCTCCTTGACGGCGTCGGCGACGGCGAGAACCCCGCGCGCCCGGCCGTCCCAGCCCGCCAGCACGGCCGTACGGCCCTCCCGTTCGGCCCGGGCGCGGACCTCGGCCAGCTCCGGCGGCACCTCGTCGAACAGCCGCCCGACGGCCACCTCGCGGCCCGCCACCCGCCCGCGCACGCCCCGGCCCGGCACGTTCTCGAAGTGCTCGGTGCCCGGCAGTTCCCCGGCGCGCTCCTCGGCGCCCGCGGCGATCGCCCGGGCGACGGGGTGTTCCGAGGCGCGCTCCAGGGCGCCCGCGAGCCGCAGCAGCTCCCGCTCGTCGGTGCCGGCGGCGGCGTACACCTCCTGGAGGGTCATGCGGCCGGTGGTGACGGTGCCGGTCTTGTCTAGGACGACCGTGTCGACGCGCCGGGTGGACTCCAGCACCTCGGGGCCCTTGATGAGGATGCCGAGCTGGGCGCCCCGGCCGGTGCCGACCAGCAGCGCCGTCGGCGTGGCCAGGCCCAGCGCGCACGGGCAGGCGATGATCAGCACGGCCACCGCGGCCGTGAAGGCGGCCGCGGCGTCGCCGGTGACGCCCAGCCACGCGGCGAACGTGGAGAGCGCGATCAGGATGACCACCGGCACGAACACGGCCGAGATCCGGTCGGCGAGCCGCTGCACCTCGGCCTTGCCGTTCTGCGCGTCCTCCACCAGCTGCGCCATCCGCGCCAGCTGGGTGTCCGCACCGACCCGGGTCGCCTCGACGACCAGCCGGCCGCCGGCGTTGACGGTCGCCCCGGCGACGGGGGAGCCGGGGCCCACGTCCACCGGCACCGACTCGCCGGTCAGCATGGACGCGTCCACGGCGGAGACGCCCTCGACGACCGTGCCGTCGGTGGCGATCTTCTCCCCGGGCCGCACGACGAACCGGTCCCCGGCGGCCAGCGCGGACACCGCGATCCGCACCTCGCGCCCGGCCCGCAGCACGGTGACGTCCTTCGCCCCCAGCTCCATCAGCGCCCGCAGCGCCGCCCCCGCGCGCCGCTTGGAGCGGGCCTCCAGGAACCGGCCGAGCAGGATCAGGGCGACGACCCCGGCGGCCACCTCCAGGTACACGGTGGAGGCACCGTCCGTGCGGGAGACGGTGAGGCGGAACTCGTCGCGCATGCCGGGCATCCCCGCGTCGCCGAGGAACAGCGCCCACAGCGACCAGCCGAACGCGGCCAGCGTGCCCACCGAGACCAGGGTGTCCATGGTGGCCGCGCCGTGCCGGGCGTTGGTCCAGGCGGCCCGGTGGAACGGCGCCCCGCCCCAGACGACGGCCGGCGCGGCGAGGGTGAGCGACAGCCACTGCCAGTTGTCGAACTGGAGCGCGGGGACCATGGCGAGCAGCACGACGGGCAGGGCCAGGGCGGCGGAGACGGTGAAGCGGGTGCGCAGCGCGGCGAGTTCCGGGTCGTCGCCGCTCCCGGCGGCCCGCTCGTCCGGCTGCGGCTCGGGGGGCGCGGGCTCCTCGGCCGTGTAGCCGGTGCGCTCCACGGTGGCGATGAGGTCGGCCACCTCGACCCCGTCGGCGTAGCTGACCCTGGCCTTCTGCGTCGCGAAGTTCACCGTGGCGCTGACGCCGTCCATGCGGTTGAGCTTCTTCTCGACGCGGGCGGCGCAGGACGCGCAGGTCATGCCGCCGATGAGCAGGTCGACCTCGGAGGTCTCCGCTATCGGCGCGCCGGTGGGTGCCGCTGCGGTGGTACTGGTCATGTCCGGACTCCAGACGACGGACCGGACCGTACGGAACCAGTATGAGCTGGTCGGTACGGCCCGGTCGGACAACGGACGGGCGGGCCGGCGCACCGGCCGGGCCGCGGTGGGTCAGGCCTTGCCGGCCAGCTCGAAGCCGGCCTCGTCGACGGCGGCGCGGACGGCCTCGTCGTCGAGGGGGGACGCGGAGACGACGGTGACCTCGCCGGTCGAGGCGACGGCCTTCACCGAGCTGACGCCCGGGATGGCGGAGATCTCCCCGGAGACGGAGCCCTCGCAGTGTCCGCAGCTCATGCCGGTCACCTGGTAGACGGCGGTGACGGAGCCCGAAGTGTCGGTCTGGGCGGTCATGTCGTTACTCCTCGTCGAGAGGCGGGTGGGGCCGATGGGGCTCGCGAGGGAGCCTCACCCTCGTCACACTATACCCCTAGGGGGTATTTCTCCAACAGGGATCGCGGCGCGCCAGCGAACGCGTCCAGGCCAGCGCGACCAGGCAGACCAGGGCCGTGCCGCCCACCGAGAACACCGTGCACAGCTGCTCCTGCTGCTCGGTCGGCAGGGCCACCGCCGCCCGCGCGACCGGCTCCCCGTTCCCTCCGGTACCCGCCGCTCGCGCCGTCAGCCAGAGGGCGAACGCCTGCGCGCAGTCCCCGAGGGCGTGCAGCGAGGCGGCGCCCAGGAGCGCGCCGACGGCCGGCGCGGCGAGCCGGAAGCGGCCGTCGGCGCGGCGCGAGGCCAGCAGCGCGCCCCCGGCGACCGCCCCCCACAGGCCGTGGCCCAGCGGGGTGAGCAGCCCGCGCGGGAACTCGGCCGCCAGCAGTGCCCGTGCGCCGGCGCCCCCGGCGGCGACCGCGCCCACGGCGTACCCGGCGCCCTCCAGGGCCGCGAAGCCGAGGCCCACGGCCGCGCCCAGCACCAGCCCGGCGCGTGCGCCGCCGACGGCGGGCTGCCGGCGCACCACGAACGCCAGGGCGCCCAGCTGCGCCACCGCCTCGACGAGGGCGACGCCGGTGTACGCCGCCAGGGAGGGGTGCCGCAGCGGGTACCCGGTCAGCGGGGCGGCGAGGGCGCCCAGCGCGCCGCCGGCCAGGAAGCAGCCGAGGACCGCGCTGACGCCGAGGTCGTGGCCGTGCCGTTCACAGGCCCACAGGACGAAGGCGACCGGGACCAGGAAGCAGCCGAGCAGGGTCAGCGTGGGCAGCGGCGCGGTGCTGCCGGTCGCGTACGCCGCCCACGCGGCCGACGCCCCGAGGGCCAGCCCGCCGCCCAGGCAGCGCCGCCAGAGGCCGGGGCGGATGCGGGGGTACAGGGGCGGCGGCTGCTGGGGGCGGGGGATGCGGGCACGCGGGGTGCCGGGCGGCGGAGAGTGCGTCACGGCGGTCCCCTCGTGCTCCTGCTGGGCTTTTCCTCCGCACTTTAGGCATATGCGCCCGGTGACGCAGTCCGGACGAGGAGTGTCCGCCGGCGCCGGTCGCCCTGCCGGCCGAGCCCCGCCGGGCGCCGCCGTCCCCGCCGCCGCTTCGATCCGCCCGCCGCACACCTCATCCTGGGGTGATCACCGGTGATCGCCGAGGAGAGGCAGACGCATGAGAGCCGTCGTGTTCGAGCAGTACGGGGAGCCCGCCGAGGTGCGGGAGGTGCCGGACCCGCGGCCGACGGAGCACGGGGTCGTGGTGCGGGTGGCGGCGACCGGGCTGTGCCGCAGCGACTGGCACGGCTGGATGGGGCACGACCCGGACGTCCGGCTGCCGCACGTACCGGGCCACGAACTCGCCGGGACCGTAGAGTCGGCGGGCTCCCGGGTCACCGCCTGGCGGCCCGGCGACCGGGTCACCGTGCCCTTCGTCTGCGCCTGCGGCACCTGCCCGTCCTGCGCGGCGGGTCAGCAGCAGGTGTGCGAGCGCCAGACCCAGCCCGGCTTCCACCACTGGGGCTCGTTCGCCCAGTACGTCGCCCTGGACCACGCCGACGTCAACCTGGTCGCCGTCCCGGACGACATGTCCTTCGCCACCGCGGCCGGCCTCGGCTGCCGCTTCGCCACCGCGTTCCGGGCCGTCGTGCAGCAGGGCCGGGCGGCGACGGGGGAGTGGGTCGCGGTGCACGGCTGCGGCGGCGTCGGACTGTCGGCGGTGATGATCGCGGCGGCCGCCGGAGCGCGGGTGGTCGCCGTCGACGTGTCGCCCCGCGCCCTGGAGCTGGCCCGGAGCTTCGGCGCGGCGCACTGCGTGGACGCGGCGCGGGTGCCCGACCCGGCGGCGGCGGTCCGCGACCTCACCGGCGGCGGCGCCCACCTCTCCCTGGACGCCCTCGGCTCACCGGCCACCTGCGCCGGCTCGGTCGACTCCCTGCGCCGCCGGGGCCGGCACGTCCAGGTCGGCCTGCTGCCCTCACCCGACGGCACCACCCCCGTACCGCTCGCCCGGGCCATCGCCCTGGAACTCGAACTCCTCGGCAGCCACGGCATGGCCGCGCACGCCTACCCCGGCATGCTCCAGCTGGTCCGCTCCGGCGTGCTGCGCCCCGACCTGCTGGTGACGCGGACCATCGGTCTCGACGCGGCCCCCGCGGCGCTGGCCGCGATGGGCACGGCGCCGGGGGCTGGTGTCACGGTCGTCGAGCCCTGGAGCTGACCCGGGCGGGCCGGGGCGGGGAGGACAGCGGTCAGCTCTCGTCGCGGCCGCGGTTGCGGGGCCGGGAGGCGACCCAGGCGCGCACCGTGTCGGCGTACCAGTAGGGCTTGCCGCGCTCCACGTGGTCGGGCGGTGGCAGCAGCCCGTGCTTGCGGTAGGAGCGCACGGTGTCCGGCTGCACCCGGATGTGCGCCGCGATCTCCTTGTACGACCACAGCCGTCGGTCGGTCATGAGCTGCACCTCCCCGCGCGCGCCGCGGCGGCGGCCGGGACGGCCGTCGGGGGAGCCGGGCGCTGCGCTGGCGATCACCAAGCCAGTGCCCGGTGAACGACCCGGCGTGACGGAGAGGAAGCGGCTGTGGACCGGGTGTGACCGGCAGCCCGCGTACATGAGACATGTGTGACAGGAGAGGAGTATTTGTGACACGGCTGCCGCACGGGCCCGCACGGCTGCCGCACGGGCCCGCACCCGTCCCCGGGCGGGGCCCGTCGCCCCGCCGGGTTCAGGCCCCGCAGGAGCGCAGGAACGCCCGGGTCCGCCGCGCGATCGGCAGCGGCCGGTCCGGTTCGCACGGGTACATGTCCTGCTCGACGATCGCGAACAGGTCGGTGTCCAGCTTGCGGGCCGCCTCCAGCACCGGTCCCAGCGGGGGCACCCCGGACGGCGGCTCGCACATCACCCCCCGGGCGACCGCGGGCCCGAACGGCGTGCCCTCGGCCCGCACGTCCGCCAGGATCTCCGGGTCGACCTGCTTGAGGTGCAGATACCCGATGCGCTCCCCGTAGGTCTCGATCAGCCGGACGCTGTCGCCGCCGCAGTAGGCGTAGTGCCCGGTGTCCAGGCACAGCGACACCAGGTCGGAGTCGGTGGCGTCGAGGAAGCGGGTGACGTTCCGCTCGCTGTCGATGTGGGTGTCGGCGTGCGGGTGGACGACGATTCTCAGCCCGTAGCGCTCCCGCACCTCCCGCCCCAGCCGCTCGGTCAGCGAGGTGAGGTCCCGCCACTGCGCCGGGGTCAGCTCGGAGGGCTCGAGCACCTCGCCCGTCCGGTCGTCCCGCCAGAAGGAGGGGATGACGACCAGGTGCCGGGCGCCCATGTCCCGGGTGAGCGCGGCGATGGAGCTCACGTGCTCCCAGGTGCGCTCCCACACCGCCTCGCCGTGGTGCAGGCCCGTGAAGACGGTGCCGGCCGACACCTTCAGGCCGCGCCGGGCCGTCTCCTCGGTGAGCACGCCCGGATCGGTGGGCAGATAGCCGTAGGGGCCCAGCTCGATCCACTTGTAGCCGGCGGCGGCGACCTCGTCGAGGAAGCGCGGCCAGGGCACCTGCCGGGGGTCCTCGGGGAACCAGACCCCCCAGGAGTCGGGCGCCGATCCGACGCGGATGCGGGAGACACCGGAGACTGGGGGCTGAGCCGGCAGCGACGTCATGGGCGTCAGGGTGCGCGGCGCGGGCAGGGGTGTCAAGGACTGGTCCGAATGTCCGGACAAAGCATTGACAGCGTTCCCGGTGCGGGCTACAAACCGGGGAGAGCCGTGACGAAGGGAAGCCGGATGGCGTACGAGCTGATCACCATGGGGCGGATCGGCGTGGACCTCTATCCCCTGCAGACCGGCGTGCCGCTCGCCCAGGTGTCGTCCTTCGGCAAGTTCCTCGGCGGGTCGGCGACCAACGTCGCGGTCGCCGCGGCCCGGCTCGGCCGCCGCACCGCCGTCATCACCCGCACCGGCGACGACCCCTTCGGCGCCTACGCGCACGAGGCCCTGCGCGGCTTCGGCGTCGACGACCGCTGGGTCACCGCCGTCCCCGGACTGCCCACCCCGGTCACCTTCTGCGAGGTCTTCCCGCCGGATGACTTCCCGCTCTACTTCTACCGGCAGCCCAAGGCGCCCGACCTGGAGATCGACGCCCACGACCTCGACCTGGAAGCCGTGCGCGAGGCGGGCGTCTTCTGGGTCACCGGCACCGGACTGAGCGCCGAGCCCAGCCGGACGGCGACCCTGGCGGCCCTCGCCCACCGCGCCAAGGCCGGCCCGACGGTCCTCGACCTCGACTGGCGCCCCATGTTCTGGTCCGACCCGGACCAGGCGCGTCCCTTCTACGCCGAGGCGTTGCGCCACGCCACCGTGGCCGTGGGCAACGTCGACGAGGTGGAGGTCGCCACCGGGCTGCGCGAGCCGCACGCCGCCGCCCGCGCGCTGCTGGCCGCGGGCGTACGGACCGCCGTGGTCAAACGGGGGCCCGAGGGCGTCCTCGCCGTGGGGGCCGACGGCCGGACGGCCGAGGTCCCGCCGCTGTCCGTCACCGTCCTCAACGGGCTCGGCGCCGGTGACGCCTTCGGCGGCTCCCTCTGCCACGGCCTGCTCGCCGGCTGGGACCTCGCGACCACCATGCGGTACGCCAACGCGGCCGGTGCCATCGTCGCCTCCCGCCTGGAGTGCTCCTCCGCGATGCCCACCGCCGCCGAGGTGGCCGCCGCCCTGGAGGCCGGGGCGGTGCGGGCCGGATGACCGGCACCGGACTGCACCTGGCCGGGGGGACCGCCGCCCGCGGCCCGTACGCCCTCGACATCGGCCCCAAGCTGGCCGGCTGGACCCACAGCAGCCTGCGCGTCGTGGAGTTGGCACCTGGCGGCAGCCATCTGTTCACCACCGGGGACAGCGAATGGATCGTGCTTCCGCTGCGGGGCGGCTGTACCGTGCGGACAGCGGGGAAGGAGTTCCAAATCCGCGGCCGCGACAGCGTGTTCACGTCGGTCACGGACTTCGCGTACGCCCCCCGGGACGCCCGGGTCCAGATCGCCTCCGGCGCGGGAGGCCGCTTCGCCCTGGCAGGAGCGAAGTGCGAGCGACGACTCCCCGCCCGCTACGGCTCCGCGCCGGAGGTCCCCGTCGAGGAGCGCGGCAGCGGCGGCTGCACCCGCCACGTGCGCAACTTCGCCGCCGCCGACGTCTTCGACTGCGACCGGCTGATCGCCGTGGAGGTGATCACCCCGGCCGGCAACTGGTCGTCGTACCCGCCGCACAAGCACGACGAGCACCGGCCTGGCGAGGAGTCGGTGCTGGAGGAGATCTACTACTTCGAGATCGACGGCCCCGGCGGCTTCGGCTACCAGCGGGTCTTCCCCTCCCGGGCCGGCGGCGCCGACCTGCTCGCGGAGGTCCGCTCCGGCGACGCCGTGCTCGTCCCCGACGGCTGGCACGGCCCGTCGATCGCCCACCCCGGCCACGCCATGTACTACCTGAACGTCATGGCGGGCCCCGGCGCGGACCGGGAATGGCGCATCCGCTTCCACCCCGACCACCTGCCCGGCACCGGAGGTTACCGATGACGGCCGCGACGCCGCGGCTCACCGTCGCGCAGGCGCTGGTCCGCTTCCTCGCCGCCCAGTACACCGAGCGGGACGGCGTGCGGCGGCGGCTGATCGGCGCGACCTGGGGCATCTTCGGCCACGGCAACGTCGCCGGCCTCGGCCAGGCCCTCGTCGAGCACGCCGGCGTGATGCCGTTCCACCAGGGCCGCAACGAGCAGGCGATGGTGCACGCGGCCGTCGGGTACGCGCGGCAGTCGGGCCGGCTGTCCGCGCACGCGGTGACCACCTCCATCGGCCCCGGCGCCACCAACCTGGTCACCGGCGCCGCCCTGGCCACCGTCAACCACCTCCCGGTGCTGCTGCTGCCCGGCGACGTCTTCGCCACCCGCCCCGCCGACCCGGTCCTTCAGCAGCTCGAGGTCCCGTACGCCGGGGACGTCTCCGTCAACGACACCCTGCGGCCGGTGTCGCGGTACTTCGACCGGATCACCCGCCCCGAGCAGCTCGTCCCGGCCGCCCTCCAGGCCGCGCGGGTGCTCACCGACCCGGTGGAGACCGGCGCGGTCACCCTCGCCCTGCCCCAGGACGTCCAGGCGGAGGCGTGGGACTGGCCCGAGGACTTCTTCGCCGAGCGCGTGTGGACCGTACGCCGGCCGGGCCCGGACCCGGCCGAACTGGCCGCGGCCGTACGGCTGATCCGCTCCGCGGCCCGGCCCCTGGTCGTCGCCGGCGGCGGGGTGCACCACAGCCGCGCCGAGGAGGCCCTCGCCGCCTTCGCCGCGGCCACCGGCATCCCGGTCGCCGCCACCCAGGCCGGCAAGGGCTCCCTGCGCCACGACCACCCGCAGGACGTCGGCGGCATCGGCCACACCGGCACCGCCACCGCCGACGAACTGGCCCGCACCGCCGACCTGGTGATCGGGGTCGGCACCCGGTACACCGACTTCACCACCGCCTCCGGCACCCTGTTCCAGCACCCGGACGTCCGCTTCCTGAACCTCAACATCGCGCCCTTCGACAGCCACAAGCTCGCCGCGCTGCCGCTGGTCGCGGACGCCCGCAGCGGCCTGCGCGAGCTGACCGGGGCGCTGGCGGCGCACGGCCACCGGGTTGCGGACGCCTACGCCGCCGCCTACGGCGCGGACAAGGAGCGCTGGGAGCGCCGCGTCGACGCCTGCTACGCCGCCCCCGACCCTGGCGCGCGCCCCACCCAGCCGCAGGTGCTCGGCGCGCTGGACGCACTGGTCGACGACACCGACGTGATCGTCAACGCGGCCGGCTCCCTCCCCGGCGACCTGCACAAGCTGTGGCGGACCCGCTCCCGCGACCAGTACCACCTGGAGTACGGCTACTCCTGCATGGGCTACGAGATCCCGGCCGCGATCGGGGTGCTGCTCGCGGCGCCGGACCGGCCGGTGTGGGCGCTGGTCGGCGACGGCACCTACCTGATGATGCCGACGGAGATCGTGACGGCGGTGCAGGAGGGCATCGCCCTCAAGGTCGTCCTGGTGCAGAACCACGGGTACGCCTCGATCGGCGGGCTTTCGGAGTCCGTCGGCGCCGAGGGGTTCGCCACCGCCTACCGTTTCCCGGCGGCCGACGGCACGTACACCGGCGCCCCGCTCCCCGTGGACCTGGCGGCCAACGCGGCCAGCCTGGGGATGCGGGTGCTGCGCGCGGCGACCGTCGGCGAGCTGCGCGCGGCGCTCGCCGAGGCGCGCGCCGCCACCGTTCCCACATGTGTCTACGTGGAGACCGAAACGGCCGACACTGTGTCGGGCGCACCCGAGGCGCAGGCCTGGTGGGATGTACCCGTGGCCGCGACCGCGACCCGGTCGTCCGCGGTCACGGCACGTGAGCTGTACGAACGGCAGGTCTCGACCCGACGCCGCCATCTGTGAAGGAGTACTCGGTCATGACGAAGATCGTCAACCACTGGATCGGCGGCAAGTCCGTCGAGGGCGCCTCGGGCACCTACGGGCCGGTCACCGACCCGGCGACCGGCGCGGTCACCACGAAGGTCGCCTTCGCCTCGGCCGAGGACGTGGACACGGCCGTCGCGGCCGCCAAGGACGCCTTCGCCACCTGGGGCCGTTCCTCCCTGGCCCAGCGCACCTCCGTCCTGTTCCGGTTCCGCGCGCTGCTGGACGCCAACCGGGACGCCATCGCCGAGCTGATCACCGCCGAGCACGGCAAGGTGCACTCCGACGCCCTCGGCGAGGTCGCCCGCGGCCTGGAGATCGTCGACCTGGCGTGCGGGATCAACGTCCAGCTCAAGGGCGAGCTGTCGACGCAGGTCGCCAGCCGCGTGGACGTGGCCTCGATCCGCCAGCCGCTGGGTGTCGTCGCGGGCATCACCCCGTTCAACTTCCCGGCGATGGTCCCGATGTGGATGTTCCCGATCGCCATCGCCACCGGCAACACCTTCGTGCTGAAGCCGAGCGAGAAGGACCCCTCGGCCTCGGTCAGGATCGCCGAGCTGCTCTCCGAGGCGGGCCTGCCGGACGGCGTCTTCAACGTCGTGCACGGTGACAAGGCGGCCGTCGACCGCCTGCTGGAGCACCCGGACGTCAAGGCCGTCTCCTTCGTCGGCTCCACGCCGATCGCCCGCCACATCCACACCACCGCCGCCGCGCACGGCAAGCGCGTCCAGGCGCTCGGCGGGGCCAAGAACCACATGCTGGTGCTGCCGGACGCCGACCTGGACGCGGCCGCCGACGCGGCGGTCTCGGCGGCCTACGGCTCCGCGGGCGAGCGCTGCATGGCGATCTCGGCCGTCGTGGCGGTCGGCTCGATCGGCGACACGCTGGTGGAGAAGATCCGCGAGCGCGCCGAGAAGATCGTCATCGGCCCCGGCAACGACCCGGCGTCCGAGATGGGCCCGCTGATCACCCGGGCGCACCGCGACAAGGTCGCCTCCTACGTCGAGGGCGCGGCCGCCGAGGGCGCCGAGGTGGTGCTGGACGGCACCGGCCACACCGTCGAGGGCTTCGAGGACGGCCACTGGATCGGCATCTCGCTGCTCGACAAGGTGCCCACGAGCGCCCGGGCCTACCGGGACGAGATCTTCGGCCCGGTGCTGTGCGTGCTGCGCGTGGACACCTACGAGGAGGGGCTGGCCCTCATCAACGACTCGCCGTTCGGCAACGGCACGGCGATCTTCACCCGGGACGGCGGCGCGGCCCGCCGCTTCCAGCTGGAGGTCGAGGCCGGCATGGTCGGCGTGAACGTGCCGATCCCGGTGCCGGTGGGCTACCACTCCTTCGGCGGCTGGAAGGACTCCCTCTTCGGCGACCACCACGTCTACGGCAACGACGGCACGCACTTCTACACCCGCGGCAAGGTCGTCACCACCCGCTGGCCGGACCCGTCCGAGGCCCCGGAGGGCGTCGACCTGGGCTTCCCGCGCACGCACTGAGCAGCTCCGAAACCCCCGCCAGGCCGTCCGGATACCGGACGGCCTGGAATTTTTTTGACACCAAGGCTACGGTTATCGTATTAGGGGGATGAATCGGGCGGCGCAGGAGCTACAGCCTTATGACCTTCGAAAGCAAGGTCACACTTGATGAAGGCTTGATGAATGCTTCATTAACGGATTCACCCCTGCGAAAGCTATGTGACACTCCACGCTCCGCATCTGCGGATTCCGAAGGTAAACGCCCATTGACGGGGTGGTTTTCGTCGGGGTTCTATCAGCGCCGGGAGCGGACGACAGACGTACGACGAGCCGCCGGAGGCGATAGCGCTCCCGACCCACACCCGCTGCCGTACGACCGATCGGACACGCCGCATGACGGACACGCTCAGCCCTGTCGACCTCCCCCCGGGGGAAGCTCAGCAGGACAGCCCTCGGACACTGAAGCGTTCCATCGGCGTCGTCGGCGGCACCCTGCTCACGCTGTCCTGCGTGACGCCCGCCTCCACGCTCTTCGTGGTCGTCCCCGATCTGTTCGGCTCGCTGGGCACCGCCACCGCCCTGACCATCGCCATCGGCTCCCTCCTCTGTATCGCCGTGGCGTTCTGCTACTCCGAGCTGGGCACCCTCATCCCCAGCGCGGGCGGCGAGTACGCCATGGTGTCCACGATGGCCGGGCGGCTCGCGGGCTGGCTGGTCTTCGTGCTGTCGCTGCTGGTGGTGATGATCGTCCCGCCGGTGATCGCGATGGGCACGGCCGACTACCTCTCCCCGATCGTCCACCTCGACCCGTCGATGACCGGCGCCGGCGTCATGCTGCTGGCCACCCTCGCCGGTCTGCTCGACCTGCGCGCCAACGCCTGGATCACCGGCATATTCCTGGTCCTGGAGGTCATCGCGGCCGGCGTCGTCGCCCTGCTGGGCTTCACCCACGGCCACCGCGGCCTGGGCAGCCTCACCTCGATGCAGGTGGCGGGCGGCAGCGGCCACACGGACACCGTGACGGCGATGCTGGTCGTCTCCGGGCTCGCCATCGCCCTCTTCATCACCCAGGGCTTCTCGACCGCCGTCTACCTCTCCGAGGAGCTGGAGCACCCCCGGCGCAACGTCGCCCGGACGGTCCTGGCCACCCTCGCCATCTCCACCGTCGTCATCCTGGTCCCGGTCGTCGCCATCACCCTGGGCGCCTCCGACCTCCAGGAGCTGACCGGCGGCGACATCAGCTCCATGGTCACCGCCTGGTCCAACTCCGCGGTCGGCACCTTCGTCAGCCTCTGCGTGGCCCTCGCGATCATCAACGCGGGCATCGTCATGGTCATCCAGAACTCCCGCGTCCTGTTCGCCTCGGCCCGTGACAAGGCCTGGCCCGAGCCGGTCAACAACGTCTTCTCCAAGCTCGGCCGCTTCGGCTCCCCCTGGGTCGCCACCCTCGCCGTCGGCGTCCCCGGCGCGCTGCTCTGCTTCGTCAAGCTCGACACCCTCTACGGCGTCACGGGCGTCTCGGTGACCGGCATGTACCTCCTGGTCGCCGTCGCCGCCCTGCTGTGCCGCCGCGGCGCCCACAAGCACACGGCGGCCTGGCGGATGCCGCTGTGGCCCGCGGTGCCGGTGCTGCTGATCGCCGTCCTCGCCTACATCCTCACCCAGCAGGAGACCTCCTACCTGCTGTGGACCGGCGGCATCACCGCCGTCGCCACCCTCTACTGGGCGCTCTACCTCCGCCCCCGCCGCGACACCCGCTGGCTGGTGTCCATCCCGGAGGACGGCCGGCCCGCCGCCGACGCCACGCTCTAGGCAGGCCCCCTGCCCGCCGGGCACGCTCCGGAACCGCCCGGCGGGCCCCCGCCGAAGCCCGCCCTACCGCGGCCGGAGTACACGGCGGCGGGCCCGTACTCCCCGGGGAGGGCACCCGGTTCAGCCCGGCGGCCGCATCGGTCGCCGGGCCCGGCCCGTACCGTTGACCCATGGATCTTCGAGTGCCCGCGCCGCGAGGGCTGCTGAAGGGGCCGCGGCGGCTGCTCGCCGCCGCGGCCGCCGTCGTGGTGCTCGCCGGCGCCGGGACCTGGACGGCGGCCGTCGCCTCCGACGACACGCGGACGGTACGCGTAAGCGACCAGGTGCTGACGGTCGGCGGCGTGCGCCTGGACACCTCCTTCTTCGCCCCGGCCACCGCCGGCCGCCACCCGGCCGTCCTGCTGGCGCACGGCTTCGGCGGCACCAAGGACGACATGCGCGGGCAGGCCGAGGACCTCACCCGGCACGGCTACACCGTCCTGACCTGGACCGCGCGCGGCTTCGGCCGGTCCACCGGGAAGATCGGCATCAACGACCCCGCGCACGAGGTCGCCGACGTCTCCCGGCTCCTCGACTGGCTGGCCCGGCGGCCCGAGGTCCGCCTCGACGCACCCGGCGACCCGCGCGTGGGCATGGCCGGCGGCTCCTACGGCGGCGCCGTCGCCCTGCTCGCCGCCGGACACGACCACCGCGTCGACGCCATCGCCCCGGCCATCACCTACTGGAACCTCGCGGACGCCCTCTTCCCCGGCGGCGTCTTCAAGAAGCTGTGGACCGGGATCTTCTTCAACACCGGCGGCGGCTGCGACCGGTTCGAGCCCGCCCTGTGCCGGATGTACGACCGGGTCGCCGAGTCCGGCACCCCCGACGCGGCCGCCCGGGCCCTGCTGGAGGAACGCTCGCCGTCCGCCGTCGGCGACCGCATCAAGGTGCCCACCCTGCTGGTGCAGGGCCAGACGGACTCCCTGTTCACCCTCGGCCAGTCCGACGCCGCCGCCCGGGCCATCCGGGCCAACGGCGCCCCCGTGGACGTCGACTGGATCGCGGGCGGCCACGACGGCGGCGACATGGAGAGCGCCCGGGTGCAGGCACGCGTGCGCGACTGGTTCGACCGCTACCTCCGGGGCGACCGGGACGCCCCCACCGGCCCCGCCTTCCGGATCACCCGCACCGGCGGCGTCGACTCCACCGACGGCACCGCCCAGCTGCGCGGCGCGAGCGCGGACGCCTACCCCGGACTCCACGACCACCAGCGCGCCGTCCCCCTGACCGGCGGCGAGCAGCGCGTCACCAACCCGGCCGGCGCCAGCCCGCCCGCGGTCTCCGCGCTGCCCGGCCTCGGCGGCTCCGGCGGCCTCTCCCAGCTGTCCGCGCTGGGCCTCGGCGTCTCCCTCGACTTCCCCGGGCAGCACGCGCGCTTCGACTCGGCCCCGCTCACCCGCGACCTGCAAGTCACCGGCGCCCCGACCGCCACCGTCCACGTCACCTCCAGCCGCGCCGACGCCGTCCTGTTCGGCAAGGTCTACGACGTCTCCCCCGACGGCACCCGGCAGGTCCTGCCCGCCCAGCTGGTCGCCCCGTTCCGGGTCACCGGCGCCGCCGCCGGCAAGGACGTCACCGTCACCCTCCCCGCGATCGACCACCAGGTGCGCAAGGGCCACCGGCTCCGCCTGGTCCTCGCCTCCACCGACCTCGGGTACGCCTCACCGGCCGCCCCGGCGACCTACACCGTCGCCCTGAAGGGCGACCTCCGCGTGCCGACGGCCCCCGCCGTCACCACGGCCGCCGCGCCCCTGCCCTCCTGGGTCTGGTGGCTGCCCGCGGCCGGCGCCGCGGCCGCCCTCGCCCTGCTGCTGACCGGCCGCCGCCGTACGTCCGCACCCGCGCCCGACCCCGAGCTGGCCGGCGTGCCGCTGGTGATCACCGACCTGAGCAAGCGGTACGCCCGCTCCGCCGACCGGTACGCGGTGCGCGGGCTGTCCTTCCGGGTGGAGCGGGGCCAGGTGCTCGGCCTGCTCGGACCCAACGGCGCCGGCAAGACCACCACGCTGCGCATGCTGATGGGCCTGATCACTCCGGACTCCGGCGAGATCCGCGTCTTCGGCCACGCGATCCGGCCCGGCGCGACCGTGCTGTCCCGGGTCGGCGCCTTCGTGGAGGGCGCGGGCTTCCTGCCCCACCTGTCCGGCCGGGAGAACCTGGAGCTGTACTGGCGGGCCACCGGCCGCCCCGCCGGGGACGCCCACCTGGAGGAGGCCCTGGAGATCGCCGGCCTCGGCGACGCGCTCGCCCGCGCCGTACGCACCTACTCGCAGGGCATGCGCCAGCGGCTGGCCATCGCCCAGGCCATGCTCGGCCTGCCCGACCTGCTCATCCTCGACGAGCCCACCAACGGCCTCGACCCGCCCCAGATCCGGGAGATGCGCGAGGTGATGATCCGCTACGCGGCCGCCGGCCGCACCGTGATCGTCTCCAGCCACCTCCTCGCCGAGGTCGAGCAGTCCTGCACCCACCTGGTGGTGATGGACCGCGGCCGGCTCCTGCGGGCCGGACCGGTCCGGGACATCATCGGCTCCGGCGACACCCTGCTCGTGGGCACCGGCGCGCCGGTGGAGGAGCCGGTCGTGGAGAAGGTGGCCGCGCTGCCCGGCGTCGCCTCCGCCGCCCGCACCGACGAGGGGCTGCTCGTCCGCCTGGCGGCCGGCGGCACGGCCGAGCGGCTCGTCACCGAGCTGGTGCGCCTGGGCGTGCCGGTCGCCTCCGTCGGCCCGCACCGCCGCCTGGAGGACGCCTTCCTGACCCTGATCGGAGGTTCCGCATGAGCACGCTCGCCGAGCGCGCCGAGACGGCACCCGGCTACCGCGCGGGCCGCACCCTGCCGCTGCGCGTGGAGCTGGTCCGCCAGCTCAAGCGGCGCCGCACCCTGGTCATGGGCGCGATCCTGGCCGTGCTGCCGTTCGTGCTGCTGATCGCCTTCGCCGTCGGCGGCGACCCGGGCGGCCGCAACAACCAGGTCACCCTGATGGACACGGCCACCGCCTCCGGCGCCAACTTCGCCGCCGTGAACCTGTTCGTCTCGGCGGGCTTCCTGCTGGTCATCCCCGTCGCCCTGTTCTGCGGGGACACGGTCGCCTCCGAGGCCGGCTGGTCCTCCCTGCGCTATCTGCTCGCCGCGCCCGTGCCGCGGGCCCGGCTGCTGTGGTCCAAGCTCGTCGTGGCGCTCGGCCTGAGCCTCGCCGCGATGGTGCTGCTGCCGGTCGTGGCCCTCGCGGTCGGCACCGCCGCCTACGGCTGGGGCCCCCTGCAGATCCCCACCGGCGGCGCCCTGGATCCCGGTACGGCGGCGCAGCGCCTGGTGATCGTGGTGGCGTACGTCTTCGTGTCCCAGTCGGTCACCGCCGGGCTCGCCTTCTGGCTGTCGACCAGGACGGACGCCCCGCTGGGCGCGGTCGGCGGCGCGGTCGGCCTGACCATCGTCGGCAACGTCCTGGACGCCGTCACCGCCCTCGGCCACTGGCGCGACTTCCTGCCCGCGCACTGGCAGTTCGCCTGGGCCGACGCCGTGCAGCCGCGCCCCGAGTGGTCGGGCATGATCCAGGGCGCCGCGCTCTCCGTGACCTACGCCCTGGTGCTGTTCGCCCTGGCCTTCCGCGGCTTCACCCGCAAGGACGTGGTCTCCTAGGGCGGCGGCAGGCAGCTGTCCTGCACGTCCCGGCGGCGCCGGTCCGTGGCCGCTTCGAGATCCATCCGCAACGCCCCGGGACGCACGTTCCGGCCCCCCGCCGCGTCACAGTCGACGGACGGCACACACGTCCGGGCAGTCGACGTCGACCGGCACAGGGGGCACATGACATGCGGCGCAACGGCACACGGACACGGCGGAGCACGGGACGGACGCGCGGCGCGCTGGTCGCCCTCACCGCGGGCGGCCTGCTGCTGACCGGCTGCGGCGCGGGCGGCAGCGCCGACAGCAGCGGAGCGAGCCGGACGGACCACGGCCTGCCCGCCCCCGCCCCCGCCCACCCACGCGGCCCGGGGGAGCAGGACGGCCGCGAGTCCGGCCCGCCGGCCGGTCACCTCTCCACCTTCGCGCTCGACGTGGACACCGCCTCCTACGACTACGCCCGCCGCACCCTCGCCGAGGGCGGCCGGCCCGACCCGGCGACGATCCGGCCGGAGGAGTTCGTCAACAGCTTCCGCCAGGACTACCGCAGGCCCGACGGCAACGGCTTCGCCGTCACCGTCGACGGCGCCCGCACCGGCGCCGGGAACTGGTCCCTGCTGCGCGTCGGCCTCGCCACCCGCGCCTCCGCACCGGCCGGCGAACGCCCGCCCGCCGCCCTGACCTTCGTCATCGACGTCTCCGGCTCCATGGGCGAGACGGGCCGCCTCGACCTCGCCCGGCAGTCCCTGGACACCATGACCGACCGGTTGCGCGACGACGACTCGGTCGCCGTCGTCACCTTCAGCGACCGCGCCAGGACACTGCTGCCGATGACCCGCCTGGGCGGCCGGCGCGCCGAGGTCCACCACGTGATCGACGGCCTGGAGGCGCAGTCGTCCACCGACCTCGGCGCGGGCGTGGAGGCCGGGTACGCCACCGCCGTCGAGGGGCTGCGCAAGGGCGCCACCAACCGCGTCGTGCTGATCTCCGACGCCCTCGCCAACGACGGCGAGACCGACCCGGACGTCATCCTCGAACGCGTCGGCTCCGCCCGCCGCGAGCACGGCATCACCCTCTTCGGCGTCGGCGTCGGCAGCGACTACGGCGACGCCCTGATGGAACGCCTCGCCGACAAGGGCGACGGCCACACGGTGTACGTCTCCGACGCCGGCGAGGCCCGCACGGTCTTCTGCGAGCAGCTGCCGCGGAACATCGGGCTGACCGCCCGGGACGCCAAGGCCCAGGTCGCCTTCGACCCGCACACGGTCGCCGAGTTCCGCCTGGTCGGCTACGACGACCGCCGCGTCGCCGACGACGACTTCCGCGACGACCGGGTCGACGGCGGCGAGGCCGGCCCCGGCCACACCGTGACCGCGCTGTACACGGTGCGGACCAGGGCGGGCGCCGACGGCCACCTCGCCACCGCCACCGTCCGCTGGCTCGACCCGGCCACCCGCGCCCCGCACGAGGCGTCCGGCGAGCTGGAGACCGGCTCCCTGGCCGGCTCGCCGTGGAGCGCGAGCCCGCGCTTCCAGGTCACCGCGGTCGCCGCGTACTTCGCCGACGCCCTGCGCGCCGGCGGTGACCGGGGGCCCGCGCTGCCCGGCGCCCCGGCCCTTGACCGGCTCGGCCGCCGCGCCGCCGAACTGGCCGGCACCACCGAGGACAGGGACGTCACCGCGCTGGCGGACGCGATCCGGCAGGCCGCCCACCGGCAACCGGGAGACACCGGCCGGTGACCCATTGACCTTCCTTAACGCATGAGTAAGTTTACTCTGCGGTAAGTACGTTGGGGCCGAACGACAGCAACAGCCGTAACCGGGAGCCGTCATGGGCGTACGCAAGGAACTGAAACGGGCACGGCAGCGCACCGACCTGGCGGCGCGCGGCCGGGTGGAGATCATCAGGGACCCGGCGGGCACCGTGCGCGAGGTCCGCACGCCGCCCCTCGCGCCGCCGCTCACCGGCTCGCTGGCCGACCTGCCCGTCAGCCACGCCGCCGAGACCCCCGACGCGGTGCTGCTGCGCCGCCGCGCGGGCGGCGAGTGGCGCCCGGTCACGGCGGCCGCCTTCGCCGCCGAGGTCACCGCCGTGGCCAAGGGCCTGATCGCGGCCGGCCTCGAACCGGGCGGCCGGGTCGTGGTGATGTCCCGCACCCGCTACGAGTGGACCGTGCTGGACTTCGCCGTCTGGGCGGCGGGCGGCCAGTCCGTCCCCGTCTACCCGACCTCCTCCGCCGAGCAGGTCGAGTGGATCGTCCGCGACTCCGGCGCCCGGTACGCCGTCACCGAGACCGCCGAGAACACCGCCACGGTCACCGCCGCCACCGCCGGCCACCCCGCACCGCCGCGCGTGTGGCAGCTCGACGCGGGCGCCCTCGCCGACCTCACCGCCCTCGGCCGCGACCTGCCCGACGACGAGGTCGCCAAGCGCCGCGGCGCCCTCACCCCCGACACGGTCGCCACGCTCTGCTACACCTCCGGGACCACCGGCCGGCCCAAGGGCTGCGTGCTGACCCACGCCAACCTGCACGCGGAGGCCGCCAACACCGTCGAGCTGCTCCACCCGGTGTTCCAGGCGGTCACCGGGCAGGCCGCCTCCACCCTGCTGTTCCTGCCGCTCGCCCACATCCTGGGCCGCACCCTCCAGCTCGCCTGCCTGCTGGCCCGCATCGAGGTCGGCCACTTCCCGAGCGTCAGGCCCGACGAACTGCGCCCGGCGCTCAAGGAGTTCCGGCCCACCTTCCTGGTCGGGGTGCCGTACCTCTTCGAGAAGATCCACGACGCCGGGCGCGCCACCGCCGAGAAGATCGGCCGCGGCGCCTCCTTCGACCGGGCCGAACGGATCGCCGTCCGCTTCGGCGAGGCCGCCCTGGACAGGTTCCTCGGCACCGGCAAGGGCCCCGGGCTCCGCCTGACCGCCGCCTGGGCGTTGTACGACCTGCTGGTCTACCGGCGCATCCGCAAGGAGCTGGGCGGCCGCATGCGGTACGCCATCTGCGGCGGTTCCCCGCTCGACCGCACCCTCAACCTGTTCTTCTACGCCGCCGGGATCGTCGTCTACGAGGGATACGGCCTGACCGAGACCAGCGCCGCCGCCACCGTCGTGCCCCCGCTCGCGCCCCGCCCCGGCACGGTCGGGCTGCCGGTGCCCGGCGCGGCCGTACGCATCGCCGGTGACGGGGAGGTGCTGATCCAGGGCGGGGTGGTCTTCCGGTCGTACTGGAACAACCCGGCCGCGACCGACGCCGTCCTGCGCGACGGGTGGTTCGCCACCGGTGACCTCGGCAGCCTGGACGACGACGGCTATCTGACCATCACCGGCCGCAAGAAGGACATCCTCGTCACCTCGGGCGGCAAGAACGTCTCCCCGGCCGTCCTGGAGGACCGGCTGCGCAGCCGCTCACCGGTGGGCCAGTGCGTCGTCGTCGGCGACAACCGGCCCTTCGTCGCCGCCCTGATCACCCTCGACCCGGAGGCGGTCGCGCACTGGCTGGAGGTACGCAAGCTGCCGCCCGGCACGCCGATGTCCCGTCTGGTGGGCGACGAACGCCTGCGGGCCGAGGTGCAGCGGGCCGTGGACTACGCCAACGAGGCCGTCTCGCGCGCGGAGTCCATCCGCGCCTTCACCCTCGTCGAGGGCGAGTTCACCGAGGACAACGGCCTGCTGACCCCGTCCCTGAAGGTCAGGCGCCACGCGGTGACGGCCCGCTACGAGGCGGAGATCGAGGCCCTCTACGCCAGGTGAGCGCTTGCCCGCCGTGCGGGCGGAGCGTGCTCAGCCGTTGCCGGCGCCGTTGCCGGACAGGGCGGAGATGTCGTCCAGGATGTGCGAGAGCGCTTCGTCGCCCTTGGCCTGGCGCGGATCAGGTCAATTCCAGGGAGGCGTTCGAGTGAAATGCGCGGCGGCGCGCCTCCCGCAGTTTCTTCTTCTGTCTATCACTCGTTTCACAGCCTGCCGGTCATGGTGCGAGCCGTCCAAGCTGTGCTCGCTCGGTTTCGGCCGTCACAGGGCATGACCGCAAAGAAGGGAAAGTCCATGAAGAAGAGCGCTGCTGTCGTCGCGGGTGCGATCCTGGCTCTGGGCGGGGCCGCGCCCGCCTTCGCCGACGCCGGAGCCAACGGCACGGCCGTCGGTTCTCCGGGTGTCCTCTCCGGCAACGTGATCCAGGTCCCGGTCCACGTGCCGGTCAACGTCTGCGGCAACACGGTGAACGTCATCGCCCTGCTCAACCCCGCCTTCGGCAACGTCTGCGTCAACGACTGACGACGGTTGTCGCAACGCACCAGCCGCTCAGGCTGTGTGACGGCCGGCCCCGGACCGCTGATCGGTGTGATCGGAGGGTTCGGGACCGGCCTCCCCTCTTCTCAAGCAGGAAGGCAACGAGAGTGCGACAGACTCTCAGCAGGGGAATGGCCGTGGCCGCCGCCGCGACCGGAGTGCTCTCCCTGTACAGCGGTTCGGCGATGGCCGACTCGGGCGCGCACGGCGACGCCCACGGATCGGCCGGCGTGCTGTCCGGCAACTCCGTGTCCGCGCCGGTGGACGTCCCGGTCAACGTGTGCGGCAACTCCGTCGATGCGGCCGCGGCGCTGAACCCGGCGTTCGGCAACGCCTGCGCCCACGGCTCGCCCGGCGAGCGCCGGGACGACCGCGTGCACGACACCCCGCACGGCGACTCCAGCCAGTCGGGCCACGCCCCCGACACCCGTTCCGGCGCGACCCCGGGCTACGGCGAGGACACCCCCGGGTACGGTGGCGAGCACCCCGGTACGCCGCCCACTCTGCCGCACACCGGCAGCGAGGGGCTGCTGGCGACCTCGGCGGCCAGTGCCGCGCTGATCGCGGGCGGCGTGCTCCTCTACCGGCGAGGCCGGACGGCACGGCACCGCTAGGGTCCTTCGTCTGGATCAGGCCGGGCTCGCGGGCCCGGTGCCGCTCCCCCACTCTCGGCTTCGCTCGAGCTGGAGGTACCCCCACCGCCGCGTTGTCGCCGGGCGCCATGGCTGCGCCATGGCGCCCTCCTCCGCCGTGCGATGCTCCCCCCTGCCCGAAAGGCGCGGGAGGTGCCCCCGGCAACCGGACGCCGCGAGCTTCTCGGCGAACCTTTCCGGCCACAGCACCGGGTTGTGTCCGCACAGGTCCCGTCTGGCTCGCGACGCCCGGCGCCGCTTCGCGCACACGACCCAGCCTCCACCGGTCCCGTGGTTCGGATCAGGTCGGGTGCCGGCACCCGCACCCGTGCCCTCGCCGA
Organism: Streptomyces sp. NPDC041135; assembly: GCF_055592085.1. Classification (NCBI taxonomy): domain Bacteria; kingdom Bacillati; phylum Actinomycetota; class Actinomycetes; order Kitasatosporales; family Streptomycetaceae; genus Streptomyces; species Streptomyces sp. NPDC041135. The sequence continues at coordinate 216,962 of NZ_JBVIYZ010000001.1, forward strand.
CAGGGGTTCACGGCCGTGCCGCGGCCGGGACCTCCCGGTGGTCCGTCGGGACACGGCCCGCAGGGAAGCGCTCGGCCGCCGGGTCCGCGCGCAGCCGCCGCCGTACCCCCCGCACCAGCGTGCCCGCCGTGAAGCCGGCGCCGTGGACGAAACGCATCGCCGGCCCGAAGCCCGGGGCCGTGAGCAGACCGGCCAGGAAGAGGCCGGGGCACGACGACTCGAACTCCCTCCCCACCTCCGGTGCGCCGTCCGCGCTCGTGCGCAGGCCGGCCCGCAGGCCGGGGGAGAGCAGGCCGAGCCGGTCGAGCGTGGCCCGGAAGCCCGTGGCCGCGATGACGTGCCCGGTCTCCAGCGTGCGGGTGCCGCCCGCCCGGTCCACCGTCTCCAGGCGCAGCCCGCCCGGTACCGCACGGGCCGTCGTGACCTCGTGACCCGGAATCACCTCCACCCCGCGCTCCACCCGCTCGCGCAGCCACCAGGCGCCCGCCGGGCCCAGTGCCGACGCCGCGATGCGTGTCCGGGTCGGCTCCGGCAGCCGCCGGTACAAACCGGGCCGCTCGGAGTAGAACCAGTTGCGCCAGCCGGGGCCGAGGCCGCTGTGCGGGGAGCGGGCCGCATGCCACCAGGAGCGCACCCGGTGCGGGGGCAGGTCGTTCCAGCACAGCCGTTCGGCGCGGGCCAGCACCCGTACCCGGGTGCCCTGTTCGGCGAGGAGCGCGGCCGTCTCCAGTGCCGCCTGACCACCGCCGATCACGGTGACGTCCCGGCCCCGGAACCGGTCGAGAGCGGCGTGGTGGCAGCTGTGCGAGACCAGGTCCGGGTGCAGTCCGCGCAGCGCGGCGGGGATCTCGGCGAACGGCAGGACGCCCACGGCCAGCGCGACCGTCCGCGCGGTCAGCGTCTCCCCGTCCTCGGTGACCGCCTCGAAGCCGCCGGGGCACCGTGCGATCCGGGTCACCGTCCGCTCGTCGACGGGCGGCACGGCGTTGCGGGCGAACCACAGTCCGTACTCGGTGAAGACCTCCAGCGGGAGGGGTTCGCCGTGCCTGGCCGACCGTCCCTGCCCGGCGCAGTACACGTCGAGCCGCCAGCGGTCGCCGGGGTCGGAGAGGTTTGAGGCCCACGGCTCCGACTTCAGGAACATGCCGCGGGGCATGTGATCCCGCCAGGACGCCATCGGGCGGCCGAGGACGCGCACGTCCAGCCCGGCGGCCGCGGCGTGTGACGCGATGGACAGGCCGTACGGGCCCGCGCCCACCACCAGAAGATCGGTCATCTGTAGCTGTTCGCTTCCTTGTCGTCGCGGGGGCCGGTGCCGCCGGCCGGTTGGAAGTCGGTTCTGCGCGGTGCGGGGAGCGCGGCCGGCCGGCCCGCCTGCCGGCGGACACGCTCGGCCAGCCGGCCGGTCACATGGCGGCACCACAGCCCCCACATCGCCCGGCCGGGCGCCGGGTCGTCGGCCGCGTGCCAGGCCAGCTCCCGCCCCTGCTGCCACGGGCGCAGCGCGCTCAGCGGCGCGTAGTTCTCCACCACGAACGCCCGCCCGGGCAGCGGCATCCCGTCCGGCAGCGGACGGTTGGTCAGGTCCAGGTGCAGCGCGCGTACGACGTCCAGGCCCGCGCCGTCGGCGAACAGCCGGAACTGGGCGCCCGGGCGCGGGTTGAAGTCGAGCAGGTGGTAGCGGCCGCTGGTGGCGCAGCGCCGGAAGTCCAGGTCGAAGATGCCCCGGTAGCCCAGCTCGCCGGTGAGCCGCTCGGCGAGGGCCCGCACCTGCGGGTTGGGCGTCCAGCGGCCGACCGCGGTCAGGCCGGCGCCGCGCGGCCAGGCCCGCTGCTTGCGGCCGGCGCCACCGGCGAGCACCGCGCCGGTGCGGTCGGCGTACCCGTGGAAGAACCAGTCGCGGTCCGGGCCGGGCGGCAGGAACGACTGGAACAGCAGGGCGCTGCCCGCCTCCGCCGCCCGCTCGAACAGCTCCCGCGCCTCTTGGGCGGAGCGCACCACGACCGTGCTGCGCAGCCCGCGGCCGGGCGGCACCAGCCAGGGCCTGCTCCACTTGGCCACCACCGGCAGGCCCAGCCGCCGGACGGCCGCCGCGGCCTGCTCGGCGCTGTCCGGGGCCAGCGTGACCGGGTGCGGGATCCCGGCGACGGCGCACAGCTCGGCCAGTTCCCGCTTGTCGGCGACGCGTTCGGGCAGGGTGCCGGGCTGCCGCGGCAGCAGGAAGGCCGGGGCGAGGTCGGCGCGCAGCCGTCCGACGGCGATGGCGCCGGCGTCGTCCATCGGGATCAGTACCGCCGGGCGGGCGATGCGCGCCGCCACCCGGTGCAGCGTGGCCGCGATGTCGGCGCAGGACGCGCCGGGCGGGGGCGGGGCGTGGGTCCGGCGGACGAAGCGGGACCGGTGCACGGGGCTGCCGCAGGCGTCGGCGACCAGGTGCACCTCGGCCCCGGCCCGGCCGAGCGAGCGCACGGCGCCGAGGGTGCCGTGGTGGAAGGGATTCCGGTCGATCCGCAGCAGTACCGCGGGGACCCGGACGTCTAGCAGTGACACGCGCTGTTTCCTTCTGATCGATGGGACTGGGGTCGGTTCACTCGTGCGGGGGTCCGGGGACCCCTGAAAGCCGCAAGCGCACGGCGAAATTCATATTGATATGACTGATTGCTGATATGACTGGACGTCAGCAGCTTGCGACATCCGGGACATCTCGGACCGGAACGGTGGGCGGACAAGGGAGCAGGCATGGCAGCACAGCAGCGAAGGGTCCGAACAGGGCGGCCGGCCGTGGTCGCGGCGGCCGTCGTCGCCGCGACCGCCCTCGCGGCCGGACCCGGGTTCGCGGTGGGGGGGACCGGGGCCGCCGCGCCTCCCGTCCCCTCGCCGGTCGCCTCCGCGTCCGGTGCGCCCGCGACCCCGGCGCCACCACCCGCGACCCCGGCCCCGCAGACCCTCGCACCCGTCACCCCGGCGCCCGCGGTCTCCCCGGCCACGCCCGCCGCACCCACGCCGTCGGCCCCGGCGCAGGGGCCCGTACCGTTCGGGGCCTTCCTGGACTCCGGTCCCCTGGGCGTGGCCCGCATCGCCGAACTCGGCCGCTGGCTGGGCGGTGCCGAACCCACGGTCGGCCACACCTACCTGCCCGGCGACCGCTGGCGCGACATCGAGGGACGGCCCGGCTTCCTCGACGTCTGGGCCCGCTGGCGGCGCGAGAAGGCCGGCCGGACGCTGGTGCTCAACGTGCCCATGCAGGAGCGCAACGAGGAGGGCGTCCCCGACGCCGCGGTGCGGGAGCTGCTGCGGCAGGGCGCCGCGGGCCGGTTCGACCAGCACTTCCGGGCGCTGGCCGAGCGGCTGGTGGGGCTGGGGGTGCCGGACACGGTCGTCGTGCTGGGCTGGGAGATGAACGGCATCACTTACACGCACCGCTGCGGACCGGACCCGGAGGCCTGGAAGACGTACTGGAACAGGATCGTCACCACCATGCGTGCGGTGCCGGGCCAGAGGTTCCGCTTCGACTTCGCACCGAGCCGCGGCCGGGACGCCGTCCCCTGGACGCAGTGCTACCCGGGGGACGCCACCGTCGACATCATCGGCATGGACTCCTACGACCAGCCGGCCGGACTCACCTTCGACCAGCAGGTGAGCGAGCCCTACGGCCTCCAGCAGCACGTGGACTTCGCCAAGGCCCACGGCAAGCCCGTCTCCTACCCGGAATGGGGACTGTTCCGCAACGGCGACAACGCCGAGTACATGCGCCGCATGCTCGCCTGGATGGACGAGCACCGGCCGCTGTACAACACGCTGACCGACTACTGCCCGCACGGCGTGTGGCAGTGCTCGGCCAACCCCAAGGCGTCCCGCATCTACCGCGCCGTGCTCTCCGGCCGCGTCGAGGACCCGGCCACGCCGACGCCCACCCCGGTCCCGAGCGCGCCCGTGCAGCCGACACCGCTCCCGCAGCCCGTCAGCTGCTCGCCGCTGGCCCTCGATGCCTGGGTCGAGCACTGGATCGGCGGAAAGCTCTGCCTGCGCCTCGACTGGTACGTGCACGGCACCCGGGGCCCGTCGCGCCCCCAGGTCGTGTCCCTGTCCTAGCCCTGACCGCGCTCGTTCCACCGGTGCAGCACCTCCCGTCCCCATTGCCGTGCCGCCGCGTCGCTCAGTGCGGCCGACAGCAGCGGGGCGGTGCGCCGCCGGGCCAGCAGCAGCCGCCGGTTCACGACCGGCTCGGGGCGCCAGTGGTGCTTGTACGGCTCGTCGCCGCGCAACAGGCTCAGCACCCCCCGCCCGCCGAGGTGCTGGGTGCAGGCGTCCAGCAGCATCGCGGCCACGTCCGCCTTGCGCTCCCGCAGCCGCGGGTGGGCGCCGTACAGGTAGCCGCCGCCCAGGCCGGGGGAGAGCAGGGTCAGGTCGACGGCCACGACCTCGTCGTCCATCCGGAACTCGGTGACCACGGCGTCGCCGGAGCGCGCCATGGCACCGACCGAGCGCACCAGATGCTCACGGAAACGCGGCCGCAGGTGCTCGGTGGTCACCTTCCGCCCCTGCCACTGCAACCGGTGCAGTTCCAGCAGCCGGTGCAGCGCCTCGCCCGTCTCCTCAGGCCGGACCACCCGCCGCCGCACGCCGAGCGTGCCGAGCCTGCGCAGCTTGGCCCGCACCCGCTGGGCCTTGTTCGACGGCAGCCGGGCCACCAGCCCGTCCATCGGCAGGGCGGGCAGCTCCAGGCACAGCGAGTCCGGCACCGCCCGGCGCGGCCCGCGCCAGTGGTCGTAGACCCGCTCGGCCGCGCCGCCCGGCCGCACCTCGCGCAGGTCGATCAGCGCGGTGCGGGCCGCCTCCCACAGCGCCCCGGTGAGGGCGGTGGCCGCCCGCCCGTCGTCGGCGTCGTCCAGGAGCACGTCCCCGTAGTCGGAGATGGCGCCGCCGAGCGGCACCAGCACGGGCAGCGGGCGGCGGGCCCGCATCAGCGGCGCCGCGGCCACCAGGTCATCGCCCCGCCGGACCAGCAGCAGCCGCAGCCGTCCCGGGCCCCCGTAGGACAGCCACCAGGAGTGCAGCCAGGCGTGGCTCTGGAACGGGGTGGCCGCCGCGCAGCCGCGGTACAGCCGCTCCCAGGCCGGGGCGAGGGCGGCGAAGGCGTCCTCGTCGCCGACGACCTCGGTGACGAACGCGCCGCGCGCGGTGTACGTCGCCGTCACAGCTGTCCGTGGGCGTCGGCGGCGACGGCGGGGCCGGGCACCGACGCGGGCCGCGCGGACTCGTCCTGCTCCGAGCGCCGGGGCCGTACCAGCAGTGCGAGGGCGCCGAGCAGGCCGCCGGCGCTCGCCCCCACCAGGGCGGTGACCCCGGCGGACGCCGAGGTCGGCTCGGTGGGCCGCACCGCGCGGGAGAACTGCAGCAGTTCCACGTGCGTGTCGGCCTTCACGTCGGCGGCGTGCCGGGTCAGGGAACGGGCGACCGCGTTGGCCATGTCCGCGGCCCGGGCCGGGCGGTCGGAGGTGGCCGACACGGCGACCATCGGCGCGTCCGGCGAGGTCGCCGTCCGCACGTCGCGCTGCAGTGTCCGCACCGGCACACCCGCCCACACCTGCGCGTCCCCGAGCACCGCGAGCTGCGTGGCGACCCGGCCGTAGGCCTGCGCGAAACCGAGCGCCGAGGCGGTGTCGGACCGCTCGGTGGGCACGGCGATGACATAGCTGGTGGCCGTGTACGTCGGCGCCTTCAGCCCCCCGTACGCGCCGCCCAGCGCCCCGCCCACCAGGACCCCGGCCGCCACCAGCGACCAGGGCGGCAGCGAACGGACGCGGGAGATGCGGGGCTGGCGGTGGGGCCGGGTGGGATTCTCGGTCATGACGGGCTGGCTCCCTGAGGGGCTCGGGACGATGGGACGTGTGGGGCCAGTGCCGCCGTGTAGATGTCCATCAGCTGGGCGGCACTGCGGGTGATGCAGTAACGGCGGGCGGCCTCCGCGGCCGTGCGGTCGCCGGGGCCGGCGGCCCGGACCTCGGCGAGCGCCGCCGCGTAGGCCCCGGCGCCGCCGCGGACCCGCAGGGCGTCCGGGGCGGCGGCGGCCGGCAGGTCCTCGACGGCCGGGCAGGAGGCGTAGCGCACGGGCAGCCCGGCGGCCAGCGCCTCCACCACCGCCAGGCCGAAGGCCTCCTCGGGCGACGGCGAGGCGAGCACGTCCATGGCAGCCGTCAGCGACGGCAGGTCCGGTCCGGACCCGCCGTCGCCCGTGTACGGGCACTCCCCGGTGAAGAGCACCCGGTCCGCCACCCCGGCCCGGTGCGCGGTGCGGCGCAGGGCGCCCTCCTCGGCGCCGCCGCCGACCAGCAGCAGCCGGCAGTCCCCGGGCAGTGCGGCCAGGGCGTCGATCAGCACGTCGAACCGCTTGCCGGGGGCGAGCCGGCCGACGCCGCCGATCACGAACGCGTCCGCGGGCAGCCCGAGCCGGGCCCGGGTGTGCAGCCGTCGCTCCGGATCGAAGCGGAAGCGGACCAGGTCGATGCCGTTGGGCACCACCGCCACCCGCGGCCCGGGCACACCCCAGCGGTGCAGCCGCTCGGCGACCGTGGGCGAGACGGCCACGGTGGCCCGGCCCAGCCGCTCCCCGGCCAGGTACAGCGCGCGCACCCCCGGCGTCAGCGCGCGGCCCTCCAGCTGGGAGTCGCCGAGGGAGTGCTCCGTGGCGACGACCGCCCGCACCCCGGCCAGCCGGGCGGCGACCCGGCCGTACACACAGGCCCGGTACAGGTGGGTGTGCACCAGGTCGTAGCGGCCGCGCCGGACGAGCCGGACCAGGCGGGGCAGCGCGGTCAGGTCGCGGTTGCCCCGCATGCCGAGGTGGACGACCCGCACCCCGTCGGCGGCCAGGCCCTCGGCGACCGGACCGGGGTTGGTCAGCGTGACCACGTCGCAGTCGACCGGCAGATGGCGCAGCAGCAGACGCAGCTGTTGCTCGGCGCCGCCCACGCCGAGCCCGGTGATGACGTGCAACGCCCGCATCACAGCCCCTCGACGGGACGGCGGCGCAGCCGGTGCAGCCGGTACTTCAGGAACAGCCGTACGGCGGTGTCGTCCTGGCCGACGTGCACCCGGGGCAGGGCGTGGACGCCGCCGAGCGGGCCGGGGTCGATGGCGCACGCGTAGCCGTACCCGGCGTCCCGTACGGCGTCGACGGTGCGCCGGTCGAGCGTGCCGTAGGGATAGCAGAAGCCGTCGACGCGGACGCCGGTCAGCTCCTCCAGCAGGGCCCGGCTGCCGGCGGTCTCGGCGTGCAACGTGGCGTCGTCCGCCCGGGTCAGGTCCAGGTGGGTCAGGCCGTGCGAGCCGATCTCGACGCCCGCCTCGGCGGCCCGCCGGATGCCGTCGGCGGTGAGCAGCGGCTTGCGCGGGCCGCACGGATCCCAGGTGTTGTGGCCGCCGAGCCGACCGGGCAGCACGAACAGGGTGGCGCCGCAGCCCCAGCGGGCCAGCACCGGCAGCGCGTTGTCGACGAAGTCGGCGTACCCGTCGTCGAAGGTGAGCCCCACCAGGTCCCGGCCCTCTCCCCGGGCGAGGGCGGTCAGCAGCCGGGCGACGGACACGCCCCGCAGCCCGCGGCCGTGCAGCCAGCCCAGCTGCCGGTCGAGCCGCTCGGGGGTGACGGTGATGCGGTACGGGTCGTCGGAGCAGTCGCCCACCGAGTGGTACATGGCCACCCAGGGGACGGAACCGGCGGCCCGCGCCGGGGCGGGGGCGGGAGGTTCGACGGGTTCAACGGTGGATGGCATGGGCGAGCCTTCGGGTGTGGGTGCGTACGGAACGGAGTGCGGGTCGGAAGCCCTGCGCGTCCAGGGCCCAGCCGGTCAGGACGAACACGGCCGTCACCGTCGAGCCCCCGGCGGCCAGTCCCGCCGCCGGCGCCGTGAGGCGGCTCGCGGCGAACGCCCCGGCCGACGCCGCGGCCACGGCCGCCCCCAGCGGCCGGCTCAGCTCGCCGAGCACCCGGCGGACGCCGACCGGCACACTGCGCGGCCCCATGCCGCCGAGGAGCAGCCCGGCGGTGACGGTGATGCCGGTGGCGTTGGCGGCGGCGATGCCGGCGACACCCCACGGGCCCACCGTCCAGACACCGATCCCCCAGGTGACGGCGATCCCGCCGGCCATGGCGCACACCGGGTACCAGGTGGGGCGGGCCGCCGAGAAGTAGGAGCGCACGCACACGCCCGTCAGCGTCTGGCCGAGCAGACCGACCGTGTAGACCCGCATCACGGCCGCGGTCGCCGAGGTGTCCCGCGCGGTGAACGCCCCCCGCTGGAAGAGGAGTTCGACGAGCTGCGGGGCGCAGGCCAGCACCGCGGCGGCGCCGAGCAGCACCAGACCGGAGGCGAGTACCAGGTCCCGCTCGACCCGGGAGCGGGCCCGCTCGGTGTCGCCGTCGGCCAGCGCCCGCGCCACCACCGGGAAGGTGACCGTGCACACCATCATCGACAGCGTCATCGGGATCTGGGCCACCTTCTGCGCGTAGTTCAGGTGCGAGATGGCTCCGGCGGGCAGCCGCGAGGCGAGGAACCGTTCGATCAGCACCTGGGACTGGCGGCACAGCGCGAACAGCAGCACGGTGGCCAGCAGCGCAACGTCCATCGGCCGGGCCGCGCCGGGCGCGCTGCGCACGGCCGGGTCCGGCGTCCGGCGCCGCAGCTGCCGCAGCAGCGAGGGCACCTGGACCAGGACCATCAGACAGCCGCCCGCCGCCACGCCGACCGCCGCCGACCGCACCCCCAGGCGGCCGCCGAACGCGAGCATCGCCGCGATGATGCCGGCGTTGTAGGCGACGTAGATCGCCGCCGGGGCGAAGAAGCGGCGGTGGGCCCGCAGCGCCGCGCTGCAGTATCCGGCGAGCCCGAAGGTCAGCACGCAGGTGGCGGTGAGCCGGGTGCAGCCGACGGCGAGGGCGGGGTCGGGGAGGCCGGGTGCGAGGACCCCGACGAGCTGCGGGGCGCCCGCGGCCAGCAGCGCGCCCACCGCCGCGAACGCCAGCGCCAGCCGGGGCAGCGTGCCCGCCACCAGGTCGCGGACCGGGTCGCCGCCGGTACCCCGGGCGCGGCGGGCCAGCGCCACGCTGAACGCCGGGATCAGGGCGAAGGCCAGCCCGTCCTCGATCAGCAGCGTGGCCGCGAACTCCGGGACGGTCCAGGCCACCAGGAAGGCGTCGGTGTCCCGTCCGGCCCCGAACAGCCGGGCCAGCGACTGGTCCCGCAGCAGACCGAGCACCGACCCCGCGATCGACAGGGCGGCGGTGACCAGGGCCGCCTTCGCCAGGATCCGGCTCCCGGGTTGAGCCTGCCCGGCACCCCTTCCGTCGGGCGGGGGTGCCTCTGCCGGAGGCACGGCTGCCGGCGGTGTGTCCGCCGCGCGTACGGGCGCGGGGGCGCCGGTCACCGGGACCGCGGCGGTGACCGGGGCCGGCAGCGGTTCGGCCGCCGGTGACGGCGCGGGCACGGGCAGCGGCGCGGGTCCGGGCGGGGGTCCCGGCACAGAGGCCGAGGCCGGTGCCGGGTCGTCGCCCCCCGGCCGGGGGCCGAGCGGGCTGCGGGACGGTGTCATCGGCATGGGGCGGTGGCCTCCCTGCTTCCGTGGGCGGCGCCGGTGCGGAGCGACACCGTGCCCGCGCCCTCGGGCCCGGTGCCGTCCGCCAGCGACCACCAGGCGGCCAGCCCGAGGACGACGGCGGTCAGCACGGTGGACGGACCGCCGATGTCGGCGTAGGCGAAGTCGACCAGCTGCCAGACGAGCAGCCCGCAGGCGGCGAGGGCGCAGTCCGTGCCGTGCCCCGACCGCCGGGCCAGCCACAGTCCCCGCAGCGCGCACAACAGCAGCGCCAGCCAGCTGCCCGCGAGGGCGAGCAGGCCGATGAGGCCCTGCTCGCCGAGCACCAGCAGGTACATGTTGTGCGGGGACAGCAGCGGCTGCCTGCGGAAGGCCGAGCCCGCGCCCCCCGTGTCGCTGCCCGAGGACAGCGCGAGCGAGGCGTGTCCGTCCCGGTACTCGGGGAAGCCCTTCAGCCCGACCCCGGTGAGCGGGTGTTCGCGCCACATGCCGGTCGCCGCCGCCCACATGGTGTACCGGTCGGTCACCGACCGGTCGGGGGCGTCGCTGACCTGGGTGATGCTGCTGATCCGCTCCTGGAGCATCGCCGTACCCACCCCGAGACCGCCGACCAGCACCACCCCGGCCGCCACCGCGGCCGCCGCCACCCGCAGGGCCCGGCGCGGTCCGGACAGCGCCAGCTGCACGGTGACGGTCACGGCGGTCGCGATCCAGGCGCCCCGGCTGAACGACAGCGCCAGCGGCAGGAGCAGACCGAGGGCGCAGGCGGCCGCCACCGCCCGCGGGCGCGGCGCGGACCGGCCGAGCGCCAGGCCGACCGCGCACACCAGACCGAACGACACCACCGTCGCCATGCCCATCACGTCCTGCGCCCCGAAGGTGCCGACCGCGCGGATGTCCTCGCCCTGGTAGGAGGCGCCGGTCCCGGTGACGTACTGGTGCACGCCGAGCGCGCCCTGCCAGCCGGCCAGGCCCACCAGCGCCCAGGCCAGCAGCCGGAAGTCGCCCCGGCCGCGGACCAGCAGCACCACGGCGGCCGGGACCAGCACGAAGACCTGGAGGTAGCGGCCGAGCCCGGTGAGCCCCTCGCCCGGCGCCACGGCGCCCATCGCGGCGACGGCCGTGCCCAGCACGGGCAGCCCGAGGATCACGGCGGCCCGCGCGGACAGCGGGCGCCGCCGCCCGCGCAGCAGCCGCACCGCGCAGTAGCCGACGACCAGCGCGGACAGGGCGTCCGCCGGTCCGGCCCCGCCGTCACCGCCGGACGGCAGCGGCAGCGCCAGCAGGGCGAGCACGGCGGCCACCGGCAGCACCGGGGACGGCCGCGGCGGACAGCGCGGCGGTGAGGCCGGGTTCATCCGTCAGCTCCCCGTGGGACGTACGACCGCGGCCGCGGTACGCAGCAGGATGCAGACGTCCTGCCACAGCGACCAGTTGTCGATGTAGGCGTTGTCGAAGCGGGCCCGGTCCTCGATGGAGGTGTCGCCGCGCAGCCCGTGGATCTGGGCGAGCCCGGTGATCCCGGTCGGCACCCGGTGGCGGGCCGCGTAACCGGGGTAGGTCTGGCTGAACTGGGTGACGAAGTAGGGCCGTTCGGGGCGCGGACCGACCAGGCTCATGTCGCCCCGGAAGACGTTCCACAGCTGGAGCAGTTCATCCAGCGAGGTCTGCCGCAGGAAGCGGCAGAAGGGGCTCATGCGGCGTTCCCCGGCGACGCTCCAGCGGGTGGCCGCCTCGTGCTCGTCGACCGGGCGGTGCGTCCGCAGCTTCAGCAGCGTGAAGGGCTGCCCGTCCTTGCCGATGCGCTCCTGCCGGAACACCACCCCGGGTCCGCCGGTGAGGCGGAGCACCGCCGCGCACACCAGCAGCAGCGGGCCGGCCAGCGCCAGCAGCGCCCCGGACACCACCACGTCCAGCGCCCGCTTGGCCGCGCCACCGGGCCGCGGCGAGCCCGTCTCCAGCCGCCGGCAGGAGAACCCGGCGAGCTGCTCGCGCACCTCGTACGCCGGCCCGTCCGCGTCGACCTCCCACACCACGCAGCCCGCCTCGGCCAGCTCCCGCAGCAGCGGGCCCTGTTCGGTGCGCACGGCCGGGTCCACGGTCAGCACGGCCCGCACCCCGTTCTGGATGAGCGCCCGTTCGACCTGCTCGTGCGTGGTCAGGACGGGCAGTCCGCCGGTGTCCTCCGGGTGCCCGGCCACGATCCCGACCGGCCGTACCCCGCAGCCCGGATGTCTGAGGACCGCGGCCGCGACCCGCTGGGCCGTCGCCGCGGGGCCGATGACGAGGGCGGCGCTCGGGCGGCGCAGCAGCGCCAGCCTTCGGTGCCGGCGTACGGCGCCGCGGGTGGCGCAGGCCGCCGCCGAGTGCAGTGCCCAGCCCAGCAGCAGGGTGCGGGCGCCGAGCGCGCGGTCGGGGTCCCAGGCGGCCAGCAGCGCGGCCAGACCCAGCCAGGCCACCGCGATGCGGCCGCACAGCAGGGGCAGTTCGTCGAGCACGCCGGGCACGGGCCGCGCGGAGCGCGGGCGCAGCAGCAGCGCGCCGGACACCAGGACGGCCACCACCAGCGGGTGGCGCGCGTCCGCGCCCAGCGCCACCGTGCCCAGCAGCGCGGCGATCAGGTCGGCGGTGAGCAGCGGCACCGGCGAGGCGGGCCGCACGGGCGGCCGCCGCATCGGGAACCGGACACCGCCGGGAGTGCGCGGCGGCAGGACCGAGACGGGCGAGCCGTGGCCCCGTGGTCGCGCGCCGGGGGAGGGAACGGTGCTTTCCGCAGTCACGAGTGAGGGAACTCCCTGTTCTCGGAGGGCACGGACGCTCGCGCACCGAGGAGTTCGCGGTAGAGGTCCGCGACCGCCTGGGCGGTGTGCCGCACGTCGTGCGTGGACAGGACGTGCCGGCGCCCCTGGCCGCCGAGGCGGGCGCGCAGCGGCGTGTCGAGCAGCAGCCCGGTGACGGCCCGGGCCAGCGCCGCCGGGTTCTCCGGCGGGACCAGGCAGTGCGCGGCGAGGCCGGGCGGCAGGCTCTCGCGGGCGCCGTCGACGTCGGTGAGCACCACCGGCCGGCCGCAGGACATCGCCTCCAGCGGCGCCAGCGCCATGCCCTCCCAGCGCGAGGGCAGCACCACCAGGTCGGCCGCCCGGTACCAGGGCGCGGCGTCGGTGACGGCACCCGCGAACAGCACGGACGCGGGGGCCCGCCGGCGCAGCGCCTCGCGGTCGGGGCCGTCGCCGACCAGCACCAGCCGGGCGTCGGGCACCGCGGCCAGGACGTCGTCCCAGGCGCACAGCAGCACGTCCTGCCCCTTCTGCCGGCACAGCCGTCCGACGCACACCACCAGCGGTACAGCCGGGCCGATGCCCAGGGCGGCCCGGGCGGCGGGGACGGGGACGGGGGCGAACCGCCGGGGGTCGATGCCGTTGGGGACGACGGTGACAGCGGCCCGCACCCCGGCGCGCTCGCCGGTCGCCCGTTCCGCGTCGCTGACGCAGACCACCCGGGCGGCCCACCGCGCGCCCCAGCGCTCCCACCGCAGCGCGAGCGCCCCGGTGACGCCGCCGACCGCCTCGAACGACCAGGCGTGCGGCTGGTACACCGTCGGAATGCGCCCGCGCACGGCCAGACGCGCGGCCAGACCGGCCTTCGCGCTGTGGGCGTGCACCAGTTCGGGCCGTACCTCGTCGATCAGGTGAACGAGCCGCCGCACCTCTCCGGCGAGGCCCGGACCCGGTGACCGGCCGGCCCGCCACGGCCGTACGTCGGCGCCCAGCCGGGTGAGTCCGGCGGCCAGTTCACCGCCGGGACAGGCGGCCGTGACGTGCAGTCCCGCGCCGAGCTGGGCCCGCGCCAGATCCATGACCACCCTGGCCACACCGCCGTCGACGGGCTGGGCGAGGTGCAGGACCCGCGTCCGGGGGACGGGGGGTGACTGGTGCATGCGCGGGCTTCCTCGCTCAAGGGGGGCGCTCGGTACCGCGGCCCGGACCGGCTTCACTCCTGTGCGTCGGCAGCGACGGAACGTGCGCCGGTCCGCGCCGTGTCCCGGTGGGCAACGAGCCGGCGGGCCGGCTGGTCACCACCTCGCCGTGGACCCGTGCCGGGATCGGCCGGTTCCGGCCCCTCGTCCGGCGCGCCGGCGGGCTTCGGCACCCGCCGGGCCGCCTGCGGGGCGGGGGCCGCGGCGGCCCGCGCACCACCGGGGAAGGGTGGCGCGCAGCGGGTGCGGGCACCCGGCGCCGGGTGGCGCGGTGAGGGCAGGGGGTGGCGCATGACCGGATGTCCTTCGGGGTCTGCCGTGGGCGGAGGCGGCGGGAGCGCACTCGGCCGGCCGGCTGTACGGGAGCCTTACAAGGCTCGCACTCTAGCTATTTTGCGCATCAATTTGGATATATCGGGCACGTGTGTCGGAAGGGTGAAGGCGGTCTCCGGCGGCATTCACCCCATTGGCGGCACAACCCGCGGGGCCACCGCCGCGTTGACACAGCACCGGGCATCCCGCCCGCATGTCTGTGTCGATTTCAAGGAGCACTTCTCCATGTCGCGTATCGCGAAGGGCCTGGTCCTGACCTCTGCCGCCGTCGCGGCCGTCGCCGGTGGCGCCGGTCTGGCCGCCGCCGACAGTGACGCGCACGGCGTCGCCGCCAAGTCGCCGGGTGTCGTGTCGGGCAACGTCATTCAGGTTCCCGTCCACGTGCCGGTCAACGTCTGCGGCAACACCGTCGACGTCATCGGGCTGCTGAACCCGGCGTTCGCCAACACCTGCGTCAACGACTGACGCGGAAGGCGTTTTTCCGACCGGCCGCCCGGCCGCGGTTTCCCCGCGGGCGGGCGGCCGGTCGTGTGCCGTGCCCCGAACGGCCGGGACCCCCGCGCGCCGGACGCGTGCGTCCCGCTGGGCCGCTCATCAGGCACGATTGGCGCGGATGGGGTAGGTCTGTGGTCACCTGCGGCCTCCGCGCGGTTGCACGGGGTGACCGGTGATCCGACGGTGGGCTCAAGCTCAGCCGATCGTCGAAAGGAACTCCCATGCCCGGTCTGCCCGCACGGCGTGTCGCGTCCACCGCTCTCTGCGCCGGTCTCCTGGTCGCCGTCACCGGCCCCGCCGCTTCCGCCACCGCCGGCCCGGCCCGGGAGCGCGTCCACGCGGTCTCCTCCGCCCGCGTTCCCGGCACGGACACGCGGACCGCCCGGGCATTCCGGGCCACGGTCGTGGGAGACCTGGACGCGGTGGTCGACGCGATCGGTGAGGCCCTGAACCGCGGTCAGCTCAGCCCCGAGCGGGCGCGGCAGCTCCTCCAGTTCGTGACGGACGCCACCGCGAAGCTCGACGCCTCGATCCCGGCCCCCGCGGCCGCCCCGGGCTCGGCTGCTTCGGCGGCCTCCGTGGCCTCCGCCGCCTCCGTGGTCGCGCTCGCGAAGGGCGCTCAGGACGGCAAGGCGAGTCGGACGGGGCAGGCGAGCAGGGCGCTGCCGGCCCGTGACCCGCTCTCGGATCTGCTCACCGCGCTCGATCAGGCCATCGACGACCTCATCGCATCCCTCACCTCCGGCAGCACCGACCAGGCGCTCACTTCCTTCAGCGATGCCGTCACCGACCTGATCGACCGGATCACCTCCAGCGCGCTCGACAGCGCCCTGGCCACGGCCACCGTGCCGACGGCGTGACCGGGGCGGCGTGGGCGAAGGTGACGTGACCCAGCCGTCCGGGATCTCATATGTCTTCTGCGACCGGGGTTTCCGGTTCGCCCGGATCTCGTTGAGCAGGGCGTCAGCAATCCCTGCGGTGACGCGAGTTGCCGAAGAAAGGAACACGATGAAGCCCCTGAAGGCCGCCGCTGTCGTTGCCGGTGCCGTGGCTCTCGCCGGCGTCACCGCGCCCGCGTTCGCCGCCGCTCACGGCACCGCCGACCTCACGCCCACCAGCCTCAACGGCGCCGCGAACACGCTCTCCGAGGGCCACCTCAACGTGGGCGACCTGATGCCCCTGCAACACCAGTCGAACGCGCTCGACACGGAGAACAAGGCCTCCGCCCTCAGCACGGTCAAGGGTGCGACCACCACCCTCAACCAGCACAACCCGCTGCTCGGCGGCCTCCCCGTGCGGAGCTGACGTCCGCGGCCACGGCGCCCACGCCCGGCCGGGCCGGCGTCCGGATCCCCGCCCGAGGGCCGGTACCGCACACCGCGGCGCCGGCTCCCGGCGTGTTCGAGGCCGCTTCCCTCGTCGTGTCCGCGAAGACCGCCGACTCGCGACCCGTTGCGGGCCACGCGCGCGCACCGCCGTCACCTCGACGGTCGTCCGACGGTGACCGAGTGCGCCGCCGGACGGTTACGGATGCGGACAACCCATCCCGGACGAGGAGTGAGCGATGGCCGTCGGTATCGGTGGCGTGACAGCGGGAACGGAAGCGGAGGCGGCGCGGTGGGGGAGATCCGGGGCGGCGAGAGCGGCCGGGCTCGGTCGGCGGGACGTGTCGCGGGGGCTGTTCGCCGCCCTGACCGTGCTGGCCCTGGCCCCCGTCGTGGCCGCCTCCCGCCCCGCGCACCCGCGCCCGGCAGGCGCCCTGGCGGGGACCGCGGCGGGCGCCTCCTTCGACGAGACCTACCGGGGCCGCCGTATCCAGGGCTCGCCGGTCGCCACCGCGCGCGGCGCCACCGGCGGCGACCACTGGCAGGTCACCGTGGACGGCCGCCCGCTGCACCTGATGCGGCGGGCCGACGGCAGCTGGTTCAGCATGGTCGACCACTACAGCTCGTACCCCACCCCGCTGGCGGCGGCCCGCGCCGCCGTCGACGAGATCGGCCCCGGCCGCCGGCTGCGCGAGGACCCCGGACCCGCCGGCCACGCGCCCCACACCGGGCACCTGCCGCCGGCCGGGTCCATGGCGGGTGCGGGGGAGACGGGGGGCCGGCATGGCGTACGTGCGTAAGGACGTCAGCACCCTCACCCGCAGCGAGCGGCGCCGCTTCGTCGACGCGCTGCTGGAGGTCAAGAAGCGGGGCCGGTACGACGAGTTCGTGCGGATGCACATCGACCACTACACCGCCGACGGCGAGACCGGCCTGCGTACGGCCCACATGGCGCCCTCCTTCCTGCCCTGGCACCGCAGGTTCCTGCTGGAGCTGGAGGGGGCGCTGCGCCGCGTGGACCCGTCGGTGACCGTGCCGTACTGGGACTGGACGCGGGACCGTTCGAAGACGTCCGTGCCGTGGACGCGGGACCTGCTCGGCGGCACCGGGCGACCCGGTGACCGGCAGGTGACCACCGGGCCGTTCGCCTTCGGCGAGGGCCGCTGGACCCTCACCGAGGGCATCACGGACGGCGAGTTCCTCACCCGGGACCTGGGCCGCTCCCGCTCACCGATCCAGCTGCCCACCCGCAGCGAACTCGAGTGGGCCCTGTCCGACCCCGTCTACGACGTCTCACCGTGGGACTCGACCGTCACCCGGGGCTTCCGCAACAAGCTGGAGGGCTGGGGGACCGGCCGGGGCAGCGCCTCCTGGCACAACCACAACCGCGTGCACCGCTGGGTCGGCGGGGCGATGCTCGGCGGGGCCTCCGTCAACGACCCGGTGTTCTGGCTGCACCACGCCTTCCTCGACCTCCAGTGGTACCGCTGGCAGCAGCGCCACCGCAGCCACCGCTACCTGCCGGCGAGCCCGCCGGGGCGGGGCAGCGCCCAGCACGACCGGATCGTCGCCCGGCACCAGCGGCTGCCGCCGTGGGACGTGACCCCGGACGAGCTGGAGGACGTCGGCCACGTCTACCGGTACGCCTGACGGAGGCACCGGTGACGGACGGACACGGGCAGAGCCCCGGCGCTCAGGGTGCCGGGGCTCTGCCGTGGGGATGGCGCAGGGATCAGTTCCCGTAGCCGCCGTCCTTGTCGTGCCCGCCGTCGTTGATGCAGGTGTTGCCGAAGGCGGGGTTCAGCGCGCCGATCACGTTCACGGTGTTTCCGCACAGGTTGACCGGCACGTGGACCGGCACCTGGATCACGTTGCCGGACAGCACGCCGGGCGAGCCGACGGCCGCGCCGTGCGCGTCCGCGTCGGCCATGGCCAGGCCGGCTCCGCTCATCACCACGGCACCCGTGCCGACAGCGATGGCGGCTGCCTTCGCGATGCGAGACATCACGTTCTCCTTCGTTGCTCGAGGAGCGCGACGGCAGGACCAGCCGCCGCACTTCCCGTTCAACGCCGGTGCGGTGGGCTGGTCACGGTGAGCACGGGGGGATCACTCTTTCATCGCGGCAGGTCCGGCACGCCGCGGCAGCCGCCGGACCCGGGTGCCGGGGGAGCCCCGGACGCCGGCGTCAGGGCAGTCGCCGGACCGGGGAACCGTCCAGGTAGGCACGGATGTCCTCCACCGCCTGGCCGTAGTACGTCGCGTAGGTGGCCCGCGACACGTATCCGAGGTGAGGGGTGGCGAGGAGGCGGGGCGCGCTGCGCATCGGGTGGCCGGCGGGAAGCGGCTCGACGTCGAAGACGTCGACGCCCGCGCCCGCGATGCGGCCCTCGTGGAGCGCGGCCAGCAGGGCGTCCTGGTCGACGATGGCCGCGCGGGAGGTGTTGACGAGGTAGGCGGTCGGCTTCATCAGGGCCAGTTCGGCGGCGCCGACCAGGCCGCGGGTGCGGTCGCCGAGGGCCAGGTGCACGGAGACGAAGTCGCTGGTGGCCAGCAGCTCCTCCTTGCTGGACGCCGCCTCGACGCCCACCTCCTGGGCACGCTCCGCGGTGAGGTTGCGGCTCCAGGCGCTCACCCGCATGCCGAAGGCGAGCCCCACCTGGGCGACCCGGCCGCCGATCTTGCCGAGCCCGAGCAGCCCCAGCCGGCGGCCGTGCAGGTCGGCGCCCACGGTGGACTGCCACGGGCCGCCCGAGCGCAGGGCGGTGCTCTCCTCGACGATGCCCCGGGCCAGGCCCAGCAGCAGCGCCCAGGTCAGCTCGACCGGAGGGTACGGCGAACTCTCCGTGCCGCACACGGTGATCCCCTGCGCCTCGGCGGCGGCGTAGTCGATGACGCTGTTGCGCATCCCGGTGGCGACCAGCAGTCGCAGCCGGGGCAGGCGGGCGAGCAGCGAGGCGGGGAAGGGGACGCGCTCGCGCAGGGTCATGACGATGTCGAACCCGGCGAGGGCGGCGGCGAGAGCGTCCTCCCCGGCGATGTGCTCCCGGAGCGCGACGACCTCCACCTCCCCGTCCACAGCCGACCAGTCGGCCAACTCGGTCGCCACACCCTGCAAGTCGTCGAGCACCGCGCAGCGCAGTCGCATACACCTCTCCGTTCCCCGGCCGACCCGGTCGCCCCCGGCGCTCCCCGGCGCTCTCCGGGGCTCCCGGCTGTCCCCGGCTGTCCTCGGTCGCTTCCGAGCGGTGACTGTACCGGCAGGTCAGCGGGGGCGGTCGGGCAATTCCCGGCGCCCCGGGGATCACGCGGCACGGCACGGCACAGCACGGCACGGCACGGCGTCGGTGTGGTTCCCGAAGCCTGCTCTCCGCTACTGCTCGGCCGAGCCTGTCCTTCCTCCGCTCCGGGTCCGGGTCCGGCGCTCCGGGTCCGGGTCCGGGTCCGAGTCCGGTGACGATCACTCGATCCCGAGGTGCCCGAAGCCCAGGTCCTCGCGCATGACACGACGCATCCGGGCCATGGCCGTGCGACGCCTCACTATCAGGGGCGCTTCCTCCGCCGAGCCGACCGCCACTCCCCGGGCGTAGGCGTCGCGTATCGCGCGCATGCCGTGAAACGCCTCGTTGCCCGCCGCCACGACCTCCGGCGGGCCCACCAGCCAGAGGCGTTCACTGGCTGTGTAGAGACCGGTGCCACGGACAGCCTCCCGCACGGCCGCGTCACGCGCCGACTCGGACAGGTGATCGCCCAGGGCGACGGCCCGCATCTCCTCTCCCGCCGCTTTGAGCGCGGACACGAACTCCGTGTACACCTCGCGCCGTACCTCCAGCGCGTGCCTGGCCTCCTCCCGCCGCCACCGGTCGCGATCGGCGACCAACGTGGCCGTGACACCGATGACGGCACCGGTCAGCGTCGAGAGCAGCGGCATCCAGTCCATACGCGGCAGCTTGTCCCAACGGGCGCACCGGTACCAGTACGTCTCACTGCTGCGGAGGACCTGTGGACGCCGGCTGGTCCTCTACCTGGGGCACCCTTCCCGGTCGGTACGGGTGAGCATCGAACCCAGGGGGGCCGCATCATTGGCCTCCCGGACCGTGCAGGGGAGCGGAACCTCCTCCAGCCTGCCCTCATGCAGCATCCAGAGCCCGAAGCAGTCGTCGTCCTGGTCCCGGAGCAGAACCTGCACGGAGGTCGGGAACGGCCAGGGCATCTTCTCCAAGTGAGGCAGCAGTCCTGTCCAGTTGCGTCGCCAGAAGTCGATGGCCCACGCATCCATGCCAGGGATGGGCTCGAAGCACTGGTGCCACTCGCGATGCTCGTCGGGCCGAGTAAGAGGCTCCATCACCTCCCGGGCCCCGAAGGCGATGACGATGACTTCGCAATCTCTGCTCATGCGCGCCATGTTCGGGCTCGCGTTCCGAAGAGGTCAAACGTCCGACGGCGTACGAGTGGCCCCACAGGGCGGCGGATCCGCGGTCGTTCGCCCGGCTGGTTCCACGCCGGCGCGGGCGAGGTGAGCGCACCGCACCGCTTCTGAGACAGCGTTAGCAGGCTGGTCCCCACGGCCCCTGCCGCATTCCCCCGGGCGGGCCCCGACCATGCCCGCCGTGGCACCATGCCCCCTCCGGCACACCGTTCATGGGGGACACATGCGTACCCGCGCCACCGTCACACTCACCTTCGCCCTGCTCGCCGCCCTCGCCGCCTGCACCTCGTCCAGCGACGACAAAGCCGGCACCCCGGACAGGAGTCCCGTCGCGGCCGCCGAGACGCCGACCACCACCCCGACGCCGCCCGGCGCCGTCGAACTGGAGCGCGTCACGGACACGTACGTGAACCTCTACTTCGCAGGGGAGGGGAAGGGGGCGTACGCCTTCCTGTCGAAGCGCTGTCGCGCCAAGGCAGACCCGGCCGCATACGCGGCCACCGTGGAGCAGGCGACGAAGGACTACGGGCCCGACCATCCGGCGACGGACGTGCACGCCACCGTCTCAGGGGCCACGGGCCGCGTCTCGTACGAGGTGAAGGGCCTGCCGAAGTTCGATCAGCGGGGACAGCCGTGGACAGTGGAGGGCGGTGCCTGGAAGTACGACGCCTGCTGACCCGGCGCCACCCCGGACGCCGGCTGCCTGACCTGAAATGGGCGCTGGAGGCCGCCGGAGATCTTCCCGAGCCAGTTGACGCAGGCTGAGGTTTCTCCCCGAGAACCCCGACACGTATGCGACACGGCCACCCGCGAAAGCCCGGCGACAGCCGGACAGCCCCGGAGTCCGCCCTTGATCATCAGGAGGACGTCCGGGGCTGACCTGTGTCGAATGACATCGTGTGTGACCAGCAAAAATGCCCTCCCATAGGGAAGGCGGAGACGGGCGCCCCCGGCAGGACTCGAACCTGCGGCCAAGCGCTTAGAAGGCGCCTGCTCTATCCACTGAGCTACGGGGGCCGGTGTGGTGGCCTCGTTCGTGGTGCCCGGGTGTGGGCCGGACGGTGACGCTGCCGGGGACAAGGATAGGGCTCCCGCATCCTTGACCCTGTTGCTTCGCCTCCGTGGCTCGATGTGGAGGTTCGGTGAAGCGGTCCTGATAATCGCAGGCGGGTACGAATCGCGCACCGCTTTTGGCGCTCCGCGCACCGGGTGTTGTGCACTCGTTATGCCTGGACTGCGCCCGCGTCCCGGTCATCCCTTCCGCCCGTTGTGTCCTGTCGGCACGCAGACATGTCTATATGCTTCAGAATTCCCCTAAAATTGGGCATTCTTCGCATGTGGTGACCTTGGACGTACGGCCTCAGCTGCTCGACACACTCTCCGCGCTGCGCGACCGTGTCGCCGCCGCACGCTTCCCGCTGCCCCTGGCCGGGGCTCCACGCGCGCGTGCCAACCGCGACGAACTCCTCGCACAGCTCGACGACTATCTGGTACCGCGACTACGAGAGCCCGAAGCACCCTTGCTGGCTGTCGTGGGCGGATCGACGGGCGCCGGGAAGTCGACGCTCGTGAACTCGCTGGTCGGACGCCGGGTGAGCGAGGCGGGCGTACTGCGGCCGACGACGCGAACCCCGGTGCTGGTGTGCAACCCGGAGGACCATCACTGGTTCAGCGGGATGCGCGTCCTGCCCGACCTCACACGCGTGTGGACGCCCCACCGAGATCCGGCGGACGACCCCCTCCTGCCCGGCGACCATACGGAGCGCGTGCTGCGCGTCGAGACCGCGGACAGCCTGCCGCGCGGCCTCGCCCTCCTCGACGCCCCGGACGTCGACTCCCTGATCGCCGGCAACCGTGTCCTGGCCGCGGAACTGATCTGCGCCGCCGACATCTGGGTGATGGTGACCACGGCCGCTCGCTACGCCGACGCCGTGCCGTGGCACCTGCTGCGCACCGCCAAGGAGTACGACGCCACCCTGGTGACCGTCCTCGACCGGGTGCCGCACCAGGTGGTCTCCGAGGTCTCGCGCCAGTACGGTGCCCTCCTCACCAAGGCCGGGCTCGGTGACGTACCCCGTTTCACCGTGCCCGAGCTGCCCGAGTCGGCCTGGGGCGGCGGCCTGCTGCCCGCCACCGCCGTGGCCCCCCTGCGCGCCTGGCTCGCCCAGCAGGCGCAGGACACCTCGGCGCGCCAGCACATCATGGCGCGCACCGCGTACGGCGTCCTCGACTCCCTCAAGTCGCGGATGCCCGAGCTGGCCGCAGCCGCCGCCGCCCAGTACGCGGCCGCACTGCGGCTCACCTCCGCCGTCGACAGCGCGTACGACGGTGAGCACGCACGCGTGCGCGTACGTCTGCAGGGCGGGGCCGTACTCGCCGGGGACGCCCTGAAGCGCTGGCGGGCGTTTCCCCTCGACTGCACCGCCGGCGAGCTGCTCGACGCGCTCGCGGAGAGCCTGGCCGCGCTGCTGCTGTGCGCGGTGACGGCCGCCGACGAGCGGGTCGACGAGGCCTGGCGGCGCGAGCCCGCCGCGGACGCACCGGGGCTCAACGGCCGGGACCCGTCCCTGGAGAGCGCCGAACACCGCATCGGGCTCGCGGTACGGCGCTGGCGGCGCGAGCTGGAGGAGTACGCCGAGGACGAGGTGCGCGACCTGGAGCGCAACTCCGCGCCCGACCCCGAGGTCATCGCCGCCCTGGTCGCCACCGCGCTGCTGGGCGGGCGGCGCGCGCGGACCGCGGGTGAGGGACTCGCCGGGCGGATCGGTGCCCACGGCGCGCTGCGGCTGCGCGACCGCGCCGGGCGGCTGCTCGGCGAGCACCTGGACCGCGTCATGCACAGCGAGCGCGAACGCCGCCTCGCCCCGCTCGACGCCCTCGACGTCCACCCCGAGCAACAGGCCGAACTCATCGCCGCGCTGTCCGTACTGCAGAAGGAGAGGTGACCGGTGACCGCCGTCACTGACCAGGACCACACGGACCACATCGACCGCACGGACCACGACGCGCCCATGGACCACAGAGACGGCCGGAACGAGGCCGGGCGCGGCACGAACGGCGTCCCCGTGCGGGCCATCCCGCGCAGCGGCGGCGCCGAGGGCAGGGGAAGGGCCATGGCACAGGGCAAGGGCCACGACGAGGGCGACAGCGGCGACAGCGGTCACCTCGGTCCCCTCACTCACGGCAGCACCAGCCGCGACGACGCAGAAGGCGGCGCGGACAGGACCGAGACGAGCGGTGAGCGGCACGCGCGCGTACCCGACGCGCCCCCGGTCGCGGACGCGGACGCGGACGTGAACCGGGACGCGGACGCCGACGTGCACGGGGACGCGGACGACAACGCGGACGCGGACGTGGAGGCCGATACAGGCGCCGACGCGGAGGGAGCCGTGAACGCGACCGTGAAGGTGAACGGGAACGCAACGGGAAGCGGCAGCGGCAGCGGCACTGGCAGCGGCAGCGGCACCGGCAGTACGGGCGGCACCGGCACCGCGGCCGTAGCGGTGAAGGACCGTGAGCCCCTCCTCGCCGGGCAGCCCGAGCGCCCCAAGGGCGACGACCCCGGCAAGGCGCCGGACGCCCGCCCGAGGAACGACGACCCCGGCGAGGGGCCCGGCACCCGCCGCACGGACGACCCCGCCACCGGGAAGGCGACGCAGGCCCGTCCCAAGGAGGACGAACCGGCCGCCGCCGACTCCTCCGAGGTCTGGGACGACGGCCTCATCGCCCGGCGGGTGACGGAGAACACCGCCGCCGGACTGGCCGCCGCCGAGCGGACCTCCGCCGCGGAGACCCGGGGCAAGGGCTCGCACGTGCCCGTCCCGCTGGCGTACGACGGCCCGCTGCGCTCCCGCCTGGACGCCCTGCGGGAACTCGTCGGGCTCTCCCGCACCCGTCTCGACAGCCGCACCCTCGCCGAGGCGGGCCGTGTCCTCGACGAGGCGGCGGCACGCCGCAAGCTCTCCGGGCAGCACACGGTCGTCGCCATCGCCGGCGCCACCGGCAGCGGCAAGTCGCAGCTGTTCAACGCGCTCGCCGGGGTGACGATCTCGGAGACCGGCGTACGGCGTCCCACGACGGCCGCGCCCATCGCGTGCAGCTGGAGCGACGGCGCCGCCACCCTCATCGACCGGCTCGGCATTCCCGGACGGCTGCGCCGGCGCCCGCTGCAGAGCCCCGAGGCCGAGGCGCAGCTGCGCGGGCTGGTCCTGGTCGACCTGCCCGACCACGACTCGGCGGCCGTCGCGCACCGCGAGCAGGTGGACCGGATCCTGAAGCTGGTCGATGCGGTGATCTGGGTGGTCGACCCGGAGAAGTACGCCGACGCCATGCTGCACGAGCGCTATCTGCGGCCGATGGCCGGTCACGCGGAGATCATGTTCATCGTCCTCAACCAGATCGACCGGCTGCCCGGAGAGGCCGCCGACCAGGTTCTCGACGATCTGCGGCGGCTGCTCGACGAGGACGGAGTCGCCCTGGGGGAGTTCGGCGAACCGGGCGCCACCGTGCTCGCCCTGTCCGCGCTGACCGGTGACGGGGTCGGTGACCTGAGGGAGGCGCTGGGCGAGTTCGTCGCCGAGCGCGGTGCGGCGGCCCGCCGTATCTCCGCCGACCTGGACGCCGCCGCGGCCCGGCTGCGGCCCGTGTACGCCACCGGCCGCCGCATCGGGCTCAGCGAGGACGCGCGGGACGAGTTCGCCGCCCGGCTCGCCGACGCGGTCGGCGCCACCGCGGCGGGCGACGCGGCCGAACGCGCCTGGCTGCGCAACGCCAACCGGGCCTGCGGCACGCCCTGGCTGCGGCTGTGGCGCTGGTACCAGGACCGCGGTGAACCGCAGACGGGGCGCATCCCGGTGCGTACGCAGGCGGACGAGGAGGCCACGGCCCGCCAGCGCGTCGAACAGGCGGTGCGCACGGTGTCCGACCGGGCGTCGGCCGGGCTGCCGGCGCCGTGGGCGCAGGCGGTGCGCGAGGCGGCGGTGCGGGGGTCGCAGGGGTTGTCGGAGGCGCTGGACGACCTGACGGTGCAGGCCGGCATGCCGCCCGGGCGGCCGCCCCGGCCGGGCTGGTGGCCGGTGGCGGTGCTGGTCCAGGCCTGCATGACCCTGCTGCAACTGGTCGGAGGGCTGTGGCTGGCGGGGCAGATCGTCGGCGTCATGGCGCCCAACCTGGGGGTGCCGGTGCTGCTGATGGTGGCCGGCATCATCGGTGGCCCGCTGGTGGAGTGGGGCTGCCGGATCGCGGCGCGGGGGCCGGCCCGGCGGTACGGACATGAGGCCGAGCGCCGCCTGCGGGAGGCGGCCGCGGGCTGCGGCCGGGCGCGGGTGCTGGACCCGGTGGCCGCGGAACTGCTGCGCTACCGGGAGGTGCGGGAGCAGTACGGCCGGGTCGCGCGGACGGGGGCCGGCGTTGGCTGAGGGGGGAGCGGGGAGGGCGGCCGGGGTGGGGTGAGGCGCCGGCGTCACGGCCGGGTGAAGTCTGCCGGCGGGAGGATGCGTCACCCGTTCGGGTGGCGGATTTTTCCACAGGCCGGTGGTGGTCCACAGCGCCCGGCGGGCTCGGCCCGGCGGAGGCAGTCTGGTCCCGCAGCGATCGCGACACATCCACGTCGCGGTCGGCGGGGCGTGCGGTGGCGTACGGAGACGTACGCGGCCCGCGCCGCAGACGCAGCCGTACGGGACGGGCCCGTACGCGTGTCCGTGTCCGCCCGGTCACAGGGGCGGAAGAGGGAGGGAACCCGCGATGAACGAGACAGTGGTCTGTGTGGTGGGCAACGTGGCGACGGCGCCGGTCTACCGGGAGCTGGGTACGGGGCCGTCGGCGCGGTTCCGGCTGGCGGTGACCTCGCGCTACTGGGACCGCGAGCGCGCCGCCTGGACGGACGGGCACACCAACTTCTTCACGGTGTGGGCCAACAGGCAGCTCGCGGCGAACGTGGCCGCGTCGCTCGAGGTCGGGCATCCGGTGGTCGTCCAGGGCCGCCTGAAGGTGCGCACGGAGATCCGCGACGGGCAGCAGAGCCGGGCCTCCGCCGACATCGACGCCGTGGCGATCGGCCATGACCTCTCGCGGGGCACGGCGGTGTTCCGGCGCGCGGCGAAACCGGAGGCGCCACCCGCGGCGCCGCGCCCGGAACCCGACTGGGAGACACCGGCACCGGCGGACGACGCCGAGGCGGCGCCACAAGAGCTGGCCGCAGCGGCGTCGGTGACGTGACGTCAGCCACAACCCGCCTGACTCGTACGGCGATCGACGTGCGGCCTGTCGGCGCCGTGCCGCGGACGGCCGGGTCGACACTGCGGTGTATTTGTCGATAAGCCCTGCTCAGGTGGAGCCATGGCGATAACGATTGCGGATCGGATCACTGATCGGACGATCTCACCGGGAAGCGTGGTGCGCCTGATCCATAGGATGCCGGGCGTGCCCTCAGGGGTTGCTGATTGCGCTGGTGGGACCGCTCCCCCACGTTCAAGGGGTCCTGCTCGAAGGGGAATTCTGTGCTTGCTGCGTTCTCCGGGTTCGCCCGGTCCTCGGGAAGGTCCACCCGCCCCGCGCCGGGGCGGGGGGCCGTCCGGCTCGCCGCCGTGACGCTGGTGTCCGGCCTCGCGGCCGCCGGAGTGCTCGCCGGCGCCGGCGCGGCGGCCGCCGACGCGGCCCCGCAGACCCAGGGCGGGGCGACGGCGACCATAGGCGGCCTGAGGACCTACGGCGACGCCGTGATCCACCAGGAAGACGGCGACCAGCGGGTGTCGGCGGGCCTGTTCGAGATGGCGGTGGACGGCGGCGGCACCCTGCAGACCTACTGCGTGGACATCCACAACCCCACCCAGCGCGACGCCAGGTACCACGAGACGCCCTGGAGCGGCACCTCGCTGGGTGCCAACAAGGACGCCGGCAGGATCCGCTGGATCCTGCAGAACTCCTACCCCCAGGTCAACGACCTCGCGGCGCTCGCCCGGCGGGCCGGGGTCCGCGGCCTCTCCGAGCAGGACGCCGCGGCCGGCACCCAGGTGGCCATCTGGCGCTACTCGGACGGCGCCGACGTCGACGCCGTCGACCCGCAGGCCGAGCGGCTCGCCGACTACCTGGAGAGGAACGCCCGGGGCGCCGCGGAGCCGCAGGCCTCGCTGACCCTGGACCCGCCCGCGGTCTCCGGCCGCCCCGGCGCGCTCCTCGGACCGGTCACGGTGCACACCAACGCGCGCGCCGTGACCGTCGCCCCGCCCGCGGACGCGGCCGCCGACGGCGTCCGCATCGTCGACCGGGCCGGCAAGCCGGTCACGGCGGCGAAGGACGGCAGCCGGCTGTTCTTCGACGTGCCCGTGGCCGCGACGAACGGGACGGCGCAGGTCACCGTGCAGGCGTCGACCACGGTTCCGGTCGGGCGGGCCTTCGCCTCGGAGAGCCGCAGCCAGACCCAGATCCTGGCGGGCTCCAGCGAGTCCACGGTCTCCGCGACCGCGGCGGCCACCTGGGCGGCCGAGGGAGCCATACCGGCCCTGTCGGCCCGTAAGAACTGCGCCGGGGGCGGCGTGGACCTCACCGCGGTGAACACGGGCGACCGGCCCTTCACCTTCGAGCTGATGGGCACCGAGCACACCATCCCGGCGAGAACCTCCCGGACGGTGACCGTCCCGCTCCCGGAGGACCAAGCCTACGACTTCACGATCACCGGCCCGAACGGCTTCGCGCAGCGCTTCACCGGGGTCCTCGACTGCAAGACGCAGGACAGCTCCGCCGGCGAGAAGACGCAGACCCTCAGCGAGCCCAGCCCCGCCTCGGTGGGCGGCATTCCCGAGGGAACCGACCTGGCCGCCACCGGCGGCTCCACCGCGACCTCCCTGATCGCCGGCGTGGCCATCGGCCTCGTGGTGATCGGCGGCGCCGTCCTGGTCGTCCTCCGCAACCGCGAGACCCGCACGAACAGCTGACCACGCCGTCCGCCACCCGCCCCGCCCGCTGCTCCACCCCGGCCCCGAGGGGCCCGGCACCTTGACATCTCCACAGGGAGCACACCGCGGCCGGCACCGCCCCGGCCGTCAGCGGCGGACCCCCAGGTCACAGCACCCCGGGGGCACGGGTTTCCCCCCAGGGGTGGCCGTCAGGCAAGATGGGGTGTATCTGCCCACTGCCAGTTTCAAGCTGCCGGACGGTTTCTCTTGGCTGAGTTCATTTACACCATGCGCAAGGCGCGCAAGGCGCACGGCGACAAGGTGATCCTCGACGACGTCACCCTGAGCTTCCTTCCGGGCGCCAAGATCGGCGTCGTCGGCCCGAACGGTGCCGGTAAGTCGACCGTGCTGAAGATCATGGCGGGCTTGGAGCAGCCGTCGAACGGTGACGCGTTCCTGTCGCCCGGGTACAGCGTCGGCATCCTGCTCCAGGAGCCCCCGCTGAACGAGGCGAAGAACGTCCTGGAGAACGTCCAGGAGGGTGTCGCCGGGATCAAGGGCAAGCTCGACCGCTTCAACGAGATCGCCGAGCTGATGGCGACCGACTACTCCGACGCGCTGCTCGACGAGATGGGCAAGCTCCAGGAGGAGCTGGACCACGCCAACGCCTGGGACCTCGACGCCCAGCTGGAGCAGGCCATGGACGCGCTGGGCTGCCCGCCCGGCGACTGGCCCGTCGACACGCTCTCCGGTGGTGAGCGGCGCCGCGTCGCGCTCTGCAAGCTGCTGCTGGAGCAGCCCGACCTGCTGCTCCTCGACGAGCCCACCAACCACCTCGACGCCGAGTCGGTGAACTGGCTGGAGCAGCACCTGGCCAAGTACCCGGGCACCGTCGTGGCCATCACCCACGACCGGTACTTCCTGGACAACGTCGCGGAGTGGATCCTCGAGCTGGACCGCGGCCGCGCCTACCCCTACGAGGGCAACTACTCCACGTACCTGGAGACCAAGACCACCCGTCTGAAGGTGGAGGGCCAGAAGGACGCCAAGCGGCAGAAGCGGCTCAAGGAAGAGCTGGAGTGGGTGCGGTCGAACGCCAAGGGGCGCCAGGCCAAGTCCAAGGCGCGTCTCGCCCGCTACGAGGAGATGGCCGCCGAGGCGGACAAGATGCGCAAGCTGGACTTCGAGGAGATCCAGATCCCGCCGGGTCCGCGTCTGGGCAACATCGTCGTCGAGGTCAACAACCTCAACAAGGCCTTCGGTGAGAAGGTCCTGATCGACGACCTCAGCTTCACCCTGCCGCGCAACGGCATCGTCGGCGTGATCGGCCCGAACGGCGCCGGCAAGACCACGCTGTTCAAGATGATCCAGGGGCTGGAGACGCCGGACTCCGGTTCGATCAAGGTCGGCGACACCGTCAAGATCTCCTACGTCGACCAGAGCCGCGCGAACATCGACCCGAAGAAGACCCTGTGGGCCGTGGTCTCCGACGAGCTGGACTACATCAACGTCGGCCAGGTCGAGATGCCGTCGCGGGCGTACGTCTCCGCGTTCGGCTTCAAGGGCCCGGACCAGCAGAAGCCGGCCGGGGTGCTCTCCGGCGGTGAGCGCAACCGGCTCAACCTGGCGCTGACCCTCAAGCAGGGCGGCAACCTGCTGCTCCTCGACGAGCCGACCAACGACCTCGACGTCGAGACCCTCTCCAGCCTGGAGAACGCGCTGCTGGAGTTCCCCGGCTGCGCCGTGGTCGTCTCCCACGACCGGTGGTTCCTGGACCGCGTGGCCACGCACATCCTCGCCTACGAGGGTGACTCCAAGTGGTTCTGGTTCGAGGGCAACTTCGAGTCGTACGAGAAGAACAAGATCGAGCGACTCGGTGCCGACGCCGCGCGTCCGCACCGCGCCACCTACAAGAAGCTGACCCGGGGCTGATCTTGCGGCACATCTACCGCTGCCCGCTGCGCTGGGCGGACATGGACGCGTACGGCCACGTCAACAACGTGGTCTTCCTCCGGTACCTGGAGGAAGCCCGTATCGACTTCCTGTTCCGCCCGGACAAGGATTTCCAGCAGGGGTCCGTGGTGGCACGCCATGAGATCGACTACAAGCGGCAGCTGGTCCACCGGCACGCGCCCGTGGACATCGAGCTGTGGGTCACGCAGGTGCGGGCCGCCTCCTTCACCCTCGCCTACGAGGTGAAGGACGGCGACCAGATCTACGTGCGGGCCTCGACGGTGATCGTGCCGTTCGACTTCGAGGCCCAGCGGCCCCGCCGGATCACCGCGGAGGAGCGGGAGTTCCTGCGGGAGTACATGGACGACGACACCGGCGGTGACGGTGTCGGCACCGAGGAGAAGGCCGTCGCCGCATGACGGTGCTGCACCTCGTCGACGAGGGGGAGGCGGCGGACCTCGCGGCCTTCCTCTCGCGGCTGCTGCACTACGACCGCGGCGCGGCGGTACGCCTCCAGGCGGCCGGGACGGCGCTCGCCGTCTTCGGACGGCCGCCGTCCTTCGAGGTGCTCGCCGTCCGCGCGGCGCGGCTGGCCAAGCCGTACGAGGACGGTCTCGAGGTCACCCTCGACGTGACCGTGTCCGCCGGTGAGCTGCTGGAGGCCGTGGACGAGACGGCGGCCACGGCCGCGGTGCCGGCCGCGGTGACGGGGCCTCCGTGGGCGGGCGTGCTGCCCCCGCGGGGGGGCTGGCGCTCGGAACCGGGGCTGCCGGCACCGGACGCGCTGCGGGCCATGGTCACCGCTGCGGTCGCCGAGTTCCGGGGCCGCAGCGCGGAGCTGGCGCCGGAGCTGCGCACCCGCGCCGAACTCGACCGGATCGGGCGGGACATCTGGTCCAGGACCGTGGGTCGGACACCGCTGCCGGTGCGGGCCGTGCACGCGGCGCAGTCGCTGGGCTTCCTGCGGCCCGCCGTGCCGGCCGCGGCCGTCGGGCTGTTCGCGTCGGGGCCGTGGCTGCGGCTGCGGACGCCCTACGGGTCGGTCGCCGTGCGGCGGGCGGGGCTGGGGACGCTCGACGTCAGCGTGCGCTGACCCGCTGACCCCCTCGGCCCGACCGATCCCCGCACCCGGCCGGGGTCACTCCGGGGCGTTCACCATCGACGCGGCCGCGTACGTCAGGTAGTTCCACAGCGTCTGCTCGTGTTCCTCGGACAGGCCGAGGCTGTCGACGGCCGCCCGCATGTGCCTGAGCCACGCGTCGTGCGCGGCGCGGTCCACCGTGAAGGGCGCGTGGCGCATCCGCAGCCGGGGATGACCCCGGTTGTCGCTGTAGGTGGTGGGACCGCCCCAGTACTGGATCAGGAAGAGGGTGAGGCGGTCCTCGGCCGGACCGAGGTCCTCCTCCGGGTACATGGGCCGCAGCAGCGGGTCCTCGGCCACCCCCTCGTAGAAACGGTGGACCAGCCGGCGGAAGGTGTCCTCCCCGCCGACCTGCTCGTAGAAGGTCTGCTCCTGAAGCGTGCCGCGCCGAATCTCTTTCACGCCTCCATGGTCTCAGACCGGTGGGCGGAGGACTCGAGGCCTAGGACCACCCCGGCCGCCCCGCGACCGCCCCCGCCGCGCGCATGCTCGCCTCACGCCGTCCCGGGGCCCACAGTGGACCCATGGGCGTCAACGACACGGAGACCGACGAGCTGGCCGCCGCCGCGCGGGCCGCGCTGGTGCGGGAGATCGACGCGAGCGGGGCCTTCGACGACGAGCCCGTGTGGCGGGAGGCCTTCGTGGCGGTGCCGCGGCACCTCTTCGTGCCGTACTACTACGTCAGCGGGCCGGGCGGGCACGAGCGCAGGTGGGGTCAGAGCCCGGACCGGCGGGCCCGGGAGCGCTGGGTGCGCGGCGCCTACGAGGACGTGCCGCTGGCGACCCGGATGCGCGACGGCGAGCTGCTCTCCTCCAGCAGCCAGCCCTCGCTGATGGCGTACATGCTCGTCGAGTTGCGGGTGGCGGACGGCCACCGGGTGCTGGAGGTGGGCGCGGGCACCGGGTACAACGCGGCCCTGCTCGCCCACCGGCTCGGCGACGACGACCTCGTCACCACGATCGACCTGGAGCCGGAGATCACCGAGTCGGCCCGGCAGCACCTGGCCGCCGCCGGGCACCATCCGGTGGTGGTCACCGGCGACGGAGCGCGCGGAGTTCCCGAACGCGCCCCTTTCGACCGCGTCATCGCCACCTGCGCCCTGCCCTCGGTGCCACCCGCCTGGCTCGCCCAGTGCGCTCCCGGCGCCCGCATCCTGAGCCCGCTGGCCACCGGGCTGATCGCGCTGACCGTGCGGGACGCCGGGCACGCCGAGGGCCGGTTCCTGCCCTCGCCCGCCTTCTTCGTCCCGCTGCGCGGCGAGGGCCGCGAGGAGCCGGCGCACGTCCCGCTGGGCGGGGTGCCGGCCCGGGCCCGCCAGCACGACCTGTTCCGCTTCCTGCTGGCCCTCACCCGGGGCAGCCTCGACCCGCACGAGGCCTACGCGCTGTGGGAGCGCGAGGGCGCGCCGCAGCGCGAGCGGTACGGCATCACGGTCGCCGAGGGCCGCGAGTGGGCCTGGCTGGACGACCCCGAGGGGCCGTACGCCTGGCCCCTCGCGTGAGGAGCGGGACGACCCGCCGGTGGCAGCCGTCCCGCACCAGGACCTAGTCCCGGCGGACCGTGATCGTCGTCCAGGCGCCCACGTGCACCCGGTCGCCGTCCTGCAACGGCACCGGCACGTACGGCTGGATCGGCTCCTCCGAGCCGTTGACCGTGGTGCCGTTGGTCGAGTTCTGGTCGACGACCGCCCAGCCGCCGTCCGGCTGCTGCACCAGCACCGCGTGCTGGTGCGAGACGCCCGGGTCCTCCGGCGGCACCGACAGGTCGATGTCGGGGGTGTCGCCGGTGGAGTGCCGGCGGCGGCCGATGGTGACCTGGTTGCCGGTGAGCGCGCGCTGCTGCTCGGGTGAGTAGGCGGGCAGGTTGAGGCCCGCCGCCTCGGGGCCGGAGCGCTGCATCATCGCCATGAAGTACTCGCGGTCCGGGCCGATGGTCGCCGTCCAGCTCGCCGGCTGCCGGGGCGCCTGCGGCGCCTGCGGGAAGGCCTGGCCGGGCGGGGTCTGGGGGGTGCCGGGCTGCGGGTAGCCGTAGCCGGGACCGGAGGCGGCGTTCGGGCCGGCGGAGGACGGCGGGGAGAGCACCCAGTCGTCGTCACCGCCGCCGAAGGCGGGGCCGCCGGCCGGGGGCCGGCCCGTCTCCTGCGGGAAGGCGGGCGGTGCGGGCGGCCCGGACTGCTGGTACGCCTGCGGGGGGCCGCCGGCGGTGGCACCGGGACCGGCGGGCGGGACCGGCCGCGACGGGTCGGCGCCGAAGCCCCCGGGGCCGGGCGGCGTCTGGGCGCCGGGGCCGGAGGGGTCGCGGCCGAAGGGCGGCGGGCCGGCCGGGCCGCCCGGGTGCTGTCCGCCGCCGAAGCCCTGGGGGCCGGAGGGGCCCGAGGGGCCGGGGCCGCCGCCGAAGCCGGAAGGACCGGCCGAGGTCTGGGCGGGCCCGGGCTGCGGGTAGCCGTAATCACCGCCGCCCTGGCCGCCCTGGCCACCGGGACGGCCGGGACCGGCCGGAGGGCGGCCGGCGCCGAACGGGGTCGGTCCGGACGGCTCGCTGGTGAAGGGCTGGAGCGGCTCGGCGGGACGGTTCATCTGCGAGGGGCGTGAGCCCTGGTACTCGTAGGAGTCACCGCCGCCGTAGGACGGGCCGGGCGGCTGGAAGCGCGGCGCGGCCGGGCCGGGCGCGGGCTGGCGCGGGGCGGCAGGGGTGTACGAGGTGGCCGTGTTCGTCAGGAAGTTCCACCGGCACTCCTCGCAGAACGGCGCACCGCCCTCACGGGGCGTGCGGCACTGCGGGCACAGCTCCGGCTCCGCGTCCGGGACGGCGGACAGGTGCGGGCGGCCCGCCTGCGCGCCGGGACCACCGGGTCCGGGCGGCGCGGGGAAGCCGTACCCGCCGGGCGGGGGCGGGGGAGGCGGCGGAGGCACGGCACCGGCCATGCGGTGACCGCAGACCTCGCACCAGTCGTCGGAACCCGACTGGTGTCCGTTCGGGCAGGTCGGCATGTCGGCGCTTCCCCCTCTCTCACAGGGTCCTGCTGAGTGTTTCCCAGGTCACTTCTTTACACGAACAGTCTTTGTGGACCGTGTCTCGAGAGTCATCTCGTCGGCCTCCGCGACCCTCGCTTTCAGTCGCACAGTACCTGCCGCGGCGTCGACCACGTCCACCACCTTCGCAAGCAGTTTCGCAGTATCGGCGTTGCCGGAGACACTGGCGAGCTGAACGGCACGGCCCAGTTTGGCCGTTGCTCCATCCATATCGCCCGCTTTGCGCAGGTCGAGGCCCTGCTGGATGACCTGGGCGAGTTCGGCCTGGCCGGTGTAATGGGCGACCTGGGGGTTGATGGAGGTGGAGGCGGTCATGTCGTCCGTCCACACGGCCCGCACCAGGCCCTGGGCGCCCAAGGGGCGTGCGGTGCCGTCGGGTTGGGGGACGACCAGGGAGACCCGGGCGGCCAGCATCTCCTGGCCGAGGCCGGCGGCGGGCACCTCGACGCAGAGGTGGTAGTCACGGGACTCGTCGCCCCAGGACCCGGTGGGATAGTCCCCCGCGCGCGGTCCCGCCTCGGTCCGGCGCTCGGTCAAGTCCGCGACGGTGGGCGCGACTTGCTTGACGAACCGGATGGTCGTGCCGACCGGTGTCCACACCCGCAGGGCGACGTCGGCGACCTCCTTGCCCATGGCCGTCTCCATCATCCGCGTGAAGTCGGCGGCCAGGCCCGCCGGGTCGGCGACGATGTCGGCGGTGCCGAGCAGCGCGGAGGAGATCGCTGTGACTTCTTTCACGTCCCAGTCGGTGCCCACGCCCCGGGCGTCACAGGTGAAACGTCTGGCGCAGGCGTCGAGGGAGGACCGTAGGACCTCGGGCGCCTCGTGCTCGTTGCGGCCGTCGGTGAGCAGGATGCCGTGGCGGATGTCGACGTCCGCGGTGGACAGCAGCCAGTCGGCCAGGCGCAGCCAGGTGCCGATCGCCGTGCCGCCGCCGGCGGTGAGTGAGCGCAGCGCCTGCTTGGCCTGGGCGCGGGTGGTGGCGTCGGCGACGGCGAGGCGGCCGCCTCCGGGGTAGACCTCCTTGGCCACGTGCGTGCCGGCGATCACCGCGAAGTGCACGCCGTCGCGCAGGGTGTCCACGGCGGCGGCGGTGGCGTCGCGGGCGTTGCGCATCTTGGTGGCCGGGTAGTCCATCGAGCCCGAGCAGTCGACCATGAGCACCACCGCCGCGGACGGGCCGTGGCCGGGCGTGTACCGCGGTGCGGCGGTGGCGCTGCCGACGGTGCCGCCGCCCGTGGCGGTGACGGTGACGATCGCGTTGACCTCACGGCCGCCGTCCGGCAGGTACTCGTTCTGGTAGACGTTCACCGAGAACTGCGGCACGTTCGACTTCGAGAAATTGGCCATGCTTGTTCGCGTCCCCCTTGGACACCCCGCCGTGGCGGGGTCGACAGTGAGCGGACCGGTCCCCTCCGGTCCGTCGAGGCTTCCCCGTGGTGCGCGGCCTCAGGCCGATCCTGCCCCCTGCGGCGCGGCCGGGAACGGCAGGACGGCCACTGTTACGTTGTCGTGGCCCCCGCCGTCCAGCGCGTGGCCGACCAGGACCCGGGCGGTGTGCAGCGGGCGGGCGGCGGCGTCCGGCGGGACGATCTCGGCCATCTCCTCGGCCGCCTCCGCGTAGTTCCACAGCCCGTCCGTGCACACCACCACCACGCCGGGCCGGTCCGGCTTGAAGGAAGCGGTGTGCGGCTCCAGTTCGTAGGCGTCCGCGCCGAGCCAGCCGGTGATGGCGTGGGCGCGCTCGTCGGCGTAGGCCTCCGCCTCGCTCATCAGGCCGGCGGCGACCATCTGCGCGGCCCAGGAGTCGTCCTCGGTCAGCCGGGCCGGGGCGGCGTCGCGGTCCGCGGGCACCCAGTAGGCGCGGCTGTCGCCGACCCAGCCGACCACCAGCAGCCCGGAGGTGACCACCGCGGCGACGATGGTGCAGGCCGGGGCGTTCTGGTGCGGGGCGTGCTCGCGGGCCGTGGCGGGCTCCTGCGCCAGGGCGTTGACGTCGCGGGCGGCGGCGACGATCGCCTCGTGCATCGCCTGCTGCGGGTGGGTGCCGCGGGGCAGGGCGGCCAGCAGGGTGTCGCCGGCCGTGCGGGAGGCGGCGAGGGAGGCGTCGTCGGGGCGGGTCGCCGAGGAGACGCCGTCGCAGACGACCGCCAGGCAGGCGGGGGAGCCGTCGGGCAGGGTGGTCCGGCCGACGGCGAAGGCGTCCTCGTTGCGGTGGTGACGCAGGCCGCGGTCGCTGACGGCGGCGACCGGGCCCGACTCGCGCTCCATGTGGTCGCGTTCGCGGGGCTGGGCGTGCCCGCAGTTCTCGCAGTAGCCGTCGCTGTCCACCCGGCCCGCCCGGCAGGCCACGCACACCTTCGCCGCCTCCGGCCCGTCGGTCGCGGTCGCGGTCACGGCCTCGGCGGGATCGGCGGCGACGCGCGGGTCCGGGGCCTGCAGCGGGTAGTCCTCGGCCCCCGGTGCCCGGTCGGAACGCACCCCGGGCACGGCGGAGGCCTGCCCGGCGTGCTCCGGCCCCGCGTGCTGCCCGGGCACGGCGGGCCCGGGCACGGCGGCTGCGGGCGGGGCCGGTACGTGCTGGGCGGGCAGCGGGACCCCGGAGGCCGCACCGGGTGCGGCTGCGGGCGCGGGATGTCCCGGCAGCGGGGAGCCGCCGGAGTCGGTGCCCGGCAGATCGGTGGGCAGATGGGTCGCCGCGGGCGTGGCGGGCGGCGGCGGGGCGGCGGGCCAGGCCGGGGCGTCACCGGGCGCGCCGGTGCCGTCCACGGCGGGAGCCGGGGGGACCGGGGGGACCGGCGGCGGGGCGGGGACCACCGAGAGGTCGTATCCGCACGCGCCGCAGTAGTGGTCACCCGGCTCGAGCGGCTCGGCGCAGCTCGGGCACTTCGACAGTGCGGCCTGCTGGGGCATCTGCGACATCAACTACACCCACGTCCGGGGGCGGTAACGGTTGGCCCGTTCCACCAGGTCGATCCTCTCCTCGCCGCCGGCCGCCAGCCGGGCCAGCGTGCGGTAGGCGCGCTCCAGACCGAAGCGGAGGCCCCGCTCGTCCAGACCGCTGCCGAGCAGCGCCCGGCCACCGGCGGTGGCACCGGGCAGGCTGCTCCGGCCCCCGGAGAGTATCCAGTCCAGGGCGCTGCCGAGCACCTCGGCGGACAACTGCTCCCGGCGGGCCGGGTCCAGGCCGTACGCGTCCAGTGCCTCGACCTGACCCGCGGCGGCGGTCAGGTCGTCCAGGAACGGTACGTCACCCGCCGTCGCCGTGCGCTGCCGCAACCGGGCCCGTACGGCGGCCACCCGGGCCGCCGTGTAGTGGATGGAGGCCTCCGGAACCGACTCCAGCGTGCTCACCGCGGCGGACCGGTCGCCCGCCGCGAGCTGTACGCGGGCCAGGGCGAACGCGGCGCTGACGAAGCTCGGGTCGGTCGCCCACACCAGGCGGTAGTACTCGGCGGCGTTGTCCAGCTGGCCCAGCACCTCCGCGCACAGGCCGAGCGCCAGCTTCGGCGCGGCCTCGCCGGGGAAGGCGTCGTAGACGGCGTCGAAGGCCGGGGCGGCGCCCACGAAGTCGCCGGTGACCAGCGCGGCCACGCCGCGGTACCACACCACCCGCCAGTCGTCGGGCCGTTCGTCCTCCAGCTCGGCCAGTGCCTCCAGGGCCGCCGGGTGCTCGCCGCTCTCCAGCAGGGCCCGGATCTGCCGCAGCCGGGTCTCCACCGTCCGCGCGGGCGCCGCCGCCAGCGCGCTGAGCAGCTCGGCCGGCGCGGAGGTCATCAGGCCCGCCAGGAAACCGGCGTTCGGGTCGCCGGGATCGACGTGCGGGACGGGCAGGGCGAGCGCGGCCGCGGGCGTGTCCACGGACTTCACCAGACCGGGTGACAGCGGCGGGACCGGGGTGGCCGGGCCGGCGGCCGGTCTCCCGCCGCGGGCCGGGCGCGCCCCGAGCCGGGACACCTCGCCGTCCAGCTTCGGGAACAGCTCCCGGTCGGTGACCTTGATCTCCGGTCCGAACAGCGTCGACAGCGCCGGGCGCGCCCGGCCGGTCTGCAGCGAGACGACCTCCCGCAGCACCCCCGTCAGCTGCTCGGCCATCTCCTGCGCGGAGGCGAACCGGCGGGCCGGGTCGGGGTCGGTGGCGCGCACCAGCAGCCGGTAGAACGACTCGTACCGGTGGAAGACCTCGATGGTGTCGGGGTCGGGCAGGGAGTCCGCGAAGACGTTCGTGTAGCCCTGGAAGTCGAAGGTGAGCACGGCGAGGGTGCGGCCGACCGTGTACAGGTCGGAGGCCACGGACGGGCCGGTGTCGGCGACCTCCGGGGCCTGGTAGCCGACCGTGCCGTAGATCGCGGACTCGTCGTCGTCCATGCGGCGCACCGCGCCCATGTCGATCAGCTTGAGCTGGTCCTCAGTCTGGATGGCGTTGTCGACCTTGAAGTCGCAGTACAGCAGGTTGCGGCTGTGCAGGTGACCGAGCGCCTCCAGGGCCTCGATGCCGTAGGCGCAGGCCTGCTCCACCGGCAGCGGGTCGCGGCGGCCGTCCGGGGTGCGGCGGGCGTTGGCGATCTCCTTCAGCGACTTGCCGCCGACGTACTCCATGACGATGTAGCCGTCGAGGGAGCCGGTGCGCTGGTCGAGGTGCTCGACGAAGTTGTAGATCCGCACGATGTTGGCGTGCTCGATCTCCGCGAGGAAGCGCCGCTCGGAGATCGCGGCGGCCATCGCGTCCTGGTCACCGGTGTCGAGCAGGCCCTTCAGCACCACCCAGCGGTCGGACACCGCCCGGTCCACGGCCAGGTAGACCCAGCCGAGGCCGCCGTGCGCGAGGCACCCCGCGACCTCGTACTGGCCGTGCACGATGTCCCCGGCCTTCAGCTTGGGCACGAACGAGTACGGGTGTCCGCACTTGGTGCAGAACCCCTCGGTGCGCCCCGGCCGTTCGCCCCGGGCGCGTCCCACCGGCGCCCCGCAGTCCGAGCGCGAGCAGAACCGTTTGCGCTCGGGCACCTCGGGGTTGTCCAGCACCATCGCGCGCGGGTCGGGGCGCGGCACCTGCGGCACCGACACCAGCCCGGCGCCCAGCCGGCCGCGGCCGGTCGAGCCCGTGCTCGAACCGGAGCTGCGCACCGACACCGACCGGCCGGTCGACGGGCCCGCCAGGGAGCGCGACAGCCGCCCGGACACCGAGCGGCGCGACTTCGAGGACTGCGACGACTGGGAGGTGCGCGACGACCGGGACGACCGCGACGACGGCGCCGAGGAGGCCGGCTGGGCGGCCCCGGACGACGCACGCGCGCCGGAGCCCGGTCCGTCGCCGGTGTCCCCGCCGGACGAGGGGCCCGCCGGTCCGGTCGCGGCGACGACCGGGGCCAGGCCGCAGGTGTCGCAGTACAGTTCGCCGCCGCCGACGTCCTCGTACGCCCCCTCGCAGCCCGGACGCTGACACGCCCGCTGTGCCTGACTCACGCCTGTTCCCCCCCGCCGTCCCCGTCCTCGTCCGGCCGCGGCGCACGCGGGGCGCCGAACGCCTCCGCCGCCGCCTGCTGGTAGCGCAGCACGGCCTGTTCGGCGACGCGCAGATCGCACGGCGCGCTCCACAGCATGCGGCGGGCCGCGTCGTACCGCTCCACCAGCAGCGGATCCTCCGCGAAGCCGTGCCGGGCCACCTTCGCCCGGTAGGCGTCCAGGCGGCCGCGCAGCTCGGCGCGGACCGCGAGCGGCGCGGTGACGGCCGTCAGCGACTCGCGGGCGCGCAGCAGTTCGTCCTCCGCCTTCTGCTCCAGCGACTCCAGCAGCGGCGAGAGGCGGTGCCACTGGGCCTGCCTGCGGTACTCCGCGGCCGCCGCCAGCTGCTCCTGGAGCGCGGTCGGCGGTCCGCTGACCACCGGCACCTCCGTGGCGGCGATCTTCGCCAGCACCTCGCCGCGCGCGGTGCGCGCCTCGGCGAGGGTGCGGTCCGCCCGCGACAGCACGTCCCGCAGCCGGATCAGCCGCTGCTCGGCGTCCTGGCGGACGGTCAGCACGGCGTCGATCTCCCGCCGCACTTCCTCCAGGGCGCGCGCCTCACGGTCGTACACCGTGGTGTCCGGGCGGCCGCCGCCGGGTGCCGAACTGCCCTCGGCCCGCGCCCAGAAGGCCAGCGGGTCGGAGATCACCTCTTCGCGGAGCCTGGTCAGCGTGCGGGTGATCCGCTCCAGGTCGTCGCCGGCCGGGTGCTCGCCGGGGCGTACGCCGACGGAGTGCGCGAGCTTGCGGGTGCGCTGGAGTTCCGCGGCGAGCAGGTCGATCCGGGCGGGCAGCGCCGACCAGACCGCGTCGGCGGCGACGACCATGTCCAGCGAGGACGCGTACAGCTCGTTCATCCGCTCCACCAGGCCCGCCAGCGAGAAGCTGTGGCTCAGCCTGCCGGAGCCGCCGAGCGCGGGCGCGTTGGCGGACGCCGCGCTGCCGCCGGCGACCGTGACGGACTCGCCGCGCAGCAGCTCGGTCAGCTCGGCCAGGTCCTCGCGGCTGGACCAGCGGCGCCGGGCGCGGACGTCCCGCGCGCAGCGCAGCGCGTCCGAGTAGGCGTCGAAGTACGCCCACAGCAGCGTGATCGACGCCTCCGCGGCCGCCCAGCGCTCCTCGGTGACGCCGGTCAGCTCGGCTCCTTCGAGGAGCCGGCGGCCCGCGTGGTCCTGGAGGGCGAGCAGCGACGTCTCGATCGCCTCGTGCTCCGCGCCGAGCCGCGCCAGCGCACGGTCCACCTCGTCCCGGTCCATCACCGGCCCGGCGGGGTCCGTGACGCCCATCGATCACCTCTCGCTGCTGTGTGGTTGCCTGGGGGCCGCCGAAGCGGTTCAGCCGGTGTTCAGATACCTCGGCGGGGGCGGCTTCGACGCCTCCACGGGTCCCCTCAGTGTGGCCGACAGCCAGGTGTCGTACGACGCCTGCCAGCCGCTCGCCCGGTAGTCCTCCAGGATGCGGTTCACCCGGCGTACCAGGTCGTGGGCGTCCTTCTTCATCGCCACGCCGTAGTACTCGGTGGTGAACGGGTCGCCCTTCAGTTCGACCGTCGGGTCCTGGGCGGCCTGGCTCGCGGCGAGCGCCCCGTCGGTGACGACCGCGTCCACCTCGCCGAGCTGGAGCCGGACCAGGCAGTCGAGCTGGTTGGGCACGGGCGGGACGATCACGGCGCTGGCGGGCAGGGTGGTGCCGGCCCCCTTGTCCTCGATCAGCTTCCCGTAGGCGGTCGAACTGTCCGCCGTGCAGATCCGCTTGTGCGCGAGTGAGCTGTCGTAGCCCGTGATGGGCGAGGACTTGGGCGCCAGGACCTGCTGGCCGGTCTTGAAGTAGGGCGCGGAGAACGCCACCTCGTCGAGGCGCTTGCAGGTGATGGTCATCGTGCGGACGACCATGTCGACCCGGTCGTCCTGGATGGCGGAGATGCGCTGGCTGGTCGGTATGGCCTTGAACTGCACGGCCTTGGGGTCGCCGAGGATGTCCTGGGCGATCCGGTGGACCAGGTCGATGTCGAAGCCCTCCAGCTCCGCGCCGTCGGCGTTGGGGTTGCGGTAGCCCCAGCGGTAGCTGTTCTGGTCGACGCCGACGATCAGTTTGCGCTGGTCGCCCCGGCGGGCCTTGATGGCGTCGATGGTGGGGCCGTCCGCGCTCGACGGCGGCAGCGTCCGCAGGTGCGCCTCCGAGTCCTTGCAGCCCCCGGCCCGGGCCTGGCTGCCGGTGGCCACCCGGCCGCCGGACGCCGGGACGGTGCCGTCCGCACCGGCCGCGCCGCCGCCCGGTGCCTGGGTGAGCGGCAGCAGCAGGGCGAACGCCAGCGTCAGGGCGCACAGGACGGCCATCGCCCCGACCCCGCCCCAGCCACGCAGGGCGGCCCGCACACGTCGCGCGTGCATCGTCACGCCCCCTTTCACCGGTACTCCGAGAGCCTGCGGCCGATGCCGGCCAGTGCGCCCGCCGCGCCGAGCAGGGCCAGGACGGCGGCCCCGGCGGGCAGTCCGGTCATCGCCTCCCGGCCGTCTCCGGCCGCCTGCCTGAACTCGGTCTGCTCGTGGCCGATGGCACGGTCGAGGCTGTCGTCGACCCCCTGGAAGCACTCACCGGTGGCACCCTTGCCGCCGATCACCTTGTCCAGCGCCTGCTGGTAGTTGCCGTACTCGTCGTCCCGCCGGGCGGCGGCGTGCCGCTCGCTCCACACCGCCATGTCAGCCTGGGCCGCCTCGACCGGGGCGGTGCCGGCCCGGTCGTCCGCGAGCTTCGCGGCCTGGGCCAGACCCTTGTCCAGGTCACGCAGGTCCTGGTCGAAAGCGTAGTAGTACGCGTCGTAAACCGTGTTGCCGACCTTGACGGTCTGGGCACCGCGGGCCACCAGGCTCAGGTTCTCGTTGCCGCGGGCCGTGAGGGAGGCGATGCGGGCGTCGTGCAGCACGTTCAGCGAGCGGATGCCGTGGTCGTAGGAGCTGTCGAGCCCGGAGCGGGCGAGGGTGTGCCCGGTGGCCAGCCACAGCAGGGCCACCGCGGTGGCCGCGGAGGCGGCGACCAGGCCGTGGTTGAGCACCCGGTTGGTGCGCCGGTAGGTGCGGTGCTGGGCCCAGCCGAGCGCGGCGAGGGCCAGGACGCCGAGCGCGATCGCCGCCCACGGGTAGGGCGTGGCCCCGGCGTAGTCGGCGCGCAGCCGCTTGTTCTCCGTCGTGTACAGCTCCTGGGCCGCCGGGAGCATCTGCTTCTGCATCTTGTCGTTCGCGTACCGCAGATAGGCGCCGCCGACCGGATAGCCCTGCCGGTTGTAGGTCCGGGCCCGCTCGACCAGGCCCTTGTACTCCGGCAGCAGCTTGTTCAGCCTGGCGATGGTCCGCTGCGAGGGCGAGCCCGGTTCGGAGTTGGCG
Source organism: Streptomyces sp. NPDC041135 (assembly GCF_055592085.1). Lineage (NCBI taxonomy): Bacteria > Bacillati > Actinomycetota > Actinomycetes > Kitasatosporales > Streptomycetaceae > Streptomyces > Streptomyces sp. NPDC041135. The sequence goes on from NZ_JBVIYZ010000001.1 coordinate 260,013, forward strand.
GCGGCCGTCACCAGGCCGGCGGCGGCCTTGCGGATGTCCGTCTCGTACAGGTCGCGGGCGGCCGGGGTCTCCTCGCCGCCCGCCAGGAAGCCGCTGGAGGCGGCCGTGTTGGCGTCCGCCAGCGAGCGGTAGATGTCCGCCGCGCCGGAGCTGAGCGGCTGGCTGCTGTGCAGCACGTCGTCGGCGGCGGCCGCGCGGTCGGTCTCCTGCCAGGCGGTGACCGCGCCGAACGCCACCACGAGCAGGGCCAGTACGGCGCCGATGAGGCGCAGCCGGCCGGGCTCGGTGGTCGCGGCGGCCCGCAGCCGGTCGGCGCCCTCGGCGAAGGCGGTGCGGCGGACCGCGGGCGGCGCCGGCGCCGGGCCGGGGGAGGCGGGCGGTCCGGGCTGCCGGGGGAGCGCCGGCAGCGCGGGCCGGCCGTGGCCGGCCGCCGGTGGCGCCGCGCTGCTCTGCGGCGGGTGTGTCACTTGACCTCCCCCATGGTCATCCGTTCGCCGCCAAGTATCGCCGTCCGGGACGGCATCCGCACCAGCCTTCACCCGATCTTGATCGGATCGCGGCGCCCCCGGCGGCGTGGCGCGGCGGCCCGCGCCGTCCCCTGCCCATGAGAACGCCGCCGGCCGCCGTTCGGTTCCCCGGCGTACGGGCCGCTCACCGCTCCCAGTACGCCCGCGCCCGCCGCTGCGCCGCCGGGCTCGCGCCCAGCCGGTCCAGGCCCAGCAGGGCCGCTCCCAGCACCGGGGCGGCCGTCACCACCCGGGGCACCGCCTTGGGCGCCCGCGCGGCCAGCAGGTCCCGTACGCCGTCGTCGAGCAGGGCGTGCCCGGCGCTGAGGACACCGCCGCCCAGCAGCACCGGCGTCTCCTCGTCGAGCAGGTCCAGGCGGGTCAGCGCCACCGCGGCCATGACCACCACCTCCTCGGCCAGCCGGTCCACCAGCGAACGCGCGACCACGTCCCCGGCGGCGGCCGTCGCGAACAGCACCGGCGCCAGCTCGTGGCGCCGCTCGTGCGCCACGTGCCCCAGGTGCAGGGCCTCGATCAGCGCGTACATCGACGCCAGCCCGAAGTGCGCGGGCAGCGTGCGCTCCAGCGCGGTCGGCCGCCCCCGCCCGTCCGCCGCGCGCGCCGCGTGCCACAGCGCCTCCTCGGCCATCCCCCAGCCGCCGCCCCAGTCGCCGGAGATCCGGCCCAGCGCCGGGAAGCGGGCGGTGCGGCCGTCGGGGCGCATGCCGACGCAGTTGATCCCGGCCCCGCACACCACCGCGACGCCCCTGGGCTCGGCCACGCCCGCCCGCAGGATCGCGAAGGTGTCGTTGCGGACCTCCACCGACGCGCCCCAGCCCCGCGCGCGCAGCGCGGCCGCCAACTGCTGCTCCTCCACCGGCAGGTCGGCGTTGGCCAGACAGGCCGACACCTGCGCGACGGCCGTCACGCCGGCGTCGGCGTACGCGCGCGCGACCGGCTCGGCGAGGGCGTCGACCGCGGTCTCCACGCCCACCGCGGGCGGCCGGAACCCGCCGCCGCGGGCGGTGGCCAGGACCTCCCCGGCGGCGCTCACCACGGCCACGTCGGTCTTGCTGTTGCCCGCGTCGACGGCGAGGACGCACGGCGGGCCGGGTGCGGTCAGGCCCACGCGAGGTGCTCCCGGTTGTGTGCGATCAGCCGGTCGGTGAGCGCGTCGGCGTGACGGTGCTGCCCGGTCAGCGGGTGGGCCAGCAGCGCCCGGAACACCCGGTCGCGCCCGCCGCGCAGGGCCGCGTCCAGCGCCAGGTCCTCGTACGCCGTCACGTGCGCCACCAGCCCCGCGTACAGCGGGTCGAGGCGGGGGACGGGCAGCGGCGCCGCGCCGTCCCGGCCGACGGCCGCCTGCACCTCGATGACGGCGTCGTCGGGGAGGAAGGGCAGCGTGCCCCCGTTGCGGGTGTTGACCACCTGGTGGGGGCTGCCTGCGCCGCCCAGCAGGGCCGCGGTCAGGTCCACCGCCGCCTCCGAGTAGTAGGCGCCGCCCCGCTCGGCGAGCAGCGCGGGCTTCTCGTCCAGCGCCGGGTCGGCGTACATCTCCAGCAGCCGCCGTTCCAGCGCGGCGACCTCGGCGGCCCGCGAGGGCTTGGTGCCCAGTTCCCGTACGACCTCGTCGTGCGCGTAGTAGTAGCGCAGGTAGTACGACGGGACCACGCCCAGGGTCTCCAGCAGCGGGCGGGGCAGGCGCAGGTCGGCGGCGACGGCGGCGCCGTGCTCGGCGAGCAGCTTGGGCAGGACGTCCTCGCCGCCGGGGCCGCCGAGGCGCACACCGGTCTCCCAGGTGAGGTGGTTGAGGCCGACGTGGTCGAGGTGGAGGTCGCCCGGGTCGGTGCCCAGCAGCGCGGCGAACTTCCGCTGGAGGCCGATCGCCACGTTGCACAGCCCGACCGCCCGGTGCCCGGCCTGGAGCAGGGCGCGGGTGACGATGCCGACCGGGTTGGTGAAGTCGATGATCCACGCGTGCGGGCTGGCCCGCCGGACGCGTTCGGCGATGTCCAGGACGACGGGCACGGTGCGCAGCGCCTTGGCGAGGCCGCCGGCGCCGGTGGTCTCCTGGCCGACGCAGCCGCACTCCAGCGGCCAGGTCTCGTCCTGCTGCCGGGCCGCCTGCCCGCCCACGCGCAGCTGGAGCAGGACGGCGTCGGCGCCGTCGACGCCCGCCTCCAGGTCGGCGGTGGTGACGATCCGCCCGGGGTGGCCCTGCCGGGCGAAGATGCGGCGGGCGAGGCCGCCCACCAGCTCCAGGCGTTCGGCGGCCGGGTCGACCAGCACCAGTTCCTCGACGGGCAACGTGTCCCGGAGCCGGGCGAAGCCGTCGACGAGTTCGGGGGTGTAGGTCGAACCGCCGCCGACCACGGTGAGTTTCATTCAGGGTCAACCCTTCACTCCGGTGAGCGTGACGCCCTCGACGAACGCCTTCTGGGCGAAGAAGAACACGAGGATCACGGGGGCCATGACCAGCACGGTGGCGGCCATGGTGAGGTTCCAGTCGGTGTGGTGCGCGCCCTTGAAGGACTCCAGGCCGTAACTGAGGGTCCAGGCGCCGGGGTTCTCGGAGGCGTAGATCTGCGGGCCGAAGTAGTCGTTCCAGGCGTAGAAGAACTGGAAGAGGGCGACGGCCGCGACGCCCGGCCTGGCCATCGGCAGCACCACCTTCAGCAGGGTGCGCAGGTCACCGCAGCCGTCGACCTTCGCCGCGTCCAGGTACTCGGCCGGGATCGTCAGCAGGAACTGGCGCAGCAGGAAGACGGAGAACGCGTCGCCGAACGCCATCGGGACGATCAGCGGCCACAGCGTGCCCGACAGATCCAGCTGCTTCGCCCAGAACAGATACATCGGAATGATGATCACCTGCGGCGGCAGCATCATCATCGAGATCACCAGCATGAGTGACAGGTTGCGGCCCCGGAAGCGGAAGTGGGCGAGCGCGTACGCCACCGGGACCGACGACGCGACCGTCAGCGCGGTGCCGAGGCCGGCGTAGATCAGCGTGTTCTTCCACCAGGTGAGGAAGCCCGGAGTGGTGAATACCTGGCGGTAGTTGCCCCACTGCCAGGTGTCGGGGACCAGATCCCGGCTGAGGGCCTGGCTGTCGCTCATCAGCGAGGTGAGCACCACGAACACGAAGGGGAGCGTGAAGAAGAGCGCGGCCGCCACGCCGAGGGAGTGCACCGCGATCCACTCCAGCAGCGTCCGGCGCCGGGCCGTGCGCTCGGCGGGGGAGACGGCGGCACGGGCGCGCACCGGCGGGTCGAGTACCTGGGCCATGCTCAGTCACCTGCCTGGATGAGACCGCCCCGGCGCCGCATCAGCAACGCGGTGAACGCCATGGACAGGGCGAAGAGGACGAGGGCGACGACACACGCGGAGCCGTAGTCGAAGCGCTGGAAGCCGAGGTTGTAGACGAGCTGGGGGAGGGTGAGCGTGGACTTGTCCGGGTAGCCGGGCTCGAACTGGGTGCCCGCGCCCTGGATGACTCCGGAGGCGACCTTCCCGGCGATCAGCGGCTGGGTGTAGTACTGCATGGTCTGGATCACGCCGGTGACGACGGCGAACATCACGATCGGCGAGATGTGCGGCAGCGTGACGTACCGGAACCGCTGCCAGGCCGACGCGCCGTCCAGCTCGGCCGCCTCGTACTGCTCGGCCGGCACGTCGAGCAGCGCGGCCATGAAGATGACCATCAGGTCGCCGATGCCCCACAGGGCCAGCAGGGTCAGCGCGGGTTTGGACCAGCCGGGGTCGTTGAACCAGCCCGGCGCGGGGATGCCGGCCTTCTCCAGCAGTGAGTTCACCGGGCCGGTGCCCGGGTTGAGCAGGAACGCGAACGCCATGGTGGCCGCGACCGGCGGGGCCAGGTAGGGCAGGTAGAACAGGGTGCGGAAGACGCCGGTACCCGTTTTGATCTTGGTGATGAGCATGCCGATGCCCAGGCCGAAGACCACCCGCAGGCTCACCGCGACCAGGACCAGCCACAGGGTGTTGCGCAGGGCGGGCCAGAACAGCGGGTAGTGCGTGAAGACGTACGTCCAGTTCTTCCCGCCGCTGAACACCGGTGGCCGGAAGCCGTCGTAGTGCATGAAGGAGAAATAGACCGTCGAGACGAGCGGGTAGGCGAAGAAGACGGCGAAGCCGATCAGCCAGGGGGACATGAAGGCGGCCGTGCGCAGCGCCGCCCGGCGGCGTTTGGAGGCGAGGGTGACGGTGGTCATCGGCTACTTCGCCTGCGCGATGTCCGTGTCGATCTGCGCGGCCGTCCTGCGCAGCCCGGCCTTGAGGTCGGTGACCTTGCCGCTCTCGTAGTCGTAGCCGAACTGCTGGATCGTCACCAGGTACACACCGCCGTTGATCGAGGCGGGTGTCGTGGTGGAGTGCGGGTCGGCGGCGATGTCCAGGAACGTCTTGAACCGCGGGTCGTAGGTCAGCTTCGGGGACTTCAGCGCCTTCAGGGTGGAGGGCACGTTGTGGATGGCGTTGGCGAAGCCGACCACCGCGTCCGTGTCCGTGGTCATGTACTTCACCAGTTCCCAGGCCGCGTTCTGCTTGTGGCTGGTGGCGGCGATGCCGGCGACGGTGCCGGTGAGGTAGCCCTTGCCGTACTGGTCGGCCTGGTCGTCCGGCACGGGCAGCGGGGCGACCCCGATCTCGAAGTCCGGGTGGGCCTCCTCGGCCATCCCGAGCCGCCACTCGCCGTCGAGCTGCATGGCGACCTGACCGGTGTGGAAGGGGTGCCTGGGGCCCCACTCGTCGCCGAGCGTGGCTCGGAACCTCTCCAGCCTGCGGAAGCCGCCGAGGTCGTCGACGAGCTTCTTCTGGAGGGTGAAGCCCTTCTCGAACGCCGGGTCGGTGGCGAGGGCGGACGCGCCGTCGGCGCGGAAGTAGGACGGCGAGAACTGCGCGAAGTAGTGCTCGGTGGTGGACTCCCAGCCGTGGTAGTCCGGCATGAACCCGAGCTGCCGGTAGCCGTCGCCCTGCCGGATCGTCAGCTTGGCCGCGTCCGCCGCGAACTGCGACCACGTCTTCGGCGGGTGCGCGATGCCCGCCTTCCGGAACGCCGTCCGGTTGTAGTACAGCCCGTACGCGTCGCCCAGCAGCGGGACCGTGCAGCGGTTCCCGTCGAACTGGGTGTACTCGTTCATCGCCTTCGGGAACGTCGTCGCCGGGTCGATCCCCGCCTTCCCGAAGAAGGGGTTGAGGTCGACGAGCGCGCCGGAGGAGCAGAACTTGCCCACGTTGTTGGTGGTGAAGGAGGAGATGACGTCCGGGGAGTTGCTGCCGCCGGAGCGCAGCGCCTGGTTGATCTTGTCGTCGGTCATGTTGCCGACGACGTTCACGTGGATGGTGGGGTGGGCCTTCTCGAAGCCGGCGACCAGCGACCTGACCGCCTTCACCTCGTTCGGCGCGCTCCAGGCGTGCCAGAAGGCGATCGTCGTGTCCTTCGACGGGTCGTCCGTGGCGCCCGAGCCGGACTGCCCGGTACAGGCGGTGGTGAGCAGGGCCAGCGACGCGGTCAGGGCAAAAGCCGTCTTTCGGACGGCGGACGGTATGACGTCGGGCATGGCGAGGTCTCCCGGGGACGGGGTGGGCGAGAGGGGTGGGGCGTAAGGGACGGGCGGTGAGTACTGGCGGGAGGGACGGGGGTACTAGCGGGAGGTGTCGAAGACCTCGTCGCGGGTGGCGGCCAGCGCGCTCTCCAGGGCGCCGCGCAGCACGGGGTGTTCGCGGACGCCGGCGAGCACCAGCCGCGGGCGGGCCGCCGCCAGCTCCGCCAGCTCGGCCTGGACCAGGGCGCGCAGCACCTCGCCGCCGGCGGTCAGGGCGGAGCCGCTGAGCACGACCAGCTCGGGGTCGAGGACGGACACCAGGGAGGCGAGACCGGTGGCCAGCCGGGTCGCGTAGGCCCGCAGCAGCTCCCGGTACGGGCCGCCGGCGTGGTCGGCGGCCCTGGCCACGAGTGCGGCGGCGGCCTCGGCGTACGGGCCGCCCGGCACGTCGGTGATGCCCAGCTCCCGGGCGAGCCTCGGCACCGCCTGGGAGCCGGCCAGCTCCTGGTAGCCGCCGCTGTTGGCCCTGGTCACCTGACGCACCAGCGGGGCGCCCGGCACCGGCAGGAAGCCGACCTCGCCGGCGCCGCCGGTCCAGCCCCGGTGCAGCCGCCCGCCGAGGACCAGGGCGGCGCCCAGGCCCTCCTGGTTCCACAGCAGCACGAAGTCGCCGTGCCCGCGGGCCGCGCCGAGCCGCTGTTCGGCCAGGGCGACGAGGTTGACGTCGTTCTCGTACTCCACGGGCATCGGCAGCGCGGCGGCGAGTTCGTCGAGCAGCGCGGGGGAGTGCCAGCCGGGCAGGTGGGAGGCGTAGCGCAGACGGCCGGTGGTGGGGTCGAAGGCGCCGGGGGTGGCGATGACCAGCCGGTGGACGTCGGCCCGGGTGAGTCCGGCGGCCTTCACCGCGCCGTCCAGGGCGTCGGTGACCAGCTGGACGACGGGCCGGGCGGGGCGCCGCCCGGGCGTGGGCAGCTCGAACTCGCCCACCGTCCGGCCCGTGACGTCGGCGACCGCGGCCCGGATGCGGCCCGGGGTGACGTCGAGGCCGGCGGCGTGGGCGGCGCCCGGGTCGACCGCGTACAGCTGGGCGCTGGGGCCCGGGCTGCCCTCGCTGGTGCCGGTGACCCGGACCAGCCCGGCCGCCTCCAGCCGGGCCAGCAGCTGGGAGGCGGTCGGCTTGGACAGGCCGGTGAGCTTGCCGATCCGGGTACGGGACAGCGGGCCGTGCTCCAGCAGGAGGTCCAGCGCGGCGCGGTCGTTCATGGCGCGCAGGACGCGCGGGGTGCCCGGCGTACCGGCGGTTCCTGCCATGCGGGTCGACACCTGCCTTTCCGGCTGCCCAGCTTCCCAGCGACCGCCCCGCCACGTCCAGCGAGGCCACCGGCCACCAGCCACTGTTAGGAAACCTTCCTAACCGCGTGGGAGGAACGTAAGCCGTGGCGAAGCAGGCGTCAAGAGACCGGCAGCGGACCGGCCCCCGGGCAACGGAGTCGTTACCCGGGGGCCGGCGCCGGTCCCGTGACCCGCTCCGCTACTTCCCCGGCGGCGAGGTGCGCTGGGGGGTGAGGGGGGTGGCGGCGGCCGTCTGGGGGGAGTCGGCGTTGGCGTAGGCCGAGGGGGCGGCGACGGTGGACGTGGGGTCGGTGGCCTCCTCCGCGTCCACGACGGCCGTCGCACCGCCGACGATGCGGATGTCGGCCGCGTCGAAGGCGCGCTTGACCCGCCAGCGCAGCTCGCGCTCGACCGGCACCGACTTGCCCGGCATGGTCCTGGCCGAGATGCGCACGACCATCGAGTCGATCAGGACGCTCTCCAGGCCCAGCACCTCGACCGGGCTCCACAGCAGCTCGTTCCAGGGCTCTTCCTTGGTCATCTTCTCGGCGACCTCGTCGAGGGTCGCCTTGACCCGGTCCAGGTCCTCGGAGGACCTGACGGTCACGTCCACGCCCGCCGTCGCCCAGCCCTGCGAGAGGTTGCCGATGCGCTTGACCTCGCCGTTGCGGACGTACCAGATCTCGCCCTTGTCGCCGCGCAGCTTGGTCACCCGCAGCCCGACCTCGATCACCTCGCCGGAGGCGACACCCGCGTCGATCGTGTCACCGACGCCGTACTGGTCCTCCAGGATCATGAACACACCGGAGAGGAAGTCCGTGACCAGGTTGCGGGCGCCGAAGCCGATCGCCACACCGGCGACACCGGCGGAGGCCAGCAGCGGGGCCAGATTGATCCTGAAGGTGGACAGCACCATCAGCGCGGCGGTGCCGAGGATCGCGAAGCTGGCCACCGACCGCAGCACCGAGCCGATGGCCTGCGAGCGCTGACGCCGCCGCTCGGCGTTGACCAGCAGCCCGCCCAGCGCCGTGCCGTCCACCGCCTGGACGGTGCGGTTCATCCGGTCGATCAGCTTGGTGATCGACCGCCGCACCACCGCCCGCAGCACCCCGGCGATCACCACGATCAGCAGGATCTGCAGACCGATGGCGAGCCACGTCGACCAGTTCTGCTCGACCCAGCTCGCGGCGTTCGTCGCGCTGTCCTGGGCGTCCTGGAGCGAGGGGACCGCCGGCGCGGTCGACCCCGAGGGGGACGGCGTCGGCGAGGCACCGGCGGCCGAGCGGACGGCGGGCAAGGACACGGCAGGTACCTCCAGGTGCAGCCCGTCCGGCGGGGCGGTCAAGGCGTCAAGGTCACGGAAAGGTCACCGGACGGGCAGGACAAACACACTAACGGGGCAGCGGGGGTGCCCCGTGCGATCCGGCGCCGAAGAGACCCGGCTCACCCGGGCCCGAACAGGTCGCGGCCGGGGGACGAACCGGGTGTGGTCGAAAACACTCCCAGCCCGTTACCGGGACATGGTGGCGCGTTCACCAGGCAAGAGGGGAGACTGGCTGCAGATCGTCCCGGCGCCAGCCACGCGCCGCCGACGCCCAAGGAGGCATCCGTGCCGCATGTCCTGGTCCTCAACGCGTCGTACGAGCCCCTCGGCGTCGTACCGCTCCGCCGCGCGCTCATCCTCGTTCTGGAGAACAAGGCAGTCTGCCTAGAGGAGTCCGGCGCCTTCATGCACAGCGCAACCGTGACACTCCCCGCACCCAGCGTGGTCCGGCTCAAGCGATTCGTGCGGGTCCCCTACCGCGGGCCCGTTCCGCTCACCCGGCGGGCGCTGTTCGCCCGTGACGGCGGCCGGTGCATGTACTGCGGTGGCGTCGCAACCAGCGTCGACCACGTCATCCCGCGCAGTCGCGGGGGTCAGCACGTCTGGGACAACGTGGTGGCGTCCTGCCGCCGCTGCAACCACGTCAAGGCCGACCGCCACCTCTTCGAGATCGGCTGGCGGCTGCGCCACAAACCGGCTCCGCCCACCGGTCTGGCCTGGCGCATCATCGGCACCGGGCACCGGGACCCGCGCTGGCTGCCCTACTTGCAGCCGTACGGCGCGGAGGACGCCATGGCCCGGATCGACGGCATCTCCGCCTGACGGTCCGGGCTTTCGCATGGCGCCGCGGGCGCGCGCCGGCGGAAGGGGCGCGCGCCGGGGGACGACGCGCCGTGGGCGCGGCCGGGCCGGCCGGCTCCGGGAGTCCCCTCGCGCCCCCGGAGCGGACCGGCGCGTCAGGTGTAGCGCAGCTGGGCCGGGTGCACCGAGCGGCGCAGCAGCGGCAGCGACGTGGCCGCCGCCAGCAGACAGCACGCGTACACGCCCACCGGGACCAGCAGCGCGGCGTACGGCACGCTCCGCACCGCGTGCTCCCCGGCCACCGCCCCGTACCAGACGCCGACGGCCATGCCGCCCGCGCCCGCCAGCAGCAGCGCCGGGGCCAGGGGAAGCGCCGTCTCCAGCAGCAGCGCCCGGCCGAGCACCGCGCGCGGGACCCCGGCGGCCACCTGGGCGGCCAGCCCGCGGCGCCGGCCGGCCAGCGACTCGGCGGTCCCGACGGCCAGACCGGACAGGGTGATGGCGAGGGCGACGGCGATCGCGGCGGCCGTCAGGTCGATGCCGGTCGTGTAGAAGGTGATGTCCGTGCCGAGCCGGTGCTCGGAGCGCATGGCGTGCAGGTCGGCCAGGAGCGTCCGCCGCACCCCGACGAAACCGGTGCCCACGACCGTGACCAGCAGCACCGCCGCGTGCGTCCGGGCCGCCGCCCAGGGGTCGTCGCGCAGCCGTTCCGCCGCGATCAGCGTCGCCGCCGTACGGGCCCGGGCGGCCAGCGACCGCCCGACCAGCCGGGCCGTGCCGCCGGCCAGCCACACCGTGCCCGCGCCGACCGCGACGACCAGGCCGAACACCGTCAGCGGCAGCCGCTCCCGGCCGGCGCCGGAGCGGCTGCCGCCGGCCAGCAGCGCCAGCACCAGCACGGCCACGACACCGCCCGCGAACAGCAGCCCCGGACCCCGCCCGCCGGCCGGCCGCACCCTGCGCACGTGGCCGAGCGGTGAGGCCACCACCCGGCGCAGCGCCAGCGCGCTCGCCACCGCGCCCAGCACCGGCACGCCCAGCAGGACCAGTACGGTCCCGGTCCACGTCCAGGCGGTCGGTCCCGCCCACACCCCGAGCAGCACCGGGACCGCGACCGCGGTCGCGCAGGCGGAGCCCAGCAGACAGGCGAGCCCCGTCTCCAGCCCGGCGATCCGGCGCACCTGGGCCGGGGTGGCGCCCGCCAGCCGCAGCCCGGCCAGCCGCCGGTCGCGGTGCACGGCGCCGATCCGGGCGCTCTGCCCGAGGAACCCCAGCACCGGTACGAGCAGGAGCAGCAGGCTGACGACGACCCCGGAGCGGGTGCCCGGCCCGTCCAGCAGCCCGTGTCCGAAGGACACCCGGTGATAGCCCCGCAGGGAGGCCAGCGCGACGGCCGCGAGGGCGAACCCGGTCGCCGTCGCGGCCCCCACCGCGGTCAGCGCGACCCGCCACCACTCCTGCCGGTCCGAGCCCCGGGTGAGCCGCCAGGCGAGCCGGACGTCGGCCGCCACCGCGCCGCCCCGGGCGCCGTCGTGCCCGCGCCGCGTCATGCCGCCACCCCCGCCGGCGCCACGGCGCCGTCGCTCAGCCGCACCTCGCGGTCGGCGTACGCCGCCACCTGGGCGTCGTGCGTGACCAGCAGCACGGCGGTGCCCGCGTCGCGGGCGGCGTGCGCCAGGGTGGTCATCACCTGCTCGGTCGCCAGCGAGTCCAGCGCGCCCGTGGGCTCGTCGGCGAAGACCACCGCCGGGCCGGTCACCAGCGCCCGGGCGAGCGCGACCCGCTGGGCCTGGCCGCCGCTCATCTCGCCCGGCCGCAGCGCCTCCTGCCCGCGCACCCCGAACCGCTCCAGCCACTCCCCGGCCCGTTCCCGGGCGTCCGCGCGGCCGGTTCCGGCCAGCATCAGCGGCAGCGCCACGTTGTCCACGGCCGTCAGCTCGGGGATCAGCTGCCCGAACTGGAAGACCACGCCGAAGTCGGTGCGGCGCAGCTCGCTCAGCCGCTTTTCCGGCAGCCGGTCGAGCCGCTGCCCGGCGTAGGTGACCGAGCCGCCCTCCGGGCGGACGATCCCGGCCAGGCAGTGCAGCAGCGTCGACTTGCCGCTGCCGCTGGTTCCCGTCACGGCGAGAATCTCGCCGGCCCGCAGGTCGAGCGAGGCACCGCGCAGCGCGGGTGTCCTGCCGTGCGCCTTGACCAGGTCCCGGGCCGCAAGGAGCGGCACCGGGGTCTGCGCCGTGTGGCTCATGCTGTGTCGACCTCCGCGGTCAGAGTGGTCAGCCGGGCCGCCGTGGTGTGCATCCAGCGGAGGTCGGCGTCGAGGTGGTTGAGGGCGTAGTCCGCCGAGAGCACGGTCGCCAGGTCGGAGTCCGGGGCGGTCTTGAGGGCGGTCAGTTCCCGCATCCGCGCCATGTGTGCCGCGCGCTGGGCGTGGAGGTAGGCGGCCGGGTCGCCGCCGGACAGGATCGAGACGACGACCTTGGCGAAGATCTCGTTCACCACGAACGGCGCCGGAGGGGCGATCTCGCCCGCCCACCGCGCCAGCTCCTGCGCACCGGCGTCGGTCGAGCGGTACCGGGTGCGTTCGGGGCCGCCGTCGGCGTCGGTGCCGTCGACCTCCGCGAGACGGTCGCGGACCAGGCGTTGCAGCGTGGTGTAGACCTGCCCGTAGGCCAGGGGCCTGGCCTGCGGGAATCGTTCGTCGTGGCGTCGCTTGAGGTCGTAGCCATGGCTCGGCCCCGCCGCGAGCAGCCCCAGGAGGATGTGCCGGGTGCTCATGCGGATCATTATGCACTCGATACATGTACTGAGTGAATAGTGATCGTGGTTCGAGTGGTGTGATCGTGACCGGTGATCTCGAAACCGCTTCCGGATGAGTCCCGGCGGAAGTCCGGGGTACCCCTGTGCACCCCGCCCCGGTGCGTGCCGCCGCGTCATCGGGGTAGGCCTGCCCTGACCCGCCCACAGGACCGAAACCCCGAGGAGGCCTCGTGGCCGTAGCGGCTCACCTTCCGTTCCCCGACCCGTCCGAACCTCCGGCGGAGCCGTCCGCCCCCGCCGCGGCCTCCGCCCCCGCCTCCGTTCCCGGACCGCGGCCGGGCGCCCTCGGCTCCGAGAGCGCCGGTACCGAGGTGCCGCTGACCAGCGAGCCGCCGCTGCCGGACGCCGAGCCGCTGACCAGTGAGCCGCCGCTGGCCGACGCCGCCGCGCTGACCAGCGAGGCCGACCCCGTCGCCGACTTCCACGGCGCGGAGTCGTAGATGAGCGAACCCCTCACCGAGGAGCTGTCCCGGCTCGCCGGGCTGCACGGTGTCGCCACCTCCTACCAGCCGTCCGCGGACCGCACGGTCGCCGCCTCCGCCGCCGCCGTGGTCGCCGTCCTGGCCGCCCTCGGCGTCGACGCGAGCGGCCCCGACGCCGTCCGCGCCGCCCTCGCCGACCGGGAGCGCGAGCTGCGGACCCGGCTGCTGCCGCCGACCGTCGTGCACTGGACCGGCACCACCGCCGAAGTGCCCGCCGCCCTGGCCGCCCTGCCGTCCGGCACCCGGGTCACCGTCTGTCTCGAGCAGGGCGGAACCCTGACCGGGCCGCCACGGCCCGGGGAACTGCCGCCCGGCGTGCACCGGGTGAGCGCCGCCGCCCCCGACGGGCGCGCCGCCGAGAGCCACCTGATCGTCGCCCCGGACCGGCTGCCCGCCCCCGCCGGACGCTCCTACGGCCTCCTCGTCCAGCTGTACTCCCTGCTGTCCCGGCGCTCCTGGGGCATGGGCGACCTCGGTGACCTCGCCGAGCTGGCCGGGTGGGCCGGCCGCTCGGCCGGCGCCGGATTCGTGCAGGTCAACCCGTTGCACGCGGCCGTGCCCGGCGCCCCCACCGACCCCTCCCCCTACCGGCCCTCCTCCCGGCGCTTCCCCGACCCCGTCTATCTGCGGGTGCAGGACGTCCCCGAGTACGCCTACCTCGACGACCGGGATGCCGACACCGTCCGCACCCTGCTGGAGCGGGCCGACCGGCTGCGCGCGGACGTCCTCGACAAGGGCGCCCTCATCGACCGGGACGCGGTGTGGGAGCTGAAGCGGGAGGCGCTGGAGCCGGTGCTGCGGGTACCGCTCGGGCCGGGCCGGCAGGCCGCCTACGACGCCTTCGTCGCGGAGGCCGGCGAGGCCCTGCGCGACCACGCCACCTGGTGCGCGCTCGCCGAGACGCACGGCTCCGACTGGCACCGGTGGCCCGCGGGCCTGCGCGACCCCCGCTCCCCGGAGACCGCCCGCGCCCGGGCCGCGCTCGGCGACCGCGTCGAGTTCCACTGCCGGCTCGCCTGGCTCACCGACACCCAGCTCACCGCCGCCCAGCGCACCGCCCGCGAGGCCGGCATGCCCGTCGGGATCGTGCACGACCTGGCCGTCGGCGTGCACCCGGGGGGCGCGGACGCCTGGGCGCAGCAGGAGTACTTCGCGGCCGGCATGTCGGTCGGCGCCCCGCCCGACGCTTTCAACGCCCGCGGCCAGGACTGGGGGCTGCCGCCCTGGCGCCCCGACCGCCTGGCCGCCTCCGGCCACGCCCCCTACCGCCACCTGCTGCGCGCCCTGTTCCGCTACGCGGGTGCCCTGCGCATCGACCACGTCATGGGCCTGTTCCGGCTCTGGTGGGTGCCCGAGGGCCGGCCGCCCACGGAGGGCGCCTACGTCCGCCACGACGCCGACGCCATGCTCGCGCTGCTCTCCCTGGAGGCCTCCCGGGCCGGTGCCGTGGTGATCGGCGAGGACCTGGGCACGGTCGAGCCCGGCGTGCGCGAACGGCTCCAGCGCCACGGCGTGTTCGGCACCTCGGTGCTGTGGTTCGAGCGGGACTGGGCGGGCGGCGGCGACCCCCTGCCGCCCGAGGCGTGGCGGGCCGACTGCCTGGCCACCGCCACCACCCACGACCTGCCGCCCACCGCCGCCCGGCTGGGCGGCGAGCACGTCGAACTGCGCGACAGCCTCGGGCTGCTGACCCGCCCCGCCGCCGAGGAACGCGCCGAGGCCGCGGCGGACACCGCGGAGTGGCTGGCCGTCCTCACCCGGCTCGGACTGCTCCGGGACGCCACCGAGGAGGCCGAGATCCAGGCCGTGCACCGCTTCCTGCTGCGCACCCCGGCCCGCATGATCGGCGTCTGGCTCCCGGACGGCGTCGGCGACCGTCGCCCGCAAAACCTCCCCGGCACCTGGGACCAGTACCCCAACTGGCGCCTGCCCGTCGCCGACGCCGAGGGCCGGCCGGTGGCCCTGGAGGACCTCGCGGCGTCACCCCGGCTGCGGGCGCTGCTGGACGTACTGAGAGAGGGGGACGGCGACGGCGCGGAGTGAGCGCCGGGTGCCCGTACGGCACCCCGGGCGCGCGCCCCGTTCGGCCGTTCGCTAACTTGGCACCGTGGACAAGAAGAACGCCCTGCGCTCCGGCAGCCTGGTCGCCGGTACGACGCTGATGATGCTGCTGATGTCGTCCTGCAACACGCTCACCCGCGACGACGGCGACGACCCCGGCCACGGCCTGAGCGTCGTGGAGACGCTGGGTCTCTACGTCCTGGCCCCGCTGGCCCTGTTCGCGATCATCACCGGGCTGGTCATGGCGCTGGACAAGTCCCGGGCCAAGCACGACGACACCACGTCGAACATCGTCATCAAGGGCGAGGAGCAGGCCGAGTCCCGGACGACGAAGGCCTGACGGCCCGCTGACCGGCCGCTGACCGGTCACCGCTGCCGACCGCGAGGGCGCCGGCCCCTCCGGCCGTACGGACGCGTGCACCGACACGCACACTCCGTACGGCGGGGAGGCCGGCGCCCTCGGCGTGTCCACGGCGCCGGGGGGCCGGGCGGAGCGGAGGCTCGGGTGGCGGGGTGACCCGGGCCGGGGTCAAGGGCTCGGCGCGGTCAGGTACCGCTGCACGGCGGGTCCGAGCCAGGCCACCAGCTCCCCGCGGGTCAGCTCCACGGCCGGCGGCAGGCGCAGCACATACCGGGTGAGCGCGGTTCCGAGCAACTGCCCGGCGCACAGAGCGGCCCGCGCCGGCACCTGCTCCGGGTCGGGGCACACCTGCCGGGCCACCGGCAGCAGCTGCTCCCGGAAGATGTCCCGCAGCCGCTCGGCACCGGCCTCGTTGGTGACGCCGACCCGCAGCACGGCCGTCAGCTCCTCGTTCGCCTCCCACAGGTCCAGGAAGTGGCCGACCAGGGCGCGCCCCACCTCCTCGCGCGGCAGCGCGCCCAGGTCCGGCAGCCGCAGATCGAGTGCGACGGCCGCGGCGAACAGGCCGTCCTTGCTGCCGAAGTAGCGCATCACCATCGAGGGGTCGATCCGCGCGTCCCGGGCGACGGCGCGGATGGTGGCCCGCTCGTAGCCGTCGGCGGCGAAGCGTTCGCGGGCCGCGGTGAGGATCGCGGAGCGGGTGGCGTCGGAGCGGCGCGCGCCCGCCGGTGCCGGTGTACTGGAGCCGTCGTTCATGGCGTCGTTCATGGCGGCGAGCGTATGCCAACAGTCGTAGGCCAACAAGTGTTGACTTCCCGGCGGAGCGGCGCCTAACGTTGCCAACAAGCGTTGACAACGACCGTTGGCACACAAGCGTTGGCTACCACGCGTCGGCACCGACCTCGTCGCCCCCGCACCGGCACCCCGGAGGCCCTCATGAACGCCACTCCCGCCACCCCCGCCCCGTCCGCCGCCACCCCGCGTGTCGTCGTCGTGGGCGCCGGTCCCACCGGGCTCCTGCTGGCCGGTGACCTCGCCACCGCCGGCGTGCCGGTCACCGTCGTGGAGAAGCGGCCCGACCGGATCAGCAACCTCTCCCGCGCCTTCGTCCTGCACGCCCGCACCCTGGAACAACTCGACGCCCGCGGCCTCGCCGACGACCTGGAGGCGGTGGGCCGCCCGCTCGACGCGCTGCGCCTGTTCGGCCGGCTCACCCTCCGCCTCGACACCCTCCCCTCCCGGTTCCCGCACCTGCTCGTGCTGCCGCAGTACGAGGTGGAGAAGGTCCTGGAGCGCCGGGCGGTCGAGGCGGGCGCCGAGTTCCGCCACGAGACGCGGCTGACCGGCCTCACCCAGGACCCGGACGGCGTCACGGCCGAGGTCACCGTCCCCGGCGGCGGCACCGAGCGCCTGCGGGCCGCGTACGTCGTCGGCGCCGACGGTATGCGCAGCGCCGTGCGGGACGCCGTCGGGCTGCCCTTCCCGGGCCGCTCGGTGATCCGCTCCGTGGTCCTCGCCGACGTCCTGCTCGCCGAGCCGCCCGAGACCCTGCTGACCGTCAACGCCGTCGGGGACGCCTTCGCCTTCCTCGCCCCCTTCGGCGACGGCTACCACCGGGTGATCTGCTGGCACCGCGGCCACGACGTGCCCGACCACGAGCCGGTCGGGCTGGACGAGGTCAGGGAGATCACCCGGACGGCCCTGGGCCGGGACTTCGGGATGCACGACCCCCGCTGGATGTCCCGGTTCCACAGTGATGAGCGCCAGGCCCCCGCCTACCGGGCCGGCCGGGTCTTCCTGGCGGGCGACGCCGCCCACGTGCACTCGCCGGCCGGCGGGCAGGGCATGAACACCGGCCTCCAGGACGCGGCCAACCTCGGCTGGAAGCTGGCCGCCGTCGTCGCCGGGCACGCGGACCCGGAGCTGCTCGACAGCTACCAGGCCGAGCGCCACCCCGTCGGCCGGGCGGTGCTGCGCAGCAGTGGCGGGATCGTCCGGCTCGCCATGGCCAAGCGGCCCTGGACGCTGGCGGCGCGGGCCGCGCTCACCACCGTGCTGGACACCGTCGGCCCCGTCCGCCGCGCCGCCGTCGGGCAGGTTACCGGCATCGGTTACCGCTACCGCGCCCCGCGCGGCGCCCACCGCCTCACCGGCACCCGCGTCCCGGACGTCCGGCTGGCCGGCGGCGGCCGCCTGTACGAGGCCCTGCGCGGCGGACGGTTCGTGCTGATCACCGGGCAGGGCCAGGGCGCCGCGGCGGACCGCTCCGGCCGGCTGGCCACGGCGCACTGGGCGAGCGACCGCCGTACGGCCGTCCTGGTGCGCCCCGACGGATACGTGGCCTGGGCGGCCGACACCGCCGGCCCCGCGGCCGTCGAGGCGGCGCTGGAGCGGCACCTGGGGGCGCGGCCCTGACACCGGTCCGCGTGTCCGGCGGCGCCCTCCGGACCGTCCCGCGTCCTAGCCGGCGGCGGTCGTGCGCAGCAGGTCGCGCAGCAGGTCGGCCAGGCGGCCGGCCTGTTCGTCGTCCAGGCCGGACAGCGCGTCGCGCTGCTGCGTCAGGCCGGCGCCGACCGCCTCGTCGATCAGCCGCAGCCCCTGCTCGGTGAGCGTGACCTGGAGGCCGCGGCGGTCGTGCGGGTCGGGGGAGCGGCGCAGCAGCCCGGCCCGTTCCAGTTTGTCCAGGCGGCCGGTCATGCCGCCCGTGGTGAGCATCAGCGTGGCCGACAGCTGCCGCGGCGAGAGGGTGTGGGGAGCGCCGGTGCGGCGCAGGGTGGCCAGCACGTCGAACTCGCCGCGGGAGATGCCGTAGGGCTCATAGGCCTTCTCCATCCGGTCGCCCATCGCGCGCGAGAGCCGGAAGATCCGCCCGAACACCTCCATCGCCCTGGTGTCGAGGTCGGGCCGTACCTCCGCCCACTGCTCGACGATCGCGTCGACGGGGTCCCGGCGCTGCTCGTCCCCGCGCTGCTCAGCTCCGCGCTGCTCAGTCCCGCGCTGTTCATCGGCCTGCTCCATGCGTCGAGTATCCGCCCGGGCCGGATCACCCGCAAGCAACTGGATCGGGAGCAACTAGATCGCAAGTAAGTAGGTTGACAGTAAGTAGCTTACCGCTAAGCTACTTCCGTACCGTCCAGGTCCATCCACCTCCCGGAAGGCCTCTCCCATGGAGCCCATGGCCGCCACCAGCCGTACCCGCACCAGCCGTACCCGCGTCACCGGCATCGCCGGCGGGCCCGCTTTCGCCGCCGTGCTCACCGCCCTGGCACCCATCTCCTGGGGCACCACCTACGCCGTCACCACCGCCTTCCTGCCGCCGGACCGTCCGCTGTTCACCGCCCTGGTGCGGGCCCTGCCCGCCGGGCTGCTGCTCGTCGCCCTCACCCGGGTGCTGCCGCGCGGCACCTGGTGGGCGAAGGCGGCGGTGCTGGGCGCGCTGAACATCGGCGCCTTCTTCCCGCTGCTGTTCGTGTCGGCGTACCGGCTGCCCGGCGGGATGGCGGCGGTGGTCGGCTCGGTGGGGCCGCTGTTCGTCGTCGGCCTCTCGGCGCTGCTGCTCGGGCAGCGGCCCACCGCGCGGACCCTGTTCACCGGGGTCCTGGCCGCCTTCGGGGTCAGCCTGGTGGTGCTGCGGGGCGCCGGCGCGCTCGATGCCGTCGGCGTGCTGGCGGCGCTCGCCTCCACGGCGTCCATGGCCACCGGCACGGTGCTGACCAAGCGCTGGGGCCGCCCCGAGGGGGTCGGTCCGCTCGCCCTCACCGGCTGGCAGCTCACCGCGGGCGGGCTGCTGATCGCCCCCGTCGCCTTCCTGGCCGAGGGCGCGCCGCCCGCGCTGGACGCGTCCGCGGTGGGCGGTTACCTCTACCTCGCCCTGGCCAACACGGCGCTCGCCTACTGGCTGTGGTTCCGGGGCATCGGGCGGCTCACCGCGACCCAGGTCGGCTTCCTCGGCCCGCTGTCCCCGCTCACCGCGGCCGTCGTCGGCTGGATCGCCCTCGGCCAGACGCTGACGCCCGTGCAGCTGGCCGGCCTGGCGCTGACCTTCGGCGCCACGCTCGCCGGGCAACTGGGCGGGCGGCGGCCCCGGCGCCGACCGCTCGGCTCCGCAGGCCACGTCACGCGGAAGGACACCGCCGGCCTGGCGGGCGGCGCGGTGCCGCGGTAGGCCCCGCCGGCCCTGCCGGGGCGGCGCACGACGAGCGAGGGCGCCCGGCGCGATGCCGGGCGCCCTCGCCCTCGTGATCTGCCCGCGGCCGGGCGGGCCGCTACCGGGTGGCCGCCGCCGCGTCCGCCGCCTGGGCGCGCAGCGCCCGCTCGACGCCCGCGCGGGACTCCGAGACCAGGCGGGCCAGGGCCGCGCCGGGCTGCGCGGAGGCCAGCCAGGCCTCCGTGCGGGCCAGGGTCTCCTCGGAGACCTGGATCGCCGGGTACAGGCCGATCGCGATCTGCTGGGCGATCTCGTGCGAACGGGAGTCCCAGACGTCCTTGAGGACCTCGAAGTACCGGTCCGCGTACGGCGCCAGCAGCTCGCGCTGGTCGGTCTGCACGAAGCCGCCGATGACCGCCTCCTGCACGGCGTTCGGCAGCTTGTCGGACTCGATCACCGACGCCCAGGCCTCCGCCTTCGCCTCGGCCGTCGGCCGGGCGGCGCGGGCGGTGGCGGCGTGCCGCTCACCGGCGGCGGTCCGGTCGCGCTCGTACTCCGCGGCGATCTCCGCCTCGTCGTAGCGGCCGACCGCCGCCAGGCGCTCCACGAACGTCCACCGCAGGTCGGTGTCGACGGCCAGGCCCTCGACGGTCTGCGAGCCGTCCAGCAGCGCCTCCAGCAGGTCCAGCTGCTCCGGCGTGCGCGCGGTCGCCGCGAACGCCCGCGCCCAGGCCAGCTGGTGGTCGCCGCCCGCCTCGGCGGACCGCAGGTGGGCCAGCGTGGCGTCGGTCCAGCGGGTGAGCAGGGCCTCGCGGGCGGCCGGGTCGGCGTACAGCTCGACGGCCAGCTTCACCTGCCGCTGGAGCGACTGCACGACACCGATGTCGGACTCCTTGCCGATGCCGGACAGCACCAGCGACAGGTAGTCGCGGGTGGCCAGCTCGCCGTCCCGGGTCATGTCCCAGGCGGACGCCCAGCACAGGGCGCGCGGCAGGGAGGACTCGAAGTCGCCGAGGTGCTCGGTGACGAAGGCCAGCGACCGCTCGTCCAGGCGGACCTTCGCGTACGACAGGTCGTCGTCGTTGAGCAGCACCACGTCCGGCCGGCGCCGGCCCGCCAGCTGCGGCACGGCCGTCAGCTCGCCGTCCACGTCCAGCTCGACGCGGTCGGTGCGCACCAGCTTGCCGCTCGCCGGGTCGAGGTCGTACAGGCCGACCGCGATGCGGTGCGGGCGCAGCGTCGGCTCGCCCTTGGCGCCGGCGGGCAGCGCCGGGGCCTCCTGGCGGACGGCGAAGGAGGTGACGACCCCGTCCGAGTCCGCGGCGTCCGTCTCGATCTCCGGGCGCAGGATGTTGATGCCGGCCGTCCGCAGCCACTTCTGCGACCAGGTCTTCAAGTCACGGCCGGAGGTCTCCTCCAGGGCGCCCAGCAGGTCCGACAGGCGCGTGTTGCCGTACGCGTGCCGCTTGAAGTAGGTCTGCACGCCCGCGAAGAAGGCGTCCTCGCCGACGTAGGCCACCAGCTGCTTCAGGACGCTGGCGCCCTTGGCGTAGGTGATGCCGTCGAAGTTGACCAGGACGTCGTCCAGGTCGCGGATCTCGGCCATGATCGGGTGCGTGGAGGGCAGCTGGTCCTGCCGGTAGGCCCAGGTCTTCATCGAGTTGGCGAACGTCGTCCACGCGTGCGGCCAGCGCGAGCCGGGCGCGGACGCCTGGCAGGCGATCGACGTGTAGGTGGCGAACGACTCGTTCAGCCACAGGTCGTTCCACCATTCCATGGTGACCAGGTCGCCGAACCACATGTGGGCCAGCTCGTGCAGGATCGTCTCCGCCCGCACCTCGTAGGCCGCGTCCGTCACCTTCGAGCGGAAGACGTACTGGTCGCGGATGGTCACCGCGCCCGCGTTCTCCATCGCGCCCGCGTTGAACTCCGGCACGAACAGCTGGTCGTACTTCTGGAACGGGTACGCGTAGGCGAACTTCTCCTGGAACCAGTCGAAGCCCTGCCGGGTCACCTCGAAGATGGCGTCCGAGTCGAGGAACTCGGCGAGCGAGGGGCGGCAGTAGATGCCCAGCGGGACGCTCTGCCCGTCCTTCTCGTACACGCTGTGCACGCTGTGGTACGGGCCGACGATCAGCGCGGTGACGTACGACGAGATCCGCGGCGTCGGCGCGAACGTCCAGACGTTGTCCTGCGGCTCGGGCGTCGGCGAGTTGGAGATGACGGTCCAGCCCTCCGGCGCGCGCACGGTGAACTGGAAGGTCGCCTTCAGGTCGGGCTGCTCGAAGGACGCGAAGACGCGGCGGGCGTCGGGCACCTCGAACTGGGTGTACAGGTACGCCTGCTCGTCGACCGGGTCGACGAAGCGGTGCAGCCCCTCACCGGTGTTGGTGTAGGCGCAGTCCGCGACCACGCGCAGCACGTTGCGGCCCTCCAGCAGCTCCGGCAGCGCGATCCGGGAGTCCTGGAAGACCTCGGCCGGGTCGAGCGGGTCGCCGTTGAGCGTGACCTCGTGGACCGCCGGGGCCACCAGGTCGATGAAGGACGCGCCGCCGCCCGCGGCGACGTCGAAGCGCACCGTGGTCGCGGACCGGTAGGTACCGCCCTCCTGCGCGCCGGAGAGGTCGAGATCGATCTCGTACGAGTCAACGGTGAGCAGCTCCGCCCGCTGCTGCGCCTCTTCGCGAGTCAGGTTTGTGCCAGGCACGCGGTCATCTCCTCGTTATGTGTGGGTTGCGACATCCTTCCATGCGAGCCGGAGGGAGCGCGATGTCCGGTTCCCGCCGGTCGGCGGGCTCGGCGCGCGCCAGGCTGGGCCCATGACGACCTACACCGCACTGCCCATCGACCCGGCCGCCCTGAAGGAGCTGCGCTCCGAGGACGACGCGGGGCGCCCCACGGTGCCCGTCACGGACGAGGAGGGCGGGGCGCCGCTGCGCTGCTGCCTGGGCCGCAGCCGGCCGGGCGAGCGCATCGCCCTGGTCTCCTACGCCCCGCTGCGCCGCTGGGCGGCCCGCACCGGCGCCCGCCCGGGCCCCTACGACGAGCAGGGCCCCGTCTTCATCCACGCCGGGGACTGCCCCGGCCCGGAGGCCGACGGACTGCCCTTCACCCACACCCACCGCACGGTGCGCCGCTACTCCGCCGACGGGCGCATCCTCGGCGGCCGCCTGGTCGAGGGCGCGGCCCAGTACCCGGCCGCCTTCGCGGAGGCCTTCGCCGACCCGGAGGTGGCGCTGGTCCACGTGCGGGCGGTGGAGTACGGCTGCTTCCTGTACGAGGTCCGGCGCCCCGCCTGAGACCTCCCGGCCCGCCACGGCGCGGGCGGGCACGCGCGAGGGGCGGTCACGCGTACGTGACCGCCCCTCGCCGCCGCTCCGGGCGCCCCTCGCCGGGGGCCGGAGCGGACCGTTCACCGGACTACCGGGCCTTCGCGGTCAGCTCCGCCGCCACCAGCTCCGCGATCTGCACCGCGTTCAGCGCGGCGCCCTTGCGCAGGTTGTCGTTGGAGACGAACAGCGCCAGGCCGTGCTCGACCGTCTCGTCGCGGCGGATGCGGCCCACGTAGGACGGGTCCTGGCCGGCCGCCTGGAGCGGGGTCGGGATGTCGGTCAGGGCCACACCCGGGGCGCCGCCGAGCAGCTCGGTCGCGCGCTCCGGGGAGAGCGGGCGGGCGAAGCGGGCGTTGACCTGGAGGGAGTGGCCGGAGAACACCGGGACGCGCACGCAGGTGCCGGAGACCTTCAGGTCGGGGATCTCCAGGATCTTGCGCGACTCGTTGCGCAGCTTCTGCTCCTCGTCGGTCTCGTTCAGACCGTCGTCGACGATCGAGCCCGCCAGCGGCAGCACGTTGAAGGCGATCGGGCGCTTGTAGACCTCCGGCTCGGGGAACTCCACCGCCGAGCCGTCGTGGGTGAGCCGGTCGGCGTCGGCGACGACCTTCCGCGCCTGGCCGTGCAGCTCCGCCACGCCTGCGAGGCCCGAGCCGGACACCGCCTGGTAGGTGGCGACGACCAGGGCCTCCAGGCCGGCCTCCGCGTGCAGCGGCTTCAGCACCGGCATCGCGGCCATCGTGGTGCAGTTGGGGTTGGCGATGATGCCCTTGGGGCGGTCGGCGACGGCGTGCGGGTTGACCTCGGAGACCACCAGCGGCACCTCGGGGTCCCGCCGCCAGGCCGAGGAGTTGTCGATCACGACGGCACCCTGGGCGGCGACCTTCTCGGCCAGTGCCCGGGAGGTCGCCCCGCCGGCCGAGAACAGCACGATGTCCAGGCCCGTGTAGTCGGCCGTGGAGGCGTCCTCCACGGTCACGCCGTCCAGCTCGGTGCCGGCCGAGCGGGCCGAGGCGAACAGCCGCAGCTCGGTCACCGGGAAGGCGCGCTCGGTGAGGATCCTGCGCATGACCGTGCCGACCTGACCGGTGGCTCCGACGATTCCGACCCTCACGGCGACTCCCTCTGCGTGTTCTTCGCGGCTGCGCTGCTCGGCCGCAGCCTTCCCATCATGCGGCCGACCCCGGTCCGCGTGTCCAATTCTTTGCCGAGCCGGCCCGAGGAGTGGGACACCCGGCGCCGCCGTCCGGTTCCCGGGCTTCCGTCCGCACCCCCGGTGAGCTGCAATTGTTCCCTCCGCGGGCGCCCAGCGCCGCAAGCTGTGCTGCCCGGCCCCTGCCCGTCGCGGCACCCTGCACACGAGGGTGTGACGTACGCCTCGGCCGGGCGGGGCGCACCGGGGCCGAACGTTCCCGGTGCCTGCGGCGTCGTAGGGGAAAAGCGTGAGGGGGTGGCTTGTGCTGCGCGGAAGGGCGCGCCGCGACCAGCGGGCGTACGCCGGTACGGAACGGTCCGGGCGGGCCGGCCGGGCCGGGGACGATCCGCTGGACGCGGCCCAGGAACGCCGGGTGCGAGCGGTGCTGGCACTCGGCGGAGTGCCGCAGGCGGACCTGCCGGACGGGGTGCAGCAGGTCCGCCTGCGGCTGCTGGAGCGGGCCGCGAAGGGGGAGCAGGCGCCGCGGGACGTCTCGGCGTGGGCGGCCGTCGTCGCCTCCAACCTCGCCATGGACTGGCACCGGGCCAAGCGGCGCCATGAGCGGCTGGGGGAGCGGCTGGCGTCGCTGCGCCAGCCCGCCGACAGCTCGGGCGAGGAGGCCAGCCTGCTCTCCCTCGCCGTCGCCCGGGGGCTGGACGAGCTGCCCGACGGCCAGCGCCAGGTCCTGGTGCTGCGCTTCTTCGCCGATCTGCCGGTGCGCGCGATCGCCGAGGAGCTGGGCATACCGGAGGGCACGGTCAAGAGCAGGCTGCACACGGCGGTACGCGCCCTGCGCGACCGCCTGCACGAGGACGAGGTGGTGTGACGTGACCGCCGAACACGAGGAGCCGTCCGGCCGGTACGACGGCGTGGACGCGCTGATGGCGGCGATCACCGGCGACCCCGTGCCGCCGGAGGCCCGCCGGGACGCCGCCTTCGCCGCCGAGCACCGGGCGGCGCGCGAGGACGTGGCGCTGCTGCGGGAGCAGCTGGCGCTGATCGCGGACGCGCTGACCGGGGACACGCCGACCGCAGACGCGCCGACCGGGGCGGACGCACGGCCGTCGGCGCCGACCGCGGCGGAACCGGTCCGTGCCGCACGGCCCGGCGCCGCCAGGCGTCCGAAGAACCCGCCGCGCCCCGGGAGGCCCAGCGGCCGCCGCCGGGCCGTGC
The DNA here is from genome assembly GCF_055592085.1 of Streptomyces sp. NPDC041135. Lineage (NCBI taxonomy): Bacteria > Bacillati > Actinomycetota > Actinomycetes > Kitasatosporales > Streptomycetaceae > Streptomyces > Streptomyces sp. NPDC041135. The sequence continues at coordinate 285,105 of NZ_JBVIYZ010000001.1, forward strand.
GCGTCGCGCTGGGGTCGCTGGCCGCCACCGGGGCCTTCGCCCTGGTCGCGGGGTTCGGCTGGGTCCTGACGCACGCGGGCGGCGGCGGGCAGGCGGACGCCTCCAGCGACGCCAAGGCCGCCGACACCGGCACCTCCGCCTCCGGTTCCGCCTCGGCGGACGGTCCGGGGCGCGCCCCGGAGCTGCAACCGTCCTGCGCCCGGCTGGTCGTGGAGGGCACGGTGGCCCGGGTGGAGCGGCGGGACGGGCACGTGACCCGGGTCGTGGTGCGCGTCGCCCGGTACTACCGGCCCGCGCACGGCCCGTCCGAGGTGACGCTCCTCCTCGGGGACGACACGGCACCGCGGCCGCGCGTCGGCCGGCACGTGCTGGCCGGTGTGGCCCCGGGCGAGCGGCTGGCCGGCCTGTGGGCGGTGGGCGACGCGCCGGTGGCCGCGGCCCGGGCCCGGATCACCGCGACGCCGGGGCCCACCGCCTGCCCGTCCGGCTGAGCGGGCTGCGACGCGAAGGGGGCGGGCGTCCACCGGACACCCGCCCCCCTGCCGCGTCGCCCCGTGGTTACGGCGTGACCTTCTCGATCGTGACGCTGCCGAGGCCCGCGACCGTGCCGCGCGCGTTCACCAGCTGGACCCGGCCGAAGAACTCCCGGCCGGCCGGGGCCTGGGCGGCCGCGGTGACCTGGGCGGTCACCGTAGCCGTGGCGCCCGTGCCGAGCTTGACCGGCGCCGAGCCGTCGACGGTGACGGCACCGAGCGCGGAGGAGAAGAACACGTCCCGGTAGTCGTAGTCGGTGGTGCCCGAGGGCACCGAGTAGCCGACGACCTCGACGGTGTAGGTGCCGGGGGCCGGCGACGGGATGGAGACCGCCTCCTCCGAGTCGCCGTCGGCGGACTGCCCGACCTGGGTGCCCTTCGCGTCGTACACCGTCAGGTCCAGGTCGGCGGCCGTGTCGGAGACGCCGCCGATCGCCACGTCCAGGGACTCGGCGCCGGCCGGGACCTCGACCGTGGTGGTCTGCGTCTCGCCCTCCTTGACGGCGGGACGGGCCGTCTTCGAGGAGCCGAGCGGGCCGCCGGTCAGCTTGCCGTCGAGGGCGGCGAACCCGTTGGTCACCTTCCAGGACACGGTGGCCGGGGCGCCGACCTTGGCCTCGGGCACGGTCACGGTCTCCGGGTCGAAGGCCGCGCCGAGCACGGTGACGTCCAGCTTGTAGGGGTTGTCGAGCAGCGGCGAGGTGCGGCGCGACTCGACCTCGACCTCCCAGACGCCGGGCTGCGGGTCGGCGTACGCGCGCACGTCGGGCTTGCAGCCGTTGCCGGCGAGGTAGTTGTTGTAGCAGTACGGGGTGCCGGTGTCGTCGACCGGGACGCCGTAGGGGTGGATGGCGATGAAGCGGGTCTGGCTCTTGTCCGCCAACCCGCCGATCGCGACCTCCAGCGCCTTCGCGCCCTCGGGCACGGTCAGGAAGTACGACCGCGAGCTGTTGCGCTGCACCGAGTCCGACGCGGAGTAGGTGTAGTGCACGTCGGCCGCCACCACGACCGTGGTGAGGACCTGCTTGTCGATGCCCTCGGTCCTCGGGTCGTCGACCTCGAGGATGGCGCTCTTGACGCCCGCGGAGCCGGGCGCGGCCTGCACCTTCACGGTGACCGGCTGGTTCAGCGGCAGCTTCACGACGTCGTCGCCGAGGACCCGGAAGGTCCCGCCGGCGTTGTTCTCGAAGTGCAGCTCGTGCCGGATCGCCCGGTCGTCACCGGAGGTGCGGGTGAGGGTGATCTCGTAGGTCCTGCGCTGCCCGGCCTTCAGGCCGCCCTCGCGGTCGTAGAGGCCGGTGCCGTAGCCCGGGGTCTTCAGCGCGTAGTCGATCGCGGTGTCGACCGGGGCCTTGACGGTGTAGTCGTGGGCGGTGGCGCCGTCCCTGATGGACCGCCACGCGTCCACGATGTTGATGCGGCCCGCGCCTTCCTCGTACGCCTGGACGCCCTTGATGTGGTCGGCGGTCGAGGTCAGTGCCGTGCGCAGGGTGGCGGGGGTCAGCTCGATGCCCCGCTGCTTGGCGGCGGACAGCAGCAGCGCGGAGGCGCCGGCGGCCTGCGGGGAGGCCATCGAGGTGCCCTGGAGCATCGAGTAGCCGGCCGGCAGGGAGTAGCCCGCCTCGGCGACCGGGGAGCCCGGCAGCCAGGTCTGGGTGCTGTTGATCGCGGCGCCGGGGGCGACCAGGGTCGGCGTGAAGCCGCCGTCCTCACGCGGGCCGCGCGAGGAGAAGGGCAGCAGCGCGTACTTCTTCTCCACCTGGGAGCCGTAGTTCGCGGCCCAGGTCTCCTTGGAGATGGCGGCGCCGACCGAGATCACCTTGTCGGCCAGACCGGGGTCGCCGATGGTGTTGGCGCCGGGGCCCTCGTTGCCGGCCGAGATGACCAGCTGGACGCCGTAGGTGTCGATGAGGCGGGTGTACAGCTCGGCGCGCGCGTTGTTGCCGTCGTTCAGCGCGGGCAGGCCGCCGATCGACATGTTGACGATGTCGACGCCGCGGTGGGTGACGAGGTCGATCATGCCCTCGGTGAGCGCGATGTTGGTGCAGCCGCCGGACCAGGCGCAGGCCCGGGAGGAGACGATCTTCGCGCCCGGGGCCGCGCCGTTCATCTTCCCGCCGAACAGGCCGTGGGCGGCGGTGATGCCGGCGACGTGGGTGCCGTGCTCGGACTCGATGACGCCGATGTTGACGTAGTCGGCCGTGCTGCCCGTCGAGTTGTAGACGACGTCCTTGCGGATCTCGACCACGAACGGGATGCGCTCGACGACGTCGGTCGACGGGTCGTCGGTGCCGAAGTAGCCGACCTGGTAGTCGTCCTTGTACGGCTTCATCGGCGTGTCGTCGGTGAAGTCGAGGTTGTCGTCCGTGTCGACGCGCACGGTGCCGGTGGCCGCGTCGTACAGCACGCCCCAGGCGTCGGTGGTGTCGCCGTCGCGGTTGAGGTCGCCCTTCATGTCGCCGCCGGTGGTGGCGGACTCGTACATGTAGTTGAACTTGTACGAGCCCTCCGGCGCCTTGAAGGTCTCCTTGCCCAGCGCGGCGGTGGTGATGGAGAAGCCGGGGCCGCTCACGCCGGTGGTCATCCGCCGCCAGGTGCCGTCGCCGTCGGAGACCGGGTCGGTCGCGGTGACCCAGTCGACGATCTTCCGCTCGCCGGTGGTGGTCGTGCGCAGCGCCGGGTGGCCGAGGTCGACGCCGGAGTCGAGGATGCCGATGGTGACGCCCCGGCCGTCCGCCTTCGGGTGGTCGTGGACGAAGTCGACGGCGCCCGTCTCGAAGGAGGGGTTGTACGGGTTCTCGGCCGGGGTGTTCCTGCCCGGCCCTCCGTACGCGGCCGCCGACCCCGCGCCCCGGGCGCCCTTGGCGGTGTCCGCGCTCGGCGTCGGGTCGTCGAGCTTGATCTCCTGCCGCAGGTCGATGGCGCGCACCGACGTGAGGTCGGCGGCGGCGGCGATGGCGGCGTCCGCGGCGCGGGTGGGGACGGTGGCCCGGACGTAACCGAGCTTGTCGTACGTACGGCCGACCAGGCCGCCCTTGACCGCGTCCAGCTCGCCGGCGACCTGCTCGGTCCGGCCCGGGGTGGTGGCGATCATCATCGTGACGTTCTTGTCGCCGGCCGCCTTGGCGTCGGCGAGCAGTGCGGCGTCGTCCGAACCGAGCTTGTCGTGGGCGGACTTGACACCCGCGTCGGCGGTGGCGGACGGCGTGTCCGCGGCCAGGGCCACGGGCACCGGGCCGGCCGCCGACAGGGCGGCGACCACGCCCACGGCCACGGCCATGCGGGTCAGGCGTCTCGGGCCGGATATCGGGTCACGATCAGGGGTGTGGGTCATCGGCATCCCTTGTAGGTAAAGGAACGGGCGGACGAGACCGCTCAGCCTTACCGAAAGGATGGTTTTTGGCGGACCGTTGACCGAATCGATATGAATGTATGGGGAAAACCCGCGATGTGTTTCGCGGGTGTCCGTCCCGGATGATCCGGGATTGCGGCGGCGCCGCCGTCCGCCGGGCGGTAACGTCGGCGCGTGAGGCGAGAGTTGAGGGTGGCGGCCTACGCCGTGTGCGTCCGTGACGGACAGCTCCTGCTGGCCCGCTCCCCGGCCCCCGACGGCACCCGGGAGTGGGTGCTGCCGGGCGGCGGCGCGGAACACGGCGAGGACCCCTGGGACACCGTCCGCCGCGAGGTCACCGAGGAGACCGGCTACCGGATCGAGGTGACCGGACTGCTCGGCGTGGACTCCGCCCGCCGGACCGAGCCCCGGCGCGGCCGGCTGGGCGCCCTGGGCCCGCTCACCGCCACCGACCGGCACAGCGTGCGCATCCTCTACACGGGCGACATCAGCGGCGGCGCCCTGCGTCCCGAGGTCGGGGGCTCCACCGACCTGGCCGCGTGGCACGACCTGTCCGCGGTACCCGGACTGACCCGGGTGCGGCTGGTCGACACCGCGCTGCGGCTGTGGCGCGAGCGTCCCGCGGCCGGCCGGGTGGACGGCGCCCCCGGGACCCCGCCCTTCCCCGCCGGATGAACGGGGAGTAACCGCCTCCGGGCGGTCCGCGATCCACTCCGTGACCACCCCGGTGGCCCGTGATCCACGTACGGTGATCGGCGTCGCACGTTGCGGCCTCGTTCACGCACAGGTCATCCCCGCTGCCAACGATCCAGAGCGAGCGGTAGCCGCCACCGGCGGCGCCCGCGACCACTGCCGACGCGTCACGCACTCGGGGAGATCGCGCCATGTCGCGCACACGCTCTGTCGTCAGCTCCGCCGCGGCGGTCGACCGCCGTTCCGTCCTCGCCGCCGCCGCGGCCGTCTCGCTCTCCGCGGGCGTCGGCCACGCCCTGCGCCCCACCGACAGCCAGGCCGCCACCGCCGCCGAGGCCCCGGTCGCCGCCTCCCGCAAGGTCTCCGCCGTCACCCCGCTGCTCCCCTACACCAAGGGCACCACGCTCGCCACGGTCGCCGCGCCCCGCACCGGCTCGGGCTTCCGCCGCCTCGGCGACGGCCCCGGCTGGGAGCGGGTGGTGCGCCGCGAACTGGCCGAGCCCGCCCCCCGCCGCCAGGCCCGCCGCACCCCGCTGGCCGCGTTCGTGCAGTTCACCGACCTGCACCTGATGGACGTCCAGCACCCGCTGCGGCTGGAGTACCTGCGGGCCACCGACCCGCACGCCTGGCGCCCGCACGAGGCGCTGACCGTGCAGGGCGCCGTCGCGCTGGTGGAGCGGGTCAACGCGCTGCGCGGCGCCCCCGTCACCGGTTCCCCGCTGCACTTCGTGATGACCACCGGCGACAACACCGACAACAACGCCCACTGCGAACTCGAGTGGTTCATGAAGGTGATGAGCGGCGGCCGCATCACCCCCGACACCGGGGAACCCGGGCACTACGAGGGTGTCCAGAACAGCGGCCTGAAGCTGTACTGGCAGCCGGGCAGCGCCGCGCGCGACGGGGACAAGAGCCTCGGCTTCCCGCAGCTCGACGGCTACCTGGCCGCCGCCGTCCGCGAGACCCGCAGCCCCGGCCTCGGCCTGCCCTGGTACTCCACCGTCGGCAACCACGACGCCCTGCCGCTCGGCTGCTACGGCTCCCACGGCGATCCCTGGCTGGCCGAGGCGGCCATCGGCGGCCGGAAGCTGATGGACGTGACCGCCGCCGAGGCCAAGAAGCTCCAGAGCGCCATCAAGAAGGCCACCGACCCCCGGGGCACGGCCTACCGGGACTTCCTCCAGGCCCACGCCCGCTCCGCGCGCCCGGTGACCCCGGACGAGAGGCGGGCCCCCTACACGTCCGCCGACTACCTCAAGGCCCACCTGGACCCGGCCTACGCGGGCCACGGCCCGGTCGGCCACGGCTACTCGTCGGCCAACCTCGACGCGGGCACCCAGTACTACAGCTTCCGCATCGCCGACGACGTCATCGGCATCAGCCTCGACACCACCGACCCCGGCGGCCACTACGAGGGCTCCGTCGGCACCGCCCAGCTGAGCTGGCTGGACAGGACGCTGAAGGAGAACGCGGACTCCTACGCCGTCGTCTTCAGCCACCACACCAGCAGGACGATGACCAACACCCGCCCCGACCCGGCCCGCCCGGGGGAGCGCCGGCACGACGGCGCCGAGGTGGTCTCCGTGCTGTCCGCGCACCGCAACGTGCTCGCCTGGGTCAACGGGCACATCCACCGCAACGTCATCACCCCGCACGCGGCCTCCGGCGGCCACGCCTTCTGGGAGATCTCCACCGCCTCGCACGTCGACCACCCCCAGCTCGCCCGGGTGATCGAGCTGGTGGACAACAAGGACGGCACGCTCTCCGTCCTCACCACCCTGATCGAGTCCGCCGCACCCCACCGCACCGACTTCGCCGACCTCTCCCAGACCGGCCTGTCGGCCCTCTACCGCGAGTTGTCCTTCAACGCCCCCGGCGGCAACCCGGCCCTGACGGGCACCGCGGCCGACCGCAACACCGAACTGGTGCTGAAGAAGGGCTGACCCGTCCGGCCACGGCACTAGCGGGGCAGCACCACGACACGGGCGGCCGGCTCGCGGTCACCGGCGGCCATCAGGGCCGTGCGGACCACCGCGGCCTGCTGCTCCACCGCCTCCCGCAGCTTGCGCGGGGTGATGTGGACGACCGTGATGCCCAGGCGCTCCAGGTGCTCGCGCTTGCGGGCGTACTCCGACCACAGCGCGTCCTCGTCCTGGCGGGGGGCGCGGGTGTCGAGTTCCACCGCGACCGCCTGCTCCGGCCAGTAGGCGTCGAGACCGCCCAGGTGGGGGCCGCCGGGCAGGCGCAGGTCCACGTTCCAGACCGGGTCGGGCAGGCCGTGCTCGGCGACCATGCGGTACAGGCGGTCCTCCGCGATCGACCGGCCCTCCGCCAGCAGCGAGTCCACCGCGTCGACCACGTGCGGCCGGGTCAGCAGCTTGGCCGCCGTCAGCTCCCGCACCACCGCCGCCGGTTCGCAGTGGCCGGCCCGCACCGCCTCCGTCAGCAGCAGCCGTACCGCCTCCGCGTCGGTGAGGCAGGCCACCGCGTCCGCCAGGGCGCGCGGCACCGGCGCCACCGGCAGGCCGCCCACCGCGCGGGGCGTGGGCAGGGACGCGGTGCGCACGACGCGGACGTGCCCGGTGGAGCGCAGCCGGCGCAGCCGGGGGACCAGGACGTCGACGTGGTCCGGCGCGGCGGACGGCGCCGCCGAGGCGAAGCCGTACAGCGCCAGCGCCGCCAGCCCGGTGATCATCGCCTCCTGGTACACCGGGCGGTGCGGGTCGTCGCAGGCCGGCTGTTGCGGCACCCCGGCGCTCTGCTCGCGGGCCGCGTACAGCAGCGCCGCGTGCAGCCGCTCCTCGCCGGTGGGCGGGCCGGGGTGGAGCAGGACCACGGTCGGCAGCAGCTGCCGCCAGGGACCGCCGGGGCGGCACCGGTCGGCCAGCTCGGCCGGCGAGATGCCGTGGGCGCGCAGCTGGGCCGTCGTCAGGACGCGGCGCTGGACCTCGCGGAGGTGGCCGAGGTGGCGGGGGGAGAGCGGGGTGTTGTGCGTCATGGCCTGGGGATTCCCCTGCCGCACCACACCGCTAACCACTGTTACACGCTCGTCGATAAATGCGGACAAGGCGGGACTAAAGGACGGGTGTTCGGATGCCGAGTAGGCGCCGGAAACCCCTGGTCCGTTCGGGTGCGGACCAGGGGTTACGGCGACGGCGGACCGGATTTCGTCACAGTCACCGGCCCGCCCAGCCATGGCCAAAGCTCGGCGGCCGCCGGGAGCCGGCCCGGCGGCCGTGCGGGCCGGGGGTCAGCCGCCGACCGCCGCCGCGTCGCACGCCTGTGCGCGCAGCGCCCGCGCCAGGTCGTCGCGGGCCTCCAGCACCAGCCGGCGCAGGGCCGGCGCCGCGTCCGCGTGGGAGGCCAGCCAGGCGTCGGCCCGCTCCAGCGTCTCGGCGCGGTCCTGGAGGGAGGGGAACAGGCCGCGCACGACGTCCATGCCGATCTGGATCGAGCGCTCCCGCCACACCCGCTCGATCACCTCGAAGTACTTCTGCGCGTACGGCGCCGTCAGCTCCCGCTGCGAGGGCCGGTCGAAGCCCGCGATGGTCGCCTCGGCCAGGGCGTTGGACAGGGCGTCGGACTCGACGACCTGCGCCCACGCCTGCGCCTTGACCGCCGCCGAGGGCCGGGCGGCCAGACAGCGGACGTGGTGGCGCTTGCCGGAGGCGGTGTCGTCACGGGTCAGCTCCGCCGCGAGGTCCGCCTCACCGGCGACGCCGTGCGCCGCGAGCGGCTCCAGGAACGCCCAGCGCAGCTCCTGGTCCACCACCAGCCCCTCGATCTCCTCGCTGCCGTCGAGCAGCCCCTTCAGCAGCCGCAGGTCGTCGTCGTGCCCGGCGACGGACGCGAAGAACCGCGCCCAGGCCAGCTGGTGCTCGCTGCCGGGGCCGGCCGCCCGCAGCTCCTTCAGCGCGCCCTCGGACAGCAGCCGGCCGGCCGTCTCCCGCCACCGCGGCGCCGTGTAGTGCACCAGGGCGGTGGCGGTCCACGCGTGCAGGATCTGCAGCACGCCGATGTCGGACTCGCGCCCGGCGAACCGCAGCACCAGGGCGGTGAAGTCCCGGGCGGGCAGCAGCCCGTCCCTGGTCAGGTTCCACAGGGCGGTCCAGCACAGGGCGCGGGCGAGCGGGTCGGTCAGCGCGCCCAGGTGCCCGCGCAGCGTGGCCAGCGAGGTCTCGTCGAAGCGGATCTTGCAGTAGGTGAGGTCGTCGTCGTTGACCAGGACCAGCTCGGGCGCCTCGGCACCGGCCAGCTCCGCCACCACCGTGCGCGGCCCCTCGACGTCCGTCTCCGTGCGGGCGTACCGCTCCAGCGCCCCGTCCGGCGTACGGCGGTACAGGCCCACCGCCACCCGGTGCGGGCGCAGCTCGGGACGCTCCTCCGGCGCCTCCTGGAGCACCGCCAGCTCGGCCACCCTGCCGTCCGCGTCCAGCAGCACCTGCGGGGTGAGGGAGTTGACGCCGGCCGTCTGCAGCCAGGAGCGGGCCCAGGCCGCCAGGTCCCGGCCGCTGGTCTCCTCCAGCACCGACAGCAGGTCCGCGAGGCGGGTGTTGCCGTAGGCGTGGCGCTTGAAGTAGCGGCGCGCGCCCTCCAGGAAGGCGTCCTGGCCGACGTAGGCCACCAGCTGCTTGAGCACCGAGGCGCCCTTGGCGTACGTGATGCCGTCGAAGTTGAGCTTGGCGTCCTGCAGGTCGCGGATGTCGGCGGTGACGGGGTGCGTGGAGGGCAGCTGGTCCGCGCGGTAGGCCCAGGCCTTGCGGCGGTTGGCGAAGGTGATCCAGCCGTTGCCGAAGCGGGTGGCGCCGACCAGCGCGAAGGCGCCCATGAAGTCCGCGAAGGACTCCTTCAGCCACAGGTCGTCCCACCACTCCATGGTGACCAGGTCGCCGAACCACATGTGCGCCATCTCGTGCAGGACGACGTTGGCCCGGCTCTCGTACGACGCCCGCGTCACCTTGCCCCGGAAGACGTACTCCTCGCGGAAGGTCACCATGCCCGGGTTCTCCATCGCGCCCAGGTTGTACTCGGGCACGAACGCCTGGTCGTACTTCCCGAAGGGGTAGGGGAAGTCGAAGTGGTCGTGGAAGAAGTCCAGGCCCTGCTTGGTGACCAGGAAGATGTCGTCGGCCTCGAAGTACGGGGCCAGGCCCTTGCGGCACATCGCGCCCAGCGGGATCTCCAGCCGCGTGCCGTCCTCGAGGGTGCGCGTGTAGCGGTCCGTGACGTAGTGGTACGGCCCCGCCACCACACACGTGATGTACGTCGAGATCGGCTTCGTCTCCGCGAACCGCCAGACGCCCTCGGTGAGTTCACCGGCGCCGTTGCTCCACACCGTCCAGCCCTCCGGCGCCCGCACCTCGAAGCGGAAGGGGGCCTTGAGGTCCGGCTGCTCGAAATTGGCGAAGACGCGGCGGGCGTCGGCCGGCTCGTACTGCGTGTAGAGGTAGACCTCGCCGTCCTCGGGGTCGACGAAGCGGTGCATCCCCTCGCCGGTGCGGGAGTAGGCGCACCGGGCGTCGACGACCAGCTCGTTCTCCGCGGCCAGGTCCTCCAGCGCGATCCGGGTGCCGTCGAAGACCTCGCCCGGGTCGAGGTCCCTGCCGTTGAGCGACAGGGAGGTCACCGCGGGGGCGATCAGGTCGGCGAAGGAGGAGGCGCCGGGCTCGTTGCAGCGGAAGCGGATCGTGGTCACCGAGCGGAAGGTGCGCGGGCCGCCGTCGCCCTCGCCCACGGCGGAGCGCAGGTCCAGCGACACGTCGTACCCGTCCACCGACAGCAGGGCGGCCCGCTCCCGGGCTTCGTCACGGGTCAGATTCTCACCGGGCACGGGCGGCACTCCCTCATCGTTGTCGGTACGCCGATCAGCAGTGATCCTGCCACGCGCCCCGGGTCGCGGGCATCCGGGGAATGAGGAGGCCGGCGCGGGTGTTGCCCGGGGAAACGACCTTCTTCGAGGAGAGCCATGTCCGAGACCGTGACCAGCTCCGGCAAGACCCCCGTCGACTTCTGGTTCGACCCGCTGTGCCCCTGGGCCTGGATGACCTCCCGGTGGGTGCTGGAAGTGGAGAAGGTCCGGGACATCGAGGTCCGCTGGCACGTCATGAGCCTGGCGGTGCTGAACGAGAACCGGCTGGACGAGCTGCCCGAGGAGTACCGGGAGATGCTCGCCACCAAGGCGTGGGGTCCGGTGCGCGTGGTGACCGCGGCCGCGCAGAAGCACGGCCCGGACGTCCTCGGCCCGCTCTACACCGCGCTCGGCACCCGCTTCCACAACAACGGCGAGGGCCCGACCCGGGAGGCCGTCGCGGGCGCCCTCGCGGACGTGGGTCTGCCGGCCGACCTGATCGAGTACGCGGAGCAGGAGGACTTCGAGTTCGACGCCGAGCTGCGCGCCTCCCACAAGGAGGGCATCGAGAAGGTCGGGCAGGACGTCGGCACCCCCGTCATCGCCGTCCCCGGCCCCGACGGCGAGCAGATCGCCTTCTTCGGCCCGGTCGTCACCCCCGCCCCGCAGGGCGAGGAGGCGGCCCGCCTGTGGGACGGCACCCTGGCCGTCGCCTCCGTGCCGGGCTTCTACGAGATCAAGCGCACCCGGACCAAGGGCCCGGACTTCAGCAACCTCTGAGCCCGGCGGCCCGGCGGCGCGGCGACGCGGCCCGGCGGCGCGAAGGACCCCCGCGGACGCGCCGCGGGGGTCCTGGCGTAAGCCGGCCGGGGCCGGCCTTACGCGGCGAGCGGCGTGTAGTGGGAGGCGTCGCCCTCGATCGAGTAGCTCTCCTTGCCCTCGACGCCGACCGGGATGTCACCGGCGACCGTCACCCGGTGCAGCCGGCGCGGCTGCCCGTCGTAGTTGTCGATGGCGTAGTGCTGGGTGATGCGGTTGTCGAACAGCACCAGCTGGTCGGGCGACCAGCGCCAGCGCAGCACGTTCTCCGGGCGGGTGACGTACGTCTGGAGCAGGTCGAGGATCTTGCGCGACTCGCCCGCCGACAGCCCTACGATCCGCTGCGCGAACCCGCCGATGAACAGCCCCCGCTCACCGGTCAGCGGGTGCACCCGGACGACCGGGTGGGCGGTGCGGTACGTGATCGAGGTGAACTGGGCGCGCTGGGCGGCCTTCTCCTCGTCGATGTCCTCGTCCGGCACCGCGTAGTCGTAGTCGTTGGTGTGTTCCGCCCACAGGGTGTCGGCCAGCCGGCGCAGGGGTTCGGGCAGGTCGCGGTAGGCGGCCGCCGAGCTGGCGATCAGGGTCTCGCCGCCGTACGGCGGGACGGTGATGCTGCGCAGGGTGCTGGCCTGCGGGGGGTTCAGGACGAACGTGACGTCGGTGTGCCAGTGGTTGGCCCGGCCGCGCTCGCTGTCCACGGGCAGCACGTTCGGGGCGCCCTCCACGGCACCGACCGTCGGATGGGCGGTGGTGAGGTCGCCGAAGTGGCGGGCGAAGGCCTGCTGGCCGGCGTCGTCCAGCCGTACGTCGTCGAAGACCAGCGCCTTGTGGGTGTTCAGGGCCTCGCGGACCGCCGCGACCTGCTCCGCGTCCAGCGGCCGGGAGATGTCGACGCCGGAGACCCGGGCGCCGATGCGCGCGGTGACCTTGGTGATCTCGAGGGACATGGCGGTTCCTTTCAGACGGTGGCGAGTGCGGGGGCGGTGACGTACTGGTTGGCCGGGCGGGGCAGGCCGTAGCGCTCCCGCAGGGTCTGGCGGGGGCCGTAGGCGTCGCGCAGCAGGCCGCGGGCGCGCAGGATCGGCACCACGTGCTCGACGAACTCCGACAGCCCCGAGGGCAGCACGGCGGGCATGATGTTGAAGCCGTCGGCGGCGCCCCCGGTGAACCAGGCCTCGATCTGGCCGGCCACCTGCTCGGGCGTGCCGGCGAAGGTGAGGTGCCCGCGCCCGCCGCCGAGCCGTCCGATCAGCTGCCGCACGGTCAGCCGCTCGCGCCGGGCCAGCTCCACCACGAGCGTGTAGCGGCTCTTGGCACCCTCGATGGCGTCCTCGGGCGGCAGGTCGGCGGGCAGCTGCGCGTCCAGCTCCAGGGTGCCGGGCGCCAGGTGCAGCAGGCTCTCCAGCCGGGCCTTGCCGTGCTCGGGCACGATGTGCTCCTCCAGCACCCGCTCGGCCGCCAGCGCCTCGGCCTGCGTCGAGCCGAGCACCGGGACGATGCCCGGCAGCACCTTGACGTGCCCGGGATCGCGGCCGGCCCGTGCGGTGCGGGACTTCAGGTCGGCGTAGAAGCCCCGCGCGTCCTCGATCGTCTGCTGGGCGGTGAACACGGCCTCCGCGTACCGGGCCGCGAAGTCCTTGCCGTCCTGCGACGAGCCGGCCTGTACCAGCAGCGGGTAGCCCTGCGGCGCGCGCGGCAGGTTGAGGGCGCCCTCGACGCTGAAGTACGTGCCCTGGTGCCGGGCCGGGTGCAGCTTGGCGTCGTCGCCCCAGACGCCGGCCGCCTTGTCGGCGACGATCGCGTCGTCCTCCCAGCTGTCCCACAGCTTCAGCGCCACGTCGAGGAACTCGGCGGCCCGGGCGTAGCGCTCGGCGTGCGCGGGCTCGGCGGCCAGGCCGAAGTTGCGGGCGGCCTCGGCGCCGGCCGTGGTCACGATGTTCCAGCCCGCCCGGCCGCCGCTGATGATGTCCAGCGAGGCGAACCTGCGGGCCAGGTTGTAGGGGGAGTTGTAGGAGGTGGAGGCGGTGGCGATCAGCCCGATGTGCTCGGTGGCCGTCGCCAGGGCGGTGAGCAGGGTGAGGGGCTCCAGCGCCCCGGCCGGACGCTGGGCCAGGTCGCCCCACAGCTGGGGGCTGTCCGCCAGGAAGAGGGAGTCGAAGGTGCCGCGTTCGGCGATCCGCGCCAGGTTCACGTAGTGCGCGAGGTCGACGTGGGCGTACGGGTCGCTCTCCGGCAGCCGCCACGACGCCTCGTGGTGGCCGGTGCTCATCAGGAACGCGTTGAGGTGGAGCCGGCGGGTCATGCGTGGTCCTCCGTGACACCCAGGGCGGCCAGCAGCCGCTCGCGGTACTCGCCCAGCACCGGCTCGCGGTAGGAACGCGGGTGGGGACGGTCGATGGTCAGGTCGAGGCCGATCCGGCCCCGGTCCAGGACGAGGACCCGGTCGGCGAGCACGATCGCCTCGTCCACGTCGTGGGTCACGAGCAGCACGGAGGGCCGGTGGCGCTCCCACAGCTCGCGCAGCAGATGGTGCATCCGGATCCGGGTGAGCGCGTCCAGCGCGCCGAACGGCTCGTCGGCCAGCAGCAGTTCGGGCTCGCGCACCAGGGAGCGGGCGAGCGCGGCGCGCTGCGCCTCACCGCCGGACAGCTCGCCCGGCCAGGCCCGCTCCCGGCCCTCCAGACCGACCTCCGCCAGGGCGGCCCGGCCGCGCCGCGCGGCGTCCTTGCCGTCCAGGCCGAGCAGGACGTTGTCCAGCACCCGGCGCCAGGGCAGCAGCCGCGAGTCCTGGAACACCACCGACACCCGCTCCGGCGCGGTGAGCTGTCCGCTCCCGGTCACCGAGTGGTCCAGTCCGGCGACCGCCCGCAGCAGGGTGGACTTGCCCGAGCCGCTGTGGCCGAGCAGGGCGGTGAACTGGCCGGCGGGCAGGTCCAGGTCGATGCCGTCGAGGACCGTGCGGTCGCCGAAGGACCGGGTCAGGCCGCGCAGCCGGACGGCGGGCCGGGTCAGCTGCTCAGTGTGCGGCGCCATGACAGCACCCTCCGTTCGAGGAGACGGACCACGCTGTCGGAGATCAGGCCGAAGACGCCGTAGATCAGCAGGCCGACCAGGATGACGTCGCTCTGGCCGTAGTTCTGCGCCTGGAACATCATGTAGCCGAGGCCGCTGGTGGCGTTGATCTGCTCCAGCACCACCAGGCCCAGCCAGGAGGCGGTGACGCCCAGCCGGAGGCCCACGAAGAAGCCGGGCAGCGCGCCGGGTATCACCACCTGCCGGATGAAGGCGAACCGGGACAGGCCCTGCACCTCGGCGAGTTCCACGTAGCGGCTGTCGATGCCGGACAGCGCGGCGTGCGTGTTCAGGTAGACGGGGATGTAGACGACGATCGCGATGATGGCGATCTTGAAGGTCTCGCCGATGCCCAGCCAGAGGATGAACAGCGGGATCAGACCGAGGGTCGGGATGGCCCGGTTGAGCTGCACGGTCCCGTCGATCAGCGCCTCACCGGTACGGCTCAGACCGGCGGCGAGGGCGAGCAGCACCCCCGCGGTCAGGCCGATCGCGAAGCCGTAGGCGGCCCGCCGCAGGGAGGTGAGGACGTCGGTGGCCAGCGTGCCGTCCGTCCACAGGTGGACCGCCGACCGCAGCACGGTCCAGGGCGCCGGTACGGCACCCGGGTCGAGCCGGCCCGCGGCCGACGCGGCGGCCCACAGGACCAGCAGCAGCAGCGGTCCGGCCAGCCGGGCGGCGGGCAGCGAACGGCCGGGGGAGAGCCGGCGGCGCCGGCGGACCTGCGCCGGTTCCCCGGCCGCCCGCACCGGGGCGACGCTCGTCGTCGTCGTGGTCACGGCGCTCACTTCCGGTACTCCGCCGGTACGGCCCGCGCGGCGATCGACTCGAAGCGGTGGTCGAAGAGGGACGACACGTCGAACTTCTTGACGAACCCGCCCTCCGCCAGCAGGTCGGCCGTCTCCTGCTCCCACGTGATCGCCTCGTCCCAGTTCGGCGGGAACAGCGGCTTGTTGGCCAGCGCGCTGATCGACCGGGCCTGCGCGAGGTTCAGGTTCTGGGTGCCGACGTAGAACTCCTTGTTCCACACGTCCGGGTGCTCGTACTGCCACACCTGGCCCCGGGCCCACTGCGGGATGTACGCGGCGATCGCGGACGCCTTCGCCGGGTCGTTCAGCACGGACTGCGGCGCCCACAGCAGGTTGAGCAGGTCGACCACGTCGGTGGGGATGGCACGGGCGCCCTTGGCGGCGTACTGCTTCAGGTAGGCCGGGGACTGGTTGTTGGCGAGCGGGGCGATGTCCACCTGCCCGGACTGCAGGGCGGTGAGGAACTGGTTGCTGGTCAGCGGGACCAGCTTCACGTCGTCGTAGGCGAGCCCGGCCTTCTTCAGCGCCCGCAGCAGCACCACGCCCTGGGCCTGGCCCTGGGAGAAGGCGAGCTTCTTGCCCTTGAAGTCGTCGACCGTGCGGATGTCGCTGCCCGGCCGGGTGGCGAACAGGTAGTTGGGCTTGCGGGTGATGTCGATCGCCACGATCTTGGCGTCGAAGCCCTGGTAGTGCGCCTGGATCGGCGGGATGCCCGCGTTGTTGGCGAGGTCGAGGGACTTGGCGCGGAAGGCGTTGATGACGTCCGGACCCGCCCCGATGTTCACCCAGCTCGACACCGTGAACGGCAGCTTCGGCAGCTTCGCCAGCTTGAACTGCAGCTGCTGCGCGTTCAGGTAGGAGGCGATCTTCAGGCTGGTGCCGGCCGGGACCTTCGCGGCGAGCGGGGCGGTGGAGGCGCCCTTGATGTCGGCGGCGGCACTGCCGTTCGCGCAGCCGCTCAGGCCGGCCACGGCGGCCGAGGCCCCGAGCAGGGAGGTGAGAAAGAGCCGGCGGTCGAGACCGCGAACGGGCGGAGCAGACATGGGAGGACCCCCAGGTGTTTCCTGAACCGGCAGGAACAGGCGCGTGAACAGAGAGACGGGAAAGCAGACGGAAGCAAACGGAATACGCGGCGATTCACCGGCGAGTTCCACAGCGGCTGCGGATACATTGCGGGTCGAGTTCCACCCGGCGGAAGGCCGGAGAAGGGGAATTCGCGCAACGGAGATACGCGCTCAACAGCGCGTCAACACGTCAGCAACAAAGGGTGCGACAGGTCATGAACAGGATGTTCCCGGTCATGCGCACCCCCTGTCAACATTCGGAGTTTCTGAATTAATTAAGCTCAGGTGGCGCGGCGGGCGGCATCGACAGCGGGTCCCGGAACAGGACGTCCAGAAACACCGAACCACCTGCCACGGCCAGTACGGAATCCGGGAAACTCGTCGGCACCACGGTGGCCGCGTGCTGCGCGCCGACCGATTCCCGCAGCGCCTGAAGGCATCCCTCGACGTACATGACGCCCACCTCGGTCACCACCACGGTCTCCGGGTTGAGCACGTCGAGCAGCATCCCGGCCGCCCGTCCCACCGCCCGCGCCCGCTCCACCAGCAGCCGGTGCGCCACCGGGTCGCCGGCCACCGCCGCCGCGACCACGTGCATCGGGTTCGACCCGGCCGTCACGCCGGCCTCCCTGGCCCGCCGGCACAGCGTCCGCTCGCTCAGTTCGGCCTGGAGGCAGCCGGTGCGCCCGCAGGCGCAGGGCTCGCGGCCGCCCGGCACCGGCAGATGGGCGATCCGCCCCGCCTGCGAACGGGGGCCGTGGTGCACCTCGTCGTGGGTGGCGAAGGCCGCGTCCACCACGTTGCCGACGAACAGGTGCAGCACGCTGCGGCTGCCCCGCGCCCGGCCGAACAGCCGCTCGCCGTTGACCAGCGCCCGCGCGTGCCCGTCGGTCTGCACGGGCAGCCCGGTGCGGGCCCGCAGCATCTGACGCACCGGCACGTCCCGCCAGCCCAGCAGCGCGTGTTCGACGACCGTGCCCGAGGCGCCGTCCACCCAGCCGCCGCACGCGAACCCCACCCCGAGCGGCCGGCGCCCCGGCGTGCGGGCGAGCAGCGCGTCGAGGCCGTCGGCGGCGTGGGCCAGCACCCACCCCGGGTCGGTGCGCTCGTGCTTCACCTCCCGCCGGGCCACGACCCGTCCGCGCAGGTCGAGCAGCGCGACGGTGGTGTACGGCACGGCGACGTGCACGCCGCCCACCACGAACCGGGTGTCGTCGAGGTCGACGGGCACGTGCGGCCGCCCGACCCCGCCTGACCGCTGGGGCGCGGGAGCCTCCCGGAGCAGGCCCAGCCCGGCGAACCGGGCGCAGTAGTCGGTGACGGAGGCCGGGGAGAGCCCGGTCAGCCGGGCGATCGTGCTGCGGGCCACCGGCCCGTGCTCCAGCACGGACCTGAGGACCACGCTGGCGCTGGTGCGCCGCCGGTCGCTGTCGGCGGCTCGGGGTATGGGTGAGTCAAGGGTGGATGCCGCGGTGCGGGGCATGGGAAACCGTCCTCGGAACGGGGCCGACACGTCTCGGAGTCGAGGCGCGCGGACAACCCGTCCGCCGCCTCAGGCGGGACGGCGACAGGTGGCCGTGCCCTGGCGTCGCAGGTCGACATAGCGACGCGACGTGAAGTTCCGGGCCTGGGCAACCATGCGGTCGAAGCTAGCAAAGCGGCCGCGCGCTGCCCAGACGGCGACCGACGGGCGAGACGGGCGCCGCCCGGGGCGGCCGGGGGCGCGGGCCCGCCCGGTCACCCGGGCCGACGACCCGTCGGCCGGGCCGTTTGGGGAAACCCTACAGACGCCCCGGCGCCGCCCCGGATACCCGGGGCCACGTCACCTCAGTGACCGGTATCACGCCACGGCCGGTGTAACGGGCGATCTTTGTCCGGAGCCCACCAACGGGCCGTTCCAGCCTTTGTCGAGCGCTGACGGTGATCGGTTCGAGGCCGCCGGTATAGCGTCGCGGTGTTCCCCTGTGCCCACACCTCTCGCGGAGTCCCCATGAGCACCGCCACCGCCACCGCCCGCCCCGGTGAAGTCCTCGCCGACCTGCTGCCCGCCTCCCGCGTGCGCGACGTCGCCCTCGTGCTCGGCGGCGCCGCGCTGACCGGCCTCGCGGCCCAGCTGTCGGTCCCGGTGCCCGGCTCCCCGGTGCCGGTGACCGGCCAGACCTTCGCCGCCCTGCTCGTCGGCACCGCGCTCGGCGCCCGCCGCGGCCTGCTCTCCCTCGCCCTGTACGCGGTCGCGGGCGTCGTGGGCGTGCCGTGGTTCGCCGGCGGCGCCTCCGGCTCGGCCGCCCCCTCCTTCGGGTACGTCCTGGGCATGGTCCTGGCCGCCACCGTGGTGGGCGCGCTGGCCCGCCGGGGCGCCGACCGCTCCGTGCTGCGCACGGCGGCCACGATGATCCTCGGCGAGGTGCTCGTCTACGCCGTCGGCGTCCCCTACCTGGCGCTGGCCACCGGCATGACCGCGTCCCAGGCCGTCGCGGCCGGCCTCACGCCGTTCCTGCTCGGCGACGCCCTCAAGGCCGCGCTGGCCATGGGCGCGCTGCCCACCGCCTGGAAGCTCGCCGGCAAGCGCTGACGATCCCTCGCGACATACCCGGAACGAGCGTGAGGCCCTGCCGGAGTACGGCAGGGCCTCACGCTCGTTCCGGGGGTGCGGCTCACGGGCGGCCGGTGGGTCAGGCGACGGGCACCTTGTCGACGCCGGTCTCCGCGGCCGGGGCCGTACGGCCGGGGCGCAGCTTCTCCCGGACCAGGGCGACGGCGATCACCAGCGCCGCCACCAGCAGCGACAGCAGCACGGTCTCGCGGCCGTCGTGCTCGGTGTCGGTCAGCATGTAACCGAGGACGAACACGATCAGCGCGGCCGTCGCCCACGTCAGGTACGGGTACAGCCACATCTTCACGACGAGCTTCTCCGGCGCCTCGCGCTGGATGATCCGGCGCATCCGCAGCTGCGAGAAGCAGATGACCAGCCACACGAACAGGGCCACCGCGCCACTGGAGTTGACCAGGAAGAGGAAGACCGAGTCGGGGAACTTGTAGTTGAAGAAGACGGCGACGAAGCCGAAGACGACGGAGGCGAGGATCGCGGTCCGCGGCACGCCCCGCCTGGTGGTGCGGGCGAAGGCCTTCGGGGCGTCCCCGCGCTGGCCGAGCGAGAACGCCATCCGGGAGGCCGTGTAGAGGCCGGAGTTGAGGCAGGACAGCACCGAGGTCAGCACGATGACGTTCATGATCTGACCGGCGTTCGCGATGCCGAGGGAGTCCAGCGCGGCGACGTAGGAGCCCTGCTCCTTGATCGACGGGTCGTTCCACGGCAGCAGCGAGACCACGACCAGGATCGAGCCCAGGTAGAAGACGCCGATCCGCCAGATGATGCTGTTGGTGGACTTGGTGACCGCGCGCTGCGGGTCCTCGGACTCGCCGGCCGCCAGGGTGGCGATCTCGCTGCCCATGAAGGAGAAGACGACGAGCAGGACGCCGGTGAGGATGGCGCCGGGGCCGTGCGGCAGGAAGCCGCCGTGCGCGGTGAGGTTGTCCAGGCCCGCCTTGTCGCTGTGGGCGCCCGGCAGCACGCCGAAGACGGCCAGCGCGCCGATGACGATGAACGCGCCGATCGCCACGACCTTGATGCCGGCGAACCAGAACTCGAACTCGCCGTAGGAGCCGACCGAGACCAGGTTGGTCGCGGTCAGGACGGCCATCACGATGAGCGCCCAGCCCCACTGCGGGACGGCGGGCACCCAGCCCTCGAGGATCTTGGCGCCCGCGGTCGCCTCTACGGCGAGCACGACGACCCAGAAGAACCAGTAGAGCCAGCCGATGGAGAACCCGGCCCAGCGGCCGAGGGCACGGTCGGCGTGCGCGGAGAACGAACCCGAGGTCGGGTTGGCGGCGGACATCTCGCCGAGCATCCGCATCACGAGGACGACCAGGGTGCCGACGAGGGCGTACGAGAGGAGGATGCCGGGGCCGGCGGTGGCGATGCCTGAACTGGAGCCCACGAAGAGGCCGGCGCCGATCACACCGCCGATGGCGATCATCGACAGATGCCGGTTCTTGAGGCCTGCTTGAAGTCCGGAACCAGGGGTCATGGACGGAATTCCTTTACGCCTGTGGAGCCATGTCCCGTGCCCCGCGCGGCGAAGCCGTTGTGCGGCGCGCTACCGGGCGGTACGGGTCCTCGCACGAGCGGTGCACGAGTCGGACCAGTGAATCCGAGGCCAACGGATTCGGAAACCTTTGATTCCGGATTGTTACTTGAGGTTTCCATGAGGTTCTATGGTCTGGCTCACACGCGTTCCCAGGCCCCGGCCCGCGTCCCACCCGAGGCTGCTGCCCCGCGACGGCCGTGACACACTCGTCCCATGCGCGTGTATCTCGGCTCCGACCATGCGGGCTACGAACTCAAGAACCACCTCGTCGAATGGCTCGAGGCGGCGGGGCACGAGCCCGTCGACTGCGGCCCCCACATCTTCGACGCCCAGGACGACTACCCGCCCTTCTGCCTGCGCGCCGCCGAGCGGACGGCCGCGGACCCCGGCGCCCTCGGCATCGTGATCGGCGGCTCCGGCAACGGCGAGCAGATCGCGGCGAACAAGGTGAAGGGCGTCCGTGCGGCCCTGGCCTGGAGCGAGGAGACCGCGGCGCTCGGCCGCCAGCACAACGACGCCAACGTCGTCGCGGTCGGCGCGCGCATGCACAGCGAGGAGGAGGCGACCAAGTTCGTCGAGATCTTCCTGGGCACCCCGTTCTCCGGCGACGAGCGCCACATCCGCCGCATCGACATGCTCGCGGGCTACGAGACCACCGGCGACCTGCCCCCGATCCCGGCCCACCACCCGCAGCAGTAGCCGCCCGACGCGGCGACGCGGTCCGCCCCGTCCGGCACGGTCCGGGCGGGGGACGGCACGAAAGGACACGGCACCGTGCCGGAGGGGCACACGATCCACCGCCTGGCGCGGGACTACGCCGAGCGCTTCGCGGGCACCGCCCCCCGCGTCACCAGCCCGCAGGGCACGTTCGCCGACGCCGCCGCCCTGCTGGACGGCGCCCCGCTGATCCGCACGGACGCCCACGGCAAGCACCTCTTCCTCGGCTTCCGCGACCCCGAGGACACCGCCTGGGTCCACATCCACCTCGGCCTCTTCGGCAAGGTGACCGCCGGCCCCGCACCCGCGCCCCCGCCCACCGGCACCGTCCGCCTCCGCCTGGCCGGCGACGCCTCCTACGTCGACCTGCGCGGCCCCACCACCTGCGCCCTGATCACCGACGCCGGGAAACGGGCGGTGCACGACCGCCTCGGCCCCGACCCGCTGCGCGACGACGCCGACCCGGCCGCCGCCTACGCCCGCGTCCGCCGCAGCCGTACCACGATCGCCGCCCTGCTCATGGACCAGAAGGTCATCGCGGGCGTCGGCAACGTCTACCGGGCCGAGGTCCTCTTCCGGCACGGCATCGACCCCTACCGCCCGGGCAGGGACATCACCCCGGCCGAGTGGGACGCCGTCTGGGCGGACCTGGTCGCGCTGATGCGCGCCGGCGTCGCGGCCAACCGCATCGACACCGTCCGCCCCGAGCACACCCCGGAGGCGATGGGCCGTCCGCCGCGCGTCGACGACCACGGCGGCGAGGTCTACGTCTACCGCCGCGCCGCCCTGCCCTGCCACCTGTGCGGCGACCCGGTCCGCACCGCCGGCCTGGCCGCCCGCAACCTCTTCTGGTGCCCCACCTGCCAGCCGCCCGGGCCGACGACCGCCTGACCCGCCGCTTTCGCACCGGATGCCGGGCGCACCGCCCGCCGGGTCAGAAGCCGAACGGCATCCAGGGCACCCGGGGCGAGCCGAACGCCACCGACGCCTGGACCAGCGCGCCCGGCCGCAGCTCCCGCACCAGGCCCGCCCCCGCCTGCGACACCAGCGCCACCCCGCCCAGGTACGCCGCCCCCAGCTCCCGTACGTCCAGCGCCAGGTCGGCCGCGTCCCCGGTGCGCACGCACACGGCGCCCCCGGCGTCCCCGGTCAGCCGCCAGCGCCCCGCGTTCCAGGGGCAGAAGTCGTCCGCCACCTCCAGCACCACGTCCACCGGCGCCTGGTAGGACCGCGCCGCCAGCGCCCGCCCCACCTCCACCAGACGCACGTACAGCCCGTCGCGCAGCCGCAGTTCGCAGCGGCGGGTGTCGGACACCAGGTGCAGCCAGGGGTCGTCCAGCGGCCGGCCGCGCAGCCGCAGCGTCGTGGTGAGGTCGATGCCGAGCAGGAAACGCCACAGCGCCGCGTCCGTCACCGGGTCGAGCGCGCCGAGGTCCGACAGCAGCACGGTCCCGTCGTGCCCGCCGGGCCCCCATCGCGGCCGGACCCGGAAGCGGGCGAACCCGGTGACCTCCCCGCCCCGTTCCGCGACGACGCACTGCAAGGGTGAAGCGCCGTCCCGCCCGTCCTCCGGGTCCAGCAGCCACCGCCGGTCCCAGCCGGGCTCCCGGGCCAGCATCCCCGGCCGGCCGGGCACCAGCCGGGCGTACACCGCCTCGGTCCGCTCCAGCACGTCGCCCGGCGCGGCGTAGCGCAGCCGTACGTCATCGGTGCCGGGCGGGACGGACAGCCGGACCCGGGCGGTGTCGATCTCCGCGCTGACCGCGAAGGTGCCGGCGCCGTAGCCGAACCGGCCGTAGATGGCGGGCTCGGAGGCGGTCAGCGCCGCCAGCGCCTCGCCGCGGGAACGGACGTCGGCCAGCTGCCGGCGCATCATCGCCGTCAGGAGGCCGCGCCGCCGGTGGGTGGCCGCCACCCCGACCATCGTGACGCCCGCGGTGGGCACCGCGGCGCCGCCGGGCACCGTCATCCGGAAGGCGAAGGACGCGGCCGAGCCCACGCACCGCCCGTCGTCGTAGGCGCCGATCGCCCGGCCGGGGTCGGTGAGCGCGCGCCACAGCTCCCGCTCCCCGGCCGTCTCGTCGATCCCGCCGAAGGCGCGCAGCAGGTGGTCGTACCAGTTCTTCCAGTCCTCCGCGTCGTCCTGCCGCAGTGCCCGCAGTCCGGCCGCCAGGTCAGTGCCCATGAACCATGCCTATCAGGGCGTCGCGGGGCGAGCGAACGGTTTTCACCGGGTTCTGCCCGGGCGGGGACGGGACGGCGTCCGGTGACGTTCACTGTGGAGTCGAGGTCCCGGTGGCCGGCCGCCGGGCCGGACCCCGGACGGGGGACAAGGAGGACCTCCCGTGCCAAGCACCTGGTCCGATGGATAGGGTCCCGAATTGATGGCAGCAGGACGACAGCGGCGCTCGAAGGCCGAGACGTTCACGGCCCGGTGGAAGATCCAGTGGCACCGGGCCCGCGTCGGCCTGCGCAGAAGTGCCGTGGACTACTTCCGCGGCGACGGCTCGGACTGGATCGCGTTCGCCGGACTGCTGGTGATCATCCCCCTGCTCGCCGCCCTGACCCTGGGCAACTCGGTGTGGTTCTCCCCGGCCGCGCTGGTGCTCCCCATCGTCGCCGGCGGCCTGCTGCTGCGCCCGGCGAGCCTGCTCGGCCTCTACGCGGCGGCGGCCACGGCGCTGATCGTGGAGTCCGTGCGGCTCGGGCCGTACACCGAAGGCCCCTCCCGGGTCACCCCGGGCGTCGTCCTGGTCGTCGCCGCCTGCGGGTTCTTCGGGCTGCTGACCGCCCAGTTCCGCAGCCGGGTCGGCGTGCCCTGGCGGCGCGGCGGCACCATGCTGTTCGACCTGCGCGAGCGCATCCGGGTGCAGAGCAAGCTGCCCAAGCTGCCGCCGGGCTGGCACCGCGAGATGGCGCTGCGGCCGGCCGGCGGGCAGTCCTTCTCCGGGGACTTCGTCGTCGCGGCCCGCACCAACGGCGGCCGCACCCTGGAGGTCGTCCTGACGGACGTCTCCGGCAAGGGCATGGACGCCGGCTCCCGCGCCCTGCTGCTGTCCGGCGCCTTCGGCGGCCTGCTCGGCTCGCTGCCGCCGCACGCCTTCCTCCCCGCCGCCAACGGCTACCTGCTGCGCCAGGACTGGGAGGAGGGCTTCGCCACCTCCATCCACCTCGTCCTGGACCTCGACTCCGGGGACTACGAGCTGTACTCGGCCGGGCATCCGCCGGGGCTGCAACTGAGCGCGGGGACCGGGCGCTGGGAGGAGAAGGCCGCCGAGGGCCCGCTCCTCGGTGTGTACGACGGCGCCCAGTTCGACCCCGTGAAGGGCTCGCTGCGCCCCGGAGACGTGTTGATGCTGTTCACGGACGGACTGGTGGAGACCTCCGAGCGGGACATCGTCGAGGGCATGGACCGCCTCACCGGCGAGGCCGACCGCTATGTCGCCGGCGGCTTCCACGGCGCCGCCTGGCACCTCATCGAGTCGGTGGCGAAGGACGTCAACGACGACCGGGCGCTGCTGCTGATCTGCCGCGAGGCGTCCCCGGCCACCGCACGCTGACCGGTCCCGGGTGAACGCCCGGCCCCCGGGTCCCCGACACTGGAGGGGTGACCGACACCGACACCCGCACCCCGCTCACCCTGGCCGAGGTCGAGGCCGTCGCGCGCGCCGCCCACCAGGGCCAGGCGGACAAGGCGGGCCGGCCCTACGCCGAGCACCTCGCCGCCGTCGCCGAGGGCGTGCGCGCCCGCGGCGGCGACGACGAGCTGATCGCGGCCGGCTGGCTGCACGACTCCGTCGAGGACGACGCGCTGAGCGCCGAGTGGCTCGACGGGGCCGCCCTGAGCCCCCGCACCAAGGCCGTCGTACGGGCCCTCACCAGGGTGCCGGGGGAGCCGCCCGAGGAGTACGCGCGGCGCATCCTCGCCACGCCCGGCGCGCTGCTGGTGAAGGAGGCCGACCTGGCGCACAACGCCGACCCGGGCCGGCTGGCGGTGCTCGACGCGCCGACCCGGCAGCGGCTGACCGAGAAGTACGCGCGGATGCGGGCCCTGCTCGGTCCGGACGGTGGAGGGGCGGTCAGGCGCTGACCGACTCGCGCTCCCGCGGGGCGCCCTCGCGGCGCCGCTCGCGGGCCAGTTCGGCCGCGTCCTGCTGGAACGCCCAGGCCATCCTGGGCTCCATCGCGAAGCGGAACACCCGCCGCACGGGCGCCGTGCACAGCAGCGTGACGGCGGCGGCCGCGAGCGCGGTCACCAGGATCTCGCCGAGCGGGCGGTGCAGCCAGGCCGGGTCGAACCAGCCCCGGTAGTCGGCGAACTTCACCAGGAAGCCGTGCAGCAGATAGCCGTAGAGGGTGCCCGCGCCCAGCGAGGTGCACCACAGGGTGCGCCCCGGCACCCAGGAGAAGAAGCACGCCGTCAGCAGCAGCGAGCAGCCGAGCATCGCGAGCACCATCACCGGACCGCACCACCAGGGGGCGCCCAGCTCCTGCGCGGCGTCCCG
Source organism: Streptomyces sp. NPDC041135 (assembly GCF_055592085.1). Classification (NCBI taxonomy): domain Bacteria; kingdom Bacillati; phylum Actinomycetota; class Actinomycetes; order Kitasatosporales; family Streptomycetaceae; genus Streptomyces; species Streptomyces sp. NPDC041135. The sequence continues at coordinate 310,671 of NZ_JBVIYZ010000001.1, forward strand.
GTGGTAGAACCACGCGGTGTTCATCCGCGGCACCGCCCACCAGCCCACCGCGAGGGCCGCGGCGAACACCGGCACCGAGGCGATCCGCACCGAGCGCCGCCGCACCAGCCGGAAGTGCTCCGGCTTCAGGCACAGGCCGAGGACGAAGTAGGGCAGGAACTGCAGGACCCGCTGGAGGTCGAGGTCGTCGCCGATGTCCGGGGTGACGGTCGCCAGCATGGCGATGCCGACGGCCACCGGCAGCGGGTGGCGCACCAGCTTCCAGATCGGCGTGGTCAGCCGCCAGATGAACAGCGCGCACAGGAACCAGGTCAGGTACCAGGGGTCCAGGACGCTGATCTCCTGGCCGGGGGAGTGGTCGACGAACCGCTTGAAGAGGGGGTAGGCGGTCTCGAAGACGAGGTAGGGCACGGCGACCCCGGTGATCAGCCGCTTGAGCCGGTCGGGGCGCATGTCGAAACCGCGCGAGAAGAAGCCGGAGATGACGATGAAGGCCGGCATGTGGAAGGAGTACACGACCGTGTACAGGCCTTCGAGGATGCGGCTGTCACCCTTGAGCGGCTCCCAGGAGTGACCCATCGCGACGAGCACGATCGCCAGGTACTTGGCGTTGTCGAAGAACGCGTCACGCCGCGGGCCCGGACCGTCCGCCTGCCGGGGCCGCTGCCGAGCGGGCGACGGGGTACGCGGGGCGGGCACTCCGTTCGCCGGCGACGGTGTCGGCGGGAGTGTCCTGCGGTTCTGGCCGGGGGGCGGGGCGGCGTCAGACATCTCAGGCACCCTAGCGTCGTCTGTGGGATTCCGTAAAACCCGCGCTGTCATATCTGCTTATCGCGCTCGGATACCCCTTATTCCCCGAAGTCCGCTTCCCTGTCCACGTGATGGTACGCACAGCAGGAGCCGGACTTTCGGCCTGGATGTCCCGATTGATCCTGACTAATTGGTGCATAACGCCCCGTCCGGTCCTCAATTCGAATTACGTGCGAACGTGATGTGTGGACAGGGAAACGAAGCCTGTCAATTCCCTGTGGTGCGACCGGGCTTCAGACCGGTGCCCCTCTTCGAATTGCTGGGCGGGAGGCGTTCCCGGGCGGACCCGTCACCGACGATGCGTCACGGCCCGCATACCGGGGCCCGGTTGGTGGCACGATGGTTCTGGCGGGGGTGCGGGCCGTACCCCTGGGCCGGGAGAGCGGACCGATCGAGGGTGGGATCAGTTGTGGCCATTTCACTGTCTGTGGTGTTGCTGTTGGCGATCATCCTGGTGGTGCTGATCCGAGGGGGGAACATCAAGGCGGGACCGGCCATCGTCGCGGTCCTCTTCGGCTTCTTCCTCGCCTCGACCGGGATGGCCCCGTCCATCAACCGGTTCATGAACTCGATAGCCGAGACGATCAACTCCATCAGCTTCTGACCCCGGCGCCCCGGCGCGCCGGCGCGCCGCGTCACCCCTGCGCGCAAGGCACGCACCCGGCGCGCGCACAGTCGGTCACGCCCGCGCACACCACGTCACGCCCGCTCCCGGCCGCGCCTGCGGACCGGCGCGCCGTCCCGCGGGTACGCCGAAGGCCCAGGAGCGGGACTCCGCTCACTGGGCCTTCGTACGCAGAGCGGGCGACGGGAATCGAACCCGCGTAGCTAGTTTGGAAGACTAGGGCTCTACCATTGAGCTACGCCCGCACACAGCGCGCCGCAGGTCGGGCGACCGCGGCACTGCAGGCATCGTAGCGGGTCGCACGCCGCACAGGCCAACGTGTTCGGTCGCGGCCGTGCCGCCGCCGCACGCGGCGGGCGAACCGGCCGACGCGGACGGCCCGGGCATGTACCCTACGTGTCGCACCAGACGGGGTGTGGCGCAGCTTGGTAGCGCGTCCGCTTTGGGAGCGGAAGGCCGTGGGTTCAAATCCCGCCACCCCGACCACCGGCTCACGTCACCGTGATGATCGCCTTTTGGGGCGCTGAGCGGCTGCGGTTACTATGCAAGCTGCGCGCCCGTGTGTCCCGGCCCACTCGGCCTCGAACAGCTCCGGGCGGCGAAGTCCGCCGGGCCAGTCTGGCCCCGGCAGAAACCAAGAAGTCAGCCACAAGGAGACCGAACCGTGAAGAGCGCCGTGGAGACCCTGAACCCGACTCGGGTTCGGCTCACTGTCGAGGTGCCCTTCGAGGAGCTCAAGGACAGCCTCGACGCGGCGTACAAGAAGATCAACCAGCAGGTCACGGTGAAGGGCTTCCGGAAGGGCAAGATCCCGGCCCGCGTCATCGACCAGCGGTTCGGTCGCGGTGCGGTGCTGGAGGAGGCGGTCAACGACGCGCTCCCGAAGTTCTACACCGAGGCGGTCAACGAGGCCGAGCTGAGCCCGCTGGGCCAGCCCGACGTCGACATCACCGACCTGAAGGACGGCGAGACGCTGAACTTCACCGCCGAGGTCGACATCCGCCCGGCCCTGGAGATCCCGGACTACTCCGGCATCGAGGTCGAGGTCGACCCGGTCGAGGTCACCGACGAGGACGTCGAGAAGTCGGTGGAGCAGCTCCGTGAGCGCTTCGCGTCCACCTCCCCGGTGGAGCGCGCCGCCGAGGACGGCGACGTCGTCACCCTCGACCTGCAGGCCAAGGTCGACGGCGAGGTCCTCGAGGACGGCGTCGCCGAGGGCGTCTCCTACACCATCGGCTCGGGTGAGCTGCTCGACGGCATCGACGACGCCGTCAAGGGCCTGTCCGCCGGTGACGAGACCACCTTCACCTCCGAGCTGAAGGGCGGCTCCGCCGCGGGCAAGGAGGCCGAGGTCACCGTCAAGGTCACCCAGGTCGCCGCCCGCGAACTGCCCGAGCTGGACGACGAGTTCGCGCAGCTCGCCTCCGAGTTCGACACGCTCGAGGAGCTGAGGGCCGACAGCCGCAAGCGCCTGGCGAGCATGAAGCAGTACGACCAGGCCACGCAGGCCCAGGAGCGCGTCCTGGAGAAGCTGCTCGAGCTGGTCGAGGTGCCCGTCCCCGAGAAGCTGCTCGAGGACGAGATCAACACCCGCAAGCACAACCTCGAGCACCACCAGCTCGGCCAGATGGGTCTCACCATCGACAAGTACCTGGAGATCCAGGGCAAGACGGCCGAGGAGTTCGACACCGAGACCCGCGAGGCCGCGGTCAAGGGCATCAAGACCCAGTTCGTCCTCGACGAGCTGGTCAAGCAGGAGAAGCTCAACGTCAACCAGGAGGAGCTGACCGAGCACCTCATGCGGCGCGCGGCCTCCTCCGGCATGTCCCCCGACCAGTTCGCCCAGGCCGTCGTCGAGGGCGGCCAGGTCCCGCTGCTCGTCGGCGAGGTCGCCCGCGGCAAGGCGCTGGCCGTCGTGGTCGAGAAGGCCACGGTCAAGGACACCAACGGTGAGGTCATCGACCTCGACGACGAGGACGACGAGGCCGCTGCGGAGGCCCCGGCCGCCGAGGCCGCCACGGAGGCTCCGGCCGCCGAGGACGAGGCCGCCGGCTCCGCCGAGGAGAAGACCGAGGGCTGAGTCCCCCGGCGCCGGTGAACGACGTGCGACGGGCCCCCGGGGTGCACACCCCGGGGGCCCGTCGTCGTACGGCGGCCACGGTCGGCCGCCGCGGCCGCCGCGTTCCCGGGACCGCGGGGCGGGCGCGGGCGGCCCCCGGCGCGGCCCCGCCCGCGCCCGCGCGCCGGGCCCCGGGAGCTACGCCCCCGGCGAACACCCCTCTCCACGGGATTCTCCGGCGAGGCCCGCGCGTTAGGGTCCATGAATACGGGGGCACGGGAGTCTCCTGAAGCCCCCGGCAGGATTGACGCAGGAACACGTGAGACGGCCCGGCGCCGTCGTAAGACGAGCAGGTGGATACGTGACGAATCTGATGCCCTCCGCCGCCGGCGAGCCTTCCTTCGGTGGTGGCCTCGGCGACCAGGTCTACAACCGGCTGCTCGGCGAGCGGATCATCTTCCTCGGCCAGCAGGTCGACGACGACATCGCCAACAAGATCACCGCGCAGCTGCTGCTCCTCGCCGCTGACCCGACCAAGGACGTCTACCTGTACATCAACAGCCCCGGCGGTTCGGTGACGGCCGGCATGGCGATCTACGACACGATGCAGTACATCCCGAACGACGTGGTCACGATCGGTATGGGCATGGCGGCCTCCATGGGCCAGTTCCTGCTCACCGGCGGCACCGCGGGCAAGCGGTTCGCCCTGCCGCACACGGACATCATGATGCACCAGGGCTCCGCGGGCCTGGGCGGTACGGTCTCGGACATCAAGATCCAGGCCCAGTACCTGCTGCGCACCAAGAAGACGATGTCGGAGCTGACCGCGCTGCACTCCGGTCAGACCGTCGAGACGATCGTCCGCGACGGTGACCGCGACCGCTGGTTCACCCCGCAGGAGGCCAAGGACTACGGCCTCATCGACGAGATCATCACGCACGCCTCCGGTGTTCCGGGAGGCGGCGGCACCGGTGCCTGACCGGCCCGGCCTCGCCCCGCACCGCCGACACTCCAGCCCCCCGAACGCCACCAGGACGGTGAACACGCACATGAGCAGCATCCCCGGCGCCGCCAGCGGTCAGTACGAAGGCCCCCGGCCCGACAGCCGCTACGTCATCCCGCGCTTCGTCGAGCGCACTTCCCAGGGCATCCGGGAGTACGACCCGTACGCGAAGCTCTTCGAGGAGCGGGTGATCTTCCTCGGCGTCCAGATCGACGACGCCTCCGCCAACGACGTCATGGCGCAGCTGCTGTGCCTGGAGTCGATGGACCCCGACCGGGACATCTCGATCTACATCAACAGCCCCGGTGGCGACATGACCGCCCTCACGGCGATCTACGACACCATGCAGTTCGTGAAGCCGGACATCCAGACGGTGTGCATGGGCCAGGCGGCCTCCGCCGCGGCCATCCTGCTCGCCGCCGGTACGCCGGGCAAGCGCATGGCGCTGCCGAACTCCCGGGTGCTGATCCACCAGCCGGCCGGCTCCACCGGCCGCGGGCAGCTCTCCGACCTGGAGATCATCGCCAACGAGTTCACCCGGATGCGCGAGCAGCTGGAGGACATGCTGGCCAAGCACTCCAACCAGCCGATCGAGAAGGTCCGCGAGGACATCGAGCGCGACAAGATCCTCACCGCCGACGAGGCGCTCCAGTACGGCCTGGTGGACCAGATCATCTCCACCCGGAAGATGAACAACGACGCGGTCCGCTGACGCGGTCCAGGCAAGCTCAGGCCCCCTTGGCGTGGCGCACGTCAAAGTGAACCGTGCCAAGGGGGGCCCGAACACAGGGCCCGGCAAGGTACCGTCGGACATAAGGCAGCACCAGGAGTCGCTGGACCTCAGTGTCCAGTCGTCTCCCAGGCGAAGGGGAAGCACACCGTGGCACGCATCGGTGACGGCGGCGATCTGCTCAAGTGCTCGTTCTGCGGCAAGAGCCAGAAGCAGGTCAAGAAGCTCATCGCAGGGCCCGGTGTGTACATCTGCGATGAGTGCATCGACCTCTGCAACGAGATCATCGAGGAAGAGCTGGCGGAGACCAGCGAGGTCCGCTGGGAGGAGCTTCCCAAGCCCCGCGAGATCTACGAGTTCCTCGAGGGGTACGTGGTCGGGCAGGAGGCGGCCAAGAAGGCGCTCTCGGTCGCGGTGTACAACCACTACAAGCGGGTGCAGGCCGGCGAGAACGGCGGTGCCCAGGGCCGGGACGACGCCATCGAGCTGGCGAAGTCCAACATCCTGCTGCTGGGCCCCACCGGCTCGGGCAAGACGCTCCTCGCCCAGACCCTCGCCCGCATGCTGAACGTCCCGTTCGCGATCGCGGACGCCACGGCGCTGACCGAGGCGGGCTACGTCGGCGAGGACGTCGAGAACATCCTGCTGAAGCTGATCCAGGCGGCCGACTACGACGTCAAGAAGGCCGAGACCGGGATCATCTACATCGACGAGATCGACAAGGTCGCGCGGAAGAGCGAGAACCCTTCCATCACGCGTGACGTGTCGGGCGAAGGTGTGCAGCAGGCCCTGCTGAAGATTCTCGAGGGCACCACGGCCTCGGTCCCGCCGCAGGGCGGCCGCAAGCACCCGCATCAGGAGTTCATCCAGATCGACACGACGAACGTCCTGTTCATCGTGGGCGGCGCGTTCTCCGGCCTGGAGAAGATCATCGAGTCCCGGGCCGGCGCCAAGGGCATCGGCTTCGGCGCCACGATCCTGTCCAAGCGCGAGCTGGAGGCCAAGGACGTCTTCGAGGACGTCATGCCGGAGGACCTGGTCAAGTTCGGCATGATCCCCGAGTTCATCGGCCGCCTCCCGGTGATCACCAGCGTGCACAACCTGGACCGCGAGGCCCTGCTGCAGATCCTCGTCGAGCCCCGCAACGCCCTGGTCAAGCAGTACGAGCGCCTCTTCGAACTCGACGGCGTGGAGCTGGACTTCGAGCGCGAGGCCCTGGAGGCCATCGCCGACCAGGCCATCCTCCGCCAGACCGGCGCCCGCGGCCTGCGCGCCATCATGGAGGAGGTCCTCATGTCGGTGATGTACGAGGTGCCCTCCCGCAAGGACGTGGCCCGCGTCGTCATCACCGCGGACGTCGTCCACTCCAACGTCAACCCCACCCTCATCCCCCGCGACGCCCGCGGCCGCGGCCCGGGGGAGCAGAAGACGGCGTGACGGCGCCGCCTCACCCGCACGTGCGAAGGGCCCCGGTCGACCGACCGGGGCCCTTCGCACGTCCTGCGGCGCCGCCGCGGGGGTCAGGCCTTCACGCGCACGTCGTTGCGCAGCTTGGCGGCCAGCTCGGCCGCGTCGTCGATCGTGGTGCTCTTGCCGGTCATCAGCCCGGCGATGTCGTACGACACGACGTAGGCCAGCGTGCTGTGGTCACCCCAGATGCAGATCGGCATCTTCGTGGTCTTGCCCGACTCCGTGCTCTCGGCGTACTGGCACTTCATGACGCCGTCGGAGAAACCGGCCGGGCTCACCGCCTGCGGGCTGCCGACCAGCTTGGTGTCGGACGACGAGGAGTCCTTCGCCGCGTCCTTCTTGGCGCTCGCGAACATCGCGTCGACGACCTTCTCCGGGTCGTCGATGGTGCCGTACACCCCGGCGAACCCGATGACCTTCTGCGAGACGCTGGACCCCGAGCTGTAACCCGCGCTGACGTCCTTGGGGTTCTGCACGCCCCACGACTCGGCGTCCTTGACGTCGTCGTCGCTCAGGCCGCCGGAGGTGTCGCCGTCCGACTTCTTGTACGCCCCGTCGAGCACGGTCGCCGGCGTGGTCAGCTTGTGCGGTCCGTCGTCCGCGACGCTGCCGCCGCCGCTCCCGCCGCCGTTGCCGACGACGAAGTACACGCCCACCGCCACGGCCGCCACCACGGCCACCGCCGCGACGATCAGGCCCGTCCTCTTCTTGCCGCCGCCGGGCGCCGGGGGCTGCGGGGCGCCGTAGGGCTGCTGGCCGTACGGGCCCTGCTGCGGCGGCACGCCCTGCTGCGGGTAGCCGTACGGCTGCTGCTGGGGCGGCGCCTGCTGCGGGTAGCCGTAACCGGGCTGCGGCGGAGGGGCCTGCTGGGGGTAGCCGTAACCGGGCTGCGGGGCCTGCGGCTGCTGGCCGTACGGGCCCGGCTGGCCGTACGGACCGGGCTGCTGGGGCTGCCCGCCGTACGGGCCCGGCTGGTTGCTGCTCATTACTGGGTTCCCCTCCACACGCTTATGTGTCCCTGACATCCTGGCGCAGGCCGCGGGGCCGCAGCGCATCGGGGGGCGCACCGTTACAGAACAAACGCGTTTCAGGACTGCCCCGTGACACCCCTAAACTGAGCCCCGTGACCGAGAACGCTCAGCAGCAGCCACCAGCGCCCGACACCGAACTGCCGACCCAGTACGCGCCGGCCGACGTAGAGGGGCCGCTGTACGAGCGCTGGGTGGAGCGGGGCTACTTCGAGGCGGACGCGAGCAGCGACAAGCCGCCGTTCACCGTCGTCATCCCGCCGCCGAACGTCACGGGCAGCCTGCACCTCGGCCACGCCTTCGAGCACACCCTCATCGACGCCCTGACCCGCCGCAAGCGGATGCAGGGCCACGAGACGCTGTGGCAGCCCGGCATGGACCACGCCGGCATCGCCACCCAGAACGTCGTCGAGCGGGAACTGGCCAAGGAGGGCAAGTCCCGCCACGACCTGGGCCGGGAGGCGTTCGTCGAGCGCGTCTGGCAGTGGAAGGCCGAGTCCGGCGGCCAGATCAGCGGCCAGATGCGCCGCCTCGGCGACGGCGTCGCCTGGTCGCGCGAGCGCTTCACCATGGACGAGGGCCTCTCCCGGGCCGTCCAGACCATCTTCAAGCGGCTCTACGACGACGAGCTGATCTACCGCGCCGAGCGCATCATCAACTGGTGCCCGCGGTGCCTGACCGCCATCTCGGACATCGAGGTCGAGTACCAGGACGACGACGGCGAGCTGGTCTCCATGGCGTACGGGGACGGGGACGACCGCATCGTCGTCGCCACCACCCGCGCGGAGACGATGCTCGGCGACACCGCCGTCGCCGTCCACCCCGACGACGAGCGCTACAAGCACCTCGTCGGCAAGCTCATCAAGCTGCCGCTGACCGACCGCTCCATCCCGGTCGTCGCCGACGCCCACGTGGACCCCGAGTTCGGCACCGGCGCGGTCAAGGTCACCCCGGCCCACGACCCGAACGACTTCGAGATCGGCCAGCGCCACGACCTGCCCTCCATCGCCGTGATGGACGAGCACGCCGTCATCACCGCGCACGGCCCCTTCCAGGGCCTGGACCGCCTCGAGGCCCGCTCGGCCATCGTCGCCGCGCTGCGCGCCGAGGGCCGGATCGTCGCCGAGAAGCGGCCCTACGTCCACTCCGTCGGCCACTGCTCCCGCTGCAAGACCACCATCGAGCCGCGCCTGTCCATGCAGTGGTGGGTCAAGGTCGGCCCGCTGGCCAAGGCGGCCGGCGACGCGGTCCGCGAGGGCAAGGTCACCATCCATCCGCAGGAGATGGAGAAGCGGTACTTCGACTGGGTCGACAACCTCCACGACTGGTGCATCTCGCGGCAGTTGTGGTGGGGCCACCGCATCCCGGTCTGGTACGGCCCGGACGGCGAGGTCGTCTGCGTCGGCCCCGACGACGAGGCGCCCACCGGCGAGGGCTGGCACCAGGACACCGACGTCCTCGACACCTGGTTCTCCTCCGGCCTGTGGCCGTTCTCCACGCTCGGCTGGCCCGAACAGACCGAGTCGCTCGCGAAGTTCTACCCGAACTCCGTCCTGGTCACCGGCTACGACATCCTCTTCTTCTGGGTCGCCCGGATGATGATGTTCGGCCTCTACGCGATGGACGGCACCCCGCCGTTCCACACCATCGCCCTGCACGGCATGGTCCGCGACCAGTTCGGCAAGAAGATGTCGAAGTCCTTCGGCAACGCGGTCAACCCGCTGGACTGGATGGACAAGTACGGCTCCGACGCCCTGCGCTTCACCCTCGCGCGCGGCGCCAACCCCGGTGTCGACGTCCCGATCGGCGAGGACTGGGTCCAGGGCTCCCGCAACTTCGCCAACAAGATCTGGAACGCCACCCGCTTCGCGCTGATGAACGGCGCGACGGTGGACGGCCCGCTGCCCGAGCCGTCGGCGATGTCGGCGACCGACCGCTGGATCCTCTCCCGCCTCAACTCCGTCATCGCCGAGGTCGACGCGTTCTACGACGACTTCCAGTTCGCCAAGCTGTCGGACGCGCTGTTCCACTTCGCCTGGGACGAGGTCTTCGACTGGTACGTCGAGCTGTCCAAGACCACCTTCCAGGCGGGCGGCGAGGCGGCCGAGGTCAGCAAGCGCGTCCTCGGCGAGGTCCTCGACGTCACCCTCCGGCTGCTGCACCCGGTCGTCCCCTTCGTCACCGAGACGCTGTGGACGACGCTGACCGGCGGCGAGTCGGTCGTCGTCGCCGAGTGGCCGGCCGACCCGGGCTTCCGGGACGCGGCCGCCGAGCGGGAGATCCGCAGCCTCCAGTCGGTGATCACCGAGGTCCGCCGCTTCCGCGCCGACCAGGGCCTCCAGCCCGGTCAGCGGGTCCCGGCCCGGCTCACCCTGGACGGCACCGCGCTCGCCCCGCACGAGGCCGCCATCCGCCAGCTGCTGCGCCTCCAGCCGGAGGGCGACTCCTTCACCGCGACGGCGACCCTGCCGGTGGCCGGTGCGGAGGTCGCGCTCGACCTGTCCGGCACCATCGACGTGGCCGCCGAGCGCAAGCGCCTCGCGAAGGACCTCGCGGCGGCGGAGAAGGAGAAGGCCCAGGCCGAGGCCAAGCTCGGCAACGAGGCGTTCCTGGGCAAGGCCCCGGACCACGTCGTCGACAAGATCCGCACCCGCCTGGCCAAGGCCGAAGAGGACATCACCCGCCTCCAGACCCAGCTGACCAACCTCCCCCAGTCCTGACCCCCACCCTGACAAAAGGCCCCCGGACCGCCAACGGCCCGGGGGCCTTACCCATCCCCTGAGCGACCACCCCCGAAGGGGCGCGAGGAACCGCGCACTCACGCATCCCCACCCGCACCCAGACCCAACGCGACGCCACCCACCCCCAGGGGCACGAGGAACCGCGCACAAGGCCCGCACCCACCCGCACCCCAAAACCGCCGCGACGCCACCTCCCGAAGGGGCGCGAGGAACCGCGCACTCACGCATCCCCACCCGCACCCAGACCCAACGCGACGCCACCCACCCCCAGGGGCGCGAGGAACCGCGCACAAGGCCCGCACCCACCCGCACCCCAAAACCGCCGCGACGCCACCCCCCGAAGGGGCGCGAGGAACCGCGCACAAGGCCCGCACCCACGCGCACCAAGAACCGACGCCGCCCCCACCCCCGTCGCCCCCGCCAAACCGCCGGCGGCACTCCGTAGACTGGGCCCCGTGAGCGACCACCCCGGCACCAGTGACACCCCCGACCCCCTCGACGCCTTCGAAGAGATCATCGCGGAGGAGACCCACCGCGACCCCGACCTCGCGGTGATCGAGGCCGGCAGCCGCACCCTGCGCACCCAGGGCGGCCCGCCGGACGCCGACGTCCCCGCGCGGCCCGCGGACCCCGAGGTGGACAAGGCCCTGCGCGAGGTCGAGGCGGACCTGGCGACCCGCTGGGGCGAGACCAAGCTGGAGCCCTCCGTCAGCCGGATCGCCGCCCTGATGGACGTGCTGGGGGACCCGCAGCGCTCGTACCCCTCGATCCACATCACCGGGACCAACGGCAAGACCTCCACCGCCCGCATGATCGAGGCCCTGCTCGGCGCCTTCGAGCTGCGCACCGGCCGGTACACCAGCCCGCACGTGCAGTCGATCACCGAGCGGATCAGCCTGGACGGGGCGCCGGTGTCGGCGGAGCGGTTCATCGAGACGTACCAGGACATCAAGCCGTACGTGGAGATGGTCGACGCCCAGCAGGAGTACCGGCTGTCCTTCTTCGAGGTGCTCACCGGCATGGCGTACGCGGCCTTCGCGGACGCCCCGGTGGACGTGGCCGTCGTGGAGGTGGGCATGGGCGGCTCCTGGGACGCCACCAACGTGATCGACGGCGCCGTCGCGGTCGTCACCCCCATCGGCCTGGACCACACCGACCGGCTCGGCGGCACGCACGCCGCGATCGCCACCGAGAAGGCCGGGATCATCAAGCGGGACGCCACCGTGGTGCTGGCCCAGCAGCCGGTGGACGCGGCGCAGGTGCTGCTGAAGAAGGCCGTCGAGGTGGACGCCACGGTGGCCCGCGAGGGCCTGGAGTTCGGCGTCGTGGCCCGGCAGGTCGCGGTCGGCGGCCAGCTGGTCACCCTGCGCGGCCTGGGCGGCGAGTACGAGGAGGTCTACCTCCCGCTGCACGGCGCCCACCAGGCGCACAACGCCGCCGTGGCGCTGGCCGCCGTCGAGGCCTTCTTCGGCGTCGGCGCGCAGCGCCCGGACCGCCTGGACACCGAGACCGTCCGCAAGGCCTTCGCCGCGGTCACCTCACCGGGCCGCCTGGAGGTCGTACGGCGCTCCCCGACCGTCGTGCTGGACGCGGCGCACAACCCCGGCGGCGCGCTGGCGGCCGCCGAGGCGGTGCGGGAGGCGTTCGACTTCAGCCGGCTGATCGGGGTGGTCGGCGCCAGCGGCGACAAGGACGTGCGGGGGCTGCTGGAGGCCTTCGAGCCGATCTTCGCCGAGGTCGTCGTCACCCAGAACTCCAGCCACCGCGCCATGGACGCGGACGAGCTGGCCGCACTCGCCGTCGAGGTGTTCGGCGACGAGCGGGTCCAGGTCGAGCCGCGGCTGCCGGACGCCCTGGAGGCCGCGATCACGCTGGCCGAGGAGGAGGGCGAGTTCGCCGGCGGCGGTGTGCTGGTCACCGGTTCCGTCATCACGGTCGGCGAGGCCCGGCTGCTGCTCGGGAAGGGCTGAGGCGCGTCGTGCGTACGCTCTGTTCGTCGACCTTGATCGGCGAGTTCTTCGTCATCGGTTTCGCGGCGCTGGTCGCCATGAAGGACCCGGACCTGTCGACGTCCACGGTCTGGCTGGTCAGCGGTGTCGCCATGCTGCTGTGCGTGCTGCTGTGCGGCATGGTGACCCGGCCGGGCGGCGTGGCCCTGGGCTGGGCGCTCCAGCTGGCGCTGATCGCCTCCGGGGTCTTCGTCCCGACGATGTACTTCATGGGTGTGGTGTTCGCGGCGCTGTGGTGGGCCTCGGTGCACTACGGCCGCAAGGTCGACGAGGCCAAGGCCCGGTTCGCCGCCCGGACCACCCCCTCCGCACCGGAGTCCTCCGGGCCGGCGTCCGCGGGGCCTTCCGGCGGCTGACGCTGCGTGACAAGGGGACGGACACGCCCTGTAATCTCGTCCCACCGCACACGACTGCCAGAAGGAGTCCCCCCGTGAGCCAGCGCACCCTCGTCCTGCTCAAGCCCGACGCCGTCCGTCGAGGCCTGACCGGCGAGATCATCAGCCGTATCGAGCGCAAGGCCGGCTGGCAGATCACCGCGCTGGAGCTGCGCACGCTCGACCACGACACGCTGGAGCAGCACTACGGCGAGCACAAGGGCAAGCCCTTCTACGAGCCGCTGGTGCAGTTCATGTCCTCCGGCCCGGTCGTGGCGCTGATCGTCGAGGGCGAGCGGGTCATCGAGGGCGTGCGCGCGCTGGCCGGTCCGACCGACCCGATCGCCGCCGCACCGGGTTCGATCCGGGGCGACTTCGGGGTCATCGTCCGGGAGAACCTGATCCACGCCTCCGACTCCGAGGAGTCCGCCGAGCGCGAGGTGAAGATCTTCTTCCCGGGCCGGGTCTGAGCGGGCCGCGCGGGGCTGACGGAGGATTTTTCTGAGGGACTGTCAGGTCCCTGCGGGTGCCTGACCTGGGACGGCCGAGGGATTTCGGCCGTCCTTCGGCATATGCGTGGCCGATCGGGGGAACGCGTGCCCCCGATGGACCGTCTCCACAAGCGAGGCGGGTCGCCATCTGCTGACAATGGCGGAGACCCTCGCGCGGTGTTCGTGCAGGCGCGTCTACGATGGAAGCCTTCACGTCACAGCACCCACCTCGCCTACCTGAAAAGCCCTCAAAAGCTCGTGGGAAGGCCAGACGAATCCTGATGGGGAACTCAATGTCGTTCATCGGCCGTGACATGGCTGTCGACCTCGGGACCGCCAACACGCTGGTGTACGTCAGGGGTCGCGGGATCGTACTCAACGAGCCGAGCGTCGTCGCGATCAACACGAACACCGGTGGCATCCTCGCGGTCGGGGCGGAAGCGAAGAAGATGATCGGGCGGACCCCGGGCAACATCGTCGCCGTGCGGCCGCTGAAGGACGGTGTCATCGCCGACTTCGAGATCACCGAGCGGATGCTCCGCTACTTCATCCTCAAGATCCACAAGCGGCGCTACCTCGCCCGCCCGCGCGTCGTGGTGTGCGTGCCCTCGGGCATCACCGGCGTCGAGCGCCGCGCCGTCATCGAGGCGTCGTCCCAGGCCGGCGCCCGTCAGGTGCACATCATCGAGGAGCCCATGGCGGCCGCCATCGGTTCCGGCCTGCCGGTCCACGAGGCCACCGGCAACATGGTGGTGGACATCGGCGGCGGCACCACGGAGGTCGCGGTCATCTCGCTCGGCGGCATCGTCACCGCCCAGTCCATCCGCGTCGCGGGCGACGAGCTGGACAACGCGATCATCCAGCACATCAAGAAGGAGTACAGCCTCCTCCTGGGCGAGCGGACCGCCGAGCAGATCAAGATCACGATCGGTTCCGCCTACGAACTTGACGCCGACGAGCACACCGAGATCCGCGGCCGGGACCTCGTCTCCGGGCTGCCCAAGACCGTCGTCATCTCCGCCGCCGAGGTGCGCAAGGCGATCGAGGAGCCGGTCAACGCGATCGTCGACGCCGTCAAGACGACCCTGGACAAGTGCCCGCCGGAGCTGTCCGGCGACATCATGGACCGCGGGATCGTGCTGACCGGCGGCGGCGCGCTGCTGCGCGGTCTCGACGAGCGGCTGCGCCGCGAGACCGGGATGCCGATCCACATCGCCGAGGACCCGCTGGACAGCGTCGCGCTCGGCTCCGGCAAGTGCGTCGAGGAGTTCGAGGCGCTCCAGCAGGTTCTGGACGCCCAGCCGCGCCGGTGACGTGACCCCCTCGATTGCGCCGTACGATTCCGCCGTACGAGATGATCTCCTCTCGTACGGCGGATCGTTGATATAGAGACCTTGAGCTTCCACCCACGGCCCCCAGGGTGTGCGCTGCGGGATCCGCGCTCGCCGGGGGCCACCCGAATTCCTACGAGGAAGGGCACGGCCGCCGCACGTGAGGGACACGAAAGAGAGCCGGCTGCTCCTGGTGCTGCTGATCGCCATCGCCTTCGCACTGATCACGGTGGACATCCGCGGCGGCCAGAACTCCCCGGTCGACGGGGCCCGGCACGCCGCGGCCGCCGCCTTCGGCCCGATCGAGAACGGGATGTCGTCGGCGGTGGACCCGGTCGGTGACGCCGTCTCCGCCGTCCGCGCCTCCGGCGCCCGCCACGACCGGCTCGCCCGGCTGGAGAAGGAGAACGCGGCCCTCAAGGCGCGCCTCGGCAGCGACGACCGCAACCGCAGCCGCCTCAAGCAGCTGGACTCGATGCTGAAGGTGGCCGGCGAGGGCCAGTACGGCATCAAGGGCGCCGAGGTCATCGCCATAGGGTCGGCGCAGGGCTTCTCCTGGACCGTCACCATCGACGCCGGCGCCGACGACGGCATCGAGCGGGACATGACCGTCCTCAACGGCGACGGCCTGGTCGGCCGGGTCACCACCGTCGGACCCGGCACCGCCACCGTGCTCCTCGCCAACGACCCCGACTTCACCGTCGGCACCCGCATGGAGGGCAGCGACGAACTCGGTTTCGCCTCCGGGCAGGGCGACCGCCCGCTGCGCGTCGAACTCCTCAACGGCAAGGCCGAGGTGAAGAAGGGCGACCGCCTCGTCACCTTCGGCTCCCAGGCCGACCGGCCCTTCGTGCCCGGCGTCCCGGTCGGCCGGATCTCCCGCGTCGACCCCTCCGGCGGCGGCCTCACCCGCACCCTCTACGTCACGCCGTTCGTGAGCTTCACCAAGCTCGACATCGTGGGCGTCGTCGTCGAGGCCCCGAAGAAGGACCCGCGCGACGAGGTGCTTCCGGCCAAGCCCCGGCCCACCCCGACCCCGACGGTCACCGTGACGGTGACGCCGTCCGCGGGCGCGCCCGACACCACCGGCCAGCAGCAGTAGGAGCTGAATCCCCCATGCGTCTCAACCGGATCCTGCTCTCCAGCGCCCTGGTCGTGGTCGCCCTGGTGATCCAGGTGAGCGTCCTGGCCCGGCTGCACCTGCCCGGCGCCGTCCCGGACCTGCTGCTGCTCACCGTCCTCGGCCTGGCCATGGTCTACGGCCACGTCGGCGGCGCCCTGGTCGGCTTCGGCGCCGGACTCCTCGCCGACGTCGCCCCGCCCGCCGACCACGCCGCCGGCCGCTACGCCCTGGTGCTGTGCGTCACCGGCTACTGCGCCGGGCTGATCAGACCGGAGAACGGCCGCCTGAAGTCCGCCACCGGCCCGATGGCCGTCGTGGTCGCCGCCGCCGTCGGCTCGACCCTGCTGTACGCCGGCGTCGGCGCCCTGGTCGGCGACACCGCCGCCCGCCATGTCGGCCTCACCGGGCTGCTGTTCACGGCCGCCCTGTACGACCTGCTGCTCGCCCCGTTCGTGGTCCCCGGCATCATGTTCCTGGCCCGCCGCGCCGACAACGACCCGCTCACCGAGTCCGGTTCCGTGGCCCAGGGCACCGACATCTCCTCCGGCTGGCTGTCCTCGGGCACCGGTCTGCGCCTGGGCGGCGGCCGGCGCGGCGGCCTCGGCGGCCTGAAGGCCAGGGCCCGCACCCGCACCGCCCGGGTGGGCCGCATCAAGGGGGTCAAGCGGCTGTGACCGCGCGGAGGTCGGCCCGTACCCGGCCGCACAGCTTCGTCGTATATGACACAGACACAGCCGGAGACGCGACGGCGGCCGCAGTGACCGCCGCCGAGCCGTCTCCCCCCACCACACTTCCAAGGAATGGGCCGCGCCCATGACGAATATCCCGGAGACCGGACGGACCCCGCGGGTCCAGATCCGGCTGGTCGTCATCCAGATCCTCGTGCTCTCCCTGCTCGGCACCCTCGGCGGCCGGCTGTGGTACCTCCAGATCCGGGAGGGCGCCGCCTACGCCAAGGAGGCCTCCGGCAACCACGTCCAGCAGGTCGTCGACCCGGCGGTGCGCGGCTCGATCCTGGACGCGCGCGGCGTGGCCCTCGCCGACAACGAGACCCGGCTGGTCGTCTCCGCCTCCCGCACCGACCTGCTCAAGCAGCAGGACGACGGCAGGGCGGTCCTCAGCAAGCTGGCCAAGGTCCTCGGCATGGACCCCGAGGAGGTCATCCGCAAGGTCCGGCTGTGCGACGCCAAGACGCCGCAGCCGTGCTGGAACGGTTCGCCCTACCAGCCGATCCCGATCACCGACGAGGCCACCGCCAAGCAGGCCCTGCAGATCCGCGAGCGCTCCGAGGACTTCCCAGGCATCTCCGCCGAGCCGGAGGCCGTGCGCCGCTACCCGGCCCCGGGCAAGGCCAACACCGCCCAGGTCCTCGGCTACCTCTCGCCGGTCACCGACGCCGAGATCCAGCAGGCCAAGGACACCGACTCGCCCTACCTGCGCTCCGACCAGGTCGGCCGCAACGGCCTGGAGCGCGCCTACGACAAGCAGCTGCGCGGCAAGGCCGGCGTCACCCGCTACGAGGTCGACAACCTCGGCAGGGTCATCGGCAAGGCCGAGTCCGACGCCGCCCAGCCCGGCTCCAACCTGGTCACCAGCATCGACTCCCGGGTCCAGCGGATCGCCGAGTACGAGCTGGACCAGGCCATGAAGAAGGCCCGCCAGCAGTACGACAAGATCACCCAGGAGAACTACAAGGCCGACTCCGGTGCCGTCGTCGTCATGGAGGCGAAGACCGGCCGGATCGTCGCCATGGCGTCGGCGCCGACGTACGACCCGAACGTCTGGGTCGGCGGCATCTCCGCCAAGGACTACAAGGCGCTCACCGGCAAGGACTCCGACTACCCGCTGCTGAACCGGGCCATACAGGGTCAGGCCGCGCCCGGCTCGACGTTCAAGGTGGTCTCCACGGCCGCCGCGGTCGAGGCCGGCTACGCCTTCGACGGCCGCTACCCGTGCACCAGTTCGTACTCCGTGGGCAGCCAGGTCTTCAAGAACTTCGAGGGTGAGAACTTCGGCCCGATCTCCCTCGGCCGCGCCCTGGAGGTCTCCTGCGACACGGTCTTCTACGGTCTCGCCGACCGGGAGTGGAAGCGCGACGGCGGCATCAACCCGAAGAAGGGCCGGCCCAAGGACTACTTCTTCAAGGCCGCCCACCAGTTCGGCCTCGGCAAGGAGACCGGCGTCGACCTGCCCAACGAGGTCACCGGCCGCGTCCCCGACCGCCGCTGGAAGGAGGCGTACTGGGAGGCCAACAAGGACGCCTGGTGCAAGAGCGGCAAGAAGAACGGCAGTTACGTCGAGAAGATCGCCTACGAGAACTGCCTCGAAGGCAACAAGATGCGTGAGGGCGACGAGATCAACTACTCCATCGGCCAGGGCGACACCCTCGTCACGCCGATCCAGGAGGCCGTGATCTACGGCGCGGTCGCCAACGGCGGCACCATGTACCAGCCGAGCGTCGGCAAGGCGGTCATCAGCGCGGACGGCAGGACCGTCAAGGAGATCAAGCCGAAGAAGACCGGCCGGCTCCCGGTCAGCCAGGCCACGCTCCAGGGCATGGACGACGCCTTCGCGGGCGTCATCACCCGCGGTACCGCCGCCTGGAAGTTCGGCGGCTGGCCGCAGGACAAGATCGCGCTGCACGCCAAGACCGGCACCGCCGAGGTCTACGGCAAGCAGACCACGTCCTGGCTGGCCACCTACTCGAAGGACTACACGGTGATCATGACGATCGCCCAGGCCGGTACCGGTTCCGGTGCCTCCGGTGAGGCCGTGCGCAACATCTACAGCGCGCTGTACGGCGTCCAGGGCGACGGCTCCATCGACACCGCGAAGGCGCTGCTCCCGCAGCCGCAGAAGAGCCTGCCGAAGGTCCGCACCGACGGCACGATCGTCTCCCCGAAGGTCGCCAAGGACCCGGTGAAGGACCTCCAGGCCACCCAGCAGAACCCCGACGACCCCGACAGCCCGCAGACGCCCGCCGCGACCACCGCCTCGCCGACGAGCAACCGCGACACCCGCAGGCGCTCCCGCGGGGGCGCACGCGGACGAGGCGGCCGCAGGAGGCTCGCATGACCGGCGCCAACACCTTCTCCGTCTCCGGCTACGGCCCCCAGCGGGCCGGCTGGACCCGGGTCTTCGCCCGCGACGCGCCGGCCCGCCGGCTGGACTGGCCGATGCTGCTGGCGGCGCTCGCGCTGTCCCTGCTCGGCTCCCTGCTGGTCTTCTCCGCGACCCGCAACCGCACCGAGATCAACCAGGGCGACCCGTACTACTTCCTGATCCGGCACCTGATGAACGCCGGCATCGGGCTCGCCCTGATGACCGCCACCGTCTGGCTGGGCCACCGCACCCTGCGCAACGTCGTGCCGATCCTCTACGGCCTCTCGGTCCTCGGCATCCTGCTGGTGCTGACCCCGCTGGGCTCCACCGTCAACGGCGCCCACTCCTGGATCGTGCTCGGCGGCGGCTTCTCCATCCAGCCCTCGGAGTTCGTCAAGATCACGATCATCCTGGGCATGGCGATGATGCTGGCCGCGCGGGTCGACGCCGGCGACAAGAAGTACCCCGACCACCGCACGGTCCTTCAGTCCCTCGGGCTGGCCGCCGTACCGATCATGATCGTGCTGCTGATGCCCGACCTCGGGTCGGTGATGGTCATGGTCATCATCATCCTGGGCGTGCTGCTCGCCTCCGGCGCCTCCAACCGCTGGGTCTTCGGCCTGATCGCCGCCGGCGCGATCGGCGCGATCTCCGTCTGGCAGCTGCACATCCTGGACGACTACCAGATCAACCGCTTCGCCGCCTTCGCCAACCCCGACCTCGACCCGGCCGGAGTCGGCTACAACACCAACCAGGCCCGGATCGCGATCGGCTCCGGCGGGCTCAGCGGCGCCGGTCTCTTCCACGGCTCGCAGACCACCGGCCAGTTCGTGCCCGAGCAGCAGACGGACTTCGTCTTCACCGTCGCCGGCGAGGAGCTGGGCTTCCTCGGCGCCGGCCTGATCATCCTGCTGCTCGGCGTCGTGCTGTGGCGCGCCTGCCGCATCGCCCGCGACTCCACCGAGCTGTACGGCACCGTCGTCGCCGCCGGGATCGTCGCCTGGTTCGCCTTCCAGGCGTTCGAGAACATCGGCATGACCCTGGGCATCATGCCCGTCACCGGCCTGCCGCTGCCGTTCGTGTCCTACGGCGGCTCCTCGATGTTCGCGGTCTGGATCGCGGTCGGCCTGCTCCAGTCGATCAAGGTGCAGCGGCCCATGTCGGCGTAGGCGGCACGGCAGGTCCGCGGGTGCGGCTGCCCGGCGAAGGAGGGCACGGAAACAGGCGTGGCCGGGGCAAACGCGGCTAGATTCACGATATGGCGGATACGAAGCGCGAGATCGAGCGCAAGTACGAGTCCGACGGCAGCGCCCTGCCCGACCTGACCGGCGCCGGAACCGGGGCGCGGACCGTGGCCGGCGTCCTCGACCGGGGCGTCATGGAACTGGACGCCACCTACTACGACACCGCCGACCTGCGCCTGGCCGCCCAGGGCGCCACGCTGCGGCGCCGCACCGGCGGCTCGGACGCCGGCTGGCACCTCAAGCTCCCCGTCGCCGAAGGCGTCCGCGACGAGATCCGCGCTCCCCTCGGCGAGACCGTCCCCGGCGAGCTGGCCGCCCTGGCCCGCTCCCGCAGCCGGGGCGCCGACCTGGTCCCCGTCGTGCGGCTCCGCTCGCTCCGCGACGTACGCCACCTCCTCGACGCCGAGGGGCGGCTGCTCGCCGAGGCCAGTGTGGACGCGGTGACCGCCGAGCGCCTCACCGGCGACGGCGGCACGGCCCGCTGGACCGAGATCGAGGTGGAACTGGCCGACGGCGGCGACCCGGCCTTCCTCGACCACGTCGACAAACGCCTGCGCAAGGCGGGTCTGCGGCGCTCCGCCACACCGTCCAAGCTCGCCCGGGCGCTGGAGCTGACCGCGCCGCCCGGCGAGCGGCCCGCGGACCGCGCCGCCGACCCCGTCACCGCGGGCGACCACGTCCTCGCCTACCTCCGCGCCCAGCGCGACGCCCTCGTACGGCTCGACCCGGCCGTGCGTCAGGGCGCCGAGGACTCCGTGCACCGCATGCGGGTCGCCACCCGCCGCGCCCGCAGCGCCCTGCGCGTCCACCGCGCGCTGTTCGACCGCGCGGTCACCGACCCGATCGGCGCCGAGCTGACGTGGCTGGCGGGCGAGCTGGGCGCCGACCGGGACGCCGAGGTGCTGGCCGAGCGCCTGACCACGGCCCTCGGCGAGGTGCCCGGCGCGCTGGTCCAGGGTCCGGTCGGGGAGCGGCTGCGCCAGTGGTCCGCGGGCCGGCGCGGCCGCTCGCACGCCAGGCTCACCGGCGTCCTGGACTCCGCCCGTCACCTGGCGCTGCTGGACGCCCTCGACGGGCTGCTCACCGATCCGCCGCTGCGCCGGGCCGCCGGCGGCAAACCGGGCAAGGTGCCGGCCAAGGCGCTGCGCAAGGAGTTCCGGCGGGTCTCCCGGCTCGTCGAGGAGGCGCTCGGCACGCCGCCCGGCCCCGACCGCGACACCGCCCTGCACGAGGCCCGCAAGAAGGCCAAGCGCACCCGGTACGCGGCGGAGGCGGCCACCCGCGCCCTCGGTCCCACCGCCACCGCCCTGGTCACGTCGATGACGTCGCTCTCCAGCCTGCTCGGCGAGCACCAGGACAGCGTCATGGCCCGCCGGAGCCTGCGCGAGCTGTCCGCGGTGGCCCACGCGGCGGGGGAGAGCGCGTTCACGTACGGGCTGCTGTACGGGCGCGAGGAACAGCGGGCGGCGGCGGCGCAGGACCGGCTGCCCGAGGTGTGGAAGAAGGCCCGGTCGCGGATCTCCGGCTGAGCGGGTCCGGGCCCCGCAGGAGGGTGCCGGGAGCGGTGCGGTCCGGCGGGCGTGCGGGGCGGGCCGCCGGGCGGGTTACGCTTGATGGTCACCCTTCCTCCGGCCTCCGGCCGGGGGTGCCCCCCAGTCAGCTCACGAAGGTAACCCCCGCGATGACTGTCGAGTCGGTCTTCCCACAGCTCGAAGCTCTGCTCCCGCACGTGCAGAAGCCGATCCAGTACGTCGGCGGCGAGCTGAACTCCACGGTGAAGGAATGGGACGCCTGCGACGTCCGCTGGGCACTGATGTACCCGGACGCCTACGAGGTCGGCCTGCCCAACCAGGGCGTCATGATCCTCTACGAGGTGCTGAACGAGCAGGACGGCGTCCTCGCCGAGCGCACCTACAGCGTGTGGCCGGACCTGGAGGCGCTGATGCGCGAGCACCGGGTCCCGCAGTTCACGGTGGACAGCCACCGGCCGGTGAAGGCGTTCGACGTGTTCGGCCTCAGCTTCTCCACGGAGCTGGGCTACACCAACATGCTCACGGCCCTGGACCTGGCCGGCATTCCGCTTCAGGCGCGCGAGCGGACCGTCGACGACCCGATCGTGCTGGCCGGCGGCCACGCCGCCTTCAACCCGGAGCCGATCGCCGACTTCATCGACGCGGCGGTCATCGGCGACGGCGAGCAGGCCGTGCTCGACATGACCCGGATCATCCGCGAGTGGAAGGCGCAGGGCCGCCCCGGCGGCCGCGAGGAGGTCCTGCTGCGCCTGGCGAAGACCGGCGCCGTGTACATCCCGGCGTTCTACGACGTCGAGTACCTCCCCGACGGCCGGATCGCCCGCGTGGTCCCGAACCGGTCGGGCGTGCCGTGGCGCGTGTCCAAGCACACGGTCATGGACCTGGACGAGTGGCCCTACCCCAAGCAGCCCCTGGTCCCCCTCGCCGAGACCGTCCACGAGCGGATGTCGGTGGAGATCTTCCGCGGCTGCACCCGCGGCTGCCGCTTCTGCCAGGCCGGCATGATCACCCGCCCGGTCCGCGAGCGCTCCATCACGGGCATCGGCGACATGGTCGAGAAGGGCCTGAAGGCGACCGGCTTCGAGGAGGTGGGCCTGCTCTCCCTCTCCTCCGCCGACCACTCGGAGATCGGTGACATCGCCAAGGGCCTGGCGGACCGCTACACCGACGACAAGATCGGCCTCTCCCTCCCCTCGACCCGCGTGGACGCCTTCAACGTCGACCTGGCCAACGAGCTGACCCGCAACGGCCGCCGCTCCGGACTCACCTTCGCCCCCGAGGGCGGTTCGGAGCGCATGCGCAAGGTCATCAACAAGATGGTCTCCGAGGAGGACCTGATCCGTACGGTGGCCACCGCCTACGGCAACGGCTGGCGCCAGGTGAAGCTGTACTTCATGTGCGGCCTGCCGACGGAGACCGACGACGACGTCCTGCAGATCGCCGACATGGCGACCCGCGTCATCCAGAAGGGCCGCGAGGTCTCCGGCTCCAACGACATCCGCTGCACGGTCTCCATCGGCGGCTTCGTCCCCAAGCCCCACACCCCCTTCCAGTGGGCGCCGCAGCTGTCGGCGGAGGAGACCGACGCCCGCCTGGAGAAGCTCCGCGACAAGATCCGCGGCGACAAGCGGTACGGCCGCTCGATCGGCTTCCGCTACCACGACGGCAAGCCCGGCATCGTCGAGGGCCTGCTCTCCCGCGGCGACCGCCGCCTCGGCGCCGTCATCCGCGAGGTGTACGAGGACGGCGGCCGCTTCGACGGCTGGCGCGAGCACTTCTCCTACGAGCGCTGGATGCGGTGCGCCGACAAGGCGCTGGCCCCCACCGGCGTCGACGTCGACTGGTACACGACGCGCGAGCGCACCTACGAGGAGGTCCTGCCCTGGGACCACCTCGACTCCGGCCTCGACAAGGACTGGCTGTGGGAGGACTGGCAGGACGCCCTCGACGAGACGGAGGTCGAGGACTGCCGCTGGACCCCGTGCTTCGACTGCGGGGTGTGCCCGGCCATGGACACGTCCATCCAGATCGGCCCCACCGGCAAGAAGCTGCTGCCCCTGACGGTGAAGAACGCCGCACCGGCACCCGCGGCGAGCGGCCACAGCCACTGAGCGGTCCGGCCGGCGCCCCCTGAGCGCTCCCGCAGGCGAGCCCCCTCCGACCCGGAGGGGGCTCGCCGCGGTTGCCGCTGGATACAGTTCGCTCTGTCGTAACCGGTTGCAGGGGGCAACCAGCGGTGGGTCGGCGGTGCCGACGTCCTGGGGAGGGCCTGAGCGGATGAGTCGTCGCTCTGCTGGATTCGTCAACACGTGGGCCGAGGCGCAGCGCGTGCAGCAGCGCCAGGCCGAGGCCGAGGAACGCCGGCGCCGGGCGCGGGAGCGGGAGCTGCGCGCCCACGAGCGGCGTGTCGCGCAGGGGCAGCGCGAGTACCGGCAGGCGGAGGCCAGGCGTCGCACGGCGGAGCTGGACGCCCAGGTCGCGGCGTTGCGGACGCTGCTCGCCGAGGGGTGCCGGGCGCCCGCGTTCCGGGCGTCCTCGCTGACCCGGGTGGCGGACGTACCGCCGTTCGACCCGGGCCCGCTGGCCTGGCCCGTGCGCATGCCGGACCCGGCGCAGTACCAGGCGCAGAGCGGCTGGACGGCCGGCCGGCGGGCCCAGGCGCAGGCCGAGGCACGGGCCCGCTTCGAGCAGGACTGGTACGCCGCGCAGGCCGCCGAGGCGCAGCGCCGGCAGCGGCTGGCCGCCGCGCAGCATGCGTACGAGCAGCGGGCGCAGGCCGTGCGCGACGAGGTCCGACGGCACAACGACGGCATCGCCGAGGCCACCGCTGCGGTCCGGCGGGGCGAGCCCGACACGGTCGTCGAGTACTTCTCGGCGGCCCTGTACGCGTCGGCGGCCTGGCCCGGGGACTTCCCCCGGCAGGTGACCGCGGCCTTCGACGCGGCGGCCCGCCAGCTGGTGCTGGACTGGGAGCTGCCCGGGTACGACGTCGTGCCGGCGGCGAAGTCGGTGCGGTACGTGCCGGCGAGCGACGAGGACAAGGAGACGGCGCGTCCCGTGACGCAGCGCCGGGCGCTGTACCGGGAGGTGCTGGCGCAGAGCCTGCTGCTGGTCCTGCACCAGGTGTTCGCGGCCGACGAGCACGGCGTCCTGGACTCGGTGGCGGTCAACGGCTTCGTCGACGCACCCGACCCCGCGACCGGCCGGCCCTCCCGGATCTGCCTGGCGACCGTCATGGCGCCGCGCGCGGCCTTCACCGGGCTGCACCTGGAGCAGGTGGACCCCACCAGCTGCCTGACGGAGGCGCTGCGGGGCCAGCTCGCATCCCGCCCCGACCAGCTCACCGCCGTACGGCCGGGCCGGCGGCCCGGGGACGTCGGCGACCGGGTCGTCACCCACGGCGGCGGCGGTGACGCGGAGCCGGACCTGTACGAGATGGACCCGATCGCCTTCGAGGCGCTCGTCGCCGAACTGTTCCGCGCCATGGGGATGGAGGCGGTGACCACGCAGCGCTCCAACGACGGGGGAGTGGACGTCGACGCGGTGGACCCCACGCCCATCCGGGGCGGCACGATCGTCGTACAGGTGAAGCGCTACCGCGCGACCGTGCCGCCCACGGCGGTGCGCGACCTGTACGGCACGGTCCAGGACGCGGGCGCCAACAAGGGCGTCCTGGTGACGACGTCGGGCTTCGGCCCGGGCTCGCACACCTTCGCCCGCGGCAAGCCGCTGGAGCTGATATCGGGCCCCGAACTGGTCGACCTGCTGCACCGGCACGGCCTGCGCGGGCGCCTGGGGGACGGCGGGCGGCCCGCCTCCGCCGCACCGGCACAGCCGGCCGCCGCGTCCGGCGACTCCGCGTCGGACGACTCCGCCTCCGGCGCCCACAACATCCTGGGCATGACGTGGTCCGGCCGGGTCGCGCTGGACGTCTGCGCCCTGGTCTGCCGCGGCGGCCGGGTCCTGGACGAGGACCACTTCGTCTTCTACAACAACCGGCGCACGCCGGACGGTTCGGTGCGCACCGTGCCGGCCGCGGTGCCGGACAAGGCGGCGATCCAGGTCTCCTTCGACGCGCTGCCGCCGGCCGCCGACCGGCTGGTGCTGGTGGCGGCGGTCGACCCGGAGGCGGACCCGCGTGCCGATCTCACCGGGTTCACCGCCGCCGCCATCCGGCTGCTGGACCCGGAGATGACCGAACTCGGCCGCCTCGACGTCTGCGACGGCCGCCCCGGCGAGACCGCCCTGGTGCTCGGCTCCTTCCGCCGCAGGACCGGCGGTGACTGGGACTTCGTACCGGGCGGCAAGGGCTATCCGGGCGGCCTGGAGCAACTCGTCGGTGACTACGGCATCGACGTGGAATAGGGCGGCGCGGCAGCGGGGTGGCGGGCAGCCGTGACGGCATCGCAATCAGAAGCGGCATCCGCACCCGCCGTCCGTGCGTCTCCTCCGGTATGGACCTCCAGAAGCCGCCGCCCCCGCCGCAGCAACCCGAAGGGTGTCTCGTCGTCGCGCTGCGGATACCGGTGCGGATCGTCGTGTTCGTGCTCGTGGTGCCGGTGCGGATGGCGTGGGACGTGCTGGTGGCCGCCGGGCGGCTGCTGCGGGACACGGTGCTGCGGCCGCTCGGGCGGGCGCTGCTGTGGTGCGCGCGGGCGGTGTTCGTGGTGCCGCCGGTCGCCCTGTGGCGGTACGTGCTGGCGCCGGCCGGCCGGGCGCTCGCCCGGCTCGGGCGCGTCCTCGTGGTGGTGCCGCTGGTGTGGCTGCACCAGTACGTGTTCACCCCCGTGGGACACGCCCTCGCCCGGCTGGCCCGCGGCGCGTGGGCCGGCCTGGCCTGGCTGGCCCGCGGCGTGTGGGCCGGCCTGGCCTGGCTGGCCCGCGGCGTGTGGGCCGGGCTCGCGTGGGTGGCGCGGGGCGTGGGGGCCGGGCTCGCGTGGGTGGCGCGGGGCGTGGGGGCGGTGCTGGCCTGGGTGTACCGGCGTGCCCTGACCCCCGTCGGACACGCCGCACTGTGGCTGCTGCGGGGCGTCGCGGCGGTGCTGGCCGCCGTCGGCACCGGCGTGTACACGGTGGCCGCCCTGCTGGTGCGGTACCTGCTCGTCGTGCCCGCCCGATGGCTGTGGACGTGGCTTCTCGCGCCCGCCGGACGGGCGTTGCTGTGGTGTGCGAACGGCCTCGGCCGGCTGCTGGGCGCCGTCGCCACCGGCCTGGGCGCCGCCCTGTACTGGACCGCCCGCGTCCTGCTGGTACTGCCGGCGCTCGCCCTGTGGCGGTGGGTGCTGGTGCCGGCGGGGCGGGTGCTGCGCGTGCTGGCGCGGGAGACGGCGGAGGCGCTCGGGCACGCCTGGCGGGTGGCCGGGCACGTCTCGCGGGCCGTGGGCCGCTTCCTCGCCGCCCTCCTGCGGTGGACCTTCGTGGCACCGGTGCGCTGGGTGTACCGGACGGTGCTCACCCCGCTCGGGCACGCCGTGCGGGACGTGGTGCTGCGGCCCGCCGCCCGGGCCGCGCGCGCGGTGGGCCGGGCCGCCCGCGAGGCCCTGGACGCCGCCCGGCAGACGGTGCGCCAGACCCGCGCCGACATCCGGCGGGCACTGTTCGGTGAGCCCCGGCAACCGCTCCCGGTGGACCGGCGGGAACCCCGGCGGCCCGAAACACGTACTCTTGGTAGCAGTACGACCGCTCTCACGAAGGACTAGGACACTGGGCAAGCGACAGCCCGAAGGCCCGCCGCCCGCACCCGCGGTGCAGCGCATCCGACTGCGCTACACCAAGCGCGGCCGCCTCCGGTTCACCAGCCACCGTGACTTCCAGCGCGCCTTCGAGCGTGCGCTGCGCCGCGCCGAGGTGCCCATGGCGTACTCGGCGGGGTTCACCCCGCACCCCAAGGTGTCGTACGCCAATGCCGCACCCACCGGCACGGGCAGTGAGGCGGAGTACCTGGAGATCGCGCTCGCCGCGGCACGCGATCCCGAGAAGCTGCGCGCCCTGCTCGACGAGTCGCTGCCCACCGGGCTCGACATCGTCGACGCGGTCGAGGCGCGGACCCCGGGCCTCGCCGACCGGCTGACCGCTTCCGTCTGGGAGCTGCGGCTGGACGGCGTCGACCCGGCCGACGCACGGCGCGCGGTCGAGGCCTTCACCGGGGCCCCGGCCGTCGAGGTGCAGCGCATGACCAAGAACGGCGTCCGCACCTTCGACGCCCGTCCCGCGGTCGTCAGCCTCGAGAGCGTGGCGACACAGGGTCAGCGGGCCGATAGGCCCAGCGACCGGCCCTGTGCGATACTGCGGCTGGTTGTTCGGCACGTGACGCCTGCCGTACGACCCGACGACGTCCTGTCCGGTCTCCGCGCCGTGGCCGACCTGGCGCCGCCGGTCCCCGCAGCGGTGACCAGGCTGGCGCAGGGGCTGCTCGATGAAGAGACCGGCACGGTGACCGACCCGCTCGCGCCCGACCGCGAGGCAGCGGAGGCCCTTACCGGGGCCGCCCCGGCTGCCGCCGCGACGGCGCCGGTGCCGGAAGGTTCCGCGTAGGGACGGACGTCGAAAGCGCCGCCCTGGTACTCGGGAGCCACCTGGGTCGGGCAGCGCACCGACCACAAGACTTTCGCCAGGCCGTGCACAACAAGGCGTACGGAACCGGCGAGACAGGACACGGAAAGCTCCCGTGCGGCGCTCGCGCCCCGGACGGCGGCCATCGCGCATCGCGCGGGCCGCGGACGTCAGCGGCGGCCGGTCGATGCGACCGGCGCCGTACCAGGTGCGGCGCCCGGGAGCCCGACGGGAGAAACGCCCGCATGCTCGAACCGACCGAACCCGCAGAGTCCGTGACGGCCTCCGGATCCGACTCGCCCAGCGACACCCTGCCGCCGCGCAGGCGCCGCCGCGCCGCCTCCCGCCCGGCGGGACCCCCCGCCGGCGCCGAGGCCGTCCAGGCCGCCGAGGCCGCCGCCGAGGTCACCCTGCCGGCCATACCGGCCGCCGAGGTCGCCGACGCCGCCGCGGACACCACCGAGGAGGCCGCGCCGGCCCCCCGCACCCGCCGCCGGGCCACCCGGCGCGCGTCCGCGCCCGCCGGTGCGCCGACGCCGGACGCCGAGGCCGCCGAGACGGTCGTGGCGGCCGCCCCCGCCGCCGAGCCCGAGGCCGTCGCGGCCCAGGCCCCCGAGGCGGCCGAGGAGCCGGCCCCGCCGCGCACCCGCCGCCGCGCCACCCGCCGGGTCACCGCACCGTCCGTGACACCGGCGTCCACCGAGGCCGGTGAGACCCCGGCGACGCGGCAGGCCGCCGAGCCCGAGGCACCCGCCCAGGCGGAGAAGCCCGCCGAGGCGCCCGCCGCCGAGGAGGCCGCACCGGCCGCCCGTACGCGTCGCCGGGCGACCCGGCGTGTGTCCGCGCCCGCCGAGTCCGCCGCGGAGGGGGCCGCCCCGGCCGCCGCCGAGGCCGCCCCCGCCGAGCCGGAGACCGAGGCCGCGACCGCCGCGGTCGCCGAGGAGGCACCGGCCGAGGAGGCCGCGCCGCGCCGCAGCCGTCGCCGGGCCACCCGCCGCACGGCCGCCCCCGAAGCCGCCGAGCCCGCCGAGGCCACCGAGCCCGCCCAGGTGCCCGGGACCGATCAGCAGGCGCCGGCCGCCGAAGCCGCCCAGGTCACCGAGACCGCGCCCGCCGCCGAGGCCGCGCAGGCCCCGGCCGAGGAAGCCGCCCCGCGCCGCTCCCGCCGCCGTGCGGTGCGGCAGGCCGCGACCGGCTTCGCCGAGCCCGCCCGGTCCGCCGGCGCCGACGACTCCGAGGCGCCGCGTCGCCCCGCCCGTCCCGCCGTGGCCGTGTTCCAGCCGCCCGTCTTCACCGAGCCGAGGTTCCAGACCCCGGAGCGGGCCGCCGCGGAGCGCGCCGCCGAGGCCACCGAGCCCGACGACGCCGTGGAGCCCGCCGAGAGCGCCGAGACCGTGGCGAGCGAGACGTACCCGCAGGAGCGCGCGGAGAGCGGCACGCGCCGCCGCCGGCGCCGCCGGGGCGCCGACGCCGAGGAGACCCAGGCCACCGAGACCCCCGCCGCCCGCAGGGCCGGCCGCGCCGCCGAGGCGGAGCAGCCGGACGCGGCCGAGGAGGCCGAGGAGCCGGAGGAGTCCGCCGAGGACCTCACCGACACCGACGCGGCCGACGAGGCCGAGGAGAGCGACGAGCTGGAGGAGTCGGACGAGGCCGAGGACTCGGACGACAGCGGTTCGCGCCGCCGCCGCCGGCGCGGTGGCCGTCGCCGCCGCCGCGGCGAGGCCGGTGACGGACCGGACGCCGACGCCGACGAACTGGCCGCCGAGCAGGCCGCGCAGGACGCCGAGGACACCGCCGAGCAGGACGAGGAGGACGCCGACGAGGCCCGTGACGACGCCGGGTCCTCCAGCTCCAGCAGCCGCCGCCGCCGTCGCCGCCGTCGTCGTGCCGGTGACACGGCCGTCGACACCGAGCCGGAGGACAGCGACCCGGAGCGCACGGTCGTCAAGGTCCGCGAGCCCCGCAAGGCCGGCGAGCCGTCCGACGAGGTGCAGTCCATCAAGGGCTCGACCCGCCTGGAGGCCAAGAAGCAGCGCCGCCGCGAGGGGCGTGAGCAGGGCCGGCGCCGGGTGCCGATCATCACCGAGGCCGAGTTCCTGGCCCGGCGCGAGGCCGTCGAGCGGGTGATGGTCGTCCGCCAGCACGGCGACCGCACGCAGATCGGCGTCCTCGAGGACAACGTGCTCGTCGAGCACTACGTCAACAAGGAGCAGTCGACCTCGTACGTCGGCAACGTCTACCTCGGCAAGGTGCAGAACGTGCTGCCGTCGATGGAGGCCGCCTTCATCGACATCGGCAAGGGCCGCAACGCCGTGCTGTACGCCGGTGAGGTCAACTTCGAGGCCCTCGGCATGGGTCACGGGCCGCGCCGCATCGAGTCCGCCCTGAAGTCCGGCCAGTCCGTGCTGGTGCAGGTGACCAAGGACCCGATCGGGCACAAGGGCGCCCGGCTCACCAGCCAGGTCTCCCTCCCGGGCCGCTACCTCGTGTACGTCCCCGAGGGCTCGATGACCGGCATCAGCCGCAAGCTGCCCGACACCGAGCGGGCCCGGCTGAAGACCATCCTCAAGAAGATCGTCCCCGAGGACGCGGGCGTCATCGTGCGCACCGCCGCCGAGGGCGCGAGCGAGGACGAGCTGCGCCGCGACGTCGAGCGGCTCCAGGCGCAGTGGGAGGACATCCAGAAGAAGGCCAAGAACGGCAACGCGCCGACGCTGCTGTACGGCGAGCCGGACATGACCGTCCGGGTCGTGCGGGACATCTTCAACGAGGACTTCTCCAAGGTCGTCGTCAGCGGTGACGAGGCCTGGTCGACCATCCACGGCTACGTCTCGCACGTCGCGCCGGACCTCGCCGAGCGGCTGTCGCGGTGGACCTCCGAGGTCGACGTCTTCGCCACGTACCGGATCGACGAGCAGCTCGCCAAGGCGCTGGACCGCAAGGTCTGGCTGCCCAGCGGCGGTTCGCTGGTGATCGACCGGACCGAGGCGATGGTCGTCGTCGACGTCAACACCGGCAAGTTCACCGGCCAGGGCGGCAACCTGGAGGAGACGGTCACCAGGAACAACCTGGAGGCGGCCGAGGAGATCGTGCGCCAGCTGCGGCTGCGCGACCTCGGCGGCATCATCGTGATCGACTTCATCGACATGGTGCTGGAGTCCAACCGGGACCTGGTGCTGCGGCGCCTGCTGGAGTGCCTGGGCCGGGACCGTACGAAGCACCAGGTCGCCGAGGTGACGTCGCTGGGGCTCGTGCAGATGACCCGCAAGCGGGTCGGCCAGGGCCTGCTGGAGTCCTTCTCCGAGACCTGCGTCCACTGCAACGGCCGCGGCGTCATCGTGCACATGGAGCAGCCGACCGCCGCCGGCGGTGGCGGCAAGCGCAGCAAGAAGCGCGGGCGCGGTGGTGACGGGCAGGAGCACGTGCACGAGACCGCCGCGGTGGCCGTCGAGAGCGGCGAGGCCGTCGAGCCGGAGGTGGAGACCGCCGTCGAGGTGGCCGCCGACCTGGCCGAGCCGGTCGAGCTGCCCGCGCCGGACTTCGCGCCGGACGAGGAGCTGTACAGCAGCGTCGCCGAGGCGGAGGCCGCGGCCGGCCGCGGCCGTTCACGGCGCCGGGCGAGCCGCCGGGCGTCCGCTCCGGCGGGCGCGCCGCGGGGCGCGGCCGCGAAGGGCGCCAGGGAGCCCGCGGCGCAGGCCGAGCCCGTCGAGGTGCCGACCGCGCAGGCCGTCACCGCCGCCGAGGAGGCCGTGCGTCCGGTGCGGCCGGAGACGGCCGCCGAGGCGCACGCCGAGCCGGTCGCGGCCGAGGACCCGGTCATCGCGGCCGAGCCGGCCGAGGCGCCCGAGGCCGAGCGGGCACCGGAGCCCCAGCGGGCCCCGGAGGTCCCGGCGGCCGAGGAGGCCGCGCCCACGGGCCGTACGCGCCGCAGGGCGACCCGGAAGGCGACCGCGCCCGCCGGTTCCCCGGCGGGTGCCGAGGCGGCCGTGGTGACGGTCGCCGAAGCCGCGCCGGCCGCGCCGGTGGAGCAGCCGGCCGCCGAGGCTCCCGCGGCCCCGGCCGAGGAGGCGCCCGCCGGGAGCGCCGCCCCGGCCCGTCCGCGCCGCCGTGCCGTGCGCAAGGCCACCGCGCCGACCGCGCCCGTGGAGGCGGCCGTCGTGGTCGTCCCGTCGGCCGCGCCGGAGGAGGCCCCCGCCGAGGCACCGGTGGCCGCCGAGGCACCGCTGGAGGTGCCGGCGCCCGAGGCGGCGCCGGACGCCGTGGCCGAGGAAGCGGCGCCGGCCAAGAAGGCGGCGGCCCGCAAGACGGCCAAGAAGGCGACGGCGAAGAAGGCCGCCACCAAGAAGGCCGTGGCCAAGAAGACCGTCGCCAAGAAGACGGCGGCCAAGACGACGGCGAAGAAGGCGGCGAAGACCGCCAAGACGACCGCCGCCAAGGCCACGGCCAAGAAGACCACGGCGGTCCCGGCCGCCGGCGAAGAGGGCTGACACCGGGCGGGGCGCGACCGGTCCTGGCGACCGGCCGCGCCCCGCGCGCGTTCCGCCCCCGGGGCCCGGTTTGACCCCTTGACCCGTGGCCCCGTAACCTGGACCGTCGGCGTGTCCACTGAACACGCCACATCCCCGTAAACCTCTTCCTCCCGGGCACACGGTTGGCCGGGAGAGGTTGCCCGTGCTTCCGCACGGGCGGCTGGCCTGCGGGGGTGCCGTTCTCCGAGCGAAAGAGAGATCCGCGTGTACGCCATCGTGCGCAGCGGTGGTCGCCAGCACAAGGTTGCTGTCGGCGACATCGTTGAGGTTGACAAGATTTCCACTGCCAAGGTTGGCGACACGGTCGAGCTCTCGACCCTGCTCGTTGTCGACGGCGAAGCTGTCACCAGTGACCCGTGGGTGCTGGCCGGCATCAAGGTCCAGGCCGAGGTCGTGGACCACCACAAGGGCCAGAAGATCGACATTCTGCGCTACAAGAACAAGACCGGTTACCGTCGTCGTCAGGGCCACCGCCAGCAGTACACGGCGATCAAGGTCACTGAGATCCCCGCGGCTGCGAAGTAAGGGACTGAGGAGAGATGGCACACAAGAAGGGCGCATCGTCCACCCGGAACGGTCGCGACTCGAACGCCCAGCGGCTCGGCGTGAAGCGCTTCGGCGGTCAGGTCGTCAACGCGGGTGAGATCCTGGTCCGCCAGCGCGGCACCCACTTCCACCCGGGCTCGGGCGTCGGCCGTGGCGGCGACGACACGCTGTTCGCGCTGCAGGCCGGTGCTGTGGAGTTCGGCAGCAGCCGTGGCCGCAAGGTCGTGAACATCGTTCCGGTCGCCTGATCGGACGCTTTCGCGAGGCGGACCTCACTTCCCGGGAGGGAAGGCGGGTCCGCCTTTCGCGTGTTACGTAAGAGACGAACCGTACTAAGTGCTGGAGGCACCCACCATGACCACCTTCGTGGACCGCGTCGAGCTGCACGTCGCCGCGGGTAGCGGAGGCCACGGCTGTGCCTCCGTACACCGGGAGAAGTTCAAGCCGCTCGGCGGCCCCGACGGCGGCAACGGCGGCCGTGGCGGCGATGTGATCCTGACTGTCGACCAGTCGGTCACCACGCTCCTCGACTACCACCACTCCCCGCACCGCAAGGCGACCAGCGGCAAGCCCGGTGAGGGCGGCAACCGGTCCGGCAAGGACGGCCAGGACCTGGTCCTGCCGGTGCCGGACGGCACCGTCGTGCTGGACCGCGCGGGCAACGTGCTCGCCGACCTCGTCGGCCACGGCACGTCGTACGTCGCCGCGCAGGGCGGCCGGGGCGGGCTCGGCAACGCCGCGCTGGCCAGCGCCCGGCGCAAGGCGCCCGGTTTCGCGCTGCTCGGCGAGCCGGGGGACGCCCAGGAGATCGTGCTGGAGCTGAAGACGGTCGCCGACGTGGCGCTCGTCGGCTACCCGAGCGCGGGCAAGTCCTCGCTCATCTCCGTGCTCAGCGCGGCCAAGCCGAAGATCGCGGACTACCCGTTCACCACCCTGGTCCCCAACCTGGGCGTGGTGACCGCCGGTTCGACCGTCTACACCATCGCCGACGTGCCCGGTCTGATCCCCGGCGCCAGCCAGGGCAAGGGCCTGGGCCTGGAGTTCCTGCGGCACGTGGAGCGGTGCAGCGTGCTGGTGCACGTGCTGGACACCGCGACCCTGGAGTCCGACCGCGACCCGCTCTCCGACCTCGACGTCATCGAGGCGGAGCTGAGCAGCTACGGCGGCCTCGGCGACCGGCCGCGGATCGTCGTGCTCAACAAGATCGACGTGCCGGACGGCAAGGACCTCGCCGAGCTGGTCCGCCCCGACCTGGAGGCGCGCGGCTACCGCGTGTTCGAGGTGTCGGCGGTGGCGCACATGGGGCTGAAGGAGCTGTCGTACGCGCTCGGTGAGGTCATCGCGCAGGCGCGGGCGGCGCGGCCGAAGGAGGAGGCGACGCGGATCGTCATCCGGCCCAAGGCCGTGGACGACGCGGGCTTCACGGTGACCCTCGAGGACGACGGGCTGTACCGGGTGCGCGGCGAGAAGCCGGAGCGCTGGGTGCGGCAGACCGACTTCAGCAACGACGAGGCCGTCGGCTACCTCGCCGACCGGCTCAACCGCCTCGGTGTCGAGGAGCAGCTGATGAAGGCGGGCGCCCGCTCCGGCGACGGCGTCGCCATCGGCCCCGAGGAGAACGCGGTCGTCTTCGACTGGGAGCCGACGGTGATGGCCGGCGCCGAGATGCTCGGCCGGCGCGGCGAGGACCACCGCCTGGACGCGGCCCGGCCCGCGGCCCAGCGGCGCAGGGACAAGCAGGCCGAACGGGACGAGGCGCTGCGGGAGTTCGACGACTTCGACCCGTTCGGTTAGACCCGGCGCGGCGGCCTCCGTGTCCGCCGCGGCCGCGGGGACGCGTACCGTTCACCGGACGCCGCCGGGGGAACCCGTACGGGTACTGGGCCGCCGTCGCCGCCAGGGTCTGTCGCACGACAGGTTCCGGCGGCGACGGCGGCGCTGATCGGTCTTCCGTCCGGCTTCTGTGTACTTACTCACAGCAATTGCACGGGGCTTCCGAGGACATCGCCAAGCACCGGGAGTGCAAGGTGAATGACGGGTGGCCGGCACATATGCGGCAGCCATCGGTCACCTTGCACTGCGGTAACCCGAGGTGGGACCATTTCGAGGTTCCCTGACGCCCCAAGGTAGGTCACCTGTGTCCCAGCACATAGCCAAGCCCCGTACCACCGCAGTGATCCTGGCCGGTGGCACCGGTCAGCGGGTGGGTCTGTCGATCCCCAAGCAGTTGCTGAAGATCGCCGGAAAGGCCGTCATCGAGCACACCCTGGCCACCTTCGAGAAGGCCGACTCGATCGACGACATCATCGTGCTGATGGCCCCGGGGTACGTGCCGGACATCGAGAAGATCGTCGCCAAGGCCGGGTTCCGCAAGGTCAAGAAGGTCATCGAGGGCGGCTCCACGCGGAACGAGACCACCGAGCGCGCCATCGAGGCCCTCGGCGAGGGCCTGGCGCAGGGCGAGGACCTCAACGTCCTCTTCCACGACGCCGTACGCCCCCTGCTGTCGCGCCGCGTCATCGACGACTGCGTGAGCGCGCTGGAGCGCTACCAGGCCGTCGACGTGGCGATCCCGTCGGCGGACACCATCATCGTCACGCGCACGCACGGCGGGGACGGCGAGTTCATCACCGAGATCCCCGACCGCTCCCGGCTGCGCCGCGGCCAGACGCCGCAGGCCTTCAAGCTGTCGACGATCCGCCGCGCCTACGAGGTCGCCGCGAACGACCCCAACTTCCAGGCCACGGACGACTGCTCGGTCGTGCTCAAGTACCTGCCGGACGTGCCGATCCACGTCGTCGCGGGTGACGAGTACAACATGAAGGTCACCCAGCCGGTCGACGTCTTCATCGCCGACAAGCTGTTCCAGCTCGCCTCCACCGCCGCGCCCGAGCAGGTCGGCGAGGACGCCTACCGCGAGCTGCTCACCGGCAAGACGGTCGTCATCTTCGGCGGCTCCTACGGCATCGGCAAGGACATCGCCGAGATAGCCGGCAACTACGGCGCGAGCGTCTACGCGCTGGGCCGCTCCACCACCGGCACCCACGTGGAGAACCCGGAGGAGGTCGACGACGCGCTGTCCAAGGCGTACGCGGAGACCGGCCGGATCGACTACGTCGTCAACACCGCGGGCGTGCTGCGCATCGGCAAGCTCGCCGAGACCGACAACGCCACCATCGAGGAGGCGCTGAAGGTCAACTACCTGGCCCCGGTGCAGATCGCGCGCTCCTCCTACAAGTACCTGGCGGAGACCAAGGGCCAGCTGCTGCTGTACACCTCCAGCAGCTACACCCGCGGCCGCGCCGAGTACAGCCTGTACTCCTCCACCAAGGCCGCCATGGTGAACCTCACCCAGGCGCTGTCCGACGAGTGGGCCGGCGACGGCATCCGGGTCAACTGCATCAACCCCGAGCGCACCGCCACCCCGATGCGCACCAAGGCCTTCGGCCAGGAGCCCTCGGGTTCCCTGCTCTCCTCCGAGGCCGTGGCCCGTACCTCGCTCGACGTGCTGCTGTCGGAGCTGACCGGACACGTCATCGACGTCCGCCAGCAGGACCCGACCGCGTCCGCCGGCCAGGCCTCGGGCTTCGAGCAGGCGCTCGCCAGTGTTCTGGACCGGCAGGACGGCGTGGCATAATCGCCTCAATAGACTTCGGTAATTCAGGCCTCTGTGACCGTCCGTTCGCGGGCATTCACAGAGGCCTGAATCCGTAAGAATCCCAGCGTCCGCAAGGTCTGAATTCCGGCCTTTTTGTCAGCAAAAGGTTCTCCGTGATATCCACCGCTATTCGCGTCGCCCGGGTGGGCAGCGCGGCAGAGCTGGCCGCGGCGGCCCTCATGATGCTGGGTTACCCGGCACTCATGCTGGCCGCGCTCGTCCCGAGTGTGTACGCCTTCGCGGCCGCGGCCGCCGTCACGTACCTGGCGGACCACTATCTGCACCGCAGGGGCAGCTACCTGATCAACCGGCTGAGCAAGGTGCGCGCCGGCCTGTCGATCCGCTTCCTGATCCGGCAGCTGCTGCTGATCCTGCTGCTGGCCCGGCTCTCCCTCTCCGGCCACCTGGTCTTCTACGGCGCCATCGCCTGCTTCATCGCCTTCTACGGCCTCCAGGCCCCGCACGGCGCGCTGGTCACCCTGATCCGCAACCGGCGCCGGATGCCGGTCGCCACCCGCAACGTGGACCTGAAGTCCCGCATCCGCATCCCGGACGCCCCGCCGCGCCGCCTGCTGCACCGCTCCGCCGAGAAGATGCTGCACCTGGACCTCGCGGCCGTCGCCGGCGTCCTGCTCTCGGCGATGGTGGACTCCTCCGCGCCCGGGTTCGCCGGCATCGGCCTGACGATCGGTCTGGGTTGCCTGTACGTCCTCGCGCTCGTCCCGTACGTGCGCGGCCGCAAGGTGCCGCCGAACGCCGAGAAGGTGCTGGCCGCCGTCGACGACTGGCTGGCCGCCTACCGGCCGCAGACGGTGCTGTACTTCTCCGGCTCCAGGGACTCCGCCTACCAGGTCAACATGTGGCTGGAGACGATGGAGCAGCTGGACACCCGGCCGCTGATCCTGCTGCGCGAGCGCGCCATCCTGAACAACCTCGCGCCCACCACGGTCCCGGTGCTGTGCGTGCCCGGCGGCGTGCACCTGATGAACATGGACCTGTCGACCGTGCGCGTCGCGCTGTACGCGGCGAACGTCGGCAAGAACATCCACCTGCTGCGCGTGCCCACCATGAAGCACGTCTTCATCGGCCACGGCGACAGCGACAAGCTGGCCAGCGTCAACCCGTTCAGCAAGGTGTACGACGAGGTGTGGACCGCCGGCCGCGCGGGCCGCGACCGGTACGCCATCGCCGACGTCGGTGTCCGCGACGACGACATCGTGGAGGTCGGCCGCCCGCAGCTGGCGCCCATCCAGCCCTGGCAGGGCCCGGCAGCCGCCGACGGCGGACGCTGCCCCACCGTGCTGTACGCGCCCACCTGGGAGGGCTGGGACGACAACCCCGGCAACACCTCCATCCTGCTGGCCGGCGAGAACATCGTCCGCACCCTGGTGCGGGCCGACCCGCCGGTCCGGGTCCTGTACAAGCCGCACCCCTTCACCGGCACCCGCAGCGCCGCCGCCAAGGCCGCCCACCAGCGCATCACCGCCCTGGTCGAGAAGGCCGCCGCCGAGCGCGCCGCCGACCCCCGCTTCACCGCCGACACCGCCGCCCAGGCGCGGGCCGCGGCCGAGCTGGCCCGCATCGAGGCCCGGCTCGCCGAGCTGGCCGGCGCCGGCGGCGTGAAGGGCGACGAGGCCGAGGCCACCCGCGACGGCGTGACCGACGTCGCGAGGCACGAGGAGACCGCCCGGCTGCGCACCGAGTGGAACGAGGCCTACTGGCGCTCCTTCCCGGCGTACGAGCACCGGGTCGTCACCGGCGCCGAGCCGCGTCTGTACGACTGCTTCAACGTCTCCGACGCGATGGTCTCCGACATCTCCTCCGTCGTCTCCGACTTCATCGCCAGCGGCAAGCCCTACGCGGTCACCGACTCGGCGGAACTCGGCGCCGAGGAGTTCAAGCGGCAGAACACCGCGGTGCGCGCCGCGGTGATCCTGTCCAACGACGCCCGCGAGCTGGACGGCCTGCTGGCCGCCGTACGCGACCCGGCCGGGGACCCGCTGGCGGCCGACCGCGGGGAGCTGAAGCGCTACCTCCTGGGCCCCGACGAGCCGAAGTCCATCGACCAGTTCAACGCCGCGGTGGCCGGACTGGCCCTGAAGGCCGAGGCGCGCAACGCCGGCCAGGAGACCCGGCTCGGCGCCGCCAACGCCGACCCGGCCGAGGCGGCGGAGCTGACCACCGCGCTGCCCGGCCAGCGGGTGGCCGGCGCCGGTGAGACGGACGATGTGACCGCGGTCTGACCCGCGCGGAAGCCGAGGGCCCGGCCCCGGGGAGCGATCCCCGGGGCCGGGCCTTTCGCCGTTCCCGTGCCGGTGCGCACCGGCCGCCGTGCGCCCGGCCGTTGAGCGGCCGCGGCCCCCGCCGCGTACCGATCGGTGCCGAACGCTCCCGCCCGGTGCCGCCCGGGGTCCGCGCCGCGTGTGACGTGTCCCACGGGAGGTACCCCTGGAGGCAACCGTTCGGTGGGGCCGTCCGTCTAACGGAGTGCGAATAGCGTGATACGGGGGGAATGTACTGTTGACCGAGGGGGATTTGTGAACGCCGTGACGCAGCCTGATGTGAGCGTGGTCATCGGGGCGTACGAGGCGATGCCGTACCTGGTGGAGTGCCTGGAGTCCGTCGAGAAGCAGACCATGGACCCGGCCCGGATCGAGGTCATCGCGGTGGACGACGGGTCGACGGACGGCACCGGTGAGTACCTGGAGGAGTTCGCCGCCCGCGCTCCCATGCCGGTCACCGTGATCCGGCAGGCCAACTCCGGCGGCCCGAGCGGACCGCGCAACGTGGGCCTCGGCAAGGCCACCGGGCGGTACGTGTTCTTCCTGGACGCCGACGACCGGCTCGGCCCCGAGGCCCTGGAGCGCATGGTCGCCATGGCCGACCGCAACGGCACCGACGTGGTCCTGGGCCGGGTCGAGGGCGTCAACCGCACCGCGCCGAAGTCGATGTGGCACGAGACCCTGGACCGTACCGACGTCTTCTCCTCCAACATCAAGTTCACGCTCAGCGCCCAGAAGCTGTTCCGCCGCGCGCTGCTGGAGCGGCACGGGATGCGCTTCGACGAGTCCCTGTGGACCGGCGAGGACGCGCTGTTCACGATGGAGGCGTATCTGCGGGCCGACGGCGTCTCGGTGATCGCCGACCACACCTGCTACTACCTGGTCGGCCGCGAGGACGGCAAGCACGTCACCAAGTCCGGCGGCTACGCCCTGCGCTTCGACTCCGCGCGTGCCCTGATGCGCCTGATCGCCGAGATGGTCCCGGCCGGGCCCCGGCGCGACGCCCTGATGGTCCGGCCCTTCCTCGTCACCCTGCTGCCGCAGTTCGGCCCGCGGTTCCTCAAGGACTCCGAGGAGGTGCGCCGGCACAAGCTGGAGCTGGCCGCGCCGCTCATGGACGCCTACTGGACCCCCGAGGTGGCCCGCCGGCTGCGGGTGCACGAGCGGCTGCGCCTGGAGCTGGTGGCCCGGCAGCGCGCCGACCTGCTGCTCGACGTTGTCAGGTTCGTGCGCGCCAAGAAGCAGGCCGCCGCCGTCCTGGAGAAGCGCGGCACCCGCGTCTACCTGGTCTACCCGCACTTCCGGTCCCCGGCGGCCGGCCTGCCCGACCGGATCTACCTCGCCGAGCCCCGCGAGGCCCGGGCCTTCGAGGGCTACCGGGAGGCCGCCGCCAACTCCCTCGTCCGCCGGGCGCTGCGCCGGCTGCGGCGGGCGCTGCCCATCGGCGGGTTCGGCGCGGCGGCGGTCTGAGCGGGGGCCGCCCCGGCCGTGCGCGTCACCTCGGACGCGTCACGGCCGCGGCGTCACGCCCGGTGCGTCACGGCTTGCCCGGCTGCAGCGCGCGCCGCAGCGGCCGGCCCACCACGCTGCGGGCGCGGCGGTAGACGGAGGCGGCGGGCGCCGGGACGGCCTGCTTGGCCTTCTTCAGCCGGGCCACCTCCCGGGTGAGCTGCTTGTTGTCCTTGGTGAGTTCGGTGACCCGGCTGTGCAGCCAGCCGAACTTGGCGGCCAGCGAGGCGATGTCGGTGTCGTTCCAGGGGCCGATGCCGGGCGGGAACGACAGCGAGCGCAGCCGCTCGTCGAAGGCCGCGCCGCCGTCACCGTGCGTGAAGGTGTTCTCCAGCCCGTTCTTGTCCAGGAACGCGGTGAACCGCGCGAAGCGCTCCGGGTGGCCGTCGACCAGCGGGCCGAGGTCGGCCTGCTCGTACAGCCGCGCCGGGTCGGCCGCCTCGGGGTCCTTCACCGCCTGGTCCAGCCGCTGGTACGGGATGTCGAAGTACCGACACAGCTCCAGGGTGCGGCTGTCCCCGCACAGCACGGTCGCGGGCGTGCCGGCCAGCAGCGCGGCGATGTTGCCGTGGATGCGGGAGCCGAACGAGAAGTCGAAGGAGCGCAGGTCGTCGAACCAGGTCACCGGGTCGATGTAGACGCGCACCTTGTCCTCCCGGTACATCGGGTGGTCGGGGTGCGTGGGCATCGCGGTGATCTTGGAGTTCGGGTCCGACAGGTCCCGCCAGTGCAGCTGCCGGGCGTCGCTGAGGTTCTGGCCGACGAAGCGCAGGTGCGGGTAGCGCGCGTGGGTGCGGTCGATGATCCGGTCCAGGCCCTGCTTGCTCACCGCGTTGTGCGAGCCGTTGATCGCGATCCGCGACTCGGCCGTCAGCCCGGGCACCCGCTTGCGCACGTCGAGGGTGCCGCCGTGCAGGAACAGCGACGGGCAGCCGATGACCTCGACGTCGCGGAAGCCCATGTCCCGCAGGTACTGCTCGGTGAACTCGCCCCGCACGCCGATCGAGGCGCTGCGCTCCAGCACGGCCGAGCAGAACTCGCGCACCGCCTGCTCCATCGGCTTCAGCCGGGCCGGGTCGTAGTTCAGGCCGGTCTGCGCGCCGACGCCGAGCACCACCACCGGGATCCGCAGCTTGCCGATCAGCCGGGTCAGCCGCCGCAGCTGCGGCTCGAAGGAGGGCCGGAAGGCGTTGGCGAGCGGGACGACGAACGCGTCGTACTCCGCGTTGATCCGGGCGGCCGCCGCCACGTCGGTGCCGATGCCGTTGGAGACCACCTCGGCGCCCGGCGTCTGCAGGATCTTGTGTGCGGCGTCACTGAAGATCAGGTTGCCGGAGTTGGTGGCGAAGACGTCCCGGTGGAGGGCTTCCTCGACGGAAACCACGTCATACGGGCTTTTGCCTGATCTCAGGAGGATCCGCTTGGCGCGGTTAATACTGTGCGACACAGGTGCATCGTACGTTTGTCCAGGTTTTAATTTCCATAGGCAATCACTACAACCTTTTTACCTTGTGCGGTGTGTGACCGGATGATCGCCTTCGGTCGCCGTCCGGCACGTGGACCGGGAGGCGGCCCGCGCGCGCGAACGCGTAGATTGCGCAGGAGGAAGCCGAGGCAGGGCGAGGGGACGCGAGGCACAGTGACAGGGGCAAGGCAGGCCGTGGGCGAGGCCCGCAGGATCGTCGTCAAGGTGGGCTCCTCGTCACTGACCACCGCCGCCGGCGGTCTGGACGCCGACCGGGTCGACGCCCTCGTCGACGTCCTCGCCACCAGCCGCGACACCCGGGCCGCCCGCGGGGCGCCCGCCGAGGCCGCGGGGGAGGGCGGGACGGCGCGGGAGATCGTCCTCGTCTCCTCCGGCGCCATCGCCGCCGGCCTCGCCCCGCTGGGCCTGTCCCGCCGTCCCAAGGACCTCGCCCGCCAGCAGGCCGCCGCCAGCGTCGGCCAGGGCCTGCTGGTCGCCCGCTACACCGCCTCCTTCGCGCGCTACGGCATCCGCGTCGGCCAGGTGCTGCTCACCTCCGACGACATGAGCCGCCGGGCCCACCACCGCAACGCCTCCCGCACCCTCGACAAGCTGCTGGCGATGGGCGCCCTGCCGGTCGTCAACGAGAACGACACCGTCGCCACCGACGAGATCCGCTTCGGCGACAACGACCGGCTCGCCGCCCTGGTCGCCCACCTCGTCCACGCCGACCTGCTGGTCCTGCTGTCCGACGTGGACGGCGTCTACGACGGCGACCCCGGCAGGCCCGGCACCTCCCGGATCGCGCAGGTGCGCGGCCCCGCCGACCTGGCGGGCGTGGACATCGGCAGCGCGGGCAAGGCGGGCGTCGGCACCGGCGGCATGGTCACCAAGGTCGAGGCCGCCCGGATCGCGGCCGCCGCCGGCATCCCGGTCGTGCTCACCAGCGCCGTGCACGCGGCCGAGGCGCTCGGCGGCGGCGACACCGGCACCTACTTCCACCCCACCGGCAAGCGCTCCGCCGACCGGCTGCTCTGGCTCCAGCACGCCTCCACTCCGCAGGGCGCGCTCACCCTGGACGACGGGGCGGTGCGCGCGGTCGTGCAGCGGCGCACCTCGCTGCTGCCGGCCGGCATCGCCGCCGTCGAGGGCGACTTCAGCGCCGGCGACCCCGTCGAGCTGCGCGACCCCGCCGGGCACGCGGTGGCCCGCGGCCTGGTCAGCTTCGACGCCCGGGAGATCCCCCAGCTGATCGGGCGCTCGACCCGAGAGCTGGCACGCGAACTGGGCCCGGCGTACGAACGCGAGGTCGTACACAGGGACGACCTGGTGATCCTGCACTCGTAAACGGGGTGCGGCGACGGCCCCCGGTGGGGGACGTTCGGTGAAACCGCCACACGAAGCCGTGCGGCCTGCTCAACTTTGTCTCTAGGGCAACACCCCCGAGCGCTGCGTGAAGGAGGCCGTCGTGAGACGAGTACGCCCTGGGGCGGCGTCCCGCGGTGCCCTGACGAGCGTCGCGGCCGGGGACACCTTCGAGGAGCCGCAGGATCTGCCGCGCCTGTGGCACGTCACCCTCAGCGTCTCCGGACCGAAGGTCCCCCTGCCGGACCTGCGGCGGGCCCTGGAACAGCTCGCCCACGACCACCCCTTCCTGCTCACCAGCCGCTACGCGGGCGACCACGCGGAGATCCGCTACTGGGAAGAGGCCCGGGACCTGCACGACGCGGCCGCCGTGGCGCTGCGCCTGTGGGGCGAGCACCGCCAGACGGCCGGGCTGCCGCCCTGGGAGATCGTCGGCCTGGAGGTCATCGACCGGGAGACCTACCACCAGCGCATCGCCGAGGGCTACGGCCCGGCGCCCGCGACGCCCGTCGGCGTGCACCCCTTTTGAACCGTTGACGGCCCGTTGATGCCGTCTCGGGGTGTGGAACAGCCCGTGAACGGCCCCGCCCCGCGCACTACGCTTTCCCCATGACCACGCTCTCGCCCTACGACGCCATGTCCCCGGTCACCCGGGCCGCCTACCGCGCCAAGGCCGCCGCCGCCGACCTCGCGCCGCTGCCGCGCGCCGTGAAGGACGACGCGCTGCTGGCCATCGCGGACGCCCTGGAGGTCCGCACCGGCGAGATCGTCGAGGCCAACGCCAAGGACGTGGCCAGGGCCCGGGAGAACGGCACCGCCGAGTCGGTCGTCGACCGGCTCACCCTCACCCCCGAGCGGGTCCGCGCCATCGCCGCCGACGTGCGGGACGTCGCCAAGCTGCCCGACCCGGTCGGCGAGGTGGTCCGCGGCTCGACCCTGCCCAACGGCATCGACCTGCGCCAGGTCCGCGTCCCGCTCGGCGTCGTCGGCATCATCTACGAGGCCCGCCCCAACGTCACCGTCGACGCCGCCGCCCTCTGCCTGAAGTCCGGCAACGCGGTCCTGCTGCGCGGCTCGGGCTCCGCCTACGAGTCGAACACCGCGCTCGTGCGGGTCATCCGCGACGCCGTCGGCGGCGCGGGGCTGCCCGCCGACGCCGTACAGCTGGTGCCGGGGGAGAGCCGGGAGAGCGTGCGCGAGCTGATGCGCGCC
Source organism: Streptomyces sp. NPDC041135 (assembly GCF_055592085.1). Taxonomy (NCBI): domain Bacteria; kingdom Bacillati; phylum Actinomycetota; class Actinomycetes; order Kitasatosporales; family Streptomycetaceae; genus Streptomyces; species Streptomyces sp. NPDC041135. The sequence goes on from NZ_JBVIYZ010000001.1 coordinate 355,461, forward strand.
CGGGGCCTGGTCGACGTGCTGATCCCGCGCGGCGGCGCCTCCCTGATCCGCACCGTGGTCGCCGAGTCCACCGTCCCGGTGATCGAGACCGGCACCGGCAACTGCCACGTCTACGTCGACGCGGCCGCCGACATCGACATGGCGGTCGACATCCTGGTCAACTCCAAGGCCCAGCGGGTCAGCGTCTGCAACGCCGCCGAGACCCTCCTGGTCCACCAGGACATCGCCGCCGCGTTCCTGCCGCGCGCCCTGGACGCCCTCGCCGAGGCAGGCGTGACCGTCCACGGCGACGAGCGCGTCCTCGCCCACGCCGCGGACTCCAAGGCCACCGTGGTCGAGGCGACCCCGGAGGACTGGGAGACCGAGTACCTGTCCTACGACATCGCCGCCGCGGTGGTGGACTCGCTGGACAAGGCCGTCGAGCACATCCGGCTGTGGACCTCCGGGCACACCGAGGCCATCGTCACCACCTCCCAGCAGGCCGCCCGCCGCTTCACCCAGCTGGTCGACTCCACCACCGTCGCCGTGAACGCCTCCACCCGCTTCACCGACGGCGGCCAGTTCGGCTTCGGCGCCGAGATCGGCATCTCCACGCAGAAGCTGCACGCCCGCGGCCCCATGGGCCTGCCCGAGCTGACGAGCACCAAGTACATCGTCACCGGCGACGGGCACGTACGCCGCTGACGGCCCGGGCCCGCCGCCCGTCCCGGCCGGCGGACTAATTTCCGTACCGTCTGCCCAAAATGACCCCCCAGGTCTACTCTGGAACCGTGCCGGAGGACGTGGGGGGTACGCCGTTTTCTGACGGCCGGGAGCCCGACGACGACCACGACCGCGGGGTGTCGGACGAAGAGTTCGCCTCCGTGGTCTTCGACGAGGCGTTCGTACGCGCGGCCGTGGTGCACGAGCCGAGCGCGGTCGAACGCCTCCTGGCCGCCGCGCGGGCCAGAGCCGAGGCCGCCGAGGCCGAGGCCCGCCGGGCCCACGCGACGGGCGAGCGGTTCGAGGACCGCTACCGCGCCGACAGCGCCGGCCTGGGCCGCTATCCCCGCCTCGACGACGAGGACGGCGCCGAATTCCGCGCGGACCGCCACGGCATCCTCGGGGGCTACGGCAGACAGGTCCGCTGGCACCGCCCCGTCGCCTGGGTGCTCGCCCTGGTGATGGGCGTCGGGATGGTCGCCCTGGCCTTCGCGGCGGTCTACCGCGGCGCCTCCTCGGGCAGCCGTGACCGGCTGCCCCCGCCGGCCTCCACCGGCCCGGAACAGAGCGGCGCGGCCTCTCCCGCCGCCTCCGCCGAGTTCTCCCCGCCGGCCGTCTCCGTGCTGCCCCACTCGCCCTGACCGGACCCGCCCCCGCACCCTGACCGGACCCGCCCGCACTTGGTGGGAACCTGTCACAACTTGGCGTCGGCCCGGCGTTTACCCGCGGCCCGCGAGACCTACCCTGAAGGTATGGGCGGTCCTGGAGACCCACCTGAGGGGACACCCGAGGGTGGTCCCGTCGGTGGAGAGGACGAGTACCGATCCGTCGTCTTCGACGAGTCGTTCGTCCGCGCTGCCCGCCTCCAGGAGTCCTCCGCGCGCGAGCGGGTCACCGACCACGCGCCCGCCGTCCGCCGCCGCCCGCCCCTGCACCGGGGGCTCTCCCGGCAGCTGCTGATCCTCGCCCTGCTGATCTCCCTCGCCTTCGGCACCGCGATCTACCTGGGCGTCCGTCACCCGTACGGCTCCCCGCGGACCCGGCCGGCCGCCGAGCCGCTGCGGATGACCGTCGTCCCGCTCGCCCCGCGGGGCGCGGTGCCCGGCGCGGCCGACGCCGAGCGGCTGTTCGCGCACAGCCCCGCCGCCGGGTACGCCGTCGGCGCCGAGGGGATACCGCTGCCCGCCTCCCGCTCCACCGCGCACTTCTCCGACAGCCAGGTCGTGGCCGCCCTGACCACCGCCAGGGACTACCTCGTCCGCTCCTCGCTCTACCCCGAGGTGCTCACCGGACGGCAGGTCCGCCCCGCCCGCGTCCTCCTCGACGGCGACCAGCTCGACCAGTTCGACCAGAGCTTCCGGCACCCCGCGGCGGACGGCCGGCACGCCCCGACCGGCTGGCTGGTGCGCTTCGACCCCTCCCGCGCGCGGCTGGCCGACAGCAAGGTCCGCGTCCAGGGCAGCCTCCGGGCCGCCGAGAGCGACCCGGACACCCTGGAGGTCACCGCGGACCACACCTTCGTCTACGCGCTGCGCCCGGCCCACGCCGGCGCCACGGCCGCGGTGTCGCTGTTCACCGTCCGCCGCGAGCTGACCTTCCGCTTCGACCAGGACGACCTGCGCCTGCACCAGGCCCGCCTGGTCGCCTCCTCCGTGCAGGCGGGCCCGCTGTCCTGCGCCGAGGACGCGACCGGCTACCTGCGCCCGCTGCTGGCCGGCCAGCGCGCGAAGGCGGGCGGTCCGGCGGGCACCGACCCCTATGCGGCGGGCGGCGCGACGCCCGTGTGCGGGACGCTGGCCGCGGGGGCCCAGCCGAAGGTGTGAGCCCCGGGCCCGGTGTCCCCGAGGTCGTCGTCCGTCACGCCTCGCCGGCCGGCGGGTCCTCCCGGGGGGTCTTCGGCGGCGGCGGGCTCGTGAAGCCGTTGAAGCCGCGCCGCACCCGCCCGCCGAGGTCCCCGGCGCCGCCCGCGAGATCCGTGACCAGCTTCATCAGCGGGTCCTTGGACCCCTTCACGTCTCCCGCGTAGCTCGCCGCCGACTCCCGGAAGGAGTCACCGACCGAGGTGTCCTTGTCCTCCTCGCGGCGCGGGTAGTGCCCGTCCATGATCCGCTGGTGGTCGCGGGACTCCGCCCACTTCTTCAGCTCGGCCGCCCGGACGGTGGTGAACGGGTGCGAGCGGGGCAGCATGTTCAGGATCTTCAGCACCGAGTCGCGCAGGTCGCCCCCGGACTCGTACTCCTCCGCCTGCCGCAGGAAGGCGTCCACGTTCATCTCGTGCAGGTGGTTGCCGCCGGCGAGCTTCATCAGCCCCCGCATCGAGGCCCGCAGATCCTGCCCCACCAGCAGTCCCGCCCGGTCGGCGGACAGCTCCGACTTGCGGAACCACTCCCGCAGCGCCGTCACGATCCCCATGATCGCCAGGTTGCCCAGCGGTATCCAGGCCACCTTGAGCGCCAGGCTCGTCAGGAACAGCAGGACCGTGCGGTACACCGCGTGCCCGGACAGCGCGTGCCCGACCTCGTGGCCCACGACCGCCCGCATCTCCTCCTCGTCCAGCAGCTCGACCAGGCCCGTGGTGACCACGACGACCGGCTCGTCCAGGCCGATGCACATGGCGTTCGGCCGGGGGTCCTGGGTGACGTACATCGGCGGGACCTTCGCCAGGTCCAGGATGTAGCAGGCGTCGCGCAGCATGGCGTGCAGGTGCGCGAACTGCTCGTCCGAGACCCGCACCGAGTCGGACAGGAACAGCAGCCGCAGGCTGCGCTCGGGCAGCAGCCCGCTGAGCGCCTTGAAGACCGTGTCGAAGCCGCTCAGCTTCCGCAGCGCCACCAGGGCGGAGCGGTCGGCCGGGTGCTCGTACGCGCGTGAGGAGATCCCCGGGAAGCGCCTGCGCCGCCGGCCCGGCGTACCCGCGTGCTCCGTCTGCTCGTGCCCGTCGTCGGACATGTCGTCCCCCATGCGTGTGTGTGCCCACTGACCCCCGAGGCAGGGCCCAGACTAGGCGGAGTTACCGTGGACGGGCAGTACAGCGAAGGAGCCCCCGCATGCAGCACCCACCCGCAGCCGCCTGGCTGACCGAGGCCGCGAGCGCCGTCCAGCAGCACGGGTCGGGGAACCTGCTCCGGGTCGTCCTGATCGTCATGGTCCTGGGCTGCGCGCTCACCGGCTGGTTGCTGCTGCGCGGCTACAAGAAGGACGACTGAGACGGCTCACGGGTTCCCGCCCGGTTCCCCGATGGCGGAGTCGGCGTGATCGGCGCCGGACCGCCCGCATACGATGGGCCGACGTCGTTATCCCGCCCTCCCCACGCCCGGCTCCGCTCGAGCGGGGGACCCCCATCGGATAGGTTCTGCCGAAGATGAGCTTCCACAGCACCGCTGCACAGTTGGCCACCCTCGCCGCCGAAGGTGAGCACGGGGGCAACCACAACAGCCTCGACCCGCTCGTCACCGGCGGCGGCGCGTTCATCGTCCTGCTGCTCCTGCTGTGGATCACCACCCGCTTCAACCGCGACCGCTGACCGGCGCTCCCTCCCCGGACGGGGTCCACGGACCGGGCCGGTAGGGTCTGCACGCATGGGAGAGCAGGACATGCCTACCGGTCCGGCGAGTTTCGCCACCGACGCCACCGAGGCCGCCGCCGCCCCCGGACCGGCCGCCGGCCCGGCCGGGGAGCCCGCGCACCGGCCCGGCAGCGGCCCCGCGCACACCGGCAGGCGCCGCCTCGGCGTCATGGGCGGCACGTTCGACCCGATCCACCACGGCCACCTGGTGGCGGCCAGCGAGGTCGCCGCGCGCTTCTGTCTGGACGAGGTGGTCTTCGTGCCCACCGGCGAGCCCTGGCAGAAGAGCCACCGCACGGTCTCCCCGGCCGAGGACCGCTACCTGATGACGGTCATCGCCACCGCCGAGAACCCGCAGTTCTCCGTCAGCCGCATCGACATCGACCGCGGCGGCCTCACCTACACCGTGGACACCCTGCGTGACCTGCGCGCGCTGAACCCGGACACGGACCTGTTCTTCATCACCGGTGCCGACGCCCTCGCCCAGCTGCTGACCTGGCGCGACACGGAGGAGCTGTTCTCGCTGGCGCACTTCATCGGGGTCACCCGCCCCGGCCACCAGCTGACCAACCCCGGTCTCCCGGAGGGCGGCGTCTCGCTCGTCGAGGTCCCGGCCCTGGCCATCTCGTCCACGGACTGCCGTGCGAGAGTCGCCAAGGGCGACCCCATCTGGTACATGGTGCCGGACGGGGTCGTGCGCTACATCGACAAGCGCGAGCTGTACCGCGGCGAGTGAACCGAGAGGGGCACCGGTGAACGACCGATACGACGCGGGGAACGCGGGGTACGGCGCCGACCAGTACGAGGTCGTCGGCTACGACGAGTACGGCCGGCCCGTCTACCAGCAGGTCCAGGCACAGCAGGCCCCGCAGCAGCAGCACTACGACCCCTACGGGCAGCAGCAGGGCCACGGCTACGACCCGTACGCCACCGGCCCGCAGCAGCCCGCGCCCTCCCACGACCCCTACGGCACCGGCGGGCAGCAGCCGCCCCCCGCCTACGGCTCCCCCGACGCCGCCTACGGCACCACCGGCGCCGCCTACGACCCCGCCCACGACTCCCGTGAGGCCGCGTACGGCTCCTACGACTCCTACGGCCCGTACGGGGCCGGGCAGGGCGGCGCCCCCGCTCCCGCCCCCGCCTACGACCCCTACGGGCAGGCGGCCCCCGGCGGCCGGCAGCCCAGGGTCGCGGAGCAGACCGCGTACATCCCGCAGCAGGGCCGCCCGGAGACCCGTCCGGACCCGGAACCCGTTGCACCGCCGGCGCCCGGCGGCGACGGTGACGGTGAGGGCGGCGGGGACGGCGGGGACGGCGATCGGGACTACCGCACCGAGCAGTTCGCCTTCGTCGAGGACCCGGACGCCGAGTCCGAGGACGTCATCGACTGGCTGAAGTTCACCGAGAACCGCACCGAGCGCCGCGAGGAGGCCCGCCGCCGTGCCCGCGGCCGGGTCACCGCCCTCGTCGTCGTCCTCGCCCTGGTCGTGGCCGGCGGCGCCGGCTACCTCTGGTACGCCGGGAAGCTGCCCGGCCTGTCCTCCGGCGGCTCCAGGACGGGCACCGCCACCCCGGTGGCCGCCCAGAAGCGCGACGTGATCGTCGTCCACCTGCACAACACCGCCAAGGGCGGCACCTCCACGGCCCTGCTCGTCGACAACACCACCACCGCGCAGGGCACCACCGTCCTGCTGCCCAACTCCCTCGCCCTCGCCGGCGACGACGGCACCACCACGACCCTCGCCAAGTCCGTCGACGACGACGGCTCCTCCGGCACCCAGGACCAGCTCGACACCGTCCTCGGCACCGACATCCAGGGCACCTGGCGCCTGGACACCCCTTACCTGCAGAACCTCGTCGACCTGGTGGGCGGCATCGAGGCGGACACCGACGCCGACGTGCCCGACCCGTCCGGCAAGAAGGGCACCGCGCCGCTCGTCCACCGGGGCGAGCGGCAGAGCCTCAGCGGCAAGGCGGCCGTCGCGTACGCCACCTACCGCGCTCCCGGGGAGTCGCAGAACGCGCAGTTGCAGCGGTTCGGGCAGGTCATGCAGGGCGTGCTGCGCAAGATGTCCTCCGACCCGGCCGGCGCCACGACCACCGTGCGGACCCTCGCGCAGATCCTCGACCCGTCGCTGACCGACCACGACCTCGGCACCTTCCTCGCCAAGCTCGCCGACCTCGCCAAGGGCGGCGACTACCGCACGGCGCTGCTGCCGGTGCGCGGCGACGGCACCCTCAGCGCGGACACCAGCTCCAGCGTGGTGAAGGACATCCTCGGCGGCACCGCCAAGAGTCCCGCGGCGGGCGCGGCCGTCCGCGTCTCCGTGCAGAACGCCACCGGCGTGAAGGACGACAGCGAGAAGGCGCGCGTGGTGCTCCTCAACGGCGGCTTCACCTTCCTGGAGGGCGGCTCCCCCGCCACCGCCCAGGACACCTCCGAGGTGATCTACGCCGACGCCGCCCGCAAGGCCGACGCCACCGAGGTGGCCAAGACGCTGGGTCTGGACGCCGCCGCGGTGAAGAAGGGCACGGTCTCCGCCAACGCCGACGTCTCGGTCGTCCTGGGCCGGGACTACCGGCCCGCGGCCTCCTGAGCACGCCCGCTCCCCTCCGGGCACGCCCGGGCACCCGGTGCCCGGGCGCCGGCGGGGGCCGCCGGGCGGTGATCCACCGATCACGTGGGTGGGCCCGGCGGTCCGTGAGACCCTTGAGGACAAGTGCCCGCCGACCGAAAGCCACGTAGTGACCGCCACAGACCGTTCCCTGCAACTCGTCAGCACCGCCGCCCAGGCGGCCGCCGACAAGCTCGCCCACGACGTGATCGCCTATGACGTCAGCGACGTCCTGTCGATCACCGACGCCTTCCTCGTGGCCTCCGCGCCCAACGACCGCCAGGTCAAGTCGATCGTCGACGAGATCGAGGAGCGCCTCTCCAAGGAGCTCGGCGCCAAGCCGGTCCGCCGCGAGGGCGACCGCGACGCCCGCTGGATCCTGCTGGACTACGTCGACATCGTCGTCCACGTCCAGCACAGCGAGGAGCGCGTCTTCTACGCCCTCGAGCGGCTCTGGAAGGACTGCCCCGAGATCGACCTGCCCGCCGACGCCAGGGCCACCCGGGGCAAGGCCGAGGAGCACGCCAAGCTGAAGGCCACCGAGGACGCCGGGGGGCCGGACGGGGAGTGGCGATGAGCGCCACCGGTGAGGTGAGCGACCGCAGGGGCCGGGGCCGGCGCATCATCCTGTGGCGGCACGGCCAGACCCTGTGGAACGTGGAGCGCCGCTTCCAGGGCACCACCGACGTCGAGCTGACCGAGACGGGCGTCGGGCAGGCCCGCCGCGCCGCCCGGCTGCTCGCCTCCCTGAAGCCCGACGCGATCGTCGCCTCCGACCTGCGGCGGGCCGCGTACACGGCCGCCGAGCTGGCCGCCCTGACCGACCTCGACGTCACCCTCGACGAGGCCCTGCGGGAGACCTACGCGGGCGTCTGGCAGGGCCTGACGCACCAGGAGATCATCGCCCGGTACGGCGAGGAGTACGCCGCCTGGAAGCGCGGCGAGCCGATCCGGCGCGGCGGCGGCGAGCTGGAGACCGAGGTCGCCGACCGCGCCGCTCCCGTGGTGCTGCGGCACGCCGAGAAGCTGCCCGAGGACGGCACCCTCGTGGTGGTCAGCCACGGCGGCACGATCCGCACCACCATCGGGCGCCTGCTGGGCCTGGAGGCCCACCACTGGGAGAGCCTCGGCGGCCTCTCCAACTGCTGCTGGTCCGTCCTCGGCGAGGGCGCCCGGGGCTGGCGCCTGCTGGAGCACAACGCGGGCACCCTGCCCGAGCCGGTCCTCGGCGACGACGACTGACCGGGCGGGACGACCGACCGGGCGGGGCGACCGGCGGCGGCCCGTCGCGCGGGCCGGACCCGGCCCGGCCGCGGATTTCACTTTCCGGCAGGTCGCAGGCTAAAGTTCTTCTTGTTCGCCCCGCCGAGCGGGGCGCGACACCATGCGGCCCGCCGCGTGGCACGAGGGGCTATAGCTCAGTTGGTAGAGCGCCTGCATGGCATGCAGGAGGTCAGGAGTTCAATTCTCCTTAGCTCCACGGATCGGCACTCGAAAGAGTCGCCAGGAGATCGGTGAAAGAAGATCCCGTCCCCTCGAGGGGGCGGGATCTTCTGCGTTGGGGCCCGCCGTCGCGCCGGGGGCCACGCCGTGGTCTTCGGCACACTGTTTCCCCGCGCGCGTGAGTCATCGGGGCCCCGCGGGCGTATACCTCGGCGAGGCGACGCCGGCCCGCGCGCGGGCGCCGGCCGGACCGGCCGCACGGGTGCTGTGTCCGGACTGGTACTGAGGCGTCGCTGACCGTATCGGCCCGGCCGTGGCAGAATCAAACGGCCGGAAGGGGGCGCGGCCCGACGGGAGGGAGTAGCGATGCCTGCGAGCATCCTTGAGGAGGGCGGCCACCTCCTCGGTGCGGCGTTGATACGGGACACGACCACCCGGCTCAGCTGCCCTTCCTGCGGTTCCGCGCATGTGGCCCAAGTCCTCGGCGACAACGGCGGGATCTCCTACGTGTGCACGGCCTGCGGCCACAGCTGGAGCTGATCGATGGGTGCACACAGGCGAAAGTGCGACTGGTGCGGCAGTGGTACGCCCATCGTCCGTGACATGGAGCCGGTCAATCCCGACTACCAGTACTGGTGCGAGGAGTGCGCGCGGGCGCTGATCATAAAAGGCGACCCGATCGAGACCTACCGCGAGCTGGAGGGGGAGCCGATCTACGGCCGCCTCCTGGAGGAGCACTGCACGCTCAAGCGGTTCTACTCCTTCGTGACCGCCTGACTCCCGCCGGGACCCGCGGGTCCCGGCAACGATGTCCAGGCCAGCGCCAGGAACAGCACACCGGCCCCCGCGTACAGCCCCGACAGCGCCAACTGCACGGCGGACTGGCGCAGTTCGGGGCGCCCGGTGCCGTGCGGCACCCACCACAGGGCGTACGAGCAGAACACCAGCAGCGTGCCCGCCGCCGCGACCCGGTGCCGGCGCGTCCACAGCAGCAGGACCAGCGGGACGCACCACACCCAGTGGTGGGACCAGGACACCGGGCTGACGAGCAGTGCCGTGACGGCGCAGGCGCCCACCGCCCAGGCCCGGCGGCCGCGCAGCTCCGCGGTGACCGCCACCGTGAGCCCCAGGACGGCCGTCAGGGCCGCGGCGGCGGCCCACACCGCCCCCGGCTCCGGCGCGTGCAGCCAGCGCGCCACGACGCCGCGCAGGGCCTGGTTCGCGGTCTCCTCGGCATGCCCGGCCCGGCTCGCGCGGAACACCGTCCCGCTCCAGAACCGCCAGGAGTCGTACGGCAGCACGGCCGCCGCCAGCAGCGTCGCCGCGGTGAACGCGGCGACCGCCCCGCGCGCGTGCCGCAGCCACGGGCCGCCCTCGCCGCCCCGCAGCCGGGCCGTGACACCGGTGGCGAGCAGGAACACCGTGAACAGCGCGGGCGTGAGCTTCACCGCCGCCGCCAGCCCCAGACCGGCGCCGGCCCACCGGTGCCCCGGCGCCCCGGGCCGGCGTGACAGATCCCACAACACCAGGACGGCCAGCGCCAGGTTGACCTGTCCGTAGCGCAGGGTCGTCCACACCGGCTCGCACCACACGGCCACCGCCGCGACCCACCAGACGGTCTCCGCGCGCGCGTGGCCGACCAGACGCAGCGACAGCCGGACGAACGCCACGAGCAGGGCGAGGTTCACCGCGGTCGCCGACGCGCGCAGGCTCGCGGTGTCCAGCAGGGTCAGCGGCGTGAACAGCAGGGCCGCGAACGGGGGATAGGTGGGCGGCAGCCGCGCGGCCGTCGCCCGCAGCGCGTACAGGTCGCCGCCGGCCCGGACGGCGGCCCCCTCCGCCCGGTAGACCAGCAGGTCGATCATCGACACCTGGGCGGTGTGCTGCGCGAGGCAGAACACCGTGAACGACACCAGGCACGCCCCCAGCGCTGCGGACGTGCGACGTCGGGCTCCGGGGTACGCGATCACGGTCACGAAGCCAGACACTAGCGCCGGTATCCGTACAGAACGGAAACCGATTTGGTGCTCCACCCCGTCGACCGTGTAATGTTGGCGTCGCCGCCGGGGAAACCGGGCGGCACGGTTCACCTGCGGTTCCACCGCGGGACCGCGAGGGGCTATAGCTCAGTTGGTAGAGCGCCTGCATGGCATGCAGGAGGTCAGGAGTTCAATTCTCCTTAGCTCCACAGCAGAAGAAGGCGGATCATCCGAACGGATGGTCCGCCTTCGGCGTATGTGCCCCGAGTCGTACGCCCGTCGTACGCGCGCGTGCCCATGCGTGCGTGCGCGGCGCGGCGGGCGCCCCGGCGACCGGGGTGCCCGCCGCGCGTGGCGTCAGCGGCCCAGGGCGCGGCGGCCGCGGCCCTGCGACAGGACCGGAAGGTTGCGGGCCGGTGCCTGGCCGCGGGTGTCCTCCTCGATGCGCAGCGCCAGCGCCGGACAGCGGCGCACCGCGCGCAGCGCCTTGGCCTCCGCGTACCGCGGCACCTGCGCCTGCGCCACGGTGGGGAAGCCGTCGGCGCCGAGTTCGAAGACCTCGGGCAGGATGTCCGCGCACAGGCCGTGGCCCCGGCACAGCGTCCAGTCGACGTGGATCTTCTGCCGGCTGGCGCCGGTCTCCTCGGGCTCCTGCCCGCCCGGCAGCCCCGTCGGCCCTCTGCCCCCCTCGAACAGCGGCAGGACGCCCGCCACGGGCCGTCCGCAGCCGTTGCCGAGGACATGCGCGGCCAGGTCGTCGGTGAACGCCTTGATGGTCGACTCCAGGAACATGGCGGAGCCGTCCGGGTGCGAGCACGCGCCGCGCCGCTTCACGTTCTTCGCGACCTGCTTGAGCGCCTCGAGGGCGGCCGGCCCGCCGCCGTTCAGGATGTCCTCCAGGCCGCGCGCGGCCGCCGGCAGACCGAGGTAGCAGGGGCCGCACTGGCCCGCGCTCTCCTCGGCCAGCCACTGCGCCACCCGCAGCGACTCGCCCAGCGGGCAGGTGTCCTGGCTGATCGGCAGGATCGCGCCGGCCCCGAGGGAACCGCCCACCGCGTCGAGGGAGTTGCGGGAGACGACCGCCTCGTCGACCGTCGCCGCGTCGATCCACTTGCCGTGGTAGCCGCCGGTCAGCACGCCCTGCGGCACCGGCGGGGCACCGGCCAGCTGCAGCACGTAGCGCAGCGGCACGCCCGTGGGGACCTCCAGCACCATGGGGCGGGCGACCGCGCCGGACACCGTGAGCATCACGGTGCCCGGCTCGTCGTACAGGCCGGTGTTGCCGTAGCGCTCGGGGCCGATGCGGGCGGCGACGGCGAGCTGGGCGAAGGTCTCGGCGTTCGACAGCAGGGTGGGCGCTCCGCCGACGCCGCTCTGCGAGGCGCTGATCTTGCGGCCGGGCGGGATCGCCGGGCCGCCGTCGATGGAGCGCACCAGTGACGCGGCGGCGCCGGTGACCATCCGCACCGGGTTGCGCTGCACGGACGCGCGCAGCGCCGACCTGCGGCTGTTGCTGAGGCCGCGTTCGGCGAGCGCGGCCTCCATGGAGCGCTGGGTGGACTCCCGGGTGACGCCGATCACCAGGGTGCGGGCGCCCAGGGCCTCGGCGCACAGCAGGGCGCCGTCGAGGATCAGGTGCGGGGCGCGGTTGATCAGGACGGTGTCCTTGCGGCAGGCCGGTTCGTCCTCGCTGCCGTTGACGACGACGACCGGCCGCACACCGCGCTTGATCGCGGACTCGGCGACCGAGCGCAGCTTCCTGTGGAAGGGGAAGCCCGCGCCGCCGCGGCCCCTGAGGTTGATGCGCTCGGCGAGCTGGGCGAGCTGTTCGCCGCCCATGGGTTCGAGCGGCCCGTGCACCTTCAGGTGCATGGGCAGGTCCAGTCGTTCCACAAGGTCGAAACCCGACGTGAGCTGCGGAAGGCCGACCACGCGGACCTCCGGGACGTCGGGCAGGGCCTCGTTCACCTATAGCCTCCGGAAGGCGTGTTCCAGGGTTCGCCCGGACCCGGGGTGTCGAAGGACGCCCCGGGCGCTGGTTCGGCGGCGGGAGCGCCGTCGTACGTGTCGTTCGAGTTGTACGTGCCGTACCGGGCGTTCGTCTCACCGGTGTCGTACATGTCACGTCCGCCGTACCCGCCGTACCCGGTGGGGCCCGCGTCGTAGGGCGGCATCGTGTACCCGGTGTCCTGGAGCGGGTCGTACGCCGACGGCGGTGCCTCGCCGACCGGGGGCGGGGACGGAACGGGCCAGCTGCCGGAGGTGCTGGAAGGGCCGTCCACGCGCGGGAAGGGCTGCGTGCCCTGGAGGTCCAGCGGCATCTCCATGTGCGTGGTGGGGCCGGGCGCGAACGGCTGCTGCGGTTGCCCGGGCGCGGAGACGGTCCGGTAGGCCGCCGCGAAGCCGTCGGCGGGGTCCGGGGCGGCCGCGTAGCCGTGGGCGGGCTCGGGGCCCGCGGGGGTCACCGGGGACTGGTACAGCGGCGCCCGGCGGGTGCCGGCGGCGTCGGCGGACCCCCGCCCGGACCCGCGCCGGTCCTCGCGCCGCTCCTCGCGCCGGCCCTCGTACCCCGGCAGCGCGGACTCGCCCGCCCGGGAGCGGCTCGCGTCCAGCTCGTCCAGGCCCGCCCGCTCCGAGCTGCCCAGCAGCGCGACGAGCCGGTCGGCGACCTTGCGCTTGACCGGGCGCGGCGCGGACCGCAGGGCCAGGGCTCCCATGACGCCCAGCAGGGAGAGGCCGTAGAGGATCACGAAGACCGGCTTGGCGGAGCGGCCCGCGTACAGGCCGTGCACCAGCGCCGCGCACCAGGCGGGGTAGGCCAGCATGTGCATGGCGCGCCAGCGGGCGGCGATCGGCGCGGGCGAGGCGAAGTTGCTGCGCAGGGCGCCCGTGACACCCACGAAGATCATCAGCAGGCCGGCCACGGAGCCGAGTCCGATCAGGCCCCCGCTGCCGGTCACGCCGAGCGAGAAGGGGATGACGGCGGCGATCAGCCGGGTGTGGTCGAGCGCGATCTTCGAGGTGATGTGCAGCAGCAGGAACGCGATCGAGGCGACCGCGGTCGTCCGGTGCACGGCCTGGCCGATGATGCGCTGGCGGGTGTTGAGGAAGATCCGGTCCTGGGCGAGCAGGCCCCAGATCACCGAGCAGCTGAGCGAGACCAGGGACAGCACTCCGGCGCCGAAGTTCAGGAACTCACGGAACTGGCTGCCGCCGACCAGCACGCTCACGGGTATCAGCAGCAGGACGACGGCGGTCGCCACCCCGTAGGCCGAGCGGCCAGGTCTGGGGAGCGAGGTCGTACTGCGACGAGGGGGACGAGGGTTCATGGGGGCAACTCCGAGCAGTTTCGGGAAAGCGGTCCCGCTGCCGAACTCTAAGTGGAGCCATACCGATCAGTAGGAGGTTTCGGTTATTGCGTTGTTATCAAAGGACAATGTGCCTGACGCGCGCGGTGCGGTGCGCCTGGTGCACGTAGTGCCGTGCGCTCTGTGCACGTGGTGCGATGTCCTTTACTGGCCGTTACGCGAAGTAATCCTTGACGGTGATTCAGCGAGGTCGGTGCCGGTGAGTGGCGTGTCCCCCAGGCATACGCACGCGCGTCGCGCTCTGCTCAAGGCCGGCCCAAGCCCGTCGCGCCCCGCTCACGGCCCGCGCCCGCGCGTCGCGGCCCGCTCGGGGCCTGCGGTACCCTAACGCCATGCGTGCCGTACGCCTTCTGCTTAGCGGGCCGCGCTGATCAGTCCCGGCCACCGGCGAAACGGGTGGCCGGCATCGGCGCGGCGTCCCCTCCTGTGCGAGGGGCTTTTTCATTTCCGCAGGCAGAGACGACCGATGGAGCTTTGAGGATCATGAGCGAGACGAACCCCGCTGCCACCGCCCCGGCGGAGGTGGCGCCGCACCGCTACACGGCCGCCATGGCGGCCGACATCGAGGCACGCTGGCAGGACGTCTGGGACGCCGAGGGCACCTACGCCGCGCCGAACCCCACGGGTGACCTGGCCGGCGACCCCGAGCTGGCCGCCCGGCCCAAGAAGTTCATCATGGACATGTTCCCGTACCCCTCCGGTGCGGGCCTGCACGTGGGCCACCCCCTGGGCTACATCGCCACCGATGTGTACGCCCGGTTCCAGCGGATGACCGGCCACAACGTCCTGCATACCCTCGGCTTCGACGCCTTCGGCCTGCCCGCCGAGCAGTACGCGGTGCAGACCGGCACGCACCCGCGCGTGTCCACCGAGGCCAACATCGCCAACATGAAGGCCCAGCTGCGCCGGCTGGGCCTGGGCCACGACCGGCGCCGCTCGTTCGCCACGATCGACCCGGCCTACTACAAGTGGACCCAGTGGATCTTCCTGCAGATCTTCAACTCCTGGTACGACGACGAGGCCGGCCGGGCCCGCCCGATCTCCGAACTGATCGCCCGGTTCGAGTCCGGTGAGCGCGCCGTGCCCGGCGGACGCGCCTGGAGCGAGCTGAGCGCCGCCGAGCGCGCCGAGGTGCTGGGCGGCTTCCGGCTGGCGTACGCCTCCGAGGCGCCGGTCAACTGGTGCCCCGGCCTGGGCACCGTGCTGGCCAACGAGGAGGTCACCGCCGACGGCCGCTCCGAGCGCGGCAACTTCCCCGTCTTCAAGGCCAAGCTGCGCCAGTGGAACATGCGCATCACCGCCTACGCCGACCGGCTGCTGGACGACCTGGACGAGCTGGACTGGCCCGAGGCGATCAAGCTGCAGCAGCGCAACTGGATCGGCCGCTCCGAGGGCGCCCGCGTCGACTTCCCCCTCGACGGCGAGCGCATCACCGTCTTCACCACCCGCCAGGACACCCTGTTCGGCGCCACCTACATGGTGCTGGCCCCCGAGCACCCGCTGGTCGAGAAGTTCACCCCGGCTGCCTGGCCCGAGGGCACCCACGAGGTGTGGACCGGCGGCCACGCCACCCCGGCCGAGGCCGTCGCCGCCTACCGCGCGCAGGCCGCCGCCAAGTCCGACGTCGAGCGCCAGGCCGAGGCCAAGGACAAGACCGGCGTCTTCACCGGCGCCTTCGCCACCAACCCGGTCACCGGCGAGAAGATCCCGGTCTTCATCGCCGACTACGTCCTGATGGGCTACGGCACCGGCGCGATCATGGCCGTCCCGGCGCACGACAGCCGCGACTTCGCCTTCGCCCGCGCCTTCGAGCTGCCGATGCGCTGCGTCGTCCAGCCGGGCGACGGCCGGGGCACGGACCCGGCCGACTGGGACGACGCCTTCGTCTCCTACGATGCGACGATCGTCAACTCCACCGGCGCCGGCATCACCCTGGACGGCCTGGGCGTCACCGAGGCCAAGGCGCGCATCACCGAGTGGCTGGCCGAGCGGGGCATCGGCGAGGGCACGGTCAACTTCCGCCTGCGCGACTGGCTGTTCAGCCGCCAGCGCTACTGGGGCGAGCCCTTCCCCATCGTCTACGACGAGGAGGGCGTCGCCCACGCCCTGCCCGAGTCGATGCTGCCGCTGGAGCTGCCCGAGGTCGAGGACTACTCGCCGCGCACCTTCGACCCCGACGACGCCGACACCCAGCCCGAGACGCCGCTGTCGCGCAACGAGGACTGGGTCAACGTCACCCTGGACCTGGGCGACGGGCCGAAGAAGTACCGCCGCGAGACCAACACCATGCCCAACTGGGCCGGCTCCTGCTGGTACGAGTTCCGCTACCTGGACCCGCACAACGACCAGCGGCTGGTCGACCCGGAGATCGAGCGGTACTGGATGGGCCCGCGCGAGGGCCTGCCGCACGGCGGCGTCGACCTGTACGTCGGCGGCGCCGAGCACGCCGTGCTGCACCTGCTGTACGCCCGCTTCTGGTCCAAGGTCCTGTACGACCTGGGGCACGTCTCCTCCGCGGAGCCGTTCCACAAGCTGTTCAACCAGGGCATGATCCAGGCCTACGTCTACCGCGACAGCCGCGGCATCGCCGTGCCGGCCGCCGAGGTGGAGGAGCGCGACGGCGTCTACTACCACCAGGGCGAGCAGGTCAGCCGCCTGCTGGGCAAGATGGGCAAGTCGCTGAAGAACGCGGTGACCCCCGACGAGATCGCCGCCGAGTACGGCGCCGACACCCTGCGGCTGTACGAGATGGCGATGGGCCCGCTGGACGTCTCCCGGCCGTGGGACACGCGCGCGGTGGTGGGCCAGTTCCGGCTGCTGCAGCGGCTGTGGCGCAACGTCGTCGACGAGGCGACCGGCGAGGTCACCGCGGACGCCGCCGAGCCCGACGAGGAGACGCTGCGCGCCCTGCACAAGGCGATCGACGGGGTGCGCCAGGACCTGGAGGGCCTGCGCTTCAACACCGCCATCGCCAAGGTCACCGAGCTGAACAACCACCTGACCAAGGCCGGCGGCACGGTGCCCCGCTCGGTCGCGGAACCGCTGGTGCTGCTGGTCGCCCCGCTGGCCCCGCACATCGCCGAGGAGCTGTGGCACCGGCTGGGCCACACCGACTCGGTCGTCCACCAGGACTTCCCGGTCGCCGACCCGCGCTACGTGGTGGACGAGACCGTGACCTGCGTCGTGCAGGTCAAGGGCAAGGTCAAGGCACGCCTGGAGGTGCCGCCGTCCATCTCCGAGGAGGAGCTGGAGAAGGCGGCGCTGGCCGACGACAAGGTCGTCGCCGCGCTGGGCGGAGCGGCCGTGCGCAAGGTGATCGTGCGCGCGCCGAAACTGGTCAACATCGTCACCGGATGACGGATGACGGATGACGGATGACGGATTGACGGATGACGGATGACGTGTGACGGGTGACGCCTGGTGACCGGGTGTGACGCGTGAGGTGTGGCGACCTGGGCGAACCGGCCTCGGGGTAGTCCCCTACGGGCAGGTTCGGGGTTCCGGCGGAACTCCGGACCTGCCCGCTGCGTTTACCGTGGAGAGCGGAGCGCTCCCGCTCGTGACGACGGAGGAGGAACATCGTGGAAGTGGTGCTCACCGTGTTCGCCCTCCTGTTCCTGCTGTTCATCGGCCTGGGCACGTACGCCACGGTCAAGGCGGTGGGCGCCGCCAAGCGGGGTGTGGACCGCACGCTCACCCAGGCCCGCCGCACGGTCGAGGACCACACGCTGCGCGCCAAGTCCCTCGTCCAGCCGGGGCCGGCCGGCGAGGTCGCCCAGCTGCGGCTCGCCCTGCGCACCTCGATGCGTGCCACCCAGGACGCCCTGCACGCCGGAGCGGCGGACGACGAGTCGCTGAAGGAGTCCCTCGGCCTCTTCGAGCGGCTCAGCGCCCACGGACACGAACTGGACGGCGACCTCAGACGCCTGGAGTCCGAGCCGGACCGCGCCACGCTCGCCGCCCGGCTGCCGGAGCTGCGCCGCCGCACCGAGCGGATCACCGGGTCCGCCGACGCGCTGCGCTGGGCGGCCCGCGACCGCGCCCACCATTTCGCCGACGACGACCTGGACGCCCTGAGCGCGCAGATCGACGTCGAGGCGGGCGCCCTGCGGCACTGGACCCGCACCGACCGCGCGTCCGCCCCGCCGCCGCCCCGGCAGGAGGCCCCCGCCGACTCCCCGGCCGCGCACCGGACAGCGCCGGGCACCGCCCGGTCCGCCGCCGGCCAGGAACCCGCGTCGCCCGCGATCTCCCCGCCGGGCCGGCGCCCCGACTACCCCTGGCAGCGCAAGTCCCGCCCCGAGAAGACCACCTGACGTCACGTCATCCGGCCCCGGACCGGCCTCGCTGAGCGGGGGCGCAGGGGCCGGGCTGCCGTCCGCGCGCTACGCCAGGTAACCTCCAGCTCATGTCCCGCCATGTCGCGATCGTCACCGATTCAACGGCCTACCTGCCGCCGCGGACGATGGAGCGTCACGGCATCACCGCGGTGCCCCTGACCGTGGTCCTCGGCGACCAGGCGCTCGAAGAGGGCACCGAGATCTCGACCCGTTCCCTGGCCCAGGCACTGCAGAAGCGGCGTTCCGTCACCACCTCCCGGCCCAGCCCGCAGGTGTTCGCGGAGACCTACCGCAGGGTCGCCGGGTCCGGCGCCACCGGCATCGTCTCGCTGCACCTCTCCGCCGAGCTGTCGGGCACCTACGACGCGGCCGTCCTCGCCGCCCGGGAGGCTCCGGTGCCGGTGCGGGTGGTGGACACCGGCATGGTCGCCATGGCCCTCGGGTTCTGCGCGCTGGCCGCCGCCGAGGCGGCGGAGGCGGGCGGCACCCCCGACGAGGCCGTCACCGCCGCGGAGAAACGGGCGGCGGGCACCTCCGCGTACTTCTACGTCGACACGCTCGACTACCTGCGCCGCGGCGGCCGGATCGGTGCCGCGCAGGCCCTGCTGGGCTCCGCGCTCGCGGTCAAGCCCCTGCTCCAGCTGCGCGGCGGGCGCATCGAACCGCTGGAGAAGGTCCGCACGGCGTCCAGGGCGATCGCCCGGCTCGAGGAGATCGTCGCCGACCGGGCGGGCGGCGCCGAGGTCGACATCGCCGTCCACCACCTGGCCGCCCCCGACCGGGCCACGGCGCTCGCCGACCGGTTGCGCACCCGTGTCCCCCGGCTGGCCGACCTGCACGTGAGCGAGGTCGGCGCGGTGATCGGGGCGCACACGGGACCCGGACTGCTGGGCGCGGTGGTCTCACCGAGGTGACGCCCACCCGTCCGTGACCGGTCGTCAGCTTCGCGGGTTCACTCGTGCGGGTGACGGAGTTTTCCACACCTGTGGAGTTGTCCCCGGAAAGCCAGCAAGATCATCGCGATCCGGCGGGATGTCCGATCCTCGTCGCATGGCACTTCGATCACGCTCCCGCACGACCGCCGCGACCAGCGGCCCCGGCCGCGGCCCCCGGTCCGACGGCCGCCTCCGGCACCACCGCCGCACCCGTCGCGACCCCGCCTCCGCGGAGGAGCTGCGCCGCCGAGCGGAACTGATCTTCGGTCAGTCTCCCGTGCCCCGGCGGGAGTCCGGACACGGGCCGCCGGGCGGGGAGCCGGACCCGCCGGACGGGCCGCCGCCCGGGCGCGTGTCCGCCGTGACGGCCGTGACGACGACGGTGACCGGGACCGCGCCGGGACTGCCCGTCCGGGCTGCCGCGTCACCGGCGGACGCCGGACCGCGCGGGGCTGCCCAGTCGTTCGCTCAGTCGTTCGCCCAGCCGGTCGCCTCGCCGTTCACGGAGCCGGACGCGGCGGCCGGGGCCGGCGCCGACGCGGGGCCGGGTCTCCGGCCGGGGTGGCGGGAGCGGGCCGGGCTCGCGGTGCGGGAGCGCCTGCCGGTGTGGGTGCAGACGCGGTGCGGGATGGAGCGGCGCGGCGTCGTCGCGCTCGCGGCGGTGCTCGCGCTGGCCGGGGCGTTCGCCGCGCAGCACTTCTGGGCGGGCCGGACCCAGACGGTGAGCGCCCCCGAAGTGGTGGGAGCCCGGGCCCCGTACGACACGGCGGCCGACGACGGCCGGCGCCAGCAGGCGGGCCGGGAGAGCGGACCGGGCCCGGCAGCGGGACCGGCCCCCGGACAGGCACCGGCGGATGCGTCCGCCGGTGGTGCCCCGGGGGCGCCCGCCGGCGAGGTCGTCGTGGACGTCACCGGCAAGGTCAGGGAGCCCGGGATCCAGCGCCTGCCGGCCGGTTCACGGGTCACCGACGCGCTGCGGGCGGCGGGCGGGGTGCGCCCGGGCACGAGCACCGCGGGGCTCAACCGGGCCCGCTTCCTGGTGGACGGCGAGCAGATCGTCGTCGGCGGTCCCGCGCAGGCGGCTCCGGCGCCCGCGGGGCCGGCCGGCTCCGGTGCGGCGGGCTCCGCGGCGGGCGCGGCCCCGGTCGCCCTCAACACGGCGACCGTGGAGCAACTCGACGCGCTGCCGGGAGTCGGACCGGTGCTGGCCCGGCACATCCTCGACTACCGCGCCCAGCACGGCGGCTTCCGCTCGGTGGACGAACTGCGCCAGGTCAACGGCATCGGCAGCCGCCGCTTCGCCGACCTGAGGAACCTGGTCCGGCCATGAGCCGACCGCACCCGGACGACGCGTCCCCTCCCATCGCCCTCCGCATCACCCCCGGCACCGCCGCCCGCCGGGCCGTGCACACCGCGTCCGGGAACCGGCGCGGCGCCGCCCACCCGCGCCAGGAGGGACCGGCCGACCTGCGCCTGGTGCCTCCCGCGCTCGCGGCCTGGGTCACGGCGGCGCTGACGCTGGACGCCACCCCGGTGTGGAGCGCCGGCATCGTGGCCGTCTGCCTGCTCGCCGGGATCGTCCTGCTCCCGGCGCGACGGCCGGCGCGAGCCGGGACCCGCCACCCGGGAATCGCCCACCCGGGAATCGCCCACCCGCGGACCGCCCACCCGGGAATCGCCCACCCGCGGACCGCCCACCCGGGGACCCGCAACCCCGGGACCGGGCGGACCCGGTCGGCCGCCCCGCGCGGACGGCTCCTCGCGTCCCGCGCCGCGGTCGCCGCCGTCCTCCTGTGCGTGGCCGGCGCCGCCGCCTCGGCCGCGCTGCACGGGGCGGACCTGCACCGGGGACCGGTGCCCGACCTGACCCGGCGGTACGCGACCGTGACCGCCAAGGTGGAGCTGAGCGGTGACCCCTGGCTGAGCCGGCCGCACATCCGGGGCGATCACGCGGCGCCGGTGGCCGTGCTGGCCCGGGCGGAGGTGCGGCGCGTCGAGGAGACCGACGGGAAGAGCGTGCGGACGCGGACGCCCGTGCTGCTGGTCGTCGACGCGGACGTGCCGCCGCCGGTGCACAGCGGCGCCCGGAGCGCGGGGGCCTCGGCCCGGGCGGCCTGGCTCGGGCTGCTGCCGTCCACGCGGCTGGCGGTGGCGGGGCGGCTGGCGCCCGCCCTGACCGCCGGTGACCGCACCGCCGCCGTGCTGCGGGTGCACGTGCGGCCGGTGCCCGAGGTGACCGGGGAGCCCAGCGGGCCCCAGCGGCTGGCCGGGCGGCTGCGAGCCGGGCTCAGGGAGGCGACGGACGGCCTGCCGGGTGACGCGCGGGCGCTGCTGCCCGGGCTGGTCGTCGGCGACACCTCACGGGTCCCGCCCGACCTCGACGACGCCTTCAGGGCGACGGACCTGACGCACACGCTCGCCGTCTCCGGCAGCAACCTCACCGTGCTGCTCGCCCTGCTCCTGGGACCGCCCGGTCTGGCCCAGCGGGCCGAGCGCCGTGGCCTCGCCCCGCGCCTCCGGCTCTCCCTGCGCGCGACCGCGCTGCTCGCGGCGGGGCTCACCCTGGGCTTCGTCGCCGTGTGCCGGCCCGACCCGAGCGTGCTGCGGGCCGCGGCCTGCGGGGCGGTCGCCCTGCTCGCCCTGGCCACCGGGCGCCGTCGCTCCCTGCTGCCGGCGCTGGCGGCGGCCGTGCTGCTGCTGGTGCTGTACGACCCGTGGCTGGCCCGCGGCTACGGCTTCCTGCTCTCCGTGCTGGCCACCGGCGCCCTGCTCCTGCCGGCGCCGCGCTGGAGCGAGGCGCTGCGCCGGCGCGGGGTGCCCGGACGCCTGGCGGAGGCGGTCGCGGCCGCCGGTGCGGCGCAGGCGGTGTGCGCGCCGGTCGTGGTGGTGCTGTCGGCCCGGGTGAGCCTGGTGGCGGTGCCCTGCAACCTGCTGGCCGAGGCCGCGGTCGCCCCGGCGACGGTGCTGGGGTTCGCGGCGCTGGCGGCGGCCCAGGTGGCCATGCCCGTCGCCCGGGTGCTGGCCTGGTGCGCGAGCTGGCCCGCCGGATGGATCGCCGGCGTCGCCCGCACCGGTGCCGCGCTGCCCGGCGGCGGAGTGGACTGGCCCGGCACCTGGCCGGGGGCGCTGCTGCTCGCGGTGGTCACGGTGGCCGTCGTGACGGCCGGGCGGCGGCTGTCGCGGCACCCGGGGTGGTGCGGTCTGCTCGCGGCGCTGCTGCTGGTCCTGGTGGTGCGGCCCGCGCCGCTGACCCGGGTGATCACGGGCTGGCCGCCGCCGGGGTGGCGGTTCGCGATGTGCGACGTCGGCCAGGGCGACGCGACCGTGCTCGCGGCGGGCGAGGGCGCCGGGGTGGTCGTGGACGCCGGGCCCGATCCGGCGCCGGTCGACCACTGCCTGCGGCAGCTGGGCATCACCCGCGTCCCCCTCGTCGTGCTGACCCACTTCCACGCCGACCATGTCGCGGGCCTGCCCGGGGTGCTGCGGGGCCGCTCGGTGGCGGCGATCGAGACCACCGGCTACGAGCAGCCCGCGGACCAGGTGGCGTTCGTGCGGAGGGAGGCGGCCGCGCACCACGTCCCGCTGGGCCGTGCGGTGGCCGGGCAGGAGCGGCGCTCGGGGCCGCTCGCCTGGCGGGTGCTGTGGCCGCCCGCGCATCCGGCATGGCCGCCGGACGGCCCCAACGACGCCAGTGTCGCCCTGCTCGCCCGCTCGGCCGGCCTGCGGCTGCTGCTGCTCGGGGACCTCGAACCCCCGGCCCAGCAGGCGCTGTCGAGATCACCGGAGGCCGCCGGGCTGGCCGGGGTGGACGTGCTGAAGGTCGCCCACCACGGCTCGGCCCACCAGGACCCGGAGCTGATACGGCTGGTCGCGCCGCGGGTGGCGTTCATCTCCTGCGGTGCCGGCAACCCGTACGGGCACCCGGCACCGGGCACCGTGGCGGCGCTGCGGGCCGGCGGGGCGGTGGTGCTGCGCACGGACCGGGACGGTGCGCTCGCGGTCGGCGGGACGGGCGGCGCGGGCGGCCGGATACGGGTGGCGCGAGACTGATCCCATGAACCCAGCCGAGTTGCGTCCGGACCGGACCGAGGCCTACCTCCACCGGATCGGGGTCGCGCGCGCGGAGCGGCCCACCGCCGAGTTCCTGCGCGAGCTGCACCTGCGCCATCTGCGCACGGTCCCCTTCGAGAACCTGTCGATCCATCTGGGAGAGGAGATCGAGCTGGCCCGGGACCCGCTGCTGGCGAAGGTGGTGGACGCGCGGCGGGGCGGCTTCTGCTACGAACTCAACGGCGCCTTCGCGATGTTGCTCGCCGCGCTCGGTTACCGGGTGCGGCTGCTGGCGGCGCGGGTGCACGGGGCGGAGGGGCGGCTGGGCATCCCGTACGACCATCTCGCGCTGCGGGTGGGGACGGCGGACGGCGGTGAGTGGCTCGCCGACGTCGGCTTCGGGGCGCACAGCCACTGGCCGCTGGCCTTCGCGGAACGCGGCGAACAGACCGACCCCGCGGGGGTGTTCCGGGTGGTGCGGGCGGAGCCGGACGCCGCCGGGGCGGGCGGTGGCGACGGGGCGGACGCCGGGGCCGGGGACCTGGTCGTGCTGCGGGACGGCGAGCCGCAGTACCGGCTGGAGACGCGGCCGCGGGTGCTCGGTGACTTCGTGGCCGGGGCGTGGTGGCACAGCACCTCGCCGCTGTCGCACTTCACACGGTCGCCGGTGTGCTCGCGGGTCACGGAGGACGGCGGACGCGTCACGCTCGGCGGGCGCGTCCTGACGACGACGGCCGCCGACGGAGCCCGGGCGGAGCGGGAACTGAAGAGCGACGAGGAGGTGCTGGCCGCCTACCGGGAGCACTTCGGGGTCGAGCTGGACCGGGTGCCGGTGGTGCGCGGCACCGGCCACTGAAGCGGTGCGGGGTGCCGGAGAATGGGGCGGTGAGCGATGTGAGACACGTACTGGTGCTGCCCGACCGCGACGCCGCCGAGGAGGCCGCGCACGCGCTCGGGGAGCGGTTCGGCACCGACGAGGAGCCGCGGCTGGTCCGGGACGCGCTGGCCGGGGAGGACGACGCCGAGGACGCCCAGTGGCTGCTGGTGCTGCGCGACGAGGCCGGGCGGCTGGACCCGGCGGAACTGGACGCGTTCGCGGCGCGGTGGGACGGCTGGCGCGAGGAGCCGTGACCCGCTGGGGCGGAGGCCGGGCAGGGGAGCGGGTCCGGGGCGTTGTCAGCGGGGCGTGGGATGCTTGTCGCGATGCCCAGGAAGACTGCGAACGACGACCCCCTCGCCCCGGTGACCCTGGCCGTGGGCCAGGAGGACCTGCTGCTCGACCGCGCCGTGCAGGAGGTGGTGGCCGCCGCCCGGGCCTCCGACGCCGACACGGACGTCCGCGATCTGACCGCGGACCAGGTGCAGCCCGGCACGCTCGCCGAGCTGACCAGTCCGTCGCTCTTCGCGGAGCGGAAGGTCGTGATCGTGCGCAACGCGCAGGACCTGTCGGCCGACACCGTCAAGGACGTGAAGGCGTATCTGGGCTCGCCCGCCGAGGAGATCACGCTCGTGCTGCTGCACGCGGGCGGCGCCAAGGGCAAGGCGCTGCTCGACGCGGCGCGCAAGGCGGGGGCGCGGGAGGTCGCCTGCCCGAAGATGACCAGGCCGGCGGACCGGCTGGCCTTCGTGCGCGGGGAGTTCCGGGCCCTGGGCCGCTCGGCCACCCCGGAGGCGTGCCAGACGCTCGTCGAGGCCATCGGCAGCGACCTGCGGGAGCTGGCGTCGGCGGCGGCGCAGCTGGTGGCCGACGTCGAGGGCACGATCGACGACGCCGTCGTCGGGCGGTACTACACCGGGCGGGCCGAGGCGTCGAGCTTCGAGGTGGCGGACCGGGCGGTCGAGGGGCGGACCGCGGAGGCGCTGGAGGCGCTGCGGTGGTCGCTGTCGACCGGGGTGGCGCCGGTGCTGATCACCAGTGCGCTCGCCCAGGGGGTGCGGGCGATCGGCAAGCTGTCCTCGGCGCGCGGCGGGCGCCCCGCCGACCTGGCCCGCGAGCTGGGCATGCCGCCGTGGAAGATCGACCGGGTGCGGCAGCAGATGCGGGGCTGGACGCCGGACGGGGTCGCGGCGGCCCTGCGCGCCGTCGCCGACGCCGACGCCGGGGTCAAGGGCGGCGGGGACGACCCGGAGTACGCGCTGGAGAAGGCCGTGGTGACCGTGGCCCGGGCGGCCAGGTCGCGCGGGCGCGGCTGACCGCTGGACGAGAACGGCGAGAACCCCGCCGCTCCTCCGGGGAAGGGAGGGGCGGCGGGGTTCTCGGTGTCATGCTCGCTGAGCCCGTACCCGCGTGGCGAACGCAGGCCGCGTACAGGCTCGGGGTGCCGGTCGGGAGCGGATGAGAGAGGGCCCGCTCTGGGTCCTTCCGGCGGTCAGATCAGTAGGAGGTTCAGCCCTTGAGGGTCGTGACCCTCGAAGCAAGCGCCGACTTCTTGTTGGCGGCCTGGTTCTTGTGGATGACGCCCTTCGAGACGGCCTTGTCGAGCTGACGCGCGGCAGCGCGCTGGTACTCGGTGGCCTTCTCGACGTCACCCGCGGCAGCGGCCTCGCGGGCCTTGCGGATCGCGGTCTTCAGGGAGGACTTGACGGCCTTGTTGCGCAGCCGCGCCTTCTCGTTGGTCTTGATCCGCTTGATCTGGGACTTGATGTTCGCCACGAAGGAGCCTTTTCAGGTTCTGGCACGGGTCCGCTCGGGTCCCGTACCGCGATTCGAAAACTTCCGACGTGCCTCGCGCTGAGAGGGCATGAGGCACAGCCATCCACAGTACCAGTGGTCGTTCGGGCGGCCCAAAACGGTCCCCGGTCGCCGCGCGTGGGACGATGGAGACTACGTATCGATCCGACCCGAGGCATAAGGCGCCTCAAGAGACAGGACCCTGCGTGCCCGCGACCCCTAACCATGTGCCCGAGCCGAGCCGTACCGCCCCGGCTCTGATCCGCAACTTCTGCATCATCGCGCACATCGACCACGGCAAGTCCACGCTCGCCGACCGGATGCTCCAGCTGACCGGGGTGGTCGAGCAGCGGCAGATGCGTGCTCAGTACCTCGACCGGATGGACATCGAGCGCGAGCGCGGCATCACGATCAAGTCCCAGGCGGTGCGTCTGCCCTGGGCCCCGACCGAGGGCCCCGACCAGGGCACGACGCACATCCTCAACATGATCGACACCCCGGGGCACGTCGACTTCACCTACGAGGTCTCGCGGTCGCTGGCCGCCTGCGAGGGGACCATCCTCCTCGTCGACGCCGCCCAGGGCATCGAGGCGCAGACCCTCGCCAACCTCTACCTGGCGATGGAGAACGACCTCACGATCATCCCCGTGCTGAACAAGATCGACCTGCCGGCCGCGCAGCCCGAGAAGTTCGCCGAGGAACTGGCGAACCTGGTCGGCTGCGACCCGCAGGACGTGCTCAAGGTCTCCGCGAAGACCGGTCTGGGCGTCGACGCGCTGCTGAACAAGGTCGTCAAGGAGATCCCGGCGCCGGTCGGCGTCGCCGACGCGCCCGCCCGCGCGATGATCTTCGACTCGGTGTACGACTCCTACCGGGGCGTGGTCACGTACGTCCGTGTCATCGACGGGCAGCTCAACCGGCGTGAGCGGATCCGGATGATGTCCACCAACGCCACCCACGAGCTGCTGGAGATCGGCGTCAGCTCGCCGGAGATGTTCCCGGCGGACGGGCTCGGGGTCGGTGAGGTGGGCTACCTCATCACCGGTGTGAAGGACGTGCGCCAGTCCAAGGTCGGTGACACCATCACCAGCCAGGCCAAGGGGGCCACCGAGGCGCTCGGCGGGTACAAGGACCCGAAGCCCATGGTGTTCTCGGGTCTGTACCCGCTGGACGGCTCCGACTACCCCGAGCTGCGCGACGCCCTGGACAAGCTCCAGCTCAACGACGCGGCCCTGGTCTACGAGCCGGAGACCTCCGCCGCGCTCGGCTTCGGCTTCCGGGTGGGCTTCCTGGGCCTGCTGCACCTCGACGTGATCCGGGAGCGGCTCGAGCGCGAGTTCAACCTCGACCTGATCGCCACCGCGCCGAACGTGGTCTACCGCGTCGTCATGGAGGACGGGACCGAGCACACGGTCACCAACCCCAGCGAGTTCCCCGAGGGGAAGATCAGCGAGGTCTACGAGCCGATGGTGCGGGCCACCATCCTCGCGCCCACCGAGTTCATCGGCTCGATCATGGAGCTGTGCCAGACCCGGCGCGGCACCCTCCTCGGCATGGACTACCTGTCCGAGGACCGGGTGGAGATCCGCTACACGCTGCCGCTCGCCGAGATCGTCTTCGACTTCTTCGACCAGCTGAAGTCCAAGACCCGCGGCTACGCCTCGCTGGACTACGAGCCCACCGGCGAGCAGACCTCCAGCCTGGTCAAGGTCGACATCCTGCTGCACGGCGACAAGGTCGACGCCTTCTCGGCGATCACGCACAAGGACGCGGCGTACGCCTACGGGGTGCGGCTGGTCGCCAAGCTGCGCGAGCTGATCCCGAGGCAGGCCTTCGAGGTGCCGATCCAGGCGGCCGTCGGCTCCCGGGTCATCGCCCGCGAGACCATCCGCGCCATCCGCAAGGACGTCCTCGCCAAGTGCTACGGCGGCGACATCTCCCGTAAGCGCAAGCTGCTGGAGAAGCAGAAGGAAGGC
The DNA here is from genome assembly GCF_055592085.1 of Streptomyces sp. NPDC041135. Taxonomy (NCBI): domain Bacteria; kingdom Bacillati; phylum Actinomycetota; class Actinomycetes; order Kitasatosporales; family Streptomycetaceae; genus Streptomyces; species Streptomyces sp. NPDC041135. The sequence continues at coordinate 383,105 of NZ_JBVIYZ010000001.1, forward strand.
AAGAAGCGGATGAAGATGGTGGGTTCCGTGGAGGTTCCGCAGGAGGCCTTCATCGCCGTCCTCTCCAGCGACGAGAACGCCGGATCGGGCAAGGGCAAGAAGTAACCAGAGGTAACGGCGCGTTACGTCGGCATATCGCGCCGAACCCGGACAGGATCCGGGTGTCACCGGGGCCTGCCAGGCAAAACCTGGCGGGCCCCGCCGCGTGTCCGGGGTCGCTCTGTGTGGAAAGTGACGCCCGGTAGCCCCTTACGCGGTGGCCGGACGCGCCTTACCCTGATGCCTGCTCGCTAGTTACTCGTGAGTTAAACAACCGAGCGAGCGAACCCAGCCGCACTGAGCCGGCCGCACTGGCGCGGGCCCCCGGAGGACGTCGTGAGCGACACACAGACACTGATCGAGAACCGTCCGCCGTCCGTGGCGGCCCTCTTCCTGGAGCGAGTGGCGGCCACACCGGACGCCGAGGCCTACCGCTACCCCGTGCCCCCGGCCTCCGGCGAGGGCCCGGACGACTGGAAGTCGCTGACCTGGGCCGAGGCCGGCGAGCGGGTGTTCGCCATCGCGGCCGGCCTCATCGAGCTGGGCGTGCGGCCCGAGCAGCGGGTGGCGCTCGCCGCCTCCACCCGGGTCGAGTGGATCCTCGCCGACCTCGGCATCCTCTGCTCCGGCGCGGCCACCACCACGGTGTACCCGCAGACCAACGCCGACGAGTCGGCCTTCATCCTCGCCGACTCCGACAGCCGGATCCTGATCGCCGAGGACGCCACCCAGCTCGCCAAGGCGCGGGAGAAGCGCGCCGAACTGCCCCACCTCACGCACATCGTGGTCATCGACCCGGCCGGCGTGGAGAGCACCGAGGACGTGCTGAGCCTGGCGGAACTGGAGCGCCGCGGCGCCGCCCACCTGGAGCGGCACCCCGCGCTGATCAAGGAGAAGGTCGGCGCGATCACCAAGGAGCAGCTCGCCACCCTCATCTACACCTCCGGCACCACCGGCCGGCCCAAGGGGGTCCGGCTGCCGCACGACAACTGGTCGTACATGGCCAAGTCCATCGCCGCGACCGGGCTGATCAACGGCGACGACGTGCAGTACCTGTGGCTGCCGCTGGCGCACGTCTTCGGCAAGGTGCTCACCTTCGGCCAGATCGAGGTCGGCCACGTCACGGCCGTCGACGGCCGGGTCGACAAGATCATCGAGAACCTGCCGGTGGTCCGGCCGACCTACATGGCCGCAGTGCCGCGCATCTTCGAGAAGGTCTACAACGGCGTCGCCGCCAAGGCACGCGCCGGCGGACCGGCCAAGTACAAGATCTTCCAGTGGGCCGCCGAGGTCTCCCGCGAGTACGCCCGGGTCACCCAGGACAACTTCCGGCGCACCGGCAACGCCACCGCCCCGCTGGGCCTGTCCACCCGCCACAAGGTGGCCGACGCCCTCGTCTACGCCAAGCTGCGCGAGGCCTTCGGCGGACGGCTGCGCGCCTGCATCTCGGGCGCCTCCGCCCTCGCCCCGGAGATCGGCCTGTTCTTCGCAGGCGCCGGCATCCACATCCTGGAGGGCTACGGCCTCACCGAGACCTCCGCGGCCTCCTTCGTCAACCCCGGCGAGGCCTACCGCACCGGCACGGTCGGCAAGCCGCTGCCCGGCTGCGAGGTGCGCATCGCCGACGACGGCGAGATCCTGCTGCGCGGCCCCGGCATCATGGAGGGCTACCACGAGCAGCCCGGGAAGACCGCCGAGGTGCTGGAGAGCGACGGCTGGTTCCACACCGGCGACATCGGCGAGCTGTCCCCGGACGGCTACCTGCGCATCACCGACCGCAAGAAGGACCTCATCAAGACCTCCGGCGGCAAGTACGTCGCGCCCGCCGAGGTCGAGGGCCAGTTCAAGGGCGTGTGCCCGTACGTGTCCAACATCCTGGTGCACGGCGCCGACCGCAACTACTGCACCGCGCTCATCGCCCTGGACGAGGACGCCATCCTGGCGTGGGCCGAGGAGAACGGGCTGAGCGGCAGGCCGTACGCCGAGGTGGTGGCCGCGCCGGAGACGGTGGCGCTGGTGGAGGGGTACGTGGCGCAGCTCAACGCCGGGCTCCAGCGCTGGCAGACCATCAAGAAGTTCCGGCTGCTGCCGCGCGACCTCGACGTGGAGCACGGCGAGATCACGCCGAGCCTGAAGCTGAAGCGGCCGGCGGTGGAGCGGGCGTACCGGCACCTCATCGACGAGATGTACGCCGGGTCCCGGGAGGGCTGAGCCGCGGACCGGGGCCCCGGCCGGTCCGGCCCGGGCCCCGGCCCGGCGTGCGCTCGCCGGCCCGTACGCGCGCGGGTGCTGGCCGGTTGGCGCGCGGGTGGTGGCCGGTTGGCACACGGGTCGGACCGCTTTCTGCCCACTTCACTGACTCACCGCTTACGCACCCTTCCGGTCTGTCACCCTGTCCCCATCGGCCGGACTGTTCGGGGAGCGGGACATGGGGGTCATACCGACGCAGCGTGACGCGCCCGCGCCCGACGGCGCGGACGCCCGCGCGCGGGCGCACGCCGCGCTCCCGGGCGGCCCCCTCGCTCCCGGCGCGGCCCGCGCCCTGGTGCGCGCGGCGCTCGCCGAGTGGGCCGACCTGGGTGTCGTGGCCCCGCAGCGGCTCGTCGAGGACGCGCTGGTCGTCGTCAGTGAGCTGGTCACCAACGCCGTGGTGCACGCCGGCACGGACGTGGAGCTGGACTGGCGGGTGGAGGAGGACACCGGCGCCTTCGTCGTCGAGGTCGGCGACCACCACCCCTCCCGCGCCCCGCGTGACGCCGTCGACGACTCCCCGCCGCGGTACCGCACGCCCCCCTACGGCGAGTACGCGGACGACGGACGCGACCCCGGGTACGGTCCGGCCGACCCCCCGGAGTATCCGGAGTACGCCGAGCACGCCGAGTACGGCCCCGCCGATCACGGCCGCGGCCTGCGGCTGGTCGCCGCGCTCGCCGAGTCCTGGGGCGTCACCTACCGCACCGGCGCCAAGACGGTGTGGGCGCGGCTGCCCGCCGGGGGCGGCGCCGACCCCGGCCGGCCCGCCGAGCCGCCCGCGCTGCACGTCGCCCAGGTGCTCGCCCCCGAGCCGCCCCGGGCGGAGCGCGACCGGGACTGGCTGGGCCGGGGCGCGCTGTCCTTCCTCGCCGAGGCCTCCGACCTGCTCGCCGGACAGCTCGACGAGAATCTGGTCACCGCCCTCACCGGCCAGCTGATCGTGCCCCGCCTCGCCGACTGGTGCGCGATCTGGCTGGAGGACGAGGCGACGGCCCGCGGCGGCTGGGGCGACGGCGCCGGCGCGGCGGGCCCCCGGCCGGCCCGGGTCTGGCACGGCAGCGAGGACCGCATCGAGGAGCTGCGCCGCGCCCTGGAGAAGGACCCGCCGCGGCCCCGGGACGGCCTGCGCTCCGGCCCGGAGCCGTACCCCTGGCCCGGGGAGGCGCTCGGTGTGCGGGGCGGCCGCGGCACGGCGCTCGCCTACCGGCTGATCGCCGGCGGCCGGCCGCTGGGCACCCTGGTCCTCGGCCGCGACGGGCTGCTGGGCTTCCCCGACGAGATCACCGGGCTCGTCGAGGACCTCGGCCGCCGGGTGGCGCTCGCCATCGGCGCCGCCCGCCAGTACGCCCGCCAGGCCACCATCAGCGCCGTCCTGCAGCGCGGGCTGCTGCCCGGCGCCGTCGCCGAGATCCCCGGGATGCGCAGCGCGCTCGTCTACGAGCCCTGCGACAAGGGCGGCCCCAGCGGCGACTTCTACGACCTCTTCCCGGCGGGCGACGGCCGCTGGTGCTTCGCCGTCGGCGACGTCCAGGGCAAGGGCCCCGAGGCCGCCGTCGTCATCGGCCTCGCCCGGCCCTGGCTGCGGCTGCTGGCCCGGGAGGGCTACCGGGTCGCCGACGTCCTGGACCGGCTCAACCAGCTCCTCCTGGACGACGCCACCGAGGCCGCCGACGCGGCGGCCCGCGCCCTGGTCGCCGCCGGGGGCCGGCCGGTGCCGCCCGGGGACGGCCCGCAGACGCGTTTCCTCTCCCTGCTGTACGGCGAACTCGTCCCCTTCGACGGCGGCGTCCGCTGCACCCTCGCCTCCGCCGGGCACCCGCTGCCGCTGCTCCTCGGGCCCGGCGGCGACGTTCGTACCGTCGCCCGGCCGCAGACGCTGCTGGGCGTGGTCGAGGACGAGACCTACACCAGCGAGACCGTCGAGCTGCGGCCCGGCGACAGCCTGCTGTGCGTCACCGACGGGGTCACCGAGCGGCGCTCCGGCTCCCGCCAGTTCGACGACGGCGACGGCCTGGCGCGGGCCCTGGCCGGGTGCGCGGGGCTGAGCGCGGAGCGGATCGCGGAAAGGATCCGCCGCCTGGTGCACGACTTCGGCGGCGGCCTGCCGGAGGACGACCTGGCCCTGCTGGTGCTCCAGGCCGAGTGACCCGCGCCCCGCGGTCCGGCCGTACGGGACAATGGGGGACATGCCTTCCGCACTCCCCGACGGCGAGCCCGTCCCCGCCGACGGCGCGCTGCCCACCGCCGCGCTCGCCGGGGCCGCCGGCCGCCCCCTCGGGTTCTACCTGCACGTCCCGTACTGCGCCACCCGCTGCGGCTACTGCGACTTCAACACCTACACCGCCACCGAGCTGCGCGGCACCGGCGGGGTGCTCGCGTCCCGCGACAACTACGCGGACACGCTGACCGACGAGATCCGGCTGGCCCGCAAGGTGCTGGGCGACGACCCGCGCGAGGTCCGCACCGTCTTCGTCGGGGGCGGCACCCCGACGCTGCTCGCCGCGGACGACCTCGTGCGGATGCTGGGGGCGATCCGCGACGAGTTCGGGCTGGCCGCCGACGCGGAGGTCACCACCGAGGCCAACCCGGAGTCCGTCGACCCGGCCTACCTCGCCACCCTCCGGGAGGGCGGCTTCAACCGGGTCTCCTTCGGCATGCAGAGCGCGCGGCAGCACGTGCTGAAGGTCCTCGACCGCACCCACACCCCGGGCCGCCCGGAGGCGTGCGTGGCGGAGGCCAGGGCGGCCGGTTTCGAGCACGTCAACCTCGACCTGATCTACGGCACCCCCGGTGAGTCCGACGACGACTGGCGGGCCTCCCTGGCGGCGGCCCTCGGCGCCGGGCCCGACCACGTCAGCGCGTACGCCCTGATCGTCGAGGAGGGCACCCAGCTCGCCCGCCGCATCCGCCGCGGCGAGGTGGCGCCGACCGACGACGACGTCCACGCCGACCGCTACCTGATCGCCGAGGAGATGCTGACGGCGGCCGGTCTCGACTGGTACGAGGTGTCCAACTGGGCCACCTCCGGGGCGGCCCGCTGCCTGCACAACGAGCTGTACTGGCGCGGCGCCGACTGGTGGGGCGCGGGCCCCGGCGCCCACAGCCACGTCGGCGGGGTGCGCTGGTGGAACGTCAAGCACCCGGGGGCCTACGCCGCCGCGCTGGCCTCGGGGCGCTCCCCGGGCGCCGGGCGCGAGGTGCTGTCGGACGAGGACCGGCGGGTGGAACGGGTCCTGCTGGAGCTGCGGCTGCGCGAGGGGGCGCCGCTGTCCCTGCTGCGGCCGGACGGGCTGGCCGCCGCCCGCCGCGCCCTGTCGGACGGGCTGCTGGAGCGCGCCCCCTACGACGAGGGCCGCGCGGTGCTCACCCTGCGCGGGCGGCTGCTGGCGGACGCGGTGGTACGCGACCTGGTCGACTGACCCCGGCCGCCACCGCCCCGGCGGCCTACGCCGGTTCCGTCACGAAGTCGATCAGCTGCTCGACCCGGCCGAGCAGCTCCGGCTCCAGGTCCCGGTACGACCGCACCCGGGACAGGATGCGCTGCCAGGCCGCCCCGGTGTTCTCCGGCCAGCCCAGCGCCCGGCACACCCCCGTCTTCCAGTCCTGTCCGTGCGGCACCCGGGGCCAGCCGGGGATGCCCACGGACGCCGGCTTCACCGCCTCCCAGATGTCGATGTAGGGGTGGCCCACGACCAGGGCGTGCTCGCCGGTCACCGCCTCGGCGATGCGCCACTCCTTGGAGCCGGGCACCAGGTGGTCCACCAGGACGCCCAGCCGTGCGCCGGGGCCGGGGGCGAACTCGGCCACGACCGCGGGCAGGTCGTCGACGCCCTCCAGGTACTCCACGACCACGCCCTCGATGCGCAGGTCGTCGCCCCAGACCCGCTCGACCAGCTCGGCGTCGTGCCGGCCCTCGACGTAGATGCGCCCGGCGCGGGCCACGCGCGCGCGGGCGCCGGGCACGGCGACCGACCCGGACGCCGTGCGGGCCGGGCGCCGCGGACCCGCCGGGGGCTTCACGAGGGTGACCACGCGGCCCTCCAGCAGGAACCCGCGCGGCTCCAGCGGGAACACCCGGTGCTTGCCGAAGCGGTCCTCCAGGGTGACCGTGCCCGCTTCGCAGCGGATCACCGCGCCGCAGAACCCGCTGCCCGGCTCCTCCACCACCAGGCCCGGCTCGGCCGGCACCTCGGGGACGGGTGTCGGCTTCTTCCACGGCGGGGTCAGGTCGGCGGAGTACCGGCGGGGGCGCGGGCCCGAGGGGCTCTCGTCGGCGGGGCGGTGGCGGGAGACGGGAGGGCGCATTCGGATGACGATAGGAGAAGCGGCGCCGGCGCACCCACGACACGCCGGAGCGGGCCCGCGGTGACGCTCAGCTCACGCCGAACCGCGCCGCCAGCGCGTCGCGTTGGGCCCGTACGAACGCCGCGTCGACGACCGCGCCGTGACCGGGCACGTACCGCGCGTCCGGGCCGCCCAGCGACAGCAGCCGGTCCAGGGCGTCGGGCCACCGGGACGGCACGGCGTCCGGGCCCGCCTGGGGCTCGCCGGACTCCTCGACGAGGTCGCCGCAGAACACCGTCTCCGGGTCGCCGGGGACCAGGACGGCCAGGTCGTGGGCGGTGTGGCCGGGACCCACGTTGGCCAGCAGCGCCTGCCGGCCGCCGCCGAGGTCCAGGGTCCACTCGCCGGAGACCAGGTGGCGGGGCGCGGCCAGGGCGTCGACCGCCTCGTCGGCGTCCGCCACCGGCAGGCCGTTGCGGACGGCGTCCAGGCGCAGCGCCTCGCGCTCGTGGGCGAACACCGTCTCGAGGCCCACCGCCGCGTACACCTCGGCCCCCGCGAAGGCGGCGGCGCCGAAGACGTGGTCGAAGTGGGGATGGGTGAGCGCGAGATGGGTCACACGGCGCCCGGCCAGTTCCTCGGCCCGCGCGCGCAGCCGGGCGCCCTCCGCGAGGCTGGAGCCCGCGTCCACCACCAGCGCCGTGCCCTCCCCGAGCACCAGCCCGGCCGTGCAGTCCCACCCGGGCAGCCGGCACCGGCCCACCCCCTCGGCCACCCGCTCCCAGCCCAGCTCTTCCCAAGACACCGTCATACCGCGACGCTAGCGTCAGCGACCGGCGACGACGCGGCGAAGGGGCGTGCCACGCCCCGCGACGCCGGCGTGATCCGGACGACAGGCCCTGGGGCACCGGCCTTGCCCGGTGTGTACCCGACGGCCGTACACTGGGCCGGAGGATGCTGGCACTCACATGCCAAGAGTGCCAGGCAGGGGGCCTGAGGGGCCGTGGGGACGAGTGCTGGAGGTGCGCGCGGATGCTGAGTGAACGCAGGCTGCAGGTGCTGCGCGCCATCGTCCAGGACTACGTCGGCACCGAGGAGCCGGTGGGCTCCAAGGCGCTCACCGAGCGGCACAACCTCGGCGTCTCCCCGGCCACGGTCCGCAACGACATGGCGGCCCTGGAGGACGAGGGGTACATCGCGCAGCCGCACACCAGCGCGGGGCGCATCCCCACCGACAAGGGCTACCGGCTGTTCGTCGACAAGCTCGCGGGCGTCAAGCCGATGACGCCGCCCGAGCGGCGGGCGATCCAGAACTTCCTGGGCGGCGCCGTCGACCTCGACGACGTCGTGGCCCGTACGGTGCGGCTGCTCGCGCAGCTCACCCGGCAGGTCGCCGTCGTGCAGTACCCCTCGCTGACCCGCTCGACCGTGCGGCACGTGGAGCTGCTCTCGCTGGCTCCCGCCCGTGTGATGCTGGTGCTGATCACCGACACCGGCCGGGTCGAGCAGCGGATGGTCGACTGCCCGGCGCCGTTCGGCGAGACGTCCCTGGCGGATCTGCGCGCGCGGCTCAACAGCCGGGTGGCGGGCCGCCGCTTCGCGGACGTCCCCCGGCTGGTGGAAGACCTGCCGGAGGCGTTCGAGGCCGAGGACCGCGGTACGGTCTCGACGGTGCTCTCCACACTTCTGGAGACACTGGTCGAGGAGAACGAGGAGCGGCTGATGATCGGCGGTACCGCCAATCTGACCCGCTTCGGACATGACTTTCCCCTCACGATCCGGCCCGTCCTGGAGGCCCTCGAGGAGCAGGTGGTGCTCCTCAAGCTCCTGGGCGAGCAGCAGGATCCGGGCATGACCGTCCGCATCGGTCACGAGAACGCCCATGAGGGGCTCAACTCCACCTCGGTGGTGTCGGTCGGCTACGGTTCGGGCGGCGAGGCAGTCGCCAAGCTCGGCGTGGTCGGACCGACCCGCATGGATTACCCGGGAACGATGGGAGCGGTACGCGCAGTGGCACGGTACGTCGGACAGATCCTGGCGGAGTCGTAAGTGGCCACGGACTACTACGCCGTTCTCGGCGTGCGCCGCGACGCGTCGCAGGATGAGATCAAGAAGGCGTTCCGGAGGCTCGCGCGCGAGCTGCACCCGGACGTCAACCCGGACCCGAAGACCCAGGAGCGGTTCAAGGAGATCAACGCCGCTTACGAGGTGCTGTCGGACCCGCAGAAGAAGCAGGTCTACGACCTCGGCGGCGATCCGCTCTCGCAGTCCGGCGGCGGCGCGGGCGGCTTCGGGGCCGGTGGCTTCGGCAACTTCTCCGACATCATGGACGCGTTCTTCGGCACGGCGTCGCAGCGCGGCCCGCGCTCGCGCACCCGGCGCGGCCAGGACGCCATGATCCGCATCGAGGTGGAGCTGGACGAGGCGGCCTTCGGCACGACCAAGGACATCCAGGTCGACACGGCGGTCGTCTGCACCACGTGCAGCGGCGAGGGCGCCGCGCCGGGCACCTCCGCCCAGACGTGTGACATGTGCCGCGGCCGCGGTGAGGTCTCGCAGGTCACCCGGTCCTTCCTGGGCCAGGTCATGACCTCGCGCCCGTGCCCGCAGTGCCAGGGCTTCGGCACCGTGGTGCCCACGCCGTGCCCGGAGTGCGCCGGCGACGGCCGGGTCCGCTCGCGGCGCACGCTGACCGTCAAGATCCCCGCCGGCGTCGACAACGGCACCCGCATCCAGCTCGCCGGCGAGGGCGAGGTCGGCCCCGGCGGCGGTCCGGCCGGTGACCTGTACGTCGAGATCCACGAGCTGCCGCACGCGCAGTTCCAGCGGCGCGGCGACGACCTGCACTGCACGGTCACGCTCCCGATGACCGCCGCGTCCCTCGGCACCAAGGTCCCGCTGGAGACGCTGGACGGCCTGGAGGAGGTCGACATCCGGCCCGGCACCCAGTCCGGCCAGTCGATCCCGCTGCACGCCCGGGGCGTCACGCACCTGCGCGGCGGCGGCCGGGGCGACCTGATCGTGCACGTCGAGGTGCAGACCCCGACCAAGCTCGACCCGGAGCAGGAGCGCCTGCTGCGGGAGCTGGCCAAGCTGCGCGGCGAGGAGCGTCCGACCGGACAGTTCCAGCCAGGTCAGCAGGGGCTGTTCTCCCGGCTGAAGGACGCCTTCAACGGCCGCTGACCCGGTGGGGCGCGGACGCGGACGGGGTGCTCCGGCACCCCGTATGCCGGGGGCGTATGCCGACGGAAGGCCGGATTCGGACTCGTTCACGGGACGTGACACCATGCCGTCATGTCCTCCGCGCTGACCGATCTCTTCCCCCACCCGATCGTGCAGGCTCCCATGGCGGGCGGCGTCTCCGTCCCGCAGCTCGCCGCCGCGGTCTGCGAGGCCGGCGGCCTCGGCTTCCTCGCCGCCGGGTACAAGACCGCCGACGGCATGTACCAGGAGATCAAGCAGCTGCGGGGGCTCACCGGCCGCCCGTTCGGGGTGAACCTGTTCATGCCGCAGCCCGAGCACCCCGGTGCGGGCGCCGGCCTCGCGGGGGCGACGGGCGCCGTGCCGCACTCCGGCGCGGTGGAGGTCTACGCCCACCAGCTGGCCGGGGAGGCCGCCTGGTACGAGACCGAACTCGGTGACCCGGACAGCGGCCGCGACGACGGCTACGACGCCAAGCTCGCAGTCCTTCTCGACAACCCGGTGCCGGTGGTCTCCTTCCACTTCGGCGTCCCGGCCCGCGAGGTCCTGGACTCGCTGCGCCGCGCGGGCACCCTCACCCTGGTGACCGCGACCACCGCCGAGGAGGCCCTCGCGGTGGAGCGGGCCGGGGCCGACGCGGTGATCGCCCAGGGCGTGGAGGCCGGCGGTCACCAGGGCACCCACCGGGACGTCCCCGAGAACGACGGCACCGGCATCGGACTGCTGTCGCTGATCGCCCAGATCCGCGAGGCCGTCGCCGTCCCGGTGGTCGCGGCCGGCGGCATCATGCGCGGCAGCCAGATCGCCGCCGCCCTCGCCGCGGGCGCCAGTGCCGCCCAGCTCGGCACCGCCTTCCTCGCCACGCCCGAGTCCGGCGCCGTCGCCCTGCACAAGCGGGCGCTGACCGACCCGCTGTTCGCCCGCACCGAGCTGACCCGGGCGTTCTCCGGCCGCCCGGCGCGCGGCCTGGTCAACCGGTTCCTGCGCGAGCACGGCCCCTACGCCCCGGCCGCCTACCCGGAGGTCCACCACCTGACCGCGCCGCTGCGCAAGGCCGCCGCGAAGGCCGGGGACCCGCAGGGCATGGCGCTGTGGGCCGGACAGGGCCACCGGCTGGCCCGCGAGCTGCCCGCCGGGCAGCTGGTGGAGGTGCTGGCGGCGGAACTCGCCGAGGCCCGGGCGGCGCTCGGCACGGCCGGTGACGCGCGATGACGGCCCCCGTCTTCGTCGTCGGGCACTTCGACGCGGGCCCCGGCGGCCGTTACGTCCTCGACGGCCCGGAGGGCCGGCACGCGGTGTCCGTGAAGCGGCTCGAGCCCGGCGAGGACGTCATCCTCACCGACGGGGCCGGGCGCTGGGCGGAATGCGTGGTGCTCGCCGCCGAGGGCAAGGACCGGCTGGTCGTCCAGCTGGACTCCTACCGCGAGGAGCCCCGGGAGCGGCCCCGGATCACCGTCGTGCAGGCCCTGCCCAAGGGCGACCGGGGTGAACTGGCGGTGGAGACGATGACCGAGGTCGGCGTGGACGCCATCGTGCCCTGGCAGGCGGCCCGCTGCATCACCCAGTGGAGGGGCGAGCGCGGCGCGAAGGCGCTCGGCAAGTGGCGGGCGACCGCCCGGGAGGCCGGCAAGCAGTCCCGCCGGGTCCGCTTCCCCGAGGTCGCGGACGCGGCGACGACCCGGCAGGTCGCCGCGCTGCTCGCCGGCGCCGACCTCGCCGTGGTGCTGCACTCCGACTTCGAGCACGGCAGCGAGCCCCTGGCCACCGCCGAACTCCCCGCCGACGGCGACATCGTGCTGGTCGTCGGCCCCGAGGGCGGCGTGTCCAGGGACGAGCTGGCGCTGTTCCTGGAGGCGGGCGCGAAGGCCTGCGTGCTGGGGCCTACGGTGTTGCGTACATCGACCGCCGGGACCGCGGCGGCGGCCCTGCTCCTGGGCCGCACCGGCCGCTGGTCCTGACCCCGGGGGGAAACAGCGTGGAACTCGCCCAGGTCCGGCTCCTCGTCGGCGACTTCGCCGCCTGCTACCGCTTCTACGCCGACGTCCTCGGCCTGAAGCCGCAGTCCGGGGCGGTCGAGGGGCCGTACGAGAAGTTCTCCCCGCACGTCGGCTCGGCCGGGATCGCGCTGCAGGACCGGGCGATGATGGCCGAGGTGCTGGGCGAGGCGGGCGAGGCGGCCACCGGCCACCGCTCGCTGGTGGTGCTGCGCGTCGACGACCTCGACGCCACGTGCGAGCGGATCACCTCCCGGGGCGCCACCCTGCTGCACGGCCCCGCCCCCCTGACCGACCGCCTGCGCGTCGCCCACCTCAAGGACCCCGAGGGCAACCTGGTGGAACTCCAGCAGTGGCTGCTGCTGCGCACCTGAGGCCGCGGCCGGGCACGGCTGACGACCCGAACGGATGAGTGGCCGTATGTGCCCTTCCGCCCCCCGGGGAGGCGGTGGCAGGCTGCCCGCATGGGGGTGTTGAGGCGTATTCGGCGCCGGCCGGCCCGGATGGCGGCCGTCGCGGGGCTCACGGTCGCGGCCGCGGGCGGTGTGGTGGCGTGCCAGCCCGGGGATCTGAACTCCTCGGCGGCCGCGTACACGACCGACGTGACCGCGACCGCTGAACTGAAACGGCAGCACGTCGACGTCGACTGGCTCAGCTGCACCGGCAGGTACGGCGAGGACCGGTCCGCGGGCGGCAGGTCCTCCTCGGCGTCCGCGGCCACCGTCGTCTCGGTCGACTGCCAGGGGCGGACCCGGGACGGCCGCAGGATCACCGTCACCGGCCGGGTCACCAGGGCCGTCGACGGCGCCTGCGTGCGCGGGAACCTGACCGCCGTGGTCGGCGGCCGCAGATGGTTCCGCGTCGACGGGCTCGGCGACTGCGACGCCACGCCCGGGCCCACGTACCGGCCGCCGGTCACCTACCGGCCCACCGGGGGCGGGCAGCGGCCGGGACCCACCGTCACCGTCACCGTCACCAGGACGATCTGGTGCCACGGCGATCCGACGTGCTGGCCGGTCGAGGGCAAGTGATCCGTTCCCGGGGCGCCGGTCGCGGCCGCCGCCTAGGCTGACCGGGTGACCGAGGGCACCCCGTCGTACGTCCGTTACCCGCACCCGCACGGCGACCTGGTCGCCTTCACCGCCGAGGACGACGTGTGGCTCGCGCCGCTCGACGGCGGCCGGGCCTGGCGGGTCAGTTCCGACAACGTGCCGGTGACCCGGCCGCGTGTCTCGCCCGACGGCACGGCCGTCGCCTGGACCTCCGGCCGGGACGGCGCGCCCGAGGTGTACACCGCCCCGGTGGCCGGCGGGCCCGCGAAGCGGCTGACCCACTGGGGCAGCCGGCAGACCGGGGTGCGCGGCTGGACGCCCGACGGACAGGTCCTCGCGGTCAGCACCCACGACCGGCCCGGCATCCGGCACAGCTGGGCGCGCGCCGTCCCGCTGGACGGCGGACCGGCCACCACCCTGCCCTACGGCCCGGTGGGCGACGTCGCGTTCGGCCCGGCCACGGTGCTGCTGTCGGCGTCGATGGGGCGCGAGGCCGCCGCCTGGAAGCGCTACCGCGGCGGTACGGCCGGCAAGCTGTGGATCGACCGGGACGGCGAGGGCGAGTTCACCCGGCTCCACCAGGAACTCGACGGGAACATCGAGTGCCCGGGGTGGGTGGGGGAGCGGATCTGCTTCCTGTCCGACCACGAGGGCACCGGCGCGCTGTACTCCTCCCTCGCCGACGGCTCCGACCTGCGCCGGCACACCCCGCTCGGCGGCTTCTACGCCCGCCACGCCGCCACCGACGGCACCCGGGTCGCGTACTGCTCGGCCGGTGAACTGTGGCTGCTGGACGACCTGGTGGACGCCGAGCCCCGGCGGCTGGCGGTGCGGCTCGGGGGCCAGCGCACCGATCTGCGGCCCTATCCGGTGGACGCCGCCCGCTGGTTCGGCGCCGCCTCCCCCGACCACACCGGACGCGGCAGCGCCGTCTGCGTGCGCGGCGGCGTGCACTGGGTCACCCACCGCCACGGCCCCGCCCGCGCCCTCGCCGCCACGCCCGGGGTACGGGCCCGGCTGCCGCGCGCCTTCCGGGTGGACGGCGAGGAGTGGGTGGTGTGGGTGACGGACGCCGAGGGCGACGACGCCCTGGAGTTCGCGCCGGCCACCGGGCTCGCCCCGGGCGCCCCGCCCCGCCGGCTGGCCGCGGGCCGGCTCGGCCGGGTGCTGGAGCTGGCCGTGGCACCCGACGGCAGCCGGGTCGCCGTCGCCGCCCACGACGGACGGCTGCTGCTGGTGGAACGGGAGACCGGCGAGGTCCGCGAGGTCGACCGCAGCGAGGACGGCGAGGTCTCGGGGCCGGCCTTCTCACCGGACTCGGCGTGGCTGGCCTGGACGCACCCCGGCCCCCGCCCGCTGTCCCAGCTGCGGCTCGCCCACACCACCGACCTGACCGTCACCGAGGCCACCCCGCTGCGCTTCCAGGACTACGCGCCCGCCTTCACCCTCGACGGCAGGCACCTGGTCTTCCTCTCCCACCGCGCCTTCGACCCCGTCTACGACGAGCACGTCTTCGACCTGGCCTTCGTCGTCGGCGCCCGCCCGCACCTGATCACCCTGGCCGCGGCAACCCCCTCGCCGTTCGGCCCGCAGCGCCACGGCCGGCCCGTCGAGGCCCCCGACAAGGACGAGACCCCCGACAGCGAGGGCGCCCCGGCCACCCGGATCGACCTGGAGGGGCTCGCCGACCGGATCGTGCCCTTCCCGGTCGAGGCCGGCCGGTACACCGACCTGCGGGCCGCCAAGGACGGCGTGCTGTGGCTGCGCCACCCGGTGCGCGGCGTCCTCGGCGCCTCCCGGGCCACCCCCGACGACCTCGACCCGCACACCCACCTGGAGCGCTACGACCTGGCCCGGCGGCGCCTGGAGCACCTCGCCGCCGACGCCGGCCACCTCGAGGTCAGCGGCGACGGCAAGCGGGTGCTGCTGTGGACCGACGGCCGGCTGCGCGTCGTGCCCAGCGACCGCCGGGCCGGCGACGGTGACGACGGCGACGGCGTCACCGTCGACCTCGCCCGGGTCCGCCAGCACGTCGACCCGGCCGCCGAGTGGCGGCAGATGTACGAGGAGACCGGCCGCCTGATGCGCGACCACTTCTGGCGGCCCGACCTCGGCGGCGTCGACTGGGACGGCGTCCTGGAGCGCTACCGGCCGCTGCTGGAGCGGATCGCCACCCGCGACGACCTCGTCGACGTGCTGTGGGAGGTGCACGGCGAACTCGGCACCTCGCACGCCTACGTCTACGGCCACCACCACGGCGGCGACCCCGGCCAGGGCCTGCTGGGCGCCGACCTCTCCCGGCACCCGGACGGCACCTGGCGCATCGACCGGGTCCTGCCCACGGAGACCTCCGACCCGGACGCCCGCGCCCCGCTGGCAGCGCCCGGTGTCGCCGTGCGCGCCGGGGACGCCGTCGTCGCCGTTGCGGGCCACCCGGTCGACCCGGTGACCGGCCCCGGCCCGCTGCTCGTCGGCACGGCCGGGCAGCCCGTGGAGCTGACCGTCTCGCCGTCCGGCGGGGGCGAGCCGCGGCACGCGGTCGTGGTGCCCGTCGCCGACGAGGAGGCGCTGCGCTACCACGCCTGGGTCGCCGACCGGCGCGCCCACGTCCACGAGGTCTCCGGCGGCCGGCTCGGCTACCTCCACGTCCCCGACATGACCGCCACCGGCTGGGCCCAGATCCACCGGGACCTGCGCGTGGAGGTGACCCGCGAGGGACTCGTCGTGGACGTGCGGGACAACCGGGGCGGGCACACCTCCCAGCTGGTCGTGGAGAAGCTGGCCCGGCGGATCGTCGGCTGGGACGTGCCGCGCGGCATGCGGCCCACCAGCTACCCGCAGGACGCGCCCCGGGGCCCGGTCGTCGCCGTCGCCAACGAGTTCTCCGGCTCGGACGGCGACATCGTCAACGCCGCGATCAAGGTGCTCGGCATCGGCCCGGTCGTCGGCACCCGCACCTGGGGCGGCGTCATCGGCATCGACAGCCGCTACCACCTGGTCGACGGCACGCTGGTCACCCAGCCGAAGTACGCCATCTGGATGGAGGGCCACGGCTGGGCCGTGGAGAACCGCGGCGTCGAGCCGGACGTCGAGGTCGTCCAGCGGC
Source organism: Streptomyces sp. NPDC041135 (assembly GCF_055592085.1). Classification (NCBI taxonomy): domain Bacteria; kingdom Bacillati; phylum Actinomycetota; class Actinomycetes; order Kitasatosporales; family Streptomycetaceae; genus Streptomyces; species Streptomyces sp. NPDC041135. The sequence continues at coordinate 399,034 of NZ_JBVIYZ010000001.1, forward strand.
CCCAGGACTGGGTGGCGGGCCGGGACGCGCAGCTCGACGAGGCGGTCCGCCTCGCCCTGGCCGCACTGGAGCGGACGCCCGCGAAGACCCCGCCGGGCCTTCCGGACCTGTCCTGACGCCCGGCTCGCTACGATGCACCCGTACCAGTGATCACCAGCGCGAGGAGGCGCCCGCATGGCAGGGGAACCGCAGGACGACTGCCTGTTCTGCAAGATCGTCGCGGGGCAGGTCCCGGCGACGGTCGTGCGCGAGAGCGAGACCACCCTGGCGTTCCGGGACATCAACCCCCAGGCGCCCACCCACGTCCTGGTGATCCCCAAGGCGCACTACGAGAACGCGGCCGCGCTCGCCGCCGGGGCCCCGCAACTGGCCGCCGACGTGCTGGCCGAGGCCGGGGCGGTCGCCGAGCAGGAGAACCTGGACAGCTACCGCACCGTCTTCAACACCGGCAGCGGCGCCGGCCAGACCGTCTGGCACGCCCACGCGCACGTCCTCGGCGGCCGCGGCCTGCAGTGGCCCCCCGGGTGAGGCGGCGTGTCCGTACGTGAGCTGGTGGTCCTCGGCACCGCCAGCCAGGTCCCGACCCGGCACCGCAACCACAACGGCTACCTGCTGCGCTGGGACGGCGAGGGCATCCTGTTCGACCCCGGCGAGGGCACCCAGCGCCAGCTGCTGCGCGCCGGGGTCGCCGCGCACGACCTGAACCGGATCTGCGTCACCCACTTCCACGGCGACCACTCGCTGGGCCTGGCCGGGGTCATCCAGCGCATCAACCTCGACCAGGTCCCGCACCCGGTCACCGCCCACTACCCGGGCTCGGGGCAGCGCTTCTTCGACCGGCTGCGGTACGCCACCGCCTACCGCGAGACGGTCCGGCTCACCGAGGCGCCCGTCGAGCGCGACGGCGACCTCGTGGTCACCGGCGCCTACACCCTCCAGGCCCGCCGGCTCTCCCACCCGGTCGAGTCCTACGGCTACCGGCTCGTCGAGCCGGACGGGCGCCGCATGCTGCCCGAGCGGCTCGCCGCGCACGGCATCACCGGGCCGGACGTCGGCCGCCTCCAGCGTGAGGGCGTCCTCGGCGGCGTGCGCCTCGACGAGGTCAGCGAGGTGCGGCGCGGGCAGCGGTTCGCGTTCGTCATGGACACCCGGCTCTGCGAGGGCGTGCACGCCCTGGCCGAGGACTGCGACCTGCTCGTCATCGAGTCGACCTTCCTCGACGAGGACGCCAGGCTCGCCGCCGACCACGGCCACCTCACGGCCGGCCAGGCGGCGGCAGTGGCCCGTGACGCGGGCGTACGGCACCTGGTGCTCACCCACTTCAGCCAGCGCTACTCCGACCCGGCCGAGTTCGAGCGGCAGGCGCGGGCGGCCGGGTTCACCGGGGAGCTGACCGTGGCCCACGACCTGCAACGCGTGCCGGTTCCGAAGCGCAGGTGAAACGGCCGTACGATGCTTTGATGCCCCTCCCGAAAGCTGAACTGCACCTGCACATCGAAGGCACCCTGGAGCCCGAGCTGGCGTTCCGGCTGGCCGCCCGCAACGGCGTGAGCCTGCCGTACGCGGACACCGGCGCGCTGCGCGAGGCGTACCGGTTCGAGGACCTCCAGTCCTTCCTGGACCTGTACTACGAGCTGATGGCCGTCCTGCGCACCGAGCAGGACTTCGCCGACCTGGCCGACGCCTACCTCGCCCGCGCCGCCGCCCAGGGGGTCCGGCACGCGGAGATCTTCTTCGACCCGCAGGCCCACCTCGCCCGGGGCGTGGCGATGGGCACGGTCGTGGAGGGGCTGTGGCGGGCGCTCGGCCGCAGCGAGGCCGAGCACGGCGTCTCCACCCGGCTGATCATGTGCTTCCTGCGCGACGAGTCCGCCGAGTCGGCGCTGGCCACCCTGGAGGCGGCCCGGCCCTACCTGGACCGGATCACCGGCGTCGGACTGGACTCCGCGGAGGTCGGCCACCCGCCGGCGAAGTTCCGCGAGGTGTACGAGGCCGCCGCCGCGGTGGGCCTGCGCCGGGTGGCGCACGCGGGGGAGGAGGGGCCGCCGGAGTACATCACCGAGGCGCTCGACGTGCTCGGCGTGGAGCGCGTCGACCACGGGCTGCGCTGCCTGGAGGACCCGGAGCTGGTGCGGCGGCTGGTGCGCGAGCGCGTCCCGCTGACCCTGTGCCCGCTGTCCAACGTACGGCTCCGCGCCGTCGGCACCCTGGCCGACCACCCGCTGCCGGCCATGCTCGAGGCGGGCCTGCTGTGCACGGTCAACTCCGACGACCCGGCCTACTTCGGCGGCTACGCCGGGGACAACTTCGACGCGGTCCGCTCCGTGCTCGGCCTGGACGAGGACCGGCTGCGCGAGCTGGCCCGCAACTCCTTCCTCGCCTCCTTCCTGGAGGACGACGAGGAGCGCCGGGCGCGCTGCCTCGCCGAGGTGGACGCCTACACGTTCGAGCGGGACGAGCCGGCCTCCCGGTAGCACGCTCCCCGCAGGTCACGGCCCCGGCGCGGCAACCGCCCGCCGGGGCTTCGCCGTACCGTGCCGCGCTCCCGCCGGTCCGGCCCCGGCCCGGGGTGACGGTTGACGCCTGCTGTTCGCGTATCTAACCTCTGTTCTCATACGTGGATGGCGGTCGTGAGGGAGATGATCAGGTGAGCGGCGACACCGGCCCGGCGGCCGTGGCGGAGCGGCTGCGCGAGGGCATGGCCTCGGGCGTGCTGTCCTTCCCGCTCACCGCCTTCCGCGACGACGGCTCCCTCGACCCCGCCGGGCTGCGCGCCCACCTCGCCACCCAGCTCGCCGCCGCCCCCGGCGCCCTCTTCCCGGCCTGCGGCACCGGGGAGTTCTTCTCCCTGGACGAGGACGAGTACCGGGAGGTGGTCACGGCGGCCGTCGAGGAGGCCGCCGGGCGGGTCCCGGTGGTCGCCGGCACCGGCTACGGCTGGGCGCAGGCCGCCCGGTTCGCCCGCATCGCCGAGGAGGCCGGCGCCGACGCCCTGCTCGTCCTGCCGCACTACCTGGTCGCCGCTCCGCAGGACGGCCTGGTCGCCCAACTGGCGCACCTCGCGGCCCGCACCTCACTGCCGCTCATCGCCTACCAGCGCGGACAGGTCGACTACGGCCTCGAGGCGTTCCGGCGCCTGACGCGCGTCCCCGGGGTCATCGGCCTCAAGGACGGCCACAGCGACCTCGACCGCCTCCAGCGGCTCACCCTCGCCGCCCCCGCCGGCTTCCTGTTCTTCAACGGCGCCGCCACCGCCGAGATCCAGGCCCGCGCCTACGCCGCCGTCGGCGTCCCCGCCTACTCCTCCGCCGTCCACGCCTTCGCCCCCGAGATCGCGAACGCCTGCTTCACCGCCCTGCGGGACGGCGACCACGCCACCGCCGACACGCTGCTGCGCGACTTCTACGTCCCCTTCGTCGAACTGCGCGACCGGGCGCCGGGGTACGCCGTCTCCCTCGTCAAGGCGGCGGCCCGGCTGCGCGGACGGCCGGTCGGCCCGGTCCGCGCCCCGCTCACCGACCCCGCGCCCGCCGACCTCGCCGCGCTGCGCGCCCTGCTCACCGCCGGACTCGACCTCGTAGGAGCCACCCTGTGACCCGCGACCTGACCATCGCCGAGGTGCGGCTGACCCCGATCCTGGTCGCCGACCCGCCGCTGCTCAACACCCAGGGCGTGCACCAGCCGTACACCCCGCGGCTGATCGTCGAGGTCGTCACGGCCGACGGGACCACCGGCCTCGGCGAGACCTACGGCGACACCAAGTACCTGGAGATCGCCCGCCCCCTGGCCGGCCGGCTCGTCGGCCGCTCGGTCACGGACGTGAACGGCCTCTTCGGCCTGGACATCGCCGTCGACGCCTCCCGGGTCGAGGACGCGGTCGACGTGGGCGGACTGCGCGGCGTGCAGACCGCCGACAAACTGCGGCTGTCCGTGCTGTCCGCCTTCGAGGTGGCCTGCCTGGACGCCCAGGGCAAGACGCTCGGCCTGCCCGTGCACGCCCTGCTCGGCGGCAAGGTCCGCGACTCGGTCGAGTACAGCGCCTACCTGTTCTACAAGTGGGCCGCCCACCCGGAGGGACGGCCGGCCGAACCGGACGACTGGGGCGCCGCCCTCGACCCGGCCGGCGTCGTCGAGCAGGCCCGGAAGTTCACCGAGCGGCACGGCTTCACCTCCTTCAAGCTCAAGGGCGGCGTCTTCCCGCCCGACGAGGAGATCGCCGCCGTCCGCGCCCTCGCCGAGGCCTTCCCCGGCCACCCGCTGCGGCTCGACCCCAACGGCGCCTGGTCGGTGGAGACGTCGCTGGAGGTGGCGCGGGAACTGGCCGGCGTCCTGGAGTACCTGGAGGACCCCGCGCTCGGCACCCCGGCGATGGCCGAGGTCGCCGCGGGCACCACCGTCCCGCTCGCCACCAACATGTGCGTGACCACCTTCGCGGAGATCCCGGAGGCGTTCGCCCGCGGCGCCGTGCAGGTGGTGCTCAGCGACCACCACTACTGGGGCGGGCTGCGCAGCACCCAGCACCTCGCCGCGATCTGCCGCACCTTCGGCGTGGGCATCTCCATGCACTCCAACACCCACCTCGGCATCAGCCTGGCCGCGATGACCCACGTGGCGTCCACCGTGCCCGGGCTGCGGCACGCCTGCGACTCCCACTACCCCTGGCAGCCGGAGGACGTGCTCACCGAGCGCCTCGCCTTCACCGGCGGCCGCGTCACCGTTTCCGACGCGCCCGGCCTCGGCGTCGAGCTGGACCGGGACCGGCTGGCCCGGCTGCACCGCCGCTGGGCCGAGGACGACGGCACGCTGCGCGACCGCGACGACGCGGCGGCGATGCGGGCGGTCGAGCCGGGATGGGTGACGCCGGCGATGCCGCGCTGGTAGCCCGGCGGCAGCCGGCACACCCGGTCCCACGGGGAGCGCGATGTGGTGCAATGGCCAGATCCGCACCACGTCAGGGAGCGCACCGTGACCGCGTCCAACGCGATTGCCGGAGAGGAACCGGAGTTTCCGCAGTACGCGGAGTACATCGTGGAGGCCCCGCAGTGCCGGGCCCGGATCGACCCCCTGGAAGGCCTGCGCGCGGCCGGCGACCCGCCCTGCGACGTGTACCTGACCGGCACGGTCTTCCTCGACATCATCTTCACCGGCCTGGACTCGGCCCCCGTGCGCGGCACCGAGTCCTGGGCCCGGGGGATGGGCTCCAGCCCGGGCGGGGTCGCCAACATGGCCACCGCGCTGGCCCGCCTCGGACTGCGCACCTCCCTCGCGGCCGCCTTCGGCGACGACCACTACGGCGAGTACTGCTGGGACGCCCTGGAGCAGGGCGAGGGCATCGACCTCACCGCCTCGCGCACGGTGCCCGGCTGGCACTCCCCGGTGACCGTCTCCATGGCCTACGAGGGCGAGCGCACGATGGTCTCCCACGGCCACGAGCCGCCCCCGGAGGAGCCCGCCCCCGACCACGCCCCCCGCGCCCGGGCCGCCGTCGCCTCGCTCACCCCCGGCGCGCGCGCCCCCTGGATCGCCGAGGCCGCGCGCGCGGGCACCCTGGTCTTCGCCGACGTCGGCTGGGACGACACCGGCGCCTGGGACCTGGCCGGGCTGGCCGACCTGGCGCACTGCGAGGCCTTCCTGCCGAACGCCGAGGAGGCCATGCGCTACACCGGCGCCGACTGCCCGCGCGCGGCCGCGCACGCCCTCACCGAGCACGTCCCGGTGGCGGTGGTCACCCTCGGCGCGGAGGGCGCCTACGCGGTGGACCGGCGCACCGGCGAGAGCGCCGAGGTGCCCGCCATCGCCGTCGCCGCCCTCGACCCCACCGGCGCCGGGGACGTGTTCGTCGCCGGGTTCGTCACCGGCACCCTCGCCGGCTGGCCGCTGGCGGACCGGCTGGCCTTCGCGGGGCTGACGGCGGCGCTGTCGGTGCAGGAGTTCGGCGGGTCGCTGTCCGCGCCCGGCTGGGCGGAGATCGGCGCCTGGTGGCGCCGGGTGCAGTCGGTGGAGGGCCAGGACCCGGCCGCGCTGCGTCGCTACGCCTTCCTGGACCGGCTGGTCCCCGAGGAGCAGATGCGGCCGTGGCCGCTGCGCCGGGCGGTGCCGACGATCGGGTTCCGGCGCTCGGTGTGAGGCCCGGGAGACCGCCGGGAAACTGCCGCGTGAAAAGTCCTACGGGGTTGTCAGCCCCCCGTCGTACCCTGGACAGTGCGAGGCCGCCCTCAGCTACGCGGCCGTGACGAGGAGGAACCGCAGGCCTTAAGCGCCGGCCCATGACTCAGACACCCACAGCTCGGACCGCCGCGCAGGAGCAGGCGAGAGCACAGTTCACGGTCCCCGCCCAGCACCCGATGGTCACCGTGCTGGGATCAGGCGACTCCCTCCTGCGCGTGATCGAGAAGGCCTTCCCGGCGGCCGACATCCATGTCCGGGGCAACGAGATCAGCGCGGTCGGCGACCCGGCGGAAGTCGCCCTGATCCAGCGCGTGTTCGACGAGATGATGCTGGTGCTCCGCACCGGGCAGCCGATGACGGAGGACGCAGTGGAACGCTCGATCGCCATGCTGAAGGCGAGCGAGAACGGGACGAGCGACGGCCAGGAGACCCCGGCCGAGGTACTGACGCAGAACATCCTGTCCTCGCGCGGCCGCACCATCCGCCCCAAGACCCTCAACCAGAAGCGCTACGTCGACGCCATCGACAAGCACACGATCGTCTTCGGCATCGGCCCCGCCGGTACCGGCAAGACCTACCTGGCCATGGCCAAGGCGGTCCAGGCCCTGCAGTCCAAGCAGGTCAACCGGATCATCCTGACCCGCCCGGCGGTCGAGGCCGGCGAGCGCCTGGGCTTCCTGCCCGGCACGCTCTACGAGAAGATCGACCCCTATCTGCGCCCGCTGTACGACGCGCTGCACGACATGCTCGACCCCGACTCCATCCCGCGCCTGATGGCCGCCGGGACGATCGAGGTCGCGCCGCTGGCCTACATGCGCGGCCGTACCCTCAACGACGCCTTCATCATCCTGGACGAGGCCCAGAACACGAGCCCCGAGCAGATGAAGATGTTCCTCACCCGGCTGGGCTTCGAGTCGAAGATCGTCATCACGGGTGACGTGACCCAGGTCGACCTGCCCAACGGCACCAAGTCCGGTCTCCGGCAGGTGCAGGACATCCTGGAGGGCGTCGACGACGTCCACTTCTCCCGGCTGTCGTCCCACGATGTCGTACGGCACAAGCTGGTGGGCCGTATCGTCGACGCGTACGAGAAGTACGACAGCGAGAACGGCACCGAGAACGGCACGCACAAGGGGCCGGGCCGCGGCAAGGCCGGACACAAGGGGAAGTAGACCAGCACGACCATGTCGATCGACGTCAACAACGAGTCCGGAACCGAGGTCGACGAGCAGGCGATCCTCGACATCGCCCGCTACGCGCTCGCGCGGATGCGCATCCACCCGCTCTCCGAACTGTCGGTGATCGTCGTGGACGCCGACGCCATGGAGCAGCTGCACATCCAGTGGATGGACCTGCCCGGGCCCACCGATGTCATGTCGTTCCCGATGGACGAGCTGCGGCCGCCCTCGAAGGACGACGACGAGCCGCCGCAGGGCCTGCTCGGCGACATCGTGCTGTGCCCGGAGGTCGCCGCCCGGCAGGGGGCCGACGCGCCCACGCGCCACACCATGGACGAGGAGCTGCACCTGCTCACCGTCCACGGTGTGCTGCACCTGCTCGGCTACGACCACGAGGAGCCCGACGAGAAGGCGGAGATGTTCGGGCTCCAGGCCGCCATCGTGGACGGCTGGCGTGCCGAGCGGGGACTGACCGGGCCCTCCCCGGCGCCCACGGTCTCGTAAGCGCGGCCGATGAGTCCACAGATCGTCCTGGGCGCGATCGCGCTCGTCGTCGTCGCCTGGCTCGCCGCCTGCGCGGAGGCGGGCATCGCGCGCGTCTCCAGCTTCCGCGCCGAGGAGGCCGTGAAGTCCGGCCGGCGCGGCGGCGCCAGACTCGCCGCGATCGCCGCCGACCCCACCCGCTACCTGAACGTGGCCCTGCTGGTCCGCGTCGCCTGCGAGATGGCCGCCGCCGCGCTCGTGACCTACGCCTGCCTGGCCGAGTTCCCCGGCACCGCCGAGGCCCTGCTGGTCGCGATCGGCGTCATGGTCCTGGTGAGTTACGTCGCGGTCGGTGTCTCGCCGCGCACCATCGGCCGCCAGCACCCCCTCAACACGGCGACCGCGGCCGCGTACGTGCTGCTGCCGCTGGCCCGGGTGATGGGCCCGGTGCCGTCCCTCCTCATCCTCATCGGCAACGCGCTCACCCCCGGCAAGGGGTTCCGGCGCGGCCCGTTCGCCTCCGAGGCCGAGCTGCGCGCGCTGGTCGACCTCGCCGAGCAGGAGTCCCTGATCGAGGACGACGAGCGCCGCATGGTGCACTCGGTCTTCGAGCTGGGCGACACGCTGGTGCGGGAGGTCATGGTGCCGCGCACCGACCTGGTCGTCATCGAGCGGTTCAAGACCATCCGCCAGGCCCTCACCCTCGCCCTGCGCTCCGGTTTCTCCCGCATACCGGTCAGCGGCGAGAGCGAGGACGACATCGTCGGCATCGTGTATCTGAAGGACCTGGTCCGCAAGACGCACATCAGCCGCGACGCCGAGAACGAACTGGTGTCCACGGCCATGCGGCCCGCCGTCTTCGTGCCCGACACCAAGAACGCCGGCGACCTGCTGCGCGAGATGCAGAAGCAGCGCAACCACGTCGCCGTCGTCATCGACGAGTACGGCGGCACGGCCGGCATCGTCACCATCGAGGACATCCTGGAGGAGATCGTCGGCGAGATCACCGACGAGTACGACCGGGAACTGCCGCCCGTGGAGGACCTCGGCGACAACCGCTACCGGGTCACCGCCCGCCTCGACATCACCGACCTCGGCGAGCTGTACGGCCTGGAGGAGTACGACGACGAGGACGTGGAGACCGTCGGCGGACTGCTCGCCAAGGCGCTCGGCCGGGTGCCCATCGCGGGTGCCTCCGCCCGGGTCGAGCTGCCCGACGAGCGCACCCTGCGGCTGACGGCGGAGGCCGCGGCCGGCCGCCGCAACAAGATCGTGACGGTGCTGGTGGAGCCGGTCGACCCGGCCGAGGACCCCCCGGAGCAGGAGACGGAGCCGGAATGACCCCCCAGGAGCTGCGCGCCCTCTGCCTGTCCTGCAACGCGGCGGTGGAGGACTTCCCGTTCAACCCGGAGACCTCGGTCTTCAAGGTGCTGGGCAAGATGTTCGCCCTGACCGACCTCGGCGCGCGGCCCCTGACCGTCAACCTCAAGTGCGACCCCGAGGACGCCCTGCGGCTGCGCGGCGAGCACCCGGGCCTCGTCGTCCCGGGCTACCACATGAACAAGCGGCACTGGAACACCGTCACCGCCGACGGCGGGCTCCCGGACCGGCTGGTCCGGGAGCTGATCGAGGACTCCTACGACCTCGTCGTCGCGGGCCTACCGCGCGCCGAACGCCTCCGCCTCGACCGCCCCTGACGGCGTCCGGCGGCGCAGGCCGAACCCGACCAGGACCGCGGCCGCCAGCACGATCGCCGCGTCCAGGGCGAGGACCGTGCGGACGCCGGACAGCAGGTCGTCCGAGGTGGTGGCCAGCACCCCCAGCAGCGGGATGCCGACCGTGATCCCCACCTGCTGGGTGGACGTGACCAGGCCGGTGGCCAGGCCCTGCTCCGCGTCGGGCACGCCGGAGGTGACGGTCAGGCCGTAGGAGACGATCGCGCCCAGGTGGCACATGCTGGCCAGCGACACGGCCGCGGTGGCCGTCCACACCGACCAGGTGTGCGCGTTCAGCCCCAGCAGGACGGCGACCAGCGCGCCCTGCCCGGCCAGCGAGCCGACCAGCGTCCGGCGGGCGCCGAAGCGGCCGATGACCCGCGCCGCGTATCCGCCCGCGACCGCCGACAGCACGCCCTGGAAGCCGAACACCAGACCCGTGCGGAAGGCCGACAGCCGCAGCACCTCCTGGAGGTACAAGGTCAGCACGAACACGACGGTCGACATCATCGAGAAGGTGACCAGGCCGCCCAGGTTGCCCCACGCGACCGTACGGCGGCGCAGCATCGGCAGCGACACCAGCGGCGCGGCCGCCCGGGACTCGATCACGGCGAACGCGGTCAGCAGCAGCACGCCCGCGGCCAGCGTGGTGAGGACGTCGGCGTGGCCGAAGCCCCGGTCGGCGGCGGTGGACAGGGCGTAGATCAGCGCGAGCAGAGCGCCGGTCACGGTGACCGCGCCCGGCACGTCCAGCCGCGGCCGCAGCGGGGTGCGCGACTCCGGCAGCAGAGCGGGCGCCAGCGGCAGCACGGTCAGCGCGAACACCGTCAGCAGGGCCATGGTGGAGCGCCAGCCGAAGGCGTCGGTCAGCACACCGCCCGCGACCATGCCGACCGTGAAGCCCAGCGACAGCAGGGTGCCGGAGATGCCCAGGGCGCGGTCACGGGCCGGCCCCTCCGGGAAGGTGGTGGTCAGCAGGGACATCCCGGCCGGCACGATCGCCGCCGCGCCCAGGCCCTGCAGCGCCCGCCCGGCGAGGAAGGACGCCGGGTCCCAGGCCAGGGTCGCCAGCAGCGAGGCGGCGCCGAACAGGGCCAGGCCGGCCAGGAACAGCCGGCGCCGCCCGAACAGGTCGCCGACGCGGCCGAACAGCAGCAGGAAACCGCCGGACGGCAGCGCGAACGCGGTGACCGCCCACTGCAGCGCCGACCGGCTCATACCGAGGTCGGTGCCCAGCCGGGGCAGTGCCACGTTCAGCACGGAGAAGTCCAGCGCGACCATGAACTGCGCCGCGCACAGCACGAAGAGGACCAGCTTGTCACGCGCCGTCAGCCGGGGGGCGCCGGGCCGGTGGTCCGTCACGGGGAGGGAGGGAGAGGTGTCGATCGCCATGGCAAGAGCATCCGGCGGCCGGAATACTCCTGGGGAGACGGAACTTATGGTGGTGGTGACACCACCAGACACGACAGGGGGAGCGGGACGTGCCTGAGGATGCCGCGAAGAGCCACCGGCTGCGCGAGCTGCGGGAGTTCCTGATCAGCCGCCGCGCCCGGGTGACCCCGGCCGAGGCCGGTCTGCCCGTCGGCGGCGGCCGGCGCCGCACCCCCGGGCTGCGGCGCGAGGAGGTCGCCGTCCTCGCCGGGGTGGGGGCGTCCTGGTACCAGTGGCTGGAGCAGGGGCGGGACATCTCCGTCTCCCCGCAGGTTCTCGACTCCGTCGCCCGGGTGCTGCGCCTGAGCAACGCCGAGCGCCGCCACCTGTACGTGCTGGCCGGGCTGAACCCGCCCGCGCCCGAAGTGGCCCCGGAGAAGCGGGACATGTGCGACGGGCTGCGGCGGCTGATCGACACCTGGATGCCGTACCCGGCGCACATCATGGACCTGTACTACAACTACGTGATGCACAACGACGCGGCCGCGCTGGTGCTCGGCATGCGCTCCGACATCCGGCAGAACTGCATGGTCGACTTCTTCACCGACCCGCTGTACCGCTCGCGCAGCAGGAGCTGGGAGCAGAACGCGCGCACGGTCGTCGCCCAGTTCCGGGCCGCCTGCGCCGCCCGGCCCGACGACGACGGCTTCCAGGAGGTGCTCGCCGAAGTGAGCGCCCTCAGCCCGGAGTTCGCCGCGATGTGGGCCGAACGGGACATCGAGGACCCGGGGCAGGTCCGCAAGGAGCTGGACCACCCGCTGGTCGGGCTGCTGGTGGTGGAGTCGACGGTGATGAAGGTGCCGGCCCGGCCCGACCTGGCGATCGTGCTGCACACCCCGCTGGACGAGGCGAACACCGCCGCGAAGCTGGAGTGGCTGGCCTCGCCGGAGGGCAGGCGCGGGGCGATGTACCCGGTGGCGGGCTGAGCGGCGGCACCCGGGGCGGGGTGGCCGTGCGGACCCCGTGGCCGAGCGGGCGGCGGCGGTCTCCGTATGCTCGGTCCATGACCGACAGCAACGCGCTCGACCCCGAGGACCGCAAGATCGTCACCCTGGCCCGTTCCGCGCGGGCCCGCAACGGCGTGCCCGAGGGCGCGGCCGTACGCGACGAGACCGGTCGCACCTATGTCGCCGGCACCGTGCACCTCGCCTCCCTGCGGCTCAGCGCCCTGCGCACGGCCGTGGCCATGGCGGTGGCGTCCGGCGCGCGGTCCCTGGAGGCGGCCGCGGTGGTCAGCGAGGCCGACGCCCTCACCGCCGAGGACCGGGCCGCCGTCGGCGACCTCGGCGGCCCGGGCACGCCCGTGCTGCTGGCCGGCCCCGACGGCACCGTGAAGCTGACCGAGGCGGCGGGCCCGGCCGAGTAACACCCGGCAGGTGTCCGGGTGCGTGGTCAGAGCGCGTCGGGGCCGCGTTCGCCGGTCCGCACCCGGACCACCGTCTCGACGGGCAGCGACCAGACCTTGCCGTCCCCGATCTTCCCCGTGTGCGCGGCCCGGACGACCGCCTCGATCACGTCCTCGGCCACCGCGTCCTCGACGACGACCTCGATGCGCACCTTGGGCACCAGGTCGACCCGGTACTCCGCACCCCGGTACACCTCGGTGTGGCCGCGCTGACGCCCGTACCCGCTCGCCTCGGTCACGGTCAGGCCGTGCACGCCCAGCTCCTGCAGGGCGGTCTTGACCTCGTCGAGGCGGTACGGCTTGACGATCGCGGTGATGAGCTTCATGCCTGGGTGCCGGCCTTCTGGATGGGGGTCTTCTGGGCGGAGTGGGAGACCGGGGCGCCGTGCCCCAGGACCCCGTGATCGTAGGCGCTCTCCGCGTGCACCGTAAGGTCCAGACCGGTGTACTCCTCCTCCTCGGACGCCCGGAAGCCCATCGTGCGGTGCAGCAGCGTGCCGATGCCGTACGTCACCGCGAAGGCGTACCCGGCCACGGCCACCACCGCGACCGCCTGCCGGCCGAGCTGGCCCGCTCCGCCCCCGTAGAAGAGGCCCTCGGCGCCGCCGGTCATCGCCTTCTCGGCGAACAGGCCGATCAGCAGGGTGCCGATGATCCCGCCGACCAGGTGGACGCCGACCACGTCAAGGGAGTCGTCGTAGTTCAGCCGGAACTTCCAGCCCACGGCGTAGGAGCAGACGACACCGGCGGCCAGGCCGACGACCAGCGCGCCCAGCAGCGAGACCGTGCCGCAGGACGGCGTGATGGCGACCAGACCCGCGACCGCGCCCGAGGCGGCGCCCAGCGTGGTGGGGTGGCCGTCGCGCCGCTGCTCGACGAAGAGCCAGCCCAGCAGGCCGGTGCAGCCGGCGGCGAGGGTGTTGAGGAAGGCGGCGGCCGCCAGGCCGTTCGCGCCGAGCGCGGAGCCCGCGTTGAAGCCGAACCAGCCGAACCAGAGCAGACCGGCGCCGAGCACCACCATCGGCAGATTGTGCGGGCGCATCGCGTCCTTCTTGAAGCCCAGCCGCGGCCCGAGGACCAGGCACAGCGCCAGCCCGGAGGCGCCGGAGGCGATCTCGACCGGCAGCCCGCCCGCGTAGTCCAGCGCCCCGAGCCGCGCCGCGATCCAGCCCCCCGGCCCCCACACCCAGTGGGCGACCGGAACGTATACCAGCAGTGCCCACAGCGGCACGAACACCAGCCACGCCCCGAACTTCGCCCGGTCGGCGATCGCGCCGCTGATCAGGGCGGCCGTGACGATCGCGAAGGTGAGCTGGAAGGTGGCGAACAGCAGCGTGGGGACGCTGCCGTGCAGGCTGCCCGGGCCGAGGTGCGCCATGCCGGCGTCGTGCAGTCCGCCGACCAGCCCGGCGAAGGAGTCGTCGCCGAAGGCGAGCGAGTAGCCCGCCACCAGCCACACCACGGTGACCAGGGCGATCGACACGAAGCTCATCATCAGCATGTTCAGGACGCTCTTCGCGCGGACCATGCCGCCGTAGAAGAGGGCCAGGCCCGGGGTCATCAGCAGGACCAGGGCGGTGGCGGCGAGCAGCCAGGCGGTGTCACCGGTGTCTGCGTGCGCGGCGGCGAGGGTCACGGTCGTCTCCAGCGATGCGGGGGCTCGTCAGAGGGTCACCGGCCCGCGTTTCCGGTCGCGTACGGGTGTGTTTCCGTGACGTTTCGTTGCGGGCGGGTTTCCGGAAGCTCACCGGAGAACACGGTGGGCGCCCGTGGTACGGCGGCGCCCGGTGGATCAGGGACAATGGTCGCCATGAGCGTTCGTACCCAGTCATCCGAGCGGTCGGGCGAGACCGTCCACCGCGCCGGCTTCGCCTGCTTCGTGGGCCGCCCCAACGCGGGCAAGTCCACCCTCACGAACGCTCTGGTCGGGCAGAAGGTGGCGATCACCGCGAACCAGCCGCAGACCACGCGGCACACCGTCCGCGGCATCGTGCACCGGCCCGACGCCCAGCTGATCCTGGTCGACACCCCCGGCCTGCACAAGCCGCGCACCCTGCTGGGCGAGCGGCTCAACGACGTCGTGCGCACCACCTGGGCCGAGGTCGACGTGATCGGCTTCTGCCTGCCCGCGAACGAGAAGCTCGGCCCCGGCGACCGCTTCATCGCCAAGGAGCTGGCGGGGATCAAGAAGTCCCCGAAGGTCGCGATCATCACCAAGACCGACCTGGTCGACTCCAAGACCCTGGCCGAGCAGCTGATCGCCGTCGACCAGCTCGGCAAGGAGCTGGGCATCGAGTGGGCGGAGATCGTCCCGGTGTCGGCGACGGCGAACCAGCAGGTCGACCTGCTCGCGGACCTGCTGGTCCCGATGCTGCCCGAGGGCCCGCCGCTCTACCCCGAGGGCGACCTGACCGACGAGCCCGAGCAGGTCATGATCGCGGAGCTGATCCGCGAGGCCGCGCTGGAGGGCGTCCGCGACGAGCTGCCGCACTCCATCGCCGTCGTCGTGGAGGAGATGCTGCCGCGCGAGGACCGCCCCGCCGACAAGCCCCTGCTCGACATCCACGCCTTCGTCTACATCGAGCGCCCCAGCCAGAAGGGCATCATCATCGGCCCCAAGGGCAAGCGCCTGAAGGAGGTCGGCATCAAGTCCCGCAAGCACATCGAGGCGCTGCTGGGCACGCCGGTCTTCCTCGACCTGCACGTCAAGGTGGCCAAGGACTGGCAGCGCGACCCCAAGCAGCTGCGCAAGCTCGGCTTCTGAGCACCGCCGCCCGGCCCGCTTCCGCGCCTCACCGCTGCGCCCGCAGCAGCTCCCGGAACCAGTGGTAGGACGCCTTCGGGGTGCGCGCGAGCGTGGCGTAGTCGACGTGGACCAGGCCGAAGCGACGCGTGTAGCCCTCCGCCCACTCGAAGTTGTCCAGCAGCGACCAGACGAAGTAGCCGCGTACGTCCACCCCGGCGGCGATCGCGGCATGCAGGGCGCGGACATGGGCGTCCAGGTAGGCGATGCGGTCCTGGTCGTCGAGGCCCGGGTAGGAGCAGCCGTTCTCGGTGATGACGACCGGCGGCAGGCGGTCGCCGTAGCGGGAGCGGAACGCGGTGAGCAGCTCGGTCAGCCCCTCCGGGACCACCGGCCAGCCGAAGTCGGTGACCGGGCGGTCCTCGAACTCCCGCAAGGAGAAGGGCAGTCCGGCGGGCACGGTGACGCCGCCGGCCCCGCTCTCGGTGTCCTGCGGGGCGCCCACCCGGGCCGGGGCGTAGTAGTTGACGCCGTACCAGTCGACGGGCTCCGCGATCACCTCCAGGTCCGCCGCCACGTCCCCCGGCATCAGCTCGCCGAGCCCTACCGGATAGGCGCCGAGCAGGACCGGCTCGGCGAACAGGCGGTTGAGCAGGGTGTCGTAGAAGTCCGCCGCCCCGGTGTCCGCCGCCGCGGCGGAGGCGGGCCGCACGGGGGCGTGGGAGTTGGCGATCCCGATGTCCGCGGCGCCGGACGCGCGCAGCGCCCGTACCGCCAGACCGTGGGCGAGGAGCTGGTGGTGGGCGGCCGGCAGGGCGTCGAACAGCAGCCGCCGGCCGGGCGCGTGGACGCCGAGGGCGTGGCCGAGCAGGGTGTGCTCGGCGGGCTCGTTGAGGGTGATCCAGCGGCCGACGCGGTCGCCGAGCCGGGCGGCCACCACCGACACGTACTCGGCGAAGCGGGACGCGGTGTCCCGCTCCAGCCAGTCCAGGCGCGCGGGCAGGTCCCAGTGGAAGAGGGTCGGCACGGGACGCACGCCCGCCGCGCACAGCTCGTCGACGAGGCGGTCGTAGAAGTCCAGCCCGCCCGGGGTGTTCACCCGCGGCCACGACACGGAGAAGCGGTACGCGTCCACGCCCAGCCCGGCCAGCAGCGCCACGTCCTCCCGGTAGCGGTGGTAGTGGTCGCAGGCCACGGCCGCCGTGGAGCCGTCCTTCACCCGGCCCGGCCGGGCCGTGAACTCGTCCCACACCGACGGCTCCCGCGCGTCGGCGGCCCCCTCGATCTGGTGCGCCGAGGTCGACACGCCCCACAGGAAGCCGGCCGGGAACCGGGGCGGCGGACCGCCCGCGTCAGTCACCATGGGCAGGATCATCCGTACCACCGGTAACCGAAGTCAACGCCCGTGCGCGGAAACGGGTTGCGGCGCCGTTGCGGGAACATCATCATCACCGGATGATCGAAGGCCAGCTGGTACGGCTGCGCGCGCTGCGCGCCGACGACGTGGACGCGCACCTGCGGTGGCGCAACGACCCGGAGGTGGCGCACTGGGCCACGGGCGGCAGCCCGGGCTTCGGCCCGGTGACCCGGGAGGCGCTGGAGCGCTTCCACGAGGGCCGGCTGCGCGAGGACCCGCGTGACGGCGCCACCTTCACCGTCGAGGAACGGGAGAGCGGCCGCGCCATCGGCATGGCCGACTACCGCGGTCTGGACCCGTTCGCCGGCCGGGCCACGGTCGGCATCACCATCGGCGAGCGGGACCGCTGGGGCGGCGGCTTCGGCTCCGAGGCGCTGCGGCTGCTGCTGGGCCACCTCTTCGGGGCGTGCCGGCTGCGACGGGTCGAGCTGGAGACCTGGAGCGGCAACGAGCGCGCCGTGCGGGCGTTCGGCCGCCTCGGCTTCGTCGAGGAGGGGCGCCGCCGGGCCGCCGTACGGGTCGGGGAGCGCTGGTACGACGAGGTCTGCTTCGGCATGCTCCGCACGGAGTGGGAGGCGGCCGGTGCCCGCACCGCGGACCAGGCACCCGCCATACCCTAGGCACCCTCCTTCAGCACCCGGGAGACCAGCTCCCGCTGGTCCCCGGTGAGCCGCGGATCGGCGGCGTGGACCGTCCGGCCGTCCACGGTGATCTCGTACGCGAAGCCGTCCGGCACCCCGGCCGGCGGTGCGTCGTGGCCGTCCGCCACGGCCCGCTCGGCCAGGGCCCGCCACTCGCCGGCGTCGGGCAGGCCCGAGGTGTCCACCTCGCCCCGGCGCTCGATACCCGCGAACCCGCCCGTGCGCCGTACCTGAATACGCATGGGTCACTGTCTAGTACGGAACTACAGCGTCCGCACCCCCACCTGCTCCCACGCCTTCCGCACGGCCTGGAGTTCGTCGCCGGCGCCGTACCGCTCGCGGGCGGCCCGGACGGTGAGCGTGGCGAAGTCGGCGAAGAGCGCGTCGGACTTCAGCGCGCCGCCGGTCAGCACGTCGTACCAGACCTGCCCGGCCCGCTCCCAGGCGAAGCCGCCGAGGGCCGAGGCGGCCAGGTAGAAGGCGTGGTTGGGGATGCCGGAGTTGATGTGGACGCCGCCGTTGTCACGGCCGGTGCGCACGAACCCGTCCATGGTCGCGGGCTGCGGGTCCCGGCCGAGCACGTCGTCGTCGTAGGCCGTGCCCGGGGCCTTCATCGAGCGCAGCGCGCTGCCGGTGACGCGCGGGGCTAGCAGTCCGGCGCCGATCAGCCAGTCGGCCTCGGCGGCGGTCTGGCCGAGCGAGTACTGCTTGATCAGCGAGCCGAAGACGTCGGACATCGACTCGTTGAGCGCGCCGGGCTGGCCGTAGTAGGTCAGGTTGGCCGTGTACTGGGTGACGCCGTGGGTGAGTTCGTGGCCGATGACGTCGACGGAGTTGGTGAAGTCGAGGAAGATCTCCCCGTCCCCGTCGCCGAACACCATCTGCTCGCCGTTCCAGAACGCGTTGTTGTAGCCCTCGTCGTAGTGGACGGTGGCGTCCAGCGGCAGTCCGTCGCCGTCGACGGAGTGGCGCCGGTAGGCGGTGAGGTACAGGTCGAAGGTGGCGCCGAGCCCGGACCAGGCGCGGTTGACGGTGGCGTCCCCGCCGGGTTCGTCGTCCTCGCCGCGGACCCGGGTGCCGGGCAGTCCGGTCAGGTGCCCGGCGTCGTAGACGGTGCGCAGCGGCCGGTCCGCCGGTGCTTTCACCGGCGCCGCCGCGGCCAGGCCGTACTCGGCCGTCATCCGGCGGCGGGTGCGCTCCTGGGCGTCGCGGGCGAGGGTGCGCCGGGCGGGCCCGGACAGG
Source organism: Streptomyces sp. NPDC041135 (assembly GCF_055592085.1). Taxonomy (NCBI): domain Bacteria; kingdom Bacillati; phylum Actinomycetota; class Actinomycetes; order Kitasatosporales; family Streptomycetaceae; genus Streptomyces; species Streptomyces sp. NPDC041135. The sequence continues at coordinate 417,457 of NZ_JBVIYZ010000001.1, forward strand.
GCGGGGTCCTCGTGCCGGGCGAGCCGGTCGAGGACGTGCGGCGGCACGATGGTGCAGAAGACGGGCTCGAAGCCCCCGTGGTCGGTCATATCGCGACCCTTGCACTGCGTGACCTCACTGTCACTACTCGCAACCATGATTGGTGAAATACGCGGACATTCGGCATCGCACAGCGTCACCGAGTGGTATGGCGCACTTTTTGTCGTTTTGGTCGGTATTTCATACCCAAGGTTCCGCTGGTCCCGCATACTGGAACAGGCCCGCGCGCCCGGCGCGGCTCGGCTAGGCTGCGGAGCATCATGCGTTTCGGGCTGCTTCTTCTTAGCTGCCGCGGCGAGGGCCTGTAGACAAAGGCCGACCCCCTCCCCGCGGAGCTTTTGGCGTTGCGTCGGCCGTCCGTCCGGACATCCTGAGGAGCCCACGCGACCATGGCCAACCGCCAGCAGCCCACCTCCATGCCGATCCACAAGTACGGCCGCTACGAGCAGGTCGACATCCCGGACCGCACCTGGCCCGGCCGGCGGATCACCACCGCTCCGCGCTGGCTCTCCACCGACCTGCGCGACGGCAACCAGGCCCTGATCGACCCGATGTCGCCCGAGCGCAAGCGCCGGATGTTCGACCAGCTGGTCAAGATGGGCTACAAGGAGATCGAGGTCGGCTTCCCCGCCTCCGGCCAGACCGACTTCGACTTCGTCCGCTCGATCATCGAGGAAGAGGGCGCGATCCCCGAGGACGTGACGATCTCCGTCCTCACCCAGGCCCGCGAGGACCTGATCGAGCGGACCGTGGAGTCCCTCAAGGGCGCCCGCCGCGCCACCGTGCACCTGTACAACGCCACCGCCCCGGTCTTCCGCCGGGTCGTCTTCCGCGGCTCCCGCGACGACATCAAGCAGATCGCCGTCGACGGCACCCGCCTGGTGATGGAGTACGCCGAGAAGCTGCTGGGCCCGGAGACGGAGTTCGGCTACCAGTACTCGCCGGAGATCTTCACCGACACCGAGCTGGACTTCGCCCTGGAGGTCTGCGAGGCGGTGATGGACGTCTGGCAGCCCGGCCCGGGCCGCGAGATCATCCTCAACCTGCCCGCCACCGTGGAGCGTTCCACCCCGTCCACGCACGCGGACCGCTTCGAGTGGATGGGCCGCAACCTCTCCCGCCGCGAGCACGTCTGCCTGTCGATCCACCCGCACAACGACCGCGGTACGGCCGTCGCCGCCGCCGAGCTGGCGCTGATGGCCGGCGCCGACCGCGTCGAGGGCTGCCTGTTCGGACAGGGCGAGCGCACCGGCAACGTCGACCTGGTCACCCTGGGCATGAACCTGTTCTCGCAGGGCGTCGACCCGCAGATCGACTTCTCCGACATCGACGAGATCCGCCGTACGTGGGAGTACTGCAACCAGATGGAGGTCCACCCGCGCCACCCGTACGTGGGCGACCTGGTCTACACGTCCTTCTCCGGCTCCCACCAGGACGCCATCAAGAAGGGCTTCGACGCCATGGAGGCCGACGCGGCCGCCCGGGGCGTCACGGTGGACGACATCGAGTGGGCGGTGCCGTACCTGCCCATCGACCCCAAGGACGTCGGCCGCTCCTACGAGGCCGTCATCCGCGTCAACTCGCAGTCCGGCAAGGGCGGTATCTCCTACGTCCTGAAGAACGACCACAAGCTGGACCTGCCGCGCCGGATGCAGATCGAGTTCTCCCGGCTCATCCAGGCCAAGACGGACGCCGAGGGCGGCGAGATCACGCCGAAGGAGATCTGGGCCGTCTTCCAGGACGAGTACCTGCCGAACCCGCTGAACCCCTGGGGCCGCGTCCAGCTGAAGGCGGGCCAGTCGACCACCGACACCGACGGCGTGGACACCCTCACCGTCGAGGCGAGCGTCGACGGCGAGGACACCGTCCTGACCGGTTCCGGCAACGGTCCGATCTCGGCCTTCTTCGACGCCCTGGAGTCCATCGGCATCGACGTACGCCTGCTGGACTACCAGGAGCACACGATGAGCGAGGGTGCCTCCGCCCAGGCCGCCTCCTACATCGAGTGCGCCATCGACGGCAAGGTGCTGTGGGGCATCGGCATCGACGCGAACACCACGCGAGCCTCGCTCAAGGCCGTGGTCTCCGCCGTGAACCGCGCGGCCCGCTGACCCGCGCCGGCCGCCTCCCGCGGTGCCCCGGCCGCCTTCCGGACGGCCGGGGCACCGTCGTATACCGGCCATCCGCACGTGCAGGTCACGGAAAGGTCTCGTACGGGGTACTGACTCCGGCCTCCCGATGTGGCTAACATCACGCCAGCGCGGCGATGTTGCCGCCGGGTTACGGAGGTGCGACGTGCTGCCAGTACGGGGACGAGACGGCCGTGCCGCCAGGGCTGCCCGGATCCTGGGCACCCGCACCGCGTGGACGCCCGTGGGAGACGGCGAGTTCTTCTGCCCGGGCTGCGGGGGCGACCGCAACTACCAGCGCCTCACCGGCCGCCGCCGCTTCACCCTCCTCGGGGTGCCGGTGTTGCCGCGCGGGGTGACCGGACCGGTCGTGGAGTGCGCGGCCTGCCGCCGGCACTTCGGCACCGACGTCCTCGACCACCCCACCACCTCCCGCTTCTCCGCCATGCTCCGGGACGCCGTGCACACCGTCGCGCTGGCCGTGCTGGCCGCGGGCGGCACCTGCGCCCGCCCGTCGCTGGAGACGGCCGCCGCCGCCGTCCGCGCCGCCGGCTTCGAGGACTGCACCGAGGACAGGCTCGGCGCCCTCGTCGAGGCGCTGGCCGCCGACACCGGCCGGGTCTTCGGCCGCTCGTGCGACGCCGGCCTGGCCATAGAGCTGCACGAGGCGCTCGACCCGCTGGCCGCGCACCTGGCCCCGGCGGGCCGCGAGTCGATCCTGACCCAGGGCGCCCTCATCGCGCTGGCCGACGGCCCCTACACGCCCGCCGAACGGGACGTCCTGAGCACCGTGGGCGCCGCCCTCACCATCTGCTCCGACGACGTCACCCGCCTGCTGGCGGCAGCCCGCACCCCGTCCTGACCGGCCCCCTCCCGGCACCCACGGCCCGGCCCACGCCGCCCCGGCACTCCCCGCGCCCACCCGGCGCGGAGACCCTCAGGAGCGGGGGTGCCGGGCCGCGGCGCGTCCGAGGGCCGGGGGACTGCCCGAATACGTGTTTCCGCGCGGCGAGTTGCGGGGCGGACGGGGATGCGCGGACGGGCGCCGGACAATACCGACGGGCCGCCGGGGCACGGCGACGGGTCCGCGGTGCGCCGCGCGTGCGCGGGACGGACTCCCGCCGAGTGTAGGGGCGGGGCGGCGTCCCGGAGACGGAAAGCGTGAGATCCGGGAAGGAAGGGGAGCACGGTGGAGGCACACCGGTCGGCGTCGTGTGCCGAGGAGCGGAGGACACCGTGAAGGACCTGCGGGGCGGCTTACCCGAACCGCCCGTCGGCGCGCCCGTCGTGGACACCAGCACCGGGCAGGTGGGCGTCGTCATGGGGCACGAGGGACCGTACGTCCAGCTCAGACCGTACGGCGGCGGCAAGGAGTGGGACTGCCGGCCGGACGCCGTCCGCCCGGCCACCCCCGCCGAACGGCTCGGCGCGGCGCACGGGCGCGGCGGCCCGGACGGCGGCGCGGACGGCGGCCCCGGACCCGGCGCGCACCCCGGTCCGCGCACCCGGGGCGAGATCCCCTGACGGGTGCGCCCGCGCCCCGGCCGCCGTAGGCGAGAATGGGGCCATGAGTCTGTTCCGCGACGACGGCATCGTGCTGCGCACCCAGAAGCTGGGTGAGGCGGACCGGATCATCACGCTGCTCACGCGCGGTCACGGCCGGGTACGGGCAGTGGCCCGGGGTGTGCGGCGCACCAAGTCGAAGTTCGGCGCCCGCCTCGAACCCTTCTCCCACGTCGACGTGCAGTTCTTCGCGCGCGGCAGCGAGCTGGTCGGCCGCGGGCTGCCGCTGTGCACCCAGAGCGAGACGATCGCTCCCTACGGGGGCGGCATCGTCACCGACTACGCCCGCTACACCGCCGGCACCGCCATGCTGGAGACCGCCGAGCGGTTCACCGACCACGAGGGCGAGCCCGCGGTCCAGCAGTACCTGCTGCTGGTCGGCGCCCTGCGCACGCTGGCCCGCGGCGAGCACGCGCCGCACCTCGTCCTGGACGCCTTCCTGCTGCGCTCCCTCGCCGTGAACGGCTACGCGCCCAGCTTCGGCGACTGCGCCAGGTGCGGGATGCCCGGGCCCAACCGGTTCTTCTCGGTCGCCTCCGGCGGCTCGGTCTGCGCCGACTGCCGGGTGCCCGGCAGCGTCGTCCCCTCCCCGCAGACCCTGGTGCTGCTCGGGGCGCTGCTTACGGGAGACTGGGAGACCGCGGACGCGTGCGAGCCGCGGCACGTCCGGGAGGGCAGCGGGCTGGTGTCCGCCTATCTGCACTGGCATCTGGAGCGCGGACTGCGCTCCCTTCGGTACGTCGAGAAGTAGGACTAGGGAGACGAGAAGCACATGGCCGTACGCGGGATCCTGGGGCGCCAGCGCCGTGAGTACCGGACGCCGGAACCGCACCCGTCCGGTGCCCGCGCGCCGAAGCTCCCCGGCGAGTTGGTACCCAACCACGTGGCGATCGTCATGGACGGCAACGGCCGCTGGGCCAAGGAGCGCGGGCTGCCCCGCACCGAGGGCCACAAGGTCGGCGCCGAGCGCGTCCTGGACGTGCTCCAGGGCTCCATCGAGGTCGGCGTGCGCAACATCTCCCTGTACGCCTTCTCCACCGAGAACTGGAAGCGCTCGCCCGACGAGGTCCGCTTCCTGATGAACTTCAACCGCGACTTCATCCGCAAGACCCGCGACCAGCTCGACGCCCTCGGCATCCGGGTGCGCTGGGTGGGCCGCATGCCGAAACTGTGGAAGTCGGTCGCCCGGGAGCTCCAGGTCGCCCAGGAGCAGACCCAGGACAACGACCTGCTCACCCTGTACTTCTGCATGAACTACGGCGGGCGGGCCGAACTGGCCGACGCGGCCAAGGCGCTGGCAGAGGACGTCAGGGCCGGGCGCCTGGACCCGTCCAAGGTCTCCGAGAAGACCATCCAGAAGTACCTGTACTACCCGGACATGCCGGACGTGGACCTGTTCCTGCGCCCCAGCGGTGAGCAGCGCACCTCCAACTACCTGCTCTGGCAGAGCGCGTACGCCGAGATGGTCTTCCAGGACGTCCTGTGGCCCGACTTCGACCGGCGCGACCTGTGGCGGGCCTGCCTGGAGTTCGCCTCCCGCGACCGGCGCTTCGGCGGCGCCGTCCCCAACGAGGACCTGCTCGCCATGGAAGCCGCGATGAAGGGCGACTCCGACTCCTAGTACAGATGCCGGCCACCGCCGGTTCACGCGGGTCGCCGAGGATACGGGACTCATGAGACGTCTCACCCCCGCTGTCGTCGCCCTCGGCGCCCTGCTGCTCACCGCGCTGCCCGCGCACGCGGCGCAGGACCCCGCGCACCGCGAGAGCCACGGCAGGACGTCTCCCCGCTGGGCGCGAACATCCGGACGTCTTCGCCAAGGGCGGGCGCTACCTCGTCCGGATGCTCTACAACGAGCGGGAGACCCCCTTCAGGGCCGGCTGCCGGCCGGTCACCCGGGGGAGCGCCTTCTACGACCTGGACGAACTGGAACGCTGCTTCGGCCGCGGCTAGCGGAGGCCGCGGCGCGGGTCCGGGGGCGGCGGCTCAGCCCGCCGCGCAGTCCGCGCAGGTGCCGAAGATCTCCACGGTGTGGGCCACGTTGACGTAGCCGTGCTCGGCCGCGACGGCCTCGGCCCACTTCTCCACCGCGGGGCCCTCCACCTCGACCGCCCTGCCGCAGCTGCGGCAGACGAGATGGTGGTGGTGCTCCCCGCTGGAGCAGCGGCGGTAGACGGACTCGCCGTCGTTGGTGCGCAGGACATCCACCTCGCCGGCCTCGGCGAGGGACTGAAGGGTGCGGTAGACGGTGGTGAGCCCGACGGAGTCGCCCTTGTGCCGGAGCATGTCGTGCAGCTCCTGGGCGCTGCGGAACTCGTCGACCTCGTCGAGGGCCGCCGCCACGGCTGCCCGCTGGCGGGTCGAGCGGCCCTTCACGGGCGGTCCAGCGGTGGTCACCGGTTGCCTCCTCAGGTCTGCGTCTGCCGGGCCATTGTGCCAGTCCGCGGGGTGCCCGGTCAGACGCCGGCCTCGTCAGCGGCCGCCCGGGCGGCCGGAACCGGCGCCTGCGCGGGGCCTGTTTCCGGCCGCCCGGCGGCGGCCGCGCGGGCGCGGCGGCGGGCCAGCGGGGCGGCCAGCGCGGTCAGCACCATGAAGGCGGCGATGGCCAGCAGAACGATCGTCGCGCCGGGCGGCACATAGGCGTAGAACGAGGTGATCGTGCCACCGGTCGTCACCGTCACGCCGATGGCGACGGCGACTGCGAACGTGGCGGCGAAGCTCCGGCTGAGCTGCTGGGCCGCCGCCACCGGCACCACCATCAGCGCGGACACCAGCAGCAGCCCGACCACCCGCATGGCGACGGTCACGGTGACCGCCGCGGTGACGGCCGTCAGCAGGTTCAGCGCGCGCACCGGCAGGCCCGTGACCCGCGCGAACTCCTCGTCCTGGCTGACCGCGAACAACTGCCGGCGCAGGCCCAGCGTGACCAGCAGCACGAAGGCGGCCAGCACGCAGATGGTGGTGACGTCGGACTGCGAGACGGTGGACAGCGAACCGAAGAGGTACGACATCAGGTTGGCGTTGGAGCCGCCGGGCGCCAGGTTGATCAGCATCACGCCGCCGGCCATGCCGCCGTAGAACAGCATCGCGAGGGCGATGTCGCCGCGTGTCCGGCCGTACCAGCGGATCAGTTCCATCAGCACCGAGCCGAGGACGGCGACGGCCGTGGCCATCCACACCGGGGAGGCGGACAGCAGGAAGCCGAGGCCGACACCGGTCATGGCGACGTGGCCGATGCCGTCGCCCATGAGGGCCTGGCGGCGCTGGACGAGGTAGATGCCGACGGCGGGGGCGGTGACGCCGACCAGGACGGCGGCGAGCAGGGCCCGCTGCATGAAGGCGTAGTTCAGGAAGTCCATCAGCTCAGCAGTCCCGTGCGGTCCGGTTCGCCGCCCGCGGGTGCGTGCGGGTCGAGGCAGTGGTGCGAGGCGGCGCCGCCGGGCGCGGCGTCGGCCGCGGCCGCGCCCGGCGGCGGGCCGTCGTGCAGGACGCGGCCGTCGCGGAGCACCACCGCGCGGTCGATCAGCGGCTCCAGCGGGCCCAGTTCGTGCAGCACGAGCAGGACGGTCGTGCCGCGGGCGACCTGCTCGGCGAGGGTGTGCGCGAGCACCTCCTGGCTGGCCAGGTCGACGCCCGCCATGGGCTCGTCCATGATCAGCAGCTCCGGTTCGGCGACCAGGGCGCGGGCGATCAGCACCCGCTGGTGCTGGCCGCCGGAGAGGGCGTTCACCGAGTCCTGGGCCCGGTCGGCCAGGCCGACCAGCTCCAGGGCGCGGCGCACGGCGTCCCGGTCGGCCCCGCGGAACAGGCCGAAGCGGGTGCGGGCCAGGCGGCCGGAGGAGACGATCTCGGCCACGGTCGCCGGAACCCCGCCCGCGGCCGTGGTGCGCTGCGGTACGTACCCCACGCGCGCCCAGTCCCGGAAGGCGCGGCGCGGGGTGCCGAACAGCTCCACCGTGCCGGCGGTGACCGGGACCTGGCCGACGACCGCGCGGATCGCCGTCGACTTGCCGGAGCCGTTCGCGCCGAGCAGGGCGACCACCTCGCCGCGGCGCACGGCGAGGTCGACGCCGCGCAGCACGGGGCGGGAGCCCAGCTCGGCGGTGACGCCCCGCAGGGCGATGACGGGTTCGTGCACGGCGGCCTCCCGCACGGTGGTCACTCGGCCCCCAGGGCGGTCTTCAGTGCCTTGAGGTTGGCGTCCATGACGGAGAAGTAGTCGGTGCCCCGGGACCGGCTGGTGATGCCCTCCAGCGGGTCGAGGACGTCGGTGGTGAGGTGCGCGTCGGCGGCCAGGGTCTTCGCGGTCCGGTCGCTGACGAGCGTCTCGTAGAACACGGTGGTGACGCCGTCGGCGCGGGCCGTCGTCTCCAGGTCCCGCACCCGGGCCGCGCTGGGCTCCGACTCGGGGTCGAGGCCGTTGATGGCCTCCTGGGTCAGGCCGTAGCGCTCGGCGAGGTAGCCGAAGGCGGCGTGCGTGGTGAGGATGACCCGGGAGCCGCCGGTGTGCGCCAGGCCCTCGCGGTAGCGGGTGTCGAGGGCGCCGAGCCGCCGGACCAGCGTCGCGGTGTTCGCGCGGTAGTCGGCCGCGTGGGCGGGGTCGGCCTTCGCGAAGGCCGCGCCGACGCCCTTGGCGACCTCGGCGTACTTCACCGGGTCCAGCCAGATGTGCGGGTCCTTGCCGGACGCCCCGCGCCCTCGGGAGCCGCGCGCGTCGGCGTGCCCGCCGGTCTCGGTGCCGTGCTGCTCCAGCGTGGTCAGGGAGGCGGCGTCGACGGCGGTGCCGATCCCGGACTGGGCCACGGCGTCGTCGACGGAGGGCTGGAGGCCCTTGAGGTAGAGCACCGCGTCGGAGCGCTGGAGCCCGGCCATCTGCCGCGGGCTGATCTCCAGGTCGTGCGGCTCCTGGCCGGGCGAGGTGAGCGTGGTGACGTGGACGTGCCGCCCGCCGATCCGCTCGGCGAGGAACTGCATCGGGTAGAACGACGCGACGACGTCGAACCTGTCGGTGCCGCCCGCCACCGCGGTCCCGGTGGAGCAGCCGGTCAGGGCCGTGAGGGCGAGGGCGGTGACCGCGGCCGCGGCGGCCCCCGGTATGAGGCGTCGTCGTACGTTCATGAGAGTCATTTTCAACTAACATGGAAACCGTTGTCAACAAGCCGGGTGAGCGGTCCCAGGGGCATCCCGAATTGGATGAGGAGGAGCCCCCGCCGGTAACCTGAGGCATTCGCTCTGAAGCACCTCGCTTCGTCGCCCGTCGTCGTAATGAAGAGAGCACCGTGGCCGCCGACAAGATCGACACCATCGTCAGCCTGAGCAAGCGCCGTGGCTTCGTATTCCCCTGCAGTGAGATCTACGGCGGACAGCGCGCCGCCTGGGACTACGGGCCGCTGGGTGTCGAGCTCAAGGAGAACCTCAAGCGCCAGTGGTGGCGCTACATGGTGACGTCGCGCGAGGACGTGGTCGGTATCGACTCGTCCGTCATCCTGGCCCCCGAGGTCTGGGTCGCCTCCGGCCACGTCGCCACCTTCACGGACCCGCTGACGGAGTGCACCTCCTGTCACAAGCGCTTCCGTGCCGACCACCTGGAAGAGGCCTACGAGGCCAAGCACAACCGCCTGCCGGAGAACGGCCTGGCGGACGTCAACTGCCCCAACTGCGGCAACAAGGGCCAGTTCACCGAGCCCAAGCAGTTCTCGGGCCTGCTCTCCACCCACCTGGGCCCGACCCAGGACTCCGGCTCGGTCGCGTACCTGCGCCCGGAGACCGCCCAGGGCATCTTCACCAACTTCGCCCAGGTGCAGGTCGCCTCGCGCCGCAAGCCGCCCTTCGGCATCGCGCAGATGGGCAAGTCCTTCCGCAACGAGATCACGCCCGGCAACTTCATCTTCCGCACCCGCGAGTTCGAGCAGATGGAGATGGAGTTCTTCGTCAAGCCGGGCGAGGACGAGACGTGGCAGGAGTACTGGATGGAGCAGCGCTGGAACTGGTACACCGGCCTGGGCCTGCGCGAGGAGAACATGCGGTGGTACGACCACCCCAAGGAGAAGCTCTCCCACTACTCCAAGCGCACCGCCGACATCGAGTACCGCTTCCAGTTCGGCGGCAACGAGTGGGGTGAGCTGGAGGGCGTCGCCAACCGCACCGACTACGACCTCTCCGCCCACGCCAAGGCCTCCGGCCAGGACCTCTCCTACTTCGACCAGGAGGCCGGCGAGCGCTGGACGCCGTACGTCATCGAGCCCGCGGCCGGTGTCGGCCGCGCGATGCTGGCCTTCCTGCTCGACGCCTACGTCGAGGACGAGGCGCCCAACGCCAAGGGCAAGATGGAGAAGCGCACGGTGCTGCGCCTGGACCACCGGCTGGCCCCGGTGAAGGTGGCCGTGCTGCCGCTGTCGCGCAACGCCGAGCTGTCGCCGAAGGCCAAGGGTCTCGCCCAGGCGCTGCGGCAGAACTGGAACATCGAGTTCGACGACGCCGGCGCCATCGGCCGCCGCTACCGTCGTCAGGACGAGATCGGCACCCCGTTCTGCGTCACCGTCGACTTCGACACCCTCGAGGACAACGCGGTGACCGTCCGCGAGCGCGACACGATGAAGCAGGAGCGCGTCTCCCTGGACCAGATCGAGGGCTACCTCGCCAGCCGCCTGGTCGGCTGCTAGTCCCTCACCCTCTCCCTCACCGGCCGGCCCCCGGCCCGGGTCCCCGAGCGGACCCGGGCCGGGGGCCGCGGTGCGTCACGGCCCCGCGGGATCGGCGAGCCCCGCGGGATCGTCGAGCCCCGCGGGGCCGGCGACTTCCCGGGACCGGCGACTTCGCGTGATCAACGGCCCTGGAGCGCGCGGACGTTGTCGCCGAAGGTCCAGTTCTTCGAACCGTCCCAGTTGACCGACCAGGTCATCAGGCCCTTGAGGGCGCCGCCGTAGTGCTTCCAGGCCTGCGAGACCAGGGACGGTGACAGATAGCCGCCGCCCGCGCCCGGCTGGGCCGGCAGCCCGGGCACCTGCTTGTCGTAGGGCACCCGGACGGTCGTGCCCTGCACCACCAGGCCCTTGTCGAGGCAGTCGGTCTGGGCGGTGAAGCCCTGCACGGTGCCGGCCGCGTAGGAGTCGCCGGAGCAGCCGTACATGCTGCCGTTGTAGTACTGCATGTTCAGCCACCACAGCCGGCCGTTGTCCGCGTACTTCTTCACGATCGGCAGGTACGCGCCCCAGATGGAGCCGTAGGTGACGCTGCCGCCGGTGACGTACGCGGTCTCCGGCGCCATCGTCAGGCCGAAGCCGGACGGCATCTGCGCGAGGACGCCGTCGATGATGCGGATCAGGTTGGTCTGGGACGGCGAGAGGCGGGTGATGGTCCCGCTGCCCACCAGGCCGGTCTCGATGTCGATGTCGATGCCGTCGAAGTTGTACTTCTTCAGGATCGGCACGATCGTCGCCACGAACCGGTCGGCGACCGCGCTGGAGGACAGGTCGATGCCGGCCGCCGCGCCGCCGATGGACAGCAGGATGGTCTGACCGGACGCCTTGGCCGCGCACATCTCGGCGGGCGTCGCCACCTTCACCCCGGTGTCCATCCCGTCCTCCCACAGCGCCGTGCCGTCGGAGCGGATGACCGGGAAGGCGGCGTCGAGCACGTTGTAGCCGTGGGCGGCGATGCGGGAGTCGGTGACCGGGGTCCAGCCGAAGGGCGGGTGGACGCCATTGGCGGAGCCGTCCCAGTTCTCCCAGTAGCCCTGGAGCACCTTGCCGGCCGGGCGGGACTTCACCGCGCAGGTGTCGGCGGCCGAGGCGGTGGGGGCGGTGGCGAGGGCGAGCGGGGCGAGGACCGCCGCGCTCAGGGCGGCGGTGAGCAGGCGCAGGGTGCGGCGGAGCATGCGGAGCCTCCCGGTGGGGGTGCGGTGAGGTGTCTGCGGGCGCGGGGGTTCGCGCTCCCGCATGTGTCGTATGCATGACACTCCTCTGGTCCAGACCTCTCGTCAATAGGTCTGGACCAAGCTCCGCGGCCGCCAGGGCCGGACCGTGTCCACCCACCGAGTGAGGATGACGAATGACAGCTAACAGATATTGAAATCTGTCAGCTGTCATGCCACAGTGGGGTCATGACGATGCGAACCCGATCCCTCGGTACCACCGGCCCCCAGGTCTCCGCCCTCGGCCTCGGCTGCATGGGCATGTCGGGGATGTACGGCGAGACGGACCGCGCCGAGTCCGTGGCCACCCTGCACGCCGCCCTCGACGCGGGCGTCACCCTGCTCGACACCGGCGACTTCTACGGCATGGGGCACAACGAGCTGCTCATCGGCGAGGCACTGCGCACCGCCCCCGCGGCCGCCCGCGACAACGCCCTGATCAGCGTCAAGTTCGGCGCCCTGCGCGACCCGGACGGCGGCTGGTCCGGCTTCGACGGCCGCCCCGCCGCCGTCAGGAACTTCGCCGCCTACTCGCTCCAGCGCCTGGGCGTCGACCACATCGACGTCTACCGCCCCGCCCGCCTCGACCCGGACGTGCCGATCGAGGAGACCGTCGGCGCCATCGCCGAACTGGTCGAGAAGGGCTGGGTGCGGCACATCGGGCTCAGCGAGGTCGGCGCCGACACCATCCGCCGGGCCGCCGCCACCGCCCCGATCGCCGACCTCCAGATCGAGTACGCGCTCATCTCCCGGGGTCCCGAGCGCGAGATCCTGCCCACCCTGCGCGAGCTGGGCATCGCCGTCACCGCCTACGGCGTGCTCTCGCGCGGCCTGATCTCCGGTCACCTCGGCCAGGACCCGCAGTTCGCCGGGAACGACTTCCGGGCCTTCTCGCCCCGCTTCCAGGGCGAGAACCTGCGGCACAACCTCGGCCTGGTCGAGTCCCTGCGGAAGATCGCCGAGCAGAAGGGCGTCACCGTCGCGCAGATCGCGATCGCCTGGGTGCTCTCGCGCGGCGAGGACATCGTGCCGCTGATCGGCGCCCGCACCCGCGAGAGGCTGAGCGAGGCGCTGGGCGCCCTGGACGTCACCCTGGACGAGGCCGACCTGGCCGCCGTCGAGAGCGCCGTCCCCGCCGACGCGGCGGCGGGCGAGCGGTACGCACCGGCGCAGATGGCCATGCTCGACAGCGAACGCTGAATCCCCGGCCGGGTACGGTCTACGGCATGGCACCGACCGAGACCCTGACCGCCGAGCGCATCCTCGAAGCCACCGAGGAGGTGCTGCGCCGGCACGGCCCGGCCAAGGCCACCGTGGTCGACGTGGCCCGCGCGCTCGGGGTCAGCCACGGCAGTGTCTACCGGCACTTCCGCACGAAGTCGGCGCTGCGGGAGGCGGTGACCAAGCGCTGGCTGGACCGTACCTCCCAGCTGCTGTTCGTGATCGTGGCCGAGCGCGGCCGGGACCCCGAGACCCGGCTGCGCGACTGGCTGCGGGCCCTGTTCGACGCCAAGCGCCGCAAGGCGGGCGAGGACCCGGAGCTGTTCGCCACCTACATGGCGCTGGTCGAGGATGCCGGGACCGCGGTCGCCGAGCACGTCGCCGACCTGACCGGCCAGCTGGCCCGGATCCTGCGGGAGGGCATCGACGCCGGTGCCTTCGCCCCGGCCGACCCCGACACCGCGGCCCGCGCCGTCTTCCACGCCACCGGCCGCTTCCACGACCCGGGCTACGCGCGGGAGTGGTCCGAGCCCGGTGTGTACGCCGACTTCACGTCCGTGACCGACCTCCTGCTGCGCGGCCTGCGCCGCTGAACGGCCGGTCCCGCCCGCCCGCCGCTCACGCCGCCGCGCGCCAGAAGTCCCGCATCAGGGCCGTGGGCGCCGGGCCGGGCATCGCCACCTGGCTCAGCAGGACCGTGACCGCGCCGGTGGAGGGGACCAGATGCGCGGCGGTGCCGGTGCCGCCGACCCAGCCGTAGCGCCCCGGGACGTTCCAGGGGGCGTCCCGGGTGATGTCGACCTGGCCGCCGTACCCCCAGCCCTGGCCCTCCAGGAAGAGGGCGCCGGTCTCCCGCTGGCGGGCGGTGAGGTGGTTCGTGGTCATCCGGCTCACCGAGGCGGTGCCGAGCAGACGGCGGCCGTTCGCCTCGCCGCCGGCGAGCAGCATGCGGGCGAAGGCCAGGCAGTCGTCGGCCGTGGAGACCAGACCGCCGCCACCGGAGGCGAAGGGGGGCAGCCGGCTCCAGTCGCCGTCGGGACCGTCCACGAGTTCCAGGGTGTGGTCGGCGGCGAGACGGTAGTAGCTGGTGAACCGGTCCCGCTTCGCCGCCGGGACCTCGAACCCGGTGTCCGCCATGCCCAGCGGCTCGAAGATCCGCTCCGCCAGGAACTCCGGCAGCGTACGGCCCGTGGCCCGGGCGACGAGGATGCCCTGGAGGTCGGAGGAGGTGCCGTACAGCCAGGCCTCGCCCGGCTGGTACAGCAGCGGGACCCCGGCCAGCGCGCTCAGCCAGGCGTCCGGTGCGGGCCACTGCTGGAGCTGCCGGCCGTCCTTCTGCACCGTGAACAGCGCCCGCACCGCCGGGAGCGAGAAGTCGGACGGGAAGCCCCAGCCGGTGCGGGAGCCGAGCAGGTCCTCGACGGTGATCGGGCGCACGGCCGGTACCACGTCCTCGACCGGGGCGGAGGGGGTGCGCACCACCACCGGGGCGGCGAGTTCGGGCAGCCACCGCTCGACCGGGTCGTCCAGCCCGAGGCGGCCCTCCTCCACCAGCATCAGCACCGCCGCCGCCGTGACGGGCTTGGTGACGGAGGCGATGCGGAAGATCGACTCCCGGGTCATCGGGGCGGAACCGGCGCTGTCCGCGCCGCCGACGGCCGCCACCTCCACCTCCGCGCCCCGGGCCACCAGGCCGACGGCCCCGGGGACCGCCCCGCCCTCGACGTGACGGCGCAGGGTGTCGTGCAGTGCGCTCATGGCGGGATCCTTCCGGTGCTGACGTCCGCGGCCGTACGGACACGCCGTACGGACAGAGTGACTGCCGCCCGGGCCGCGACTCATCGGCCCCGGCGGAAGCCCGGCGCACCGCGTGGCGGCCGGCACCCGGTCCCGCCCGCCCGCCGCTCAGCGGACGGTGCGCGGCAGGCGCAGGGCGAGCAGGCCGGTCAGGACCACGGCGCCCAGTTGCACCAGCAGGGCCGTGAGGAGGGCGTCCCGCATGCCCAGGTGCGGGACCAGGGTGAGGAACAGGGTGCCGAGCGTGGCCACGCCCACGGCGAGCGCGGACTGCTGGGTGGTGACCATCACACCGCTGCCGACGCCGGCCCGCGCGGGCGGCACCTCGGACATCACGATCCGCAGGACGACGGGCAGTTGCAGCGCCTGCCCGGCACCGGCCACCGCCGCCCCCGGCAGCAGCGCGACGAACCCCAGGTCCGGCCAGCCGCGCCACACGGCCAGCGCGATCAGCGCCACGCCCACGCCCTGCACCACCGAGCCCACCGCGACCACCCGGGAGCCGTACCGGGCGACCAGGCGCGGTCCGGCGAGGGAGACGAACAGGAACGCCACCGCCATCGGCGCCAGCGCCAGCCCCGCCGGGACCGGGCCGAGCCCCGCCCCGCGCTGCAACGCCACCGCGATGACGAACATGAAGCCGCTGAAGCCCATGGAGAACGGCACCATCAGCGCCAGCCCGCGGCGCAGCGACGGCAGCGCCAGCAGGCTGGGCGGCACCAACGGGGTGCGGCCGGCCCGGTCGGCCCGCCGCTCGACGGCGTAGAACACGGCCGCGGCGACCGGGAAGGCGGCCAGGGACACCCACGTCCACAGCGGCCAGCCCGCCGCCCGGCCCTCGGTGAGCGGGGCGAGCAGCGTGAGCAGGGAGACGGCGAGCAGGACCGTGCCGGCCCCGTCGACCGGCTCGGGCCGCTGGGAGCGGGTCTCCGGCATGAAGCGGGCGGCCAGGACCATGCCCAGGGCCACGACGGGCACGTTGACCAGGAAGATCGCCCGCCAGCCGGTGCCGGCGAGGTCGGCGGCGACCAGCACCCCGCCGAGGATCTGGCCCGCCACCATGGACAGGCCCGCGGTGGCGCCGTACAGGCTCATGGCCTTCGCGCGCCGGGTGCCGGTGGTGGCGGCCTGGATGGTGGCGAGGACCTGCGGCAGCATCGCGGCGGCCGCGGCGCCCTGCGCGACCCGGGCCGCGACCAGGCCGGCGGCCCCCGGCGCGAGCCCGCAGGCCAGCGAGGTCAGGCCGAAGGCGGCCATGCCGCCCAGGAACAGCCGGCGCCGGCCGAACAGGTCGCCGAGCCGCCCGCCGAGGACGAGCAGCACGGCGTAGGCGACGCCGTAGCCGGCGACGACCAGCTCCAGCACGGACTCGCCCGCGTGCAGATCGGTGCCGATGGTGGGCAGGGCGACGTTGACGATGAAGAAGTCGACCAGCGGGAGCGCGGCGGCCAGCAGGACGGTGAACAGTCCGGGACCGTTGAGGGCGGGCGGGACGGACGCCGGGGAGCGGACGGCCGGTGTGGTGGCGGTGTCGGTCATGCCCCGAGCCTGCGCCGCCGCCCAGAGGGGTACCAGAGTCTTCTTATCCTGGTAGCGGCAGTACCTGGCAACAGGCTGCGCGGGACGGCAGGGTGGAGGCATGACCACCATGGCCCAGGAGACGACCGCCCCCGCGCCCGCCCCCGCGCCCGCCCGCGGCACGGACGTGCGGCGTCACGAACTCGCCGCGTTCCTGCGCAGCCGGCGCGAGCGGATCACCCCGGAGCAGGTAGGGCTGCCCCGCGGCCCGCGGCGCCGTACGCCGGGCCTGCGCCGGGAGGAGGTCGCCCACCTCTCCGCGGTCGGCGTCACCTGGTACACCTGGCTCGAGCAGGCCCGGGACATCCAGGTCTCCGTCGGGGTGCTGGACGCCCTCGCCCGCACCCTGCTGCTGGACGCCAGCGAGCGCGCCCACCTCTTCCAGCTGGCCGGCGCCACCGACCCGACCCCGGCCGCGACGTGCCCGGACGTGACGCCCGCCCTGCGCGAGCTGCTGCGGCAGCTGGAGCCGCTGCCGGCCTCCATCCAGAACAGCCGGTACGACATCCGCGCCTACAACCGCACCTACGGCCGGCTGCTGGGCGACCTGGACGCCGTGCCGCCCGAGGACCGCAACTGCGTGCTGCTGGCCCACACCCATCCCGACTGGCGCGCGGGAATCGTCCACCTCGACGACACCATGCGCCTGATGGCCGCCAAGCTGCGCGCCTCCATGGCCGGTCACCTCGCCGAGCCCGCCTGGAAGCTGCTGGTCAAGCGGCTGAGCGCGGAGTCGGCGGAGTTCCGCGAGAACTGGGAGCGCTACGAGGTGGTCGGCGTGCGCAGCAAGACCAAGCAGTTCCTCAACCCCTACGTCGGCCTGCTCACCCTGCACCACACCGACCTGTGGCTGAACCCGGAGCTGGGGGCGCGGATGGTGACGTACGCGCCGGTCGACGAGGAGTCGCGGGAGCGGCTGGAGAAGCTGCACGCCATCGCCCTGGCGGGGTGACTCCCGCGCCGAGTACCGGGTCCGGGCCGCCGCTCAGGCGCCGACGCCCGCGGCCTCCTTGACCTCGGCCGACTCCAGCCGCTCGGCGGTGCGTTCGGCGGTGCGCCGCGCCCACCGCCCGTTGGTGAGGGCGCCGAGCACCAGCACCGCCAGGCCGCACGCGGTGAGGATCCACCAGCCCGGCCGCGACGCCGACACGAACTGCGTGCGGTACGCCGAGGCGGCGCCGATGCCGGAGGCCAGTACGGCGCCCACCACCGCCACGCCCAGCGTCTGCCCCAGCTGCCTGCTGGTGGAGGCCACCGCGGCCGCCACCCCGGCCTGGGCCCGCGGCATCCCGGAGACGGCGGTGTTGGTGATCGGCGCGTTCACGAAGCCGAAGCCGATGCCGAACAGCACGTACCCCGCGAACAGCGTGCCGTTGGACGTCTCCGCCTCGAACGCCGCGAACAGCACGCCGCTCGTGGTCATCGCGGCGCCCGCGATCAGCAGCGGCAGCCGCGGCCCCCGGGTGCCGACGAGCCGGCCGGACAGCGGGGCGCACAGGAAGGTCGGCACCGCCATCGGCAGCATCCACAGGCCCGCGTGCAGGGCGTCCAGGCCGCGCACGTTCTGCAGGTACAGCGTCGACAGGAACAGGAAGCCGCCCAGCGAGGCGAACGCGCTGATCGCGATCACGGTGGCGCCGCTGAACGGCGCGGAGCGGAAGAAGCGCAGGTCGATGAGGGGTTCGGTGCGCCGGGGCTCGTACCACAGCAGGCCGAGCAGGGCGGCGACGGCGACCGCGGCGAACGGGGCGACCGCGGCGGCGCTCGCGTCCGGAGCCTCGATGATGGCGTAGGTCAGCGAGCCGAACAGGGCGATCACCAGCAGCTGGCCGACCGGGTCGGGGCGGCGGGCCCGGGGCGCGCGGGACTCGGGGACGTAACGCAGGGTCAGCACCAGGGCGGCCAGGCCCACCGGCAGGTTGACCCAGAAGATCGAGCGCCAGCCGACCGACTCCACCAGCAGACCGCCCACCAGCGGGCCGGCCGCCATGGATATGCCGACCACCGCGCCCCACACGCCGATCGCCCGGGCGCGCTCGCGGGAGTCGGTGAAGGTGTTCGTGATGATCGACATGGCGACCGGGTTGAGCATCGAGCCGCCGACGGCCTGCACCATCCGGAAGACGATCAGCAGCGTCAGGTCGGGCGCGAGCGAGCACAGCAGCGAACCGGCGCTGAACAGGACCAGGCCGGTCATGAAGACCTTGCGGCGGCCGATCCGGTCGGCCGTGGACCCGGAGAGCATCAGCAGCGAGGCCAGCACCAGGGTGTAGGCGTCGATGGTCCACTGCATCCCGGCGGTACTGGCGTGCAGCTCGTGCTGCATCGAGGGCAGGGCGACGTTCAGGACGGTGACGTCGATGCTCACGATCAGCAGGCTCATGCAGCAGATGGCGAGCACGAGCAGCCGTCGGCGATGGCTCAACTCGGGCATGGTTTCCATGGTACCGGATTCAATAGTGCGTCTAACTAATGACTGCTGCACGATCATGCGGCCGGTGAGCCCGGTGTCTGTGATCAGGAGATCCCGCGGTCCCGGCCCGGGGGCCCGGGTACCCCGCGGCGTGCGCGACAATGGAGCAATGCCCACGCCCGTGTCTTCGTTGCGGATCGGTCCGCACACCGTCCGGCCCCCCGTCGTGCTCGCTCCCATGGCGGGGATCACCAACGCCCCCTTCCGCACGCTGTGCCGGGAGTTCAGCGGCGGCAAGGGCCTGTTCGTGAGCGAGATGATCACGACCCGGGCGCTGGTCGAACGCAACGACAAGACCATGCAGCTGATCCGCTTCGACGCGAGCGAGAAGCCGCGCTCGATCCAGCTGTACGGCGTCGACCCGGCCACCGTCGGCAAGGCCGTCCGCATGATCGCGGAGGAGGACCTGGCCGACCACATCGACCTGAACTTCGGCTGCCCAGTGCCCAAGGTGACGCGCAAGGGCGGCGGCTCCGCCCTGCCCTACAAGCGCAACCTGCTGCGCGCCATCCTGCGCGAGGCCGTCAGCGGCGCCGGTGACCTGCCGGTGACGATGAAGATGCGCAAGGGCATCGACGACGACCACATCACCTACCTCGACGCCGGCCGGATCGCCGTCGAGGAGGGCGTCACGGCCATCGCCCTGCACGGCCGCACCGCCGCCCAGCACTACGGCGGCACCGCCGACTGGGACGCCATCGCCCGCCTGAAGGAGCACGTCCCGGAGATCCCGGTCCTCGGCAACGGCGACATCTGGTCGGCCGGGGACGCGCTGCGGATGGTGCGGGAGACCGGCTGCGACGGAGTGGTCGTCGGCCGCGGCTGCCTGGGCCGGCCGTGGTTGTTCGCGGACCTGGTGGCGGCCTTCGAGGGCCGCCCCGAGGACGTCGCCCGGCCCGCCCTGCGCGAGGTGGCCGACGTCATGGTCCGCCACGCCACGCTGCTCGGCGAGTGGCTCGGTGACGAGTCCCGGGGCGTGATCGACTTCCGCAAGCACGTCGCCTGGTACCTCAAGGGCTTCGCGGTCGGCTCCGAGATGCGCAAGCGGCTCGCCGTCACCTCCTCGCTGGAGGAGCTGCGCTCGGGCCTGGACGAGCTGGACCTCGGCCAGCCCTGGCCGGCCGGCGCCGACGGGCCCCGCGGCCGCACCTCCGGCAACAACCGGGTGGTGCTGCCGGACGGCTGGCTGAAGGACCCGTACGACTGCGCCGGCGTCGGCGAGGACGCGGAACTCGACACCTCCGGTGGCTGACCGCCCGGCCCGGTCCGTGCGGGCGGGGCCGGGGCGGCCGGTGCGGGGTCAGTTCTTCGTCGGGTGCGGGGTGGAGCCGTAGGCCGTCAGGAAGCGGTCGCGGAAGGAGCTCATCTTCCACACCGGCGCGTCGTGGGCGGGGCGCAGGCCTTCCGTCCAGTGCCAGTCGGCGATTTGGTCCAGGACCTTCGGGTCCTTGGCGACGACCGAGACGGGCACGTCACGGCTGGCGTGGTTGCCGCTGACCCGGGCGATGGGCTGGTGGTCGCCGAGGAAGACCAGGACGGTGTCGTCGCTGCCGTAGCGCTCCAGCCACTGGGTGAGGGCGGTCACCGAGTAGCTGATCGACTTGCCGTACTCCTGCCGGGACCTGGTGGTGTCGGCGATGACGTCGGCGGGCCGGTGTCCGGCCGCCTCGATGCCCTTGAAGACCGAGCCGTCGCCCAGCTCGTCCCAGCCGACCATCGTCGGCACCGGCGCCCAGGGCTGGTGGCTGGAGGTCAGGATGATCTCCGACATCAGGGGCTTGTCGTGCGGCTTGCCGTGCACCCGCTGCTGGTACTGCTCCAGGGCGTACTGGTCCGGCATCGTCGACCAGCTGAACTTCGGCCCCCTGTACCCGAGCTGGAAGGCGTTGTAAACCTTGTCCAGGCCGTAGTACTTCTGCTCCGGCCAGCCCTTCTGCACGCCCGGCATGACGCCCACGGTGTCCCAGGCCCCGGTCCTGGCGAACGCCTTGGTCAGGCTCAGATGGTCGCTGGCCATGACCGTGCGGTAGCGCTGCTGGTTGTTGATCCACAGGCCGGACATGGTGGTGGAGTGGCCCAGCCAGCTGCTGCCGCCGTACGTCGCCGACGTCAGCCAGCCGCTCCTGGCGTGGTACCCGGCCGCGGCCAGCGCCTTGGTGCGCGCGTCCAGCGTCCGGTCCACGCCGGGCGCGATGATCGGGTCCTCGACGGCGCTGCGGCCGTAGCTCTCGATGAACGTGAAGATCATGTCCTTGCCGCGCAGCCCGGTGAGCAGCTGGGAGCCCGGGGTGCCGCCGAACGCGTCCGTCTTCGCCACCTGGGCGAACCGCGCCTCGTCCCGCAGGGTGTCGGTCACCCGCCGCGCCTGGATGCGCACCGCCGACGTGGTCCGCTCGGAGGCCAGCGGCACGCCGCCGAGCTGGAGGCCGAGGGAGGTGCAGGTGATCCAGACGACCGCGGCGATCAGCGTGCCCCGGCCCGCGGTCGCGCTGTGCCGGGCGAGCAGACCGCTCAGCCGGACCGTCGACAGGGCGAGCAGCGCGCACAGCAGCAGCACGAGGGCGATGACGCCGGCGGTGGCGGCGAGGGCCGTCGTGCGGCCCAGGGAGTCCTCCAGGTACGACTGGGCGTCGCCGAGCAGGCTCCAGTCCAGCACGACGTTGAAGCTGCGGCCCAGGTACTGGTTGAAGCCCATGTCGAGCAGGTTCAGCACGGTCAGCGCACCGAGCGCGGTGCCGGCCAGCGCCGCCGCCACCAGCCGCGGCCGGCGCGGCAGCACCAGCGCCAGGGCGGCACCGAGGATCGCCTCCGCGGGCAGCCGCACGAACTTCGCCGGCCGCAGCCCGACCACCGAGTTCGGCAGCACCAGCGCCGCGACGACGAGCACGGCGGCGAGCACGTTCAGGGCGACCGACAGGACGCGGACGGCCGTGGGATGCCCGTCCCGCCAGGCCCGCCGGGCCTCCCGCAGCCGCCGCCAGGGCCGCCGCGCCCCGCCGCCCGCCGCCCCGGCCCCGTCCGGGGGCTCCGCGCCGGCCTCCGGAACCTCTGCCTGCGGGGCGGGGGCCTCTGCGGGCTCTGCTGCCACCTCTTCGGTGACCGTCTCGTGCTGAGGCAACGGGGGTCCTTCCCTGCGCGGCGTGACGAAGGAGGGCTCCCGCCGGGGAGCGGGTGCCCGCCACCGTCCCGTACGGCCCCCGCGGCGGCCCCGTTCAGCGGACCGGCCCACCGTCCGGCAAACACCGGGCAAACCACTCGTCAAGCGCCGCCGACCGCGGTGAGCAGCGCCAGGGGCGCCGCCGCCGAGCGGGACTCCCGCACGCACGCGTGCGGGTAGGGCACCGGCTCGGGATGGGTGTCGCGGCCGTACCCGGCCAGCACCTCGGGGAGCCGGTGCCCGGTGACCGTGGCCGCGTCGACCAGGGCGTGCGCCACCGTGCGGGCCTCGTCGTGCAGGCCGTAGCGGGCCAGGCCCAAGGCGATCAGGGCGTTGTCGTGCGGCCAGACCGAACCCCGGTGGTAGGACAGCGGGTGGTACGCCGGCTGGCCCGCCGCCAGCGTGCGTACGCCCCAGCCGGAGAAGAAGTCCGGCTCCAGCAGCCGCCGCCCCACGGCCTCCCCGTACTCCTTGTCCAGCAGCCCCGACCACAGCAGGTGCCCGGCGTCCGAGGCGAGGGCGTCGACCTGGCGGCCGTCGCCGTCCAGCGCGAGCGCGGGGAAGGACCGCTCCGGCATCCAGAAGTCGTGCTGGAAGCGGTCGCGCAGATCGGCGGCGGCCTGCTCCAGCAGCGCGGCGTACGTCTCGTCCGCCCACACCGTGCGCGCCACCCACGCCGTGCGGCGCAGCGCGTCGTAGGCGTAGCCCTGGGCGCCCGCCGCCGTCACCGGCCCGGCCGGACGGGTGCCGTCGGCCGAGCAGATCGCGCCGGGGGAGTCCTTCCAGTTCTGGTTGGCGAGACCGCCCTGGTCGGCGCGGTAGACCAGGTAACCCCGCGAGGTCAGCCCGCCGTGGTCGAGCATCCAGCCGATCGCCGCGCGCGCGTGCCGCTCCAGCCGGCGGGCCGGTGCCGTGTCCCCGCTCCGCTCGGTGTAGGCGCCGAGCAGGATCAGGAACAGCGGGGTGGCGTCCACCGAGCCGTAGTAGCGCCCGTACGGCACCTGCCCGAAGTGGGCCAGCTCACCGTGGCGCACCTCGTGCACGATCTTGCCGGGCTGGGCGACCGAGGCCGCGCCGGTCGTGGCGGCCTGGGTGGCGGCGAGCGCGGGGAGCGTGGCGGCGGCGAGAGCGGGCCGGTAGGGCAGCGCGAACAGCGAGGTCAGCAGCGCGTCCCGGCCCAGCAGCGTCAGGAACCAGGGCGCGCCCGCCGCCGGCACCCGCAGCTCCTCGCCGTCCGGCCCGGTCGCCGGGACCTGGAGCGCGGCAAGGTCGGCCAGCCCCCGGGCGCAGGCCGCCGCCAGCTCCGGCCACCCGGTCGGGAAGGCGACGCCCTCCACGAACGCGCCCTCCCGCGCCAGCAGCTGGTCCTGGACGGCGGCCGGGGAGCGGGGCACGCGCAGCGCCCGCTTCTCGCCGTGCGGGCGGGCCATCACGCGCAGCACCAGCTCGGCCGTGCCGTGCGCCGCCAGGTCCAGGGCCCACACCAGGCGGCGGGCGCCGGTGCCGGTCTCCTCGACGGCGTCGGGGGCGGGGTCGGCGGTGATGGTCGTACAGGAGCGCCACTCGGCCCGCCGGTAGCCGAACTCCACGCCGTCGTCGAGGACCTGGCGGGAGCGCACGGCGCCGGGCTTGACGTAGGTGCGGTGGTCGGAGCGGAGTTCGAACTGGTCGGTGAAGTCGGCGTCGGCGGTGATCGCCACGTGCACGGTGGTGGGCACCGGGCGGTTGCTGGTCACCCGCAGGGACTCCACGAACGCGCTGTCCCCGACGGCCTGTTCGCGGAACAGGGTGTAGGCCGGCGGTTCCTGGCGGCCGCCGCGCGGTACGAGCACACAGCGCGCCCGGTCCCCGTCGGCGACCGGGGTGAGCGTCTCCGGCACGGCGCCGTCGACGGTGAGCTGCCAGCGGCTGAGATGCCGGGCGTCGCGCACGAACAGGCCGTCCGGGGAGCCGCCGCCCCGGACGCCGCTGATGTCGCCCCGGTCTCCCACGGCGGCGAAGGTCGCGCCGTGCACGAGCAGATGCTGCCGGTCCGTCATCCTCGGTCCCCTCCCTGATGGCCCTTGCCGAGCGTGTCGCTGCCGCTCGTGTCACGCGTACCGCTGCCGCGCGGAGCGCTGCCGCTCCGGTCGCGGTCGTCGCCCGCACCGCTGCCGCTGCCGCTGCCGCGCGTACCGCTGCCGCTTCGTTCGCGGGTGGCACCCGTGCCGCCCGGGCCGCTGCCGCCCCGGTGGTCCCGCGTCCCGCCGTCGTCCCCGTCCGGCGTACCGCCCGGCTGGTCCCCGGCCCCGGTGGCGGCCCCCGAGACCGCGCCGGTCCCTGCGTCCGGCGTCCCCTCCCGCCCGGGCCCCGAGTGCAGCAGGTCCAGGGCGAGGGCGGCGGTCCAGCCGAAGCCGGTCGCCCCGCAGGCCTCGCCGGTGTACGGGTCGACGTACTCGGCGAAACCGGTGTCCGCGGCCAGGTCCAGCACCGCCTCCCGCAGCGCGTCCGCCCGCTCCCGCTCCCCGTGCTCGCGCAGCCCGCGCTCCAGCAGCCAGGCGGTGTTGAACCAGGCCGGCCCGCGCCAGTAGCGGTGCGGGTCGAAGGCCTCGCCGAGCAGGTCGTAGCTCGGCACCAGGCGGGTCGTCGTACCGACGCCGAAGTGCGGGCCGGTGAGCGTGGCGACGAGGGCGCGCACGACGTCCCGGGGCAGCCCCGGCAGCAGCAGCGGGACCAGCCCGGAGACACCGCGCTCGGGGATCAGACCGCCGCCGCGCACGTCCCGGCAGCGGAAGACGCCCCGCTCCGGGTCCCACAGCCGCTCCACCAGCGCGGCCGTGAGCCGCTCCGCGCGCGCGTGCCGGGCGGTGCCTGCGGCGCCGAGTTCCTGGGCGATCCGGGCCAGCGCGTGCTCGGAGGCGATGAGCAGGGCGTTGAACGCCGGGTCCTCGACGGCGAAGCCGCCCGGCCCGTCGGCGTACCCGGCGTCCCGGTAGTCGGCCGCCAGCCGCACGTACCGCCCGTAGTCCAGATCCGTCGGCCGGTCCTCGCAGGCGCCGTGCGCGAGGTCGGCGCGGCGGAAGGAGCGGGCCGGGGCCGGGGTGACGCGGGCGAGCGGGGCGTCCCAGCAGGGGCTGTTGTCCATGCCCTGCTCCCAGGGGTGGACGACGCAGGCCAGGCCGCCGCCACCGAGGTCGCGCCGGTGCAGCAGGTAGCGGTGCCAGGCGGCGAGCCGGGGGTAGAGACGGGTCAGGAAGCCGCGGGCCCGCGACAGCCCGGGGTCGGCCCGGTGCACCAGCCAGGCGGCCAGCGCGTGCACCGGTGGCTGCACGATGCCGGAGGTCTGTACGGTGCGCGGGGCGCCCGCGGCGTGCCCGGAGGTGGAGGAGCGCCAGAAGTCGGGGCTCGGGAAGTACGCGTCGAGCGGTACGGAGGGGTTGAACACGATGTGCGGGACGCGCCCGTCGGCCCACTGGGCGTCGAACAGCGTCTCCAGCTCCGTCTGCGCCCGCAGCGGCGAGAGGTGCCGCAGACCGATGGCGATGAACGCCGAGTCCCACGACCACTGGTGCGGGTACAGGCCGCGGGAGGGGACCGTCGAGGCGCCCGTCCAGTTCGCGTCGAGCACCCGGGCCGCCCTGACGTGCAGGGACCCGGCGGGGGGCGGAGGATCGTATGCAATCGCCGGTGGGGCGGCGCGGACGGTGTGCTGGCGGGCTGTGAGCTGGGCGGTGCGATCCACTCGGGACTCCCCGAAGACGTCCGGCCGCCCGGTTCGTCGGCGGCTACCGTAGGGTTACGTCTATTTAACACGCAAAACCCAGCATGTAATGCAAACTTGAGAAACACAAGGGGGTGCGCATGACCGGGCGGCCGGGAAGGACCGGAAGGGCGACCAAGGGAGGCGGCCAGGCGAGCGCCGGTGACCTGCTCGAACTGGTGCGCAGCGGGCGGGCCACCACCCGCGGAGCGCTCCAGGAGGTCACCGGTCTTTCCCGGGCCACCGTCGGCCATCGCCTGGACCGGCTGTTCCGGGCCGGCTGGCTGCGCGAGGGCGCCGGCGGCCCGGTGGACTCACCACTCGGCGGACGCCCCTCCATCACCCTGGAGTTCGACGACTCCCACGCCATCGTGCTCGCCGCCGACCTGGACACCCGGCACGCCCGCGCCGCCGTCCTCACCCTGACCGGCGAGATCCTCGCCGAGTGCGCCGGCACGCTGGTCGTCGAGGACGGCCCCGAGGCCGTGCTGCCGGCGCTCGGGCAGTGGTTCGCCGAGCTGCTGGAGAAGGCCGGGCACCGGGCGGGGGAGGTGTGCGGGATCGGGATCGCGGTGCCGGGCCCGGTGGACAGCGAGACCGGCCGGGTCGTCCAGCCGCCGATCATGCCGGGCTGGGACGGCTACGACATACGGGGCCGCCTCTCCCGCGCCTTCACCGAGCACACCGGCGCACCCGCCGTCCCCGTCCTGGTGGACAACGACGCCAACCTCATGGCGTACGGCGAACAGCGCACCGGCTACCCGGACTGTTCGGCGTTCGTCCTGGTCAAGGTGTCGACCGGTATCGGCGCCGGGGTCGTGGTGGGCGGCTCGGTCTACCGGGGCGTCGACGGCGGCGCCGGGGACATCGGCCACATCCGGGTGGGCGCGGAGGCGCTGTGCCGCTGCGGTTCCCTCGGCTGTCTCGCCGCCGTGGCCAGCGGCGGCGCCGTGGCCCGGCGGCTGGCGGAGGCCGGGGTGCCGGCGTCCTCCGGCTCGGACGTGCGCGACCTGCTGGCGTCCGGGCACACCGGGGCGGCCGCGCTCGCCCGGGAGGCGGGGCGCCAGGTGGGGGACGTGCTGGCGACGGTCGTGACGCTGCTCAACCCGGGCGTGCTGATGATCGCCGGGGATCTGGCCGGAACCGCCTTCCTCACCGGCGTGCGGGAACTGCTCTACCAGCGGGCGCTGCCGCGTTCCACCGCCCACCTGGACGTCGTCACCTCCCGGCTGGGCGAGCGGGCGGGGCTGATCGGCGCGGGCGCGATGGTGGTGGAGCACCTGTACGCGCCGGACCGGGCGGAGGAACGGCTGCTGGCGCTGGGGGTGTGAGGCTCATATGCGCCCGTATGGGATTCCCCTTCCCGGGCTGGTGACGGCCGGATGACGGCCCTGTGTCCGGGTCCGGGACCGGGTCCACATGGTGGAACCGGCTGCGCTGTGGCAGCGTGATTCTCGCCACCCTTGATAAGGGCGGCGCTCAGATGAGCGGATCATGAGCGACTGCACTTCTCCAAGGGGTGGCACTGCGTGCCACCCCTTGATCGTTCATCGATCGAACTCAATCGTGCGTACCCACCGCTCACCTGAGCGATGGAGCCACTGCCGGAACCGTGTTGTGTTCAAGAAGTGAAAACACAAGCCCGTCTCCGCTTGCCAAGCTGTGACTTTCGATCCGCTGGCGGACGAGTGGTTACAGGCACATGACGCGCAAGTGGACGTACCCAGGAACCTTCGATCTGGGTATGTTCCTGCCCGTCAGGGCAGCCACCGCGGCCTCAAGGAGTCGAGACCCGTGTCGGAAAACACAGAACCCCACGTAGCGAAGTTCGTTTACGACTTCACCGAGGGCAACAAGGACCTCAAGGACCTCCTCGGCGGCAAGGGTGCCAACCTCGCCGAGATGACCAACCTGGGCCTGCCGGTCCCTCCCGGCTTCACCATCACCACCGAGGCCTGCAAGGTCTACCTCGACAGCGGTGAGGCGCCCGCGGCACTGCGTGACGAGGTGAGTGCGCACCTCGACGCCCTCGAGCGGACGATGGGCAAGAAGCTCGGCCAGGCCGACGACCCGCTGCTCGTCTCCGTCCGTTCCGGCGCCAAGTTCTCCATGCCCGGCATGATGGACACCGTCCTGAACATCGGCCTCTCCGACAAGTCCGTGCAGGGCCTGGCCCGGCAGGCCGGCGACGAGCGCTTCGCCTGGGACTCCTACCGGCGCCTCATCCAGATGTTCGGCAAGACCGTCCTGTGCGTCGACGGCGAGCTGTTCGAGGACGCGCTGGAGGCGGCCAAGGCGGCCAAGAAGGTCACCGTCGACACCGACCTCGAGGCGGCCGACCTGAAGAAACTGGTCACCCGCTTCAAGAAGATCGTCAAGACCGAGGCCGGCCGCGACTTCCCGCAGGACCCGCGCGAGCAGATGGACCTCGCCATCAAGGCGGTCTTCGACTCCTGGAACACCGACCGGGCCAAGCTCTACCGCCGCCAGGAGCGCATCCCGCACGACCTCGGCACGGCCGTCAACGTCTGTTCCATGGTCTTCGGCAACCTCGGCCCCGACTCCGGCACCGGCGTCGCCTTCACCCGTGACCCCGCCTCCGGCCACCAGGGCGTCTACGGCGACTACCTGCAGAACGCCCAGGGCGAGGACGTCGTGGCGGGCATCCGCAACACCGTCCCGCTCGCCGAGCTGGAGCAGATCGACAAGAAGTCGTACGACCAGCTGATGCAGATCATGGAGACCCTGGAGAACCACTACAAGGATCTCTGCGACATCGAGTTCACCATCGAGCGCGGCCAGCTGTGGATGCTCCAGACCCGCGTCGGCAAGCGCACCGCGGGCGCCGCCTTCCGCATCGCCACCCAGCTCGTCGACCAGGGCCTGATCGACGAGACCGAGGCCCTCCAGCGCGTCAACGGCGCCCAGCTGGCGCAGCTGATGTTCCCGCGCTTCGACGAGCAGGCCCGTACCGAGCAGGTCGGCCGGGGCATCGCCGCCTCGCCGGGCGCGGCGGTCGGCAAGGCGGTCTTCGACTCCTACACCGCCGTCAAGTGGTCCCGCTCCGGCGAGAAGGTCATCCTGGTCCGCCGCGAGACCAACCCCGACGACCTCGACGGCATGATCGCGGCCGAGGGCATCCTGACCTCCCGCGGCGGCAAGACCTCCCACGCGGCCGTGGTCGCCCGCGGCATGGGCAAGACCTGCGTCTGCGGCGCGGAGGAGCTGGAGGTCGACACCAAGCGCCGCCGCATGACCGTCCCCGGCGGACACGTCGTCGAGGAGGGCGACGTCATCTCCATCGACGGCTCCTCGGGCAAGGTCTACCTCGGTGAGGTCCCGGTCGTCCCGTCGCCGGTCGTGGAGTACTTCGAGGGCCGGATGCACCCGGGCGCCGACGACGCCGACGAACTCGTCGAGGCCGTGCACCGGATGATGGCCTTCGCCGACCGCAAGCGCCGGCTGCGGGTGCGCGCCAACGCCGACAACGCCGAGGACGCGCTGCGCGCCCGCCGGTTCGGCGCCCAGGGCATCGGCCTGTGCCGCACCGAGCACATGTTCCTCGGCGACCGCCGCGAACTGGTCGAGCGGCTGATCCTGGCCGACACCGAGGCCGAGCGCGAGGAGTCCCTCAAGCAGCTCCTGCCGCTGCAGAAGCGGGACTTCGTCGAGCTGTTCGAGGCGATGGACGGCCTCCCGGTCACCATCCGCCTGCTCGACCCGCCGCTGCACGAGTTCCTGCCGGACATCACCGAGCTGTCCGTCCGGGTGGCCCTCGCCGAGTCCCGGCAGGAGCCGCACGAGAACGAGCTGCGCCTGCTCCAGGCCGTGCACCGGCTGCACGAGCAGAACCCGATGCTGGGCCTGCGCGGCGTCCGCCTCGGCCTGGTCATCCCCGGCCTGTTCACCATGCAGGTCAGGGCCATCGCCGAGGCGGCGGCCGAGCGCCGGGCGGCCAAGGGCGACCCGCGCGCCGAGATCATGATCCCGCTCGTCGGCACCGTCCAGGAGCTGGAGATCGTCCGCGAGGAGGCCGACCAGGTCGTCGCCGAGGTCCAGGCGGCCACCGGCACCGAGCTGAAGCTGGCCATCGGCACGATGATCGAGCTGCCCCGCGCCGCCCTCACGGCCGGCCAGATCGCCGAGGCCGCGGAGTTCTTCTCCTTCGGCACGAACGACCTCACGCAGACCGTGTGGGGCTTCAGCCGGGACGACGTCGAGGCGAGCTTCTTCACCGCCTACCTGGAGAAGGGCATCTTCGGCGTCTCCCCCTTCGAGACGATCGACCGCGACGGCGTCGGCTCCCTGGTGAAGTCGGCGGTGAAGGCGGGCCGCGCGACCCGTCCCGACCTGAAGCTCGGCGTCTGCGGCGAGCACGGCGGCGACCCGGAGTCGGTCCACTTCTTCCACGAGGTCGGCCTCGACTACGTCTCCTGCTCCCCGTTCCGCATCCCGGTCGCCCGCCTCGAAGCGGGGCGCGCGGCCACCGAGTCGGCGGGCAGCGACCACCGCTGACCGCACCCCGGCCCCGGAGCCGTCGTCGGTCCCCGACCCTCAGACCGATCGACGGCGGCTCCGGCGCACCAGGAAAGGGCGGCACCCTGTGCGGGGGTGCCGCCCTTTCGCGCGGCGCGGGCGGGCAGCGCGGCTCCACGTCGCCGACCGTCTGGAACGGCATCGGCCGCGGTTGCCGTGCGTCGGCTCCTCAGCGGTACAGCTCCGGTATCGGACAGGCCTCCAAGGACTCCTCCGGCCGGTCGGCCCACCGCCACCAGACATGCCGACCGGCACACTTCCAGAGCGCCCGGCAGGCCCGCCGGCCGTCGTCCTCCCGCCCGGCCAGGACGAGCCCGCCGGGCGTCATGGTCCGGCCGCACTCAGGACAGGAGGGGACGTCGGTCATGCAGCGGACTCTCACGGAGGGGCATCTCCGCCCGTCCGGTCGACCGCCCGCTCGATCTTCGCGGGCTGCCACGATCGGCATGCACCGCTTTCCCCGCGCACCCGATGGGTCTGGGCCTGGTGCTAATCTCTTGCCGCTGTGCACGGGGGGCAGTTGGGGGCTGGGTATCTTCGCACCGCCCTCGTCGCGTGCCTGATCGGCCGCCGGCCGTCCCGTCCGCACATCGTGCTGAGAAGCCCAGGAGCGACGATGGCCCGTCGTACTACCGCCCGAGGCGTCGTCGCCGCGCTGGCGGTCCTCACCGTGACCGCCGGTCCCGGCCCGCTCGCCGTCCCAGCCGACGCGGACAATGGCGTCGCGAGCACCGCCCTCACGGCGGAGAACGTCTTCCAGGCGGACCGCTACGTCCCGACCGGGGATCGGCTCCGCAGTGCCGGCCCTCATGGCTACCTGCATGCCCAGGAGGGGCGCTCCGGCTACCTGTGGACGTCGTACGACACAGGTACGACGACCTCGCTGGGCGACCTGGCGCGACTCGAGGTCCCCGCCTACCTGGGATCGTCGTCCGACGTCGTGGCCGATGTGGTCTCACCCACCGAGAAGGTGGTCCTCAGAGACCTGTCCTCCGGCACCACCACGGACGTCGCCCTCACCCACGGCACGTACGCGGCGACCTTCGGCGCCCACGTGCTGACCCAGGCCCGGGACACCGACGGCGATCGTGTGCTGTGGCTGTACGGCGACGGCGCACCCGCCGCGGGCACCCCGGTCGACGGCTGGCCGACCGGAATCACGGCCAACTTCAGCGTTCTGGGCGGCGACAGCGGTACCGCCGTCGTCGGTTACGCGCTGGCCAACGGGGCGCGGCACCTGGCGCTGGTGGACCTGGCCGCCGCGAGGGTCACCGGCGATGTGGCCGTACCCGTCGCCCCGACGGGCGTCGCCCTGAGCGCCGACCGGCTGGTCTGGTGGTCCGACCTCACGGTGGCGCACGTCCTGCGCCGCGCCGACCTCTCCGCGGCCGCGACGACGGTGACGCTGCCCGGCACGGAGGGCACCCCGTACGTGGGCATCGCCGGGCGCTGGCTGGTGGTGGCCCGCTCCGTGCCGTCGGACCCGTACGACTCGGTCGACAAGTCCGGCGAGCGGCTCATGGCCGTCCCCCTCACCGGCGGTGACCCGCTCACCCTGCTCCGGCACGCGAACAGCTCCCTCGTCACGGCACCGGACGGCAGTCTGCTGGCCGTCGGCGGTACCGACGCCCGGCACTGGGCGGTACGCAGGATCACCGACACGGGGACGGACACCCCGGCGCTGACGGAGCTGACCGCCGTACCGCCGACGGCGGCGAAGATCGGCCGGTTGTCCTTGCAGAACGGCACCATGGCCACCGAAGAGGCCGACAGCAGCTTCCTGGGCGCCTACTACACGAGGCGGATCGCCGCCGACGGAACGCCGGGTGCGCCGACCTGGCGGAAGTGGGACGTCCTCGGGGTGGGCCCGTACGCCACCGGGGACGGCCGTGCGGTGACGTTCACCGCTCAGTCAGGTCCCACCGGCTCGTACGTCCAGTCCCTCGACGGATCCGACGAGGCCGGCTTCTTCTATCTGCCCTCGGCCTCCGGAAGCGTCCTCGACGTCACCGGCCGCTACGCGATAGTCAACGGTTCCTCTCCCGCCAAGCAGTACGTCGGCGACCTCGGCGTCCACAGCGACCTGCAACCCGTCGTCACCCGCTCCGTGACGGCCGCCTCCGTCTGGGGGACCAGCCTCTGGACGCCGGGTTCCGGCACCGGTGTCGTCACCGCGAAGGACCTGAAGACCGGCAAGACCATCGACACCGTCAGCACCGGCGCCCCGTGCGTCCCCAAGGAACTCCAGGCGGTGGGCCGCTGGATCTACTGGTCCTGCGGCCCGACCGCGACGGCCGGCGTCTGGGACCGTACGACCAGGAGAAGCATCCCCGTCCCGTCCGGCCAGGCGCTGCTCGGTGACGGCTACCTCGTCCGGCACGACACCTCGGCCGGGGCGCTCCTCCTCACCGCCTTCTCCGACGGCACCGCGACCACCCACAGGATCGGCGACCTCGCGGCGGGCACCTCCAGCCTGCGCGGAGTGACCTGGACCGTGGACAAGTTCGGCGGTCCCGCGGCCTACGTGGACGCCAACGAGCGGATTCACCTCGTCCCCAGCGGGGCCGCCACCCAGCGGCTCGCCGTCGTCGAGTTCAAGGTGACCGACAACGCGTGGGACAGCAGCGCGGCCGGCGCCCCGTGGTGGCAGTGGCGCGGACTGCTCTCCAAGCCCGCCGCCTCCTGGACGGCCACGCTCACCAGCAAGGCCACCGGCGCTGTGGTCCGTACCTTCTCCGGCGGCGAGGTGAGCGGCACCCTGACCGCGCGGTGGGACACGCGCGACAGCAAGGGCGCACTCGTTCCCAACGGCACGTACACCTTCCGTCTGACGGCTCCGCCCGCCGACGGTTCGGGACCGGCGCTGACGGTGTCGCAGACGGTGAAGGTGTCCGACGGAGCCGCCGTACGCCATGACTTCACCAACAGCGGCACGTGGGCGCCCGACGGGACCGGCGACGCGCTGACCCTCACCTCGTCCGGCGTCGTCAGCTATCGGCCGGGCACGGGTACGGGCGCCTTCGGCAAGAGCATGTCGGCCTCGGGGTGGCCCTCCTCCGTGACGCTCGTCCCGTTCGGTGACGTCAACGGCGACCGCCGCAACGACATCCTCGTCCGGTTCAGCAGCGGCGAACTGCGGGTGTATCGGACCATGCGGGGGCAGGCTTTCCTCACGAGCACCCCGCACACCTCGCTGGGCACCGGCTGGAACCAGTACGACGTGCTGACCTCACCCGGGGACGTCACCGGTGACGGGCGCCCCGATCTGATCGCGCGCAAGGTGTCGACGGGCGAGGTGTTCCTGTACAAGGCCACGAGCACGGGGAAGCTGTCCGCACGGGTCCGGATCGCCGCGAACTGGTCGGGCTACAAGAAGATCGTGGGTGTCGGGGACTTCAACGGTGACGGCCGCGGCGACCTCCTGGCCCAGGACCGCTCCCACACTCTCTGGCGCTACGACGGCAATGGCTCCGGCGGCTTCAAGTCACGCGTCAAGGTAGCCTCCGGCTGGGGCTCGTCGTACAACATCGTGGCGGGCGTCGGCGACATCACAGGCGACGGCCGGGCGGACATCGTCTCCCGCGACACCTCCGGCAACCTGTGGCGCAACAGCGGGAACGGCTCTGGGTCGTTCGGATCCCGCACGAAGATCGCCTCGGGGTGGCAGGGCTACAAAAGCGTGTCCTGAGGCCCGGCCCCGCGACGGCGGCGAACCCGTCGTGATGCGCGGCGTCAAGCACCGCGGCAGGCGACCGCGTCGCGTCCTCGCCTGCCGCGACGATCCATCGCGTCATGCCGATCAGCGTACGGATCGCAGGTGGTCGTTCACCCCGTAGGAGCCGGAGGCGACGCCCCGCCTCCCGGCGATGCCCCAGTCCAGGCCCAGCGCCAAGCGATCACCTGGTACCGGACACGTTGGTCGGGGCAGCTCCCGGGGCTGCGTCGAAGTCGTACTCCAAGACGTACGAGGCGGCGTCCAGGGTCATCTCGTTGACCTCTACGACGCGACCGTCGTGCGTGTACGCGGTGCGGCAGATGAGGATGACCGGGGTGCCCGTGGACATGTCCAGCCGGCCGGCTTCGTCCTTCGACGGCATGCGTGAGCGGATCTCTTCGCGGAAGTGCACCGGCTCGTGTCCGAGTTCGGCGAGCCTCGCGTACGTGCCGCCCGGTCCGGTGTCCTCCTGGGTGATGGCGGACCCGGCGACCACGGACATGGCGAGGTAGCTCGTCGCGAGCAGGACCGGCTTGCCGTCCAGGACGAAGCGCCGGCGCCTCACGCAGACCATCTCGTCGTCCGCCAGGTCCAGGACCGCGCCGATGCGATCAGGCGCTGACTCCTCGGACACGGTGATCCGGTCGACCACAAGGGCCCGGTTCTCGATGTCCGCCGACCAGATGGAACGGCCGTTGCCCCACTGGTCGCTCGCCAGTCGCTGGATGCCTCGGCGTCGCAGCGGACGGAAGGACCGCACGAACACGCCGGCGCCCTTGCGGGCTTCGGCCAGGCCTTCATCCCGTAGGACGCCGAGTGCCTGGCGAGCTGTCATGCGGGCCACGCCGTACGTGGCCATGAGGTCGTTCTCTCCCGGAAGCCGATCACCGGGACCGTACTCGCCCGACTGGATCGCCTCGCGCAGGGAGTCCGCAATCCGCTGGTACTTGGGCCGGCGGTCTTCGTCGGCAGTGGCCATTCCGAAACCCTCCTCGCTTCTCTAGACACCTTAGGCCATAGGTCTGGGGCTCGCTGTCTGCCCGTAGTCGGGTGCACGGCTTGTCGGGAGGGGCTGTTCCGCCCTCACGGCTTCACTTGACTTCTCTAGAGATCTGTCGCCATGCTGAGATGTATAGAGAGGTGCGTTCGGGCCTCTCAGATGAGCGGTGTCTGCATGCCGTCACCGAGTCGAGTCCCGTGGCCGCCGATCGAGACGGATCGGCGGCCGAAGCCGGCGCTGCCGCCTTTACGACGGCAGCGGCAAGGAGTGAGCGCGGATGACCTTCGAGATCGACCGGTGTCCCCGTGAGCCGTCACCACGGCTCGGTTCGATGATCTTGCAGCCGGTTCCGGAGTCCGCCGCCCGGGCCCGGCGCTGGTTCCGGAAGTTCATCGCGCCGTACCACCCGCTCTGTTCGGTCGATGACTGCGTGCTGATGATCTCGGAGCTGGTGACCAACGCGATCCTTCACGGGCGGTCGGACGACGAGTGGCTCGTCAGGGTCGAGTGGTTCCGGGACGGGACGTCGCTGCGTGTGGAGGTGCACAGTCCGGGTCTCCCGGCGAGTGTGCGCCTGCGCCGGCCGGAGGCCGAGGACGCGCACGGGCGCGGGCTGCTTCTGGCCGATGCCGTCGCCGCTTCCTGGGACTGCGGGCCGAGCCGTTTCGGGGGAGCGGTGGTCTCCTTCGTGATGGCCGACGCCTGGCCCGGGTGAAGGGCGCGGGTCCCCTCCCTCGGCCAACACCCCTCGGTCGACACACTCCCGCAACCCCCCTTTCGTAATCGCCCCGCATGGTTGATCGTTGGGCCGTGCATCGGTGACGGACGTCAGGGGGCACAGGATGACGATCAGCCGTAGGACTCTGCTGGCCGCGAGCGCGGGCGCGGGGGCGGGGCTGCTGACCGGGTGTGGGTCGAA
Source organism: Streptomyces sp. NPDC041135 (assembly GCF_055592085.1). Classification (NCBI taxonomy): domain Bacteria; kingdom Bacillati; phylum Actinomycetota; class Actinomycetes; order Kitasatosporales; family Streptomycetaceae; genus Streptomyces; species Streptomyces sp. NPDC041135. The sequence goes on from NZ_JBVIYZ010000001.1 coordinate 453,235, forward strand.
CACCGGGCGGGGCGGTGGCGGGGGTTCGGGGCCGGGGCTGTCGCAGTGGTACCACCAGTACGGCGAGGCCGGTACGCAGCAGGCCGTGCGGCGGTATGCCGCCGCGTACCGGAAGGCCGACGTCAGCGTGCAGTGGCGGCCGGGCAACTACGACCAGCAGACCGCGGCCGCGCTGCTGACCGACTCCGGGCCGGACGTGTTCGAGGTCAACGGGCCCACCCTGGACCAGATCCGGGGCGGCCAGGTGGCCGACGTGACGGAGCTGCTGGAGGGCGTGCGGGACGACTTCAACCCGGCCGTGCTCACGCCGAAGACGTACGACGGGAAGATCTGGGGCGTCCCGCAGGTCATCGACATGCAGTTGCTCTACTACCGCAAGAGCCTGCTGAAGGACGCCGGGGTCGAGCCGCCCACCACGCTGGACGCCCTGGTCGACGCGGCGAAGGCGCTGACCGGCAGCAAGGTCAAGGGGCTGTTCCTCGGCAACGACGGCGGCGCGGGCGTGCTCGGCGGGACTCCGCTGTACGCGGCGGGACTCAGCCTGGTCACCGACGACGGCCGCGTCGGCTTCGACGATCCCGCCGCCGCCCGCACCCTCGCCAAGCTGCGCCAGCTGTACACCGACAAGTCGCTGCTGCTGGGCGCCCCCGCCGACTGGTCCGATCCGTCCGCCCTGCTCCAGGGGCTGACCGCGATGCAGTGGTGCGGGCTGTGGGCGCTGCCGCAGGTGCAGAAGGAACTCGGCGACGACTTCGGGGTGCTGCCGTTCCCCGCGGACGGCGCGCACGGCCGGCCGGCGGTCCCGGTGGGCGCCTACGGCGCCGCCGTCAGCGCGCGCAGCCCGCACCGGGAGGCGGCCCTGGCGTACGTGAAGTGGCTGTGGGTCGACCGCACCGACTACCAGCAGGACTTCGCCCTCTCCTACGGCTTCCACATCCCCGCCCGGATCTCCCTCGCCCGGAAGGCCACCCGGCTGCGCTCGGGGGCGGCCGCCGACGCCGTCCGCTTCACCACCGAGCACGGCTACGCCCAGCCCCTGCTGTGGACCCCGGCCGGCCAGACCGCCTACCAGGACGCGCTCAGCCGTGTCATCAGGAGCGGCGCCGACGCCGCGAGCGAGCTGCGCACCGTCGTACGGAAGGTGTCGGCGGAGCTCGACCGGGTGAAGAAGAAGCCGTGAGGCGGCGCGGGACGCTGTGGTTCTGGGTCTTCGTCGGGCCCTTCGCGCTCGGGCTGGCCGTGTTCACGTGGGTTCCGCTGCTGTGGAGCGTCGCCCTCAGCTTCTTCGACGCCCACAACACCGTCACGCCGACCCGTTTCGTCGGGCTGGACAACTACACGGCGGTGCTGCGCGACGACGCGTTCACCGGCAGCCTGCGGACGTTCGCCGTCTTCAGCGCCTTCATCGTGCCGGTCACCTACGCGGCGTCCCTGGCCCTCGCCCTCATGGTCCACCGGGTCCGCCGCTTCCAGGCGTTCTTCCGGTCGGTGTTCTTCCTGCCGGCCGCGTGCAGCTATGTCGTCGCGGCGCTGATCTGGAAGATGTCGCTGTTCAGCGGGGTGCGGTTCGGGCTGGCCAACACCGTGCTGGGCTGGTTCGGCGGCGAGCCGGTGGCCTGGCTGGCCGGCACCGATCCGCCCTGGTACTGGCTGGTCGTGGTGAGCGTGCGGCTGTGGCTCCAGGCGGGCTTCTACATGATCCTCTTCCTCGCCGGGCTCCAGCGGATCGACCCGGTGCTGTACGAGGCGGCCGCGGTGGACGGGGCGCGGCCCGGCTGGACGGTGCTGCGGCACATCACGCTGCCCCAGCTGCGGGCCACCTCCGTCGCGGTCGTCCTGCTGCTGCTCGTCAACGCGTTCCAGGCGTTCGACGAGTTCTACAACCTCCTGTCGGACGCCCGCGGTTACCCGCCCTACGCCCGCCCGCCCCTGGTCTACCTCTACTACACCGCCCTCGGTCAGGGGCAGAACCTGGGCCTGGGCAGCGCGGGCGCCGTCGTCCTCGCGCTGCTGATCGCCCTGGTGACGGTGGGGCAAGCCCGCTGGCTGCGGCTGGGAAGGACGGACCCCGATGGATGACGCCCTCGTCCGCGCCGGGCGGGCGCTGCGGCTGGTGCTGCTGACCGCCCTCGCCCTGCTCTTCCTGATCCCCTTCTACCTGCTGCTGCGCAACGGGCTGGCGAGCGAGCGGGACATCACCTCGCCCGACTGGACGTTCTTCCCCCGCGAGGTGCGGTGGGGGAACGTACGGGAGCTGTTCGAGGACCCGTCCGTCCCCTTCGCCCGGTCCCTGCTCAACTCCGCCCTGATCGCCGTCGCGACCACCCTCGGCACCGTGCTCCTGGCCTCCCTCGCGGGCTACGGCCTCGCCCGCATCCCCTACCGGCACGCGGCCAAGGTCTTCTACGGCATCCTCGCCACCCTGCTGGTCCCGGCCGCCGTCACCTTCGTACCGAGCTTCGTGCTGGTGTCGTCGCTGGGCTGGATCTCCACCCTGCGGGGCCTGATCGTGCCGACCCTGTTCTCCGCCTTCGCCTGCTTCGTCTTCCGGCAGTACTTCCTCGGCTTCCCCCGGGAGCTGGAGGACGCGGCGCAGGTCGACGGGCTCGGGTACTGGCGGACGTACTGGCTGGTCGTCGTGCCGAACGCCCGGCCGGTGTTCGCGGCCGTCGGCACGATCGTCTTCCTCGGCGCGTGGAACTCCTTCCTGTGGCCGCTGGTGATCGGGCAGGACCAGGGCTCCTGGACGGTGCAGGTGGCGCTGTCGTCGTTCACCACGGCCCAGGTGGTCCGGCTGCACGAGCTGTTCGTGGCGGCGGCCGTGTCGGTGCTGCCGCTGCTGGTGGTGTTCCTGTGCTTCCAGCGGTGGATCGTGGCGGGCGTGGAGCGCTCCGGGATCGACTGACCGCTCAGAGGGAGCCGCCGCTGTCCACCACCAGATCGGTGCCGACGACGGAGGCCGCGTCGTCGGAGGCCAGGTACAGCACGGCGGCGGCGACCTCCTCGGTGGCGGAGATCCGGCCGAGCGGCAGCGTGGCCCGGGCGCGTTCGGCGCGGTCCGCCTCGCTCTCGCCGGGGCGCAGGGACATGGGGGTGGCGGTGGCGCCGGGGCTGACCACGTTGACGCGGACGCCGTCGCGGATGTGGTCCAGTGCGGTGCCCCGGCTGAGCGCGGTCACGGCGGCCTTGCCGGCGGAGTAGGCGGCGGCCCCGGCGGCGGTGGTGTGCGGGCCGAAGGTGGACGACACGTTGACGATCGCGCCGCCGGACGGCTGGGTGCGCATCCGGCGCACCTGGGCGCGCAGCGCCAGGAAGACGCCGGTGACGTTGACGGCGAGCTGGGTGTGCCAGTCGTCCTCCGGGAGGTCCGCGAGGGGCTGTCCGCCGCGGAAGACGCCGGCGTTGTTGACCGCCACGTCGAGGGAGCCGAAACCGTCCACCGCGGCGGCCACCAGGGCCTCGGCGTCGGCGGCCCGGGTGACGTCGGCGGTGACGGCCAGCGCCGTGCCGCCCCCGGCCTCGATCAGGGCCACCGTCTCCTTCAGCGGCGCCGGCCGCCGCCCGGCGACGACGACCCGTGCCCCCTCGGCGGCGAACGCCAGGGCGACGGCCCGGCCGATGCCGGAGCCGGCACCGGTGACGAGGGCGGTCCTGCCGTCGAAGCGCATGCTGGTCATGATCTCCCCTTTTCTTGACCGAGCGATCCAATATGGCGGCGAAAAAAAGGGGGCGCCGCCCGCCCCCGGTCCCGGTCGGATCTCAGTCGAGCAGCGCCAGCGCCTGTTCCGCCGCGTCCCGCACCCTGGCCGGGTCCGAGGACGCCTTGCCGACCACCCGCAGGCCCTGCAGCAGCACCAGCAGGGTGCGGGCCAGGGCGAGCGGATCGCGTTCGGCGGGCAGTTCGCCCTGCGCCTGGGCACGGGCCAGCGCCGAGTGCAGCGCCGTCTCCAGCTGGTCCCAGTTGCGCTCCACCCGCCGGGCGGCGACCGGGTCGTGCGGGGCCAGTTCGGCCGCCGTGTTGGTGATCAGGCAGCCGTTCAGGCGCAGCCGCTCGTCGCCCGACTCGGCCGCGTACCGCCGTACGACCGCGCGCACGGCCGGCAGCGCGGGGCCCGGCCGGGACAGCTCGCGCACCATCGGCGGCAGCCCGGCGCGGTCGTAGCGCTCCAGCGCCTTCAGGTACAGCTCGCGCTTGCCGCCGAAGGTCGCGTAGAGGCTCGCCCGCCCGATGCCGAGGTGCTCGGTGAGGTCGGACACCGACGTCGCCTCGTAGCCGCGCCGCCAGAACAGCTCCAGGGCTGCCTGCAGCGCGGCCTCGGGGTCGAACTCCTTGGTCCTGGCCACGGTCCGCAGCCTAGGCAGTAATGGAACGACCGGTCAAGAAAAGCGTCTTCGGGAACGACCGGCCTCCGCAGGCCCGCGACCAGCCCGCGCAGGCCCGCGCAGGCCCGCGCCCGGCCCTAGTACGCCCGCACCTCGTACGTGGCGATGCGCACCGCGTCCTCGTCGAGGCACTGGCCGCTCTCCAGGTCGAAGCGCTGCTTCAGCAGCGGCGAGGCGACGAAGGGCCGCCCCTGGTGGGTGCCGGTCAGGCCGCGGGAGAGGACCGCGGCGCCGGTGAAGGGGTCACGGTTGTCGACGGCGTACAGCCGGCCCGCGCGGTCGCGGAACAGCGCCACCTGGGTGCCGTCCGGGAGCAGGGCGGCCACGCCCCGGCCGGGCAGCAGCTGGGTCAGGTCGCAGACCGTCAGCCAGTCGTCGGACAGCTTGAGCTGGACGGTGAGGTCGGTGGTCTCGGGTGCCAGGGTCATCGCTGGGCGCTTCCTTCCAGGGGACGGTGGCCGATGGTCAGCAACGGCAGGTCGGGCTTGATCTGGTCCCGCTCGGGGACGAAGCCGACGACCGGGTCGGGGGTGTCCGGGGCGTTCACGAAGGACACGAAGCGGGAGAGCTTCTCGGGGTCGTTGATGGTCTCGGCCCACTCGTCGCGGTAGCCCGCCACGTGCGCCGCCATCAGCGACTCCAGCTCCTCGCAGATGCCGAGCGAGTCCTCCACCACCACGTCCCGGACGTGGTCCAGGCCCCCGGGGATGCGCTCCAGCCAGGTGGAGGTGCGTTCCAGGCGGTCGGCGGTGCGGATGTAGAACATCAGGAACCGGTCGATCAGGCGGACCAGTTCGGCGTCGCTCAGGTCCTGCGCGAGCAGGTCGGCGTGGCGCGGGGTCGCACCGCCGTTGCCGCCGACGTACAGGTTCCAGCCGTTGGCGGTGGCGATCACGCCGAAGTCCTTCGACTGGGCCTCCGCGCACTCCCGCTGGCAGCCGGAGACCGCCGACTTCAGCTTGTGCGGGGAGCGCAGGCCCCGGTAGCGCAGCTCCAGGTCGATCGCCATGCGCACCGAGTCCTGCACGCCGTAGCGGCACCAGGTCTGCCCGACGCAGGACTTCACCGTGCGCAGCGCCTTGCCGTAGGCGTGGCCCGACTCGAAGCCGGCGTCCACCAGCCGCGCCCAGATCAGCGGGAGCTGCTCCACGCGCGCGCCGAACAGGTCGATGCGCTGACCGCCGGTGATCTTCGTGTAGAGGCCGAAGTCGCGGGCGATCTCGCCGATGACGATCAGTTTCTCCGGGGTGATCTCACCGCCGGGGATGCGCGGCACGACCGAGTAGGAGCCGTTGCGCTGGAGGTTGGCCAGGAAGTGGTCGTTGGTCTCCTGGAGGGCCGCCTGCTCGCCGTCCAGGACGTAGCCGCTGGCGCCGATCGCCGGTGCCAGCGAGGCGATGATCGAGCCGACGGCCGGCTTGCAGACGTCGCAGCCGTCGCCGCCCCGCGCCTCCGGGCGGCCGTAGCGGTCGAGCAGGTCCTGGTAGGTGGTGACGCGCAGGGCGAGGACGATCTCGTACAGCTCCTCGCGGGTCTGCGCGAAGCAGCCGCACAGGCCCTTGTCGACCTCGACGCCGCTCGCCTCCAGCTCGGCGGTGACCAGCTGGCCGAGGACCTTGACGCAGCTGCCGCAGCCGGTGCCGGCCCTGGTGCACTTCTTCACCTCGGGCACGGTGGTGCAGTGGTGCTCGGTGACCGCGCCGCGGATCGTGCCCTTGGAGACGTTGTGGCAGGAGCAGATGACCGCCTCGTCCGGCAGCGCGGACGGGCCGAGCCGCTCCGGGGCGCCGGCGCCGGCGGGCAGCACCAGCGACTCGGGGGCCACCGGCGGGACCGAGCCGGTGAAGGCCTTCAGGGTGCCGTAGGCCTCCGCGTCGCCGACCAGGATGCCGCCGAGCAGGGTGCCGTCGCGGCCGATGACCAGCTTCTTGTACAGACCGGCGCGGGAGTCGGAGTACACGACGTCCAGGCAGTCCGCGGTGGCGCCGTGCGCGTCGCCGAAGGACGCCACGTCGACGCCGAGCAGCTTCAGTTTGGTGGAAAGGTCGGCGCCGGTGAACGCCGCCTCGTCCCGGGCGATGGTCGCGGCCACCGTCTCGGCCTGCTCGTACCCCGGGGCCACCAGGCCGTACACCCGGCCGTCGGCGGCCAGCGCGCACTCGCCGATCGCGAAGACGTGCGGGTCGGACACGGTGCGGCACTGCTCGTCGACCGCGATGCCGCCGCGCTCGCCGACGTTCAGGCCGCAGTCGCGGGCCAGCTGGTCGCGGGGGCGGACACCGGCGGAGAACACCACCAGGTCGGTGGCGAGTTCGGAGCCGTCGGACAGCTTCATGCCGGTGACCGCGCCGTCCGCGCCGGTGACGATCTCCTGCGTGCCGACGCCGGTGTGGACGCTCAGGCCCATCTCCTCGATGGTGCGCAGCAGCGCCGCGCCGCCGCCCTCGTCGACCTGGACGGGCATCAGCCGCGGCGCGAACTCCACGATGTGCGAGGTGAGTCCGAGGCCCTTCAGGGCGCCGGCCGCCTCCAGGCCGAGCAGGCCGCCGCCGACCACCGCGCCGGTCGTGGCCTGGGTCCTGGCGTACTCCTCGATGGCGAGGAGGTCCTCGATCGTGCGGTAGACGAAGCAGCCCTCGGCGTCCTTGCCCGGCACGGGCGGCACGAACGGGTAGGAGCCGGTCGCCAGGACCAGCACGTCGTAGTCGACGGCCAGGCCCGAGCGGGCGGTCACCCGGCGCGCGTCCCGGTCCACCGTCAGCGCCGGGTCCCCGACGTGCAGCTCGATGCCGTGGCCGGTGATGAAGCCGGCGTCCGTCAGCGACAGTTCCTCGGGCGTACGGCCGGAGAAGTAGGAGGTGAGCTGCACGCGGTCGTAGGCGGGACGCGGCTCCTCGCACAGCACGACCACCCGGTGCGTGGCGGTCAGACCGCGCTCGGCGAGCGCTTCGAGGAAGCGCTGGCCGACCATGCCGTGGCCGACGAGCACGATCGTGGGCCGGGAGCGGTCGCCGGCGGGTGCGGTCGTGGACATCAGGAGCCTCCATCGTTGGTGAGCAGGTGGAGCAGCGGGCCGTCACCGGGGAGCGGCTCTGCTCCCTCCCAGGCGCGGGCGAGCGCGCCGACGGTGCCGAGTTCGCCGACGAGGACCCCGCCGACCAGGCGGTCGTCGCGGACGACGACCTTGCGGTACGTGCCCCGGGTGGCGTCCGTGAGCCGCACGACGTCGTCGCCGGGACGCGGCTCGGTCTCGCCGAAGGCGGCCAGGTCGAACGGGGACAGGGCGGAGCGGGCGGCGTCGGCGCCGGTGAGGGTCAGCCGGGTCAGCGAACGGGTCCCGGTGTAGCGGGCGCCGGTGTCCCCGGCGAGCAGCCGGGCCAGCGCCTCGGCCTGTTCGAGGGCCGGGGCGGCCAGCCCGTACACCGTGCCGGCGTGCTGGACGCAGTCGCCGACGGCGTGGATGTGCGGGTCGGAGGTGCGCAGTTCGTCGTCCACGAGGATCCCCTTGTGGACGGCCAGGCCCGCCTCCAGGGCCAGAGCGGTGCGCGGGTGCACCCCGCAGGCGAGGACGACGAGGTCGGCGTCGAGCGCGTAGCCGTCGGCCAGCTCCACCGAGCGGACCGCGCCGCCGACGCAGCGCACGTCCCGCACCCGGCACTCGGTGTGCACCTCCACGCCCAGGCCCGTCAGGTGCCGCAGCACCAGCCGGGAGGCGTCCGGGTCGAGCTGGCGCTCCATCAGCCGCTCGCCCTGCTGGGCGAGCACCACCTGCGCGCCGCGCACCGCGAGCGCCCGGGCCGCCGACACCCCGAGCAGGCCGCCACCGACGACGACCGCCCGCACCCCGGGCCGCACCGCCCGGGACAGGCCCAGGCAGTCGTCCATGGTGCGGAAGGCGTGGACGCCCTCGGGGAGCCGGTGGTCCGGCGTGAACAGGCCGCGCAGCGGCGGCAGCACCGGGTTGGAGCCGGTGGCCAGGACCAGCGTGCCGTAGCCGATCACCGAGCCGTCCGCGCACTCCACCCGGCGGGCGGCGCGGTCGATGCCGGTGACCCGGGCGCGGACCAGGTCGGCGGGCGCGGGGAGCGCGATCACCTCGGGCGCGTACCGGCCGGCCAGCACCTCGGCGAGCAGCACCCGGTTGTAGGGGTCGTGCCGCTCCTCGCCGACGAGCAGCGCGGGCGTGCCCAGCTCACCGAGGAGCCGGGCGAGACGTACGCCCGCGAGGCCGGCGCCGATCACCACCACACGCGCATTCGAGGTCATGTACCGCAGCGTGCGGTGCCGAGGTTACCCGGCGGCATCACCGTTGTTTCCCGCGCGGAACGCTGCCCTCAGCGGACGCGGCCCGGGCGTGTGAGGGACCTGCGGGCGGCGCGGGGAGGCCGGTGAGGCCCCGCCGGGGGCCGGGCGGGGCGGGGCGGCGGGGGACCGGCCGCGTTCCGCCGGGTCGGTGCAGGGGCCATCGTGTACGACGCGGAGACCGCGCGGCTACGGCCCGGCCCGGCCGGGTCGGGGCGGGCTCAGCGGCTGCCCGTGAGGTGGGCGAAGACCACCACGTTGCCCTGGTAGCCGGTCGACCGGGAGTAGCCGCCCCCGCAGGTGATCACCCGCAGCTCGGGGCGGTGCGCGGCGCCGTAGACCTTCTCGTCGGGGAAGTCACGCGCCGCGTAGACCTCGACCGCGTCCACGGTGAACACCGCCACACTGCCGTCCTTGCGGTCCACCTCCACCACCGCGCCGCGCTTGAGGGCGCCGAGGCCGAAGAAGACGGCGGGGCCCTCGGTGTTGTCGACGTGCCCGGCGACGATCGCGGTGCCCCGCTCGCCGGGGATGGTGCCGGCCCGGTACCAGCCGGCCAGGTTCTTCTGCTCGGGGGGCGGCACGTCCAGGCTGCCGGCGGCGGTCAGCGCGAGGCCCATCAGGGGGGCGTCGACGTGGATGGCGGGGATGCGGATGCGGGTCGGCAGGGAGGGCGCCAGCGCGGGGGCGGCGAGCCGCTCCTCGGCCGGGTCGGGGCGGCCCTCGGCGGCGGAGGGCTGCGGCGGGGCGTGGGTGCCCGCACCGGCCCCGAGCAGCCAGACGCCGGACGTCAGGGCCACCAGGGTGACGGCGGCTATGGCGGTGTCCCCGAACCTGCGCATGCGAACCCCTCTGACGGAGCTGAACCCCCTGCCCCCTCCGGGCCACGAGGGGCATCGGACCCGGAGGGGGCGGGGCTTGCGGTACCGGCGGACGGACAGCGGAGGGTGTCCGTCAGATCCCGTCGCCTCTCGCCCGGCGATGCAGGAGCCAGGTACCGCCCGCGGCGGCGACGGCCAGAGCCGCCACACCCGCCGCGGTGTGCTCGGAGTCGGGGCCAAGAGCGCCACCGACCCCCGTCTTCACGCTGCCCCGGGGCTGCACCTGCTCGTGCGTCCCGCCCAGCGCCACCACCAGGTCGCCCGCCACCTGCCGGTCGCCCTCACCGCACCGCGCGACGATCTCGTACGTCCCCGGCTGCGCGCTCGGCGGCACCCGGAACTGCCCGATCGCCTCGCCCTGGTGCGCGCTGGGTGCCAGGGTGAACGTCCCGGCGCCGACCGCGCCCGCGTCGCCGAGCGCCGTGCCCTCGGCGCCGCAGTCCGCCGTGTTCACCGTCACCTGGGCGCCGGGCACCGCGGTGGTGGGGTAGACGTCCAGGCGGCCGGGGGCACCGCCGTACGCGGGTGCGGTGGCGAGGCCCGCCGCCGCGACGGCCAGCGCGGTACCGCTCAGCAGACGGGCGGTGCGTCGCATGGTGCTCCCTAGCTAGAACTCGTCCGAGTCGTGCAGGGGGCGCGCCCCTGCCCTTCCGAGGTAAGTGGCACTCGGCCCGGCCCGCTTGCTGAGGGTCCGTCAGGAATGGGATGAACGGGTGTCACCGGCCCGCCTCCACACGGGCGATCGGCGCGGGGATCGCGCCAGGTCACGGGCGCGCACCCGGGTGCGGCGGACGGGAGGCCGCAAGAGCACACGAATGGAGCGGCCGGCGCCGGTGAACGGGTGACGGCCCGGCAGGACACGGGGACGCGGGGCAGGCGGTCCGATCCGGACGAGAGGTCCTAGGCGGCCGCCGGGCCGTCCACCGTCTCGACGCGGACCGCGCACGCCTTGAACTCCGGCATCCGCGAGGTGGGGTCGAGGGCGGGGTTGGTGAGGGTGTTGGCGCGGCCCTCGCCCGGCCAGTGGAAGGGCATGAAGACGGTGTCGGGGCGGATGGCCGCGGTGATCCGGGCCGGCGCCACCGCACGCCCCCGGCGGGAGACGACGGCCACCGGGTCGCCGTCCGCCGCGCCGAGCCGGGCGGCGAGGCGGGGGTGCAGCTCGACGAAGGGGCCGGGCGCGGCCGCGTTCAGCTCGGCCACCCGCCGGGTCTGGGCGCCGGACTGGTACTGGGCCACCACCCGGCCGGTGGTCAGCAGCAGCGGGTACTCGGCGTCCGGCTCCTCGGCGAGCGGCCGGTGGCTCACGGCGACGAAGCGCGCGCGGCCGTCCTCGGTGGCGAAGCGGTCGAGGAAGAGACGCGGGGTGCCCGGGTGCGCGGCGGCGGGGTCCGCGCCGGGCTCACCGCGACCGGCGTCCGCCGGGTACGCCTGGGCGGGGTGCGCCTGTGCGGGGTGCGGCTGCGCCGGGCAGGGCCAGAAGACCCCGTTCTCCTCGGCCAGCCGGCGGTAGGTGATGCCCGAGTAGTCCGCCGGGCCGCCCGCGCTGGCCCGGCGCAGCTCGTCGAAGACCTCCTCGGGGTCGGTCGGGAACCCCTTCTCCACGCCCAGCCGGGCGGCGAGTTCGTGCAGCACCTCCAGGTCGCCGCGCACGCCGTCGGGCGGGGACACGGCCCGGCGGCGCAGCAGGACCCGGCCCTCGATGCTGGTCGTGGTGCCCGTCTCCTCGGCCCACTGGGTGACCGGCAGGACGACGTCGGCGAGGGCCGCCGTCTCCGACAGGACGACGTCGCAGACGGCGAGGAAGTCCAGCGAGCGCAGCCGCTCCTCGACGTGCGCGGCCCGCGGCGCCGACACCACCGGGTTGGAGCCCATGAGCAGCAGGGTGCGGACGTCCCCGCCGAGCGCGTCCAGCAGTTCGTAGGCGCTGCGGCCCGGGCCGGGCAGGCTGTCCGGGTGCACGCCCCACACCTCGGCCACGTGCGCCCGGGCCGCCGGGTCGTCGAGCTTGCGGTAACCGGGCAGCTGGTCGGCCTTCTGGCCGTGCTCGCGGCCGCCCTGCCCGTTGCCCTGCCCGGTCAGGCAGCCGTACCCGGACAGCGGGCGGCCCGCCCGGCCGGTCGCCAGGCAGAGGTTGATCCACGCGCCGACGGTGTCGGTGCCCTTGGACTGCTGCTCGGGGCCGCGGGCGGTGAGCACCATGGCGTTCTCAGGCTCGCAGAACATCCGGGCCGCCTGCCGCAGCTGCGGAACGGACACCCCCGTGATCCGCTCCACCTCCTCCGGCCAGTGCGCCATCGCCGCCGCCCGGGCCTCCGCCCAGCCGGTGGTGCGTGCCCGGATGTACGCCTCGTCGGTGCGGCCCTCGGCCACGATCAGGTGCAACAGGCCGAGCGCCAGGGCGAGATCGGTGCCGGGCCGGGGCGCGAGGTGCAGGTCGGCCTGCTCGGCGGTCCTGGTCCGGCGCGGGTCGACGACGATCAGCGTGCCGCCGTTGTCCCGCAGTTCGCTGAAGAAGCGCAGGGACGGCGGCATGGTCTCGGCGAGGTTGGAGCCGACCAGGATCACACAGCCGGTCCGCGGGATGTCCTCCAGCGGGAACGGCAGCCCCCGGTCCAGGCCGAACGCCTTCGTGCCGGCGGCCGCGGCCGAGGACATGCAGAAGCGGCCGTTGTAGTCGATCTGCGAGGTGCCCAGCACCACCCGCGCGAACTTGCCGAGCGCGTACGCCTTCTCGTTCGTCAGCCCGCCGCCCCCGAACACGCCGAGCGCGTCCGCGCCGTACGCCGCACGCGCGCGTGACAGCTCTCCGGCGATCCGGTCCAGGGCCTCCTCCCAGGAGGCGGGCACCAGCGTGCCGCCGCGGCGCACCAGCGGCGAGGTCAGCCGCACCGCGGGTGACAGCACCTGCGCGGCCGTACGCCCCTTGCCGCACAGCGCGCCCCGGTTCACCGGGAAGTCCGGGCGCTCGCGCACCTCGACGGTCCCGTCCGGGGCGGGCGCGAGGTTCATCCCGCACTGCAGGGCGCAGTACGGGCAGTGCGTGGGCGTGACGGTGTTCCGCATGCCGTTCAGCGTGCGTCGCCCGTGTTACGCGCCGTGTCGGGATCCTGTTACACGGCCGGGACGGCGGCCTCCCCGCCGCCGGTGCGGCGCGGTGAGGTGAGGCGGGAGGGGACGGTTCAGCGGCCGTCGGCCAGGGCCTTCGCCACTCCCGGCTCCTTCGGGCCCAGGAAGCGGGGCCCGGGCCGCAGCGTCGCGTCCAGGGCCGCCTTGCCCGCCGCGAACAGCTCACGGGCGCCGCCGTAGTACCAGGTGGTGTCGTGCCGGTCGTCGACGCCCACGCCGTAGGAGTCGACGCCCGCCGCCTCGCACAGGGCGACCGCGCGGCGGATGTGGAAGCTCTGGCTGACCAGGACGGCCCGGTCGACACCGAAGATCCGCTTGGCGCGCACGCAGGAGTCCCAGGTGTCGAAGCCCGCGTAGTCGCCGACCACGCGGGAAGCGGGGACACCGCGCGCGGTGAGGTAGGCGCGCATGGCGTCCGGCTCGTCGTAGTCCCGGCGGCTGTTGTCCCCGGTGACCAGCAGCACCTTCACCCGTCCGGTGCGGTACAGCGTCACCGCCGCGTCCAGCCGGTGCGCCAGGTACGGCGACGGCTCGCCCTGCCACAGCCCCGCCCCGAACACCACGGCGACGTCGGCGCGCGGCACGTCCGCCGCGGAGTGCAGCCGGCCGGCCGTCGACAGACGCAGCCAGGTGGCCGGGAGCAGTGCCAGCACGCACCCCGCGACCACGGCCCGCACCAGCCTGCGCCACCCGGTCCGCGTGCGCGGCAGCCGCGGTCGGCCGATCCTCATTCCGTGTCCCCCAGTCCTGCCGAAACGGTTCGCCGGCCCCCGGCCGGCGGCGGTGCGCGTCCGGTCAGGGAGGACGCGTACCGCGGTGATCCGGTTCTCCGCGGCGCCTCACAGCGGGCGGCCCGGCGCCGTGAAGGCCCGGAAAACACCCGTGACGGCCGGGCAACGGGAGCGCAACCTGCACACGGCAGGATCGTCGCATGACGGCGTCCACCCCTTTCCCCGGCGGCCCCCGCGCCCCGCGCGGCGGCACCCCCGGTCACCGGCCCGGCACCGGCACCGCCCCGGTCCCGCCGGCCGGCCGGCGCCGGACCGCGCCGCCCGCGCTGGTCCTGGTCGCCCACGGCAGCCGCGACCCGCGCGCGCCGCACACCGTCCGGGCCCTCGCCGAGCGGGTACGGCGGCTGCGCCCCGGCGTCCCGGTCCACCTGGGCCACATCGAGCTGAACGAACCGCTGCTCCCGGACACCCTCGACCGGCTCGGCGCCGCCCACGCCGTCCTCGTACCGCTGCTGCTGGCCCGCGGCTACCACGTCAAGCACGACATCCCGGAACTGGCCGCGGCGTCCCCGGCGCGCACCCGCGTGGCCGCCCCGCTCGGCCCGCACCCGCTGCTCGCCGAGACCCTGCACGCCCGCCTGACCGAGGCGGGCTGGCGCCCCCCGGCGGACGAGGCCGCGCGACGCGAGAGCGCGGTCGTGCTGGCCGCCGCCGGCTCCCGCGACCCGGACTCGGCCGCCGACACCCGGCGCACCGCCCGCCTCCTCGCCGCCCGGCTCGGCGTGCCGGTCATCCCCGCCTACGCCTCGGCGGCCGCCCCCGCGGTCCCCACGGCCCTGCGCGCCCTGGCCGCCCGCGGCCGCCACCGGGTGGCCGTCGCCTCCTGCTTCACCGCCCCCGGCCGCTTCGCGACCCAGTGCGCGCAGGCCGCCCCCGGGGTGGCCGCGGCCCCGCTGGGCGCCCACCCGGCGCTGGCCCGCCTGGTCCTGCACCGCTACGACCAGGCACTGGCGGCCCCGCTGGAGCCGGCCGCGGGGGCGCTGGCCTCGGCCTGACCGGCCACGCGCGCGCGACCGCCGCCGACCGATTGTCACCGCCGACGTCTACTGTCGAGGTATGGAAGGCACCGGCACCGCACCCTCGTCCCGTACCGGCTATGACCCGGCGTCAGCCGAACGCTGGGCGCCCGAGCCGGACAAACGCCCCGGCCGCACCGCCTTCCAGCGCGACCGCGCGCGCGTGCTGCACAGCGCGGCGCTGCGCCGGCTGGCCGGCAAGACCCAGGTCGTCACCCCCGGCACCCGCAGCCCGGCCTGGGACGCCAGCCCCCGCACCCGCCTCACGCACTCGCTGGAGTGCGCCCAGGTCGGCCGGGAACTGGGCGCGGCCCTCGGCTGCGACCCCGACCTCGTCGAGGCGGCCTGCCTCTCCCACGACCTCGGCCACCCCCCGTTCGGGCACAACGGCGAGCAGGCGCTGAACGAGTTCGCGGACGACTGCGGCGGCTTCGAGGGCAACGCCCAGTCGCTGCGGCTGCTCACCCGCATCGAGCCCAAGCGGTTCACCGCCGAGGGCTCCGTCGGCCTGAACCTCACCCGGGCCACCCTCGACGCGGCCACCAAGTACCCCTGGCCGCGCGGCGCCCACCCCACCGACCCCGGCTCGCGGAAGTTCGGGGTGTACGAGGACGACCGCCCGGTCTTCGACTGGGTCCGCAAGGAGGCGCCGGGCACCCGGACCTGCTTCGAGGCGCAGGTCATGGACTGGTCGGACGACGTGGCGTACTCGGTGCACGACGTCGAGGACGGCCTGCACGCCGGGCACATCGACCCGGGCTGCCTGCAAGCGGAACCCGAGCGTCAGGCGGTCTTCGCGGTCGCGGTCAGCCGGTACGTGCCCGCGGACACCGACCCGGCGGAACTCGCCGCCGCCCTCGACCGCCTCCAGGACCAGGAGTGGTGGCCGCACGGCTACGACGGCACGGCCGTCGCGCAGGCCCGGCTGAAGGACGCCACCAGCCAGCTCATCGGCCGCTTCTGCCTGGCCGCCGAGGGCGCCACCCGCGCCGCGTACGGCGGCGGCCGGCTCACCCGGTACGGCGCCGAACTCGTCGTACCGCGCGAGGCCCGCATGGAGTGCGCCGTCCTCAAGGCGGTCGCCGACCGCTACGTCATGCAGCGCGCCGAGCAGGAGCGGCTGCGCGCCGACCAGCGGGTGGTCGTCGCCGAGCTGGCCGAGGCGCTCACCGCCCGCGCCCCGGACGGTCTGGAGCCGCAGTTCCGCGCGCTGTTCGACGCGGCGCCCGACGACCACGCCCGCAAGCGGGTGATCGTCGACCAGATCGCCTCCCTCACCGACGCCGCCGCCCGCTCGTCACACGCGAGACTGACGGGGCGGGCGTGAAGGAAACGTGACCCTGCGTGGCCTGATCGGGTCACTCCCTCTTCCCGCATCACGCTGCGTGCGGGACGCTCGCCTGGGGCAGGCGATGCGGCGGCACCCGCGGCATGTGGCGGCACCCTTACGAGGAGGCATCAAGTGGTCGACGCGGACCAGACATTCGTCATCGTCGGAGGCGGACTCGCCGGTGCGAAGGCGGCCGAGACGCTCCGGGCCGAGGGCTTCACCGGCCGGGTGATACTGATCTGCGACGAACGCGACCACCCCTACGAGCGGCCCCCGCTGTCCAAGGGCTACCTGATGGGCAAGGACGAGCGCGACAGCGTCTTCGTGCACGAGCCCGCCTGGTACGCGCAGCACGACATCGAGCTGCACCTCGGCCAGACCGTCGACGCCGTCGACCGCGCCGCGAGGACGGTCCGCTTCGGCGACGACGGCACGGTCGTCCACTACGACAAGCTGCTGCTGGCCACCGGCGCGGAGCCCCGCCGCCTCGACATCCCCGGCACCGGCCTGGCCGGCGTGCACCACCTGCGCCGGCTCGCGCACGCCGAGCGGCTCAAAGGCGTCCTCGCCGCGCTCGGCCGGGACAACGGGCACCTCGTGATCGCGGGCGCCGGCTGGATCGGCCTGGAGGTGGCGGCCGCGGCCCGCGAGTACGGCGCCGAGGTCACCGTCATCGAACCGGAGCCGACCCCGCTGCACGGCGTCCTCGGCCCCGAGCTGGGCAACGTCTTCGCCGAGCTGCACCGCGAGCACGGCGTCCGCTTCCGCTTCGGGGTCACGCTCACCGAGATCGTCGGCCAGGACGGCGTGGTGCTGGCCGCCCGCACCGACGACGGCGAGGAGCACCCGGCGCACGACGTGCTCGCGGCGATCGGCGCGGCGCCCCGCACCGGCCTCGCGGAGGCGGCCGGCCTGGAGATCGCCGACCGCGCCCACGGCGGCGGCATCGTCGTCGACGAGCGGCTGCGCACCTCCGACCCCGACATCCACGCGGCCGGTGACGTGGCCTCCTTCCCGCACTCCCTGTTCGGCACCCGGCTGCGCGTGGAGCACTGGGCCAACGCGCTCAACGGAGGTCCGGCGGCGGCCCGGGCGATGCTCGGCAAGGAGGTCACCTACGACCGCGTGCCCTACTTCTTCTCCGACCAGTACGACCTGGGCATGGAGTACAGCGGCTGGGCGCCGCCGGGGTCGTACGACGAGGTGGTGATCCGCGGCGACGCGGGCAAGCGGGCGTTCATCGCGTTCTGGGTGGCGCAGGGGCGTGTGCTGGCCGGGATGAACGTGAACGTGTGGGACGTCACCGAGCACATCCAGCGCCTGGTCCGCTCCCGGGCCCGGGTGGACACCGACGCCCTGGCGGACCCGCACGTGCCCCTGGAAAGCCTCGTCCCGTGAGTGTCGGTCCGCCCCCGTAGACTTCACGCGTGGCAGGACGGATCAACGACGAGGACGTGAAGGCGGTACGGGACGCGGTCCCGATCGACGCCGTGGTGTCCGAGTACCTCCAGCTGCGCAACGCGGGCGGCGGCAACCTCAAGGGCCTGTGCCCCTTCCACGACGAGAAGTCGCCGTCCTTCCAGGTCAGCCCCGGCAAGGGACTCTTCCACTGCTTCGGCTGCCAGGAGGGCGGCGACACCATCACGTTCGTGATGAAGGTCGACCACCTTTCCTTCTCCGAGGCGGTCGAGCGGCTCGCCGCCCAGGCCGGCATCACCCTGCGCTACGAGGAGGGCGGCTACAACCCCGCCCACCAGCGCGGCGAGCGCATCCGCCTGGTCGAGGCCCACAAGGTCGCCGCCCAGTGGTACGCCGAGCAGCTCGCCACCGGCGCCGAGGCCGAGGCCGGCCGGGTGTTCCTGGCCGAGCGCGGCTTCGACCAGGCCGCCGCCGTGCACTTCGGCGTCGGCTACAGCCCCCAGGGCTGGGACCACCTCACCCGCTACCTGCGCGGCAAGGGCTTCACCGACAAGGAACTGGTCCTCTCCGGCCTCTCCCAGGAGGGCCGCCGCGGTCCCATCGACCGCTTCCGGGGCCGTCTGATGTGGCCCATCCGGGACATCGGCGGCGAGGTCGTCGGCTTCGGCGCCCGCAAGCTCTACGACAGCGACAACGGACCCAAGTACCTCAACACGCCCGAGACGGCGATCTACCGCAAGTCCCAGGTCCTCTACGGCATCGACCTGGCGAAGAAGGAGATCGCCAAGACGAGTCACGCGGTGGTCGTCGAGGGCTACACGGACGTCATGGCCTGCCACCTCGCCGGGGTGACGACGGCCATCGCGACCTGCGGCACCGCCTTCGGCACCGACCACATCAAGATCCTGCGCCGGCTGCTGATGGACAACGGCAGCGCCCGCGTCATCTTCACCTTCGACGGCGACGCCGCCGGGCAGAAGGCGGCCCTGCGCGCCTTCGAGGACGACCAGAAGTTCGCCGCCGAGACCTACATCGCCGTCGCCCCCGACGGCATGGACCCCTGCGACCTGCGGCTGGCCAAGGGCGACGAGGCGGTCGCCGACCTGGTCGTGCCCCGCACCCCGCTGTTCGAGTTCGCGCTGCGCCAGATCGTCGCCCGCTACGACCTCGACACCCCCGCCGGCCGGGCCGCCGCGCTGGACGAGGCGGCGCCCGTCGTCGCGCGGATCAAGAACACCGGCGCCCAGCACGAGGTGGCCGTGCAGCTCGCGGGCATGCTCGGCATCCTCGACACCCAGTTCGTGGTCAAGCGGGTGGCCCAGCTGGCCCGCTGGGCCCGCGACCGGGGCGGCCGCGGCCCGGCCCCCGCGCCCGGCCCCCGGCAGGGCTACGAGCCGTCGGCGCCGCGCTCCGCCGCCGGCCCGGCGCTCAACCTCCGCAACCCCGTCTACGCCACCGAGCGGGAACTGCTCAAGCTGGCCCTCCAGCGCCCCGAGCTGGTCTGCCCGGCGTTCGACGCGTACGGCATCGACGAGTTCACCGCCGCCCCCTACGCCGCCGTACGCCAGGCGGTCATGGACGCCGGCGGCGTCGAGTACGGCGTCCAGGACGCCCAGGAGTACCTGGTCCGGGTCCGGGAGGCGGCGCCCGACGACGCGGTCCGGGCGATGGTGACCGAGCTGGCGGTCGAGGCGATCATGCGCCGCACGGTCGACGAGGCCTACGCCGGTGAGCAGCTGGTCTGGGTCCGCCGCCGGGCCGTCGACCGCCGCATCCAGGACATCCAGTCCACCCTCACCCGCCTGGGCACCGGCGCCGACCCGGCTCATCTGGCCGCGGTGCAGAACGAGTTGTGGGTGCTCCAGCAGTACGGGCAGGCGCTGCGCGAGCGGGGCGCTGCGGCCCTCTGAGCCCTCCCGCCCGCACCCGGGATCACCAGTCGGTCACGGACCGGACGCAAAAAGTCACCGCACGCCCCTCGTGGCGGAGATGCGTCGTCCCCCACACTGGGGGCGGTGCCTGAGTCCTCGGAGCACGGCCGGCCCGTCCCTCACGGGTCCCACACCCCCGCCGTGCCCCTCATCGCGTACGGGACGGACAGCGGCGAGGCCGTCGACTCCGCCCCCCACGTACCGCTGCCGCACGCCTCAGCAGCGATCATCCTGGAGGTCGCCCCCGTGCAGACCCGGACCCTCAGCCAGACCGACGGCAGTACGAGCGCCACCCGCACCAGCACGAGCACCAGCACCGGCACGAGCACCAGCACCGGCACGCACAGCGGGACCGGCGGCTCCCGTGCCGTACCCCCGCAGAGCCACGCCGCCCGCCACCCGGAGGCCGGCGAGGCCCCGGACGCCGCCGAGGCCGCGGAACCCGAGGCGGCGGTGCCCGAGGCGGCGGTGCCCGCCGAGCCGGCCGAAGCCGCCGAGGTCACCGAGGTCACTGAGGCCGACGCGGTCACCCCGGTCATCGAGGACGAGCCCGCCGAGGCCGAGGCGCCCGTCGCCCGATCCGCCGACACCGGCGGCCCCTCCTCCGACCTGTTCCGCCAGTACCTGCGGGAGATCGGCCGCATCCCGCTGCTCACCGCGGCCGAGGAGGTCGACCTGGCGCGCAAGGTCGAGGCCGGCCTGTTCGCGGAGGAGAAGCTCAGCACCACGCCCGACCTGGACAGCAGGCTCGCCCACGACCTGGACCGGCTCGTGGTGCTGGGCCGGATGGCCAAGCGGCGCCTGATCGAGGCCAACCTGCGGCTCGTGGTCTCCGTCGCCAAGCGGTACATCGGCCGCGGCCTGACCATGCTCGACCTGGTGCAGGAGGGCAACCTCGGGCTGATCCGGGCGGTGGAGAAGTTCGACTACGCCCGCGGCTACAAGTTCTCCACCTACGCCACCTGGTGGATCCGGCAGGCCATGTCCCGGGCGCTGGCCGACCAGGCCCGCACCATCCGCGTCCCCGTCCACGTCGTGGAGCTGATCAACCGCGTCGTACGGGTGCAGCGGCGGATGCTCCAGGAGCGCGGCTGCGAACCGACCCCGGAAGAGGTCGCCGCCCACCTCGAACTGGCGCCCGAGCGGGTCGGCGAGGTACTGCGGCTGGCCCAGGAACCGGTCTCCCTGCACGCCCCGGTCGGCGAGGAGGACGACGTCGCCCTCGGTGACCTCATCGAGGACGGCGACGCCACCAGCCCCGTGGAGTCCGCGGCCTTCCTGCTGCTGCGCGAGCACCTGGAGGCGGTGCTGTCGACGCTGGGGGAGCGGGAGCGCAAGGTGGTCCAGCTGCGCTACGGCCTGGTCGACGGCCGCCCTCGCACTCTGGAGGAGATAGGCCGCATCTTCGGCGTGACCCGGGAGCGGATACGGCAGATCGAGTCCAAGACCCTCAACAAACTCCGCGACCACGCCTTCGCCGACCAGCTCAGGGGCTACCTGGACTAGAAACCCGGACGCGGGTCCGGGGTCCCGGGACCCGTCCGCCCGGGCCGCGGGGCGGCACGGACGGACGGGGCGGCATCCCGGCCCCGGGGGCGGTCCGCTCAGTCGACCTCGGCCACGGCCTGCGCGAACTGCGCCTGGTACAGCCGGGCGTAGGCGCCGTCCGCGGCCAGCAGCTCGGCGTGCGCGCCCTGTTCGACGATCGCGCCGTTCTCCATCACCAGGATCGTGTCCGCGTCCCGGATGGTCGACAGCCGGTGCGCGATCACGAACGAGGTCCGCCCGTGCGCGAGTTTGGCCATCGCCTTCTGGATGAGCACCTCGGTGCGGGTGTCCACCGAACTCGTCGCCTCGTCCAGCACCAGGATCACCGGGTCGGACAGGAACGCCCGCGCGATGGTGATCAGCTGCTTCTCACCGGCGCTGACGCCGGAGCCCTCGTCGTCGATCACGGTGTCGTAGCCGTCGGGCAGGGTGCGCACGAACCGGTCCGCGTGGGCCGCCCGCGCCGCCTCCTCGATCTCCCCGCGGGTGACCTCCCGCGCGGCGCCGTAGGCGATGTTCTCCGCGATGGTGCCGCCGAACAGCCAGGTGTCCTGAAGCACCATGCCGATCCCGGCGCGCAGCTCGTCCCGGGACATCCGCGCGATGTCCACCCCGTCGAGGGTGATCCGGCCGCCCGACACCTCGTAGAACCGCATCAGCAGGTTGACCAGCGTGGTCTTGCCGGCGCCGGTCGGGCCGACGATGGCCACCGTGTGACCGGGCTCCACCTTCAGCGACAGGTCCTCGATCAGCGGCTTCTCGGGGTCGTACCGGAACGACACGTGCTCCAGCGCCACCCGGCCGCGCAGCTCCGCCGGCCGCTCGCCCGCTACCGGGTCCGCCTCCTGTTCCTCCGCGTCCAGGAGTTCGAAGACCCGCTCGGCCGAGGCGACGCCCGACTGCACCAGGTTCGCCATCGACGCGACCTGCGTCAGCGGCATGGAGAACTGCCGGGAGTACTGGATGAACGCCTGCACGTCACCGATGGACAGCGAGCCGGACGCCACCCGCAGTCCGCCGACGACCGCGACCAGCACGTAGTTGAGGTTCGACACGAACATCATCAGCGGCTGCATGACCCCGCTGTTGAACTGCGCCCGGAATCCGGCCTCGTACAGCGCCTCGTTCTGCTCGGCGAACTGCTGGGCCGACTCCTCCTGCCGCCCGAACACCTTCACCAGGGCGTGCCCGGTGTACATCTCCTCGACGTGCGCGTTCAGTTTGCCGGTGGTGCGCCACTGCTGCACGAAGTGCGGCTGCGACCGCTTGCCGACGCGGGTGGCGACGACGAACGACAGCGGCACGGTCACCAGAGCCACCAGGGCGAGCAGCCAGGACACCCAGAACATCATGGCCAGCACACCGATGATGGTGAGCACCGAGTTGATGAGCTGGCCCATCGACTGCTGGAGGGTCTGCCCGATGTTGTCGATGTCGTTGGTCGCCCGGGACAGCACCTCGCCGCGCTGGCGCTTGTCGAAGTACGACAGCGGCAGCCGCGACAGCTTGCTCTGCACGTCCTGCCGCATCCGGAACATCGTGCGGTTGACGGCCCGGTTGACCAGCCGCGTCGCCACCGCCATCAGCAGGCCGGCGACGAGGAAGGTGCCCAGGGCGATCAGCAGGACGTGCCCGACGGCCGTGAAGTCGATGCCCTGGCCGGGGGTGAAGTCGGTGCTGCCCAGCATGTCCGCCACGGAGCCCTGGCCCCGCGCCCGCATGGAGTCGAGCACCTGCTCCTTGGTGGCCCCGGCCGGCATCTGCCGCCCGACGATGCCCGCGAAGACCAGGTCGGTGGCCCGGCCCAGGATCTTCGGCCCGACCACGTTCAGCCCGACGCTGACCACCACGCACAGCAGCAGCCCGTAGATGGTGGCCCGTTCGGGCCGGAAGCGGGCGACGAGCCGCTTGCCCGACCCCTTGAAGTCCATCGAGCGCTGGTCGGGCCCGCCCCCGGCCATCATGCGTCCCATGGGCCCGGCCATCAGGCAGCCTCCGCTTCCGTGAGCTGGGAGAGCACGATCTCCCGGTAGGTCTCGTTGTCCGCCATCAGCTCGTGGTGCCGGCCGGTGCCGACCACCCGGCCCTCGTCCAGGACGATGATCCGGTCGGCGTCCCGGATGGTGGCCACGCGCTGGGCGACGATCAGGACGGTCGCCTCCGCCGTCTCCCGGCCGAGCGCCGCGCGCAGGGCCGCGTCGGTGGCGTAGTCGAGCGCGGAGAAGGAGTCGTCGAAGAGGTAGATCTCCGGGCGCTGCACCAGCGTGCGGGCGATGGCCAGCCGCTGGCGCTGACCGCCGGAGACGTTGGTGCCGCCCTGCGCGATCGGCGCGTCGAGCCCGCCCTCCAGCTTGGTCACGAAGTCCTTGGCCTGCGCCACCTCCAGCGCGTGCCACAGCTCCTCGTCGGTGGCGTCGGGGTTGCCGTAGCGCAGGTTGGTGGCGACGGTGCCGGCGAACAGGTACGGCTTCTGCGGCACCAGACCGACCGTCCGGGCCAGCAGGTGCGCCTCGATCTCCCGCACCTCGACGCCGTCGACGAGCACCTCGCCCTCGGTGGCGTCGAACAGCCGCGGCACCAGCCCGAGCAGCGTCGACTTGCCGCTGCCGGTGGAGCCGATCACGGCGGTGGTCTCGCCCGGCCGGGCCACCAGGTCCACGGAGCGCAGCACCGGCTCCTCGGCACCCGGGTAGCGGAAGCCCGCCCCGCGCAGCTCCAGGTGGCCGTGGCGGCGCAGCTCGGTGACCGGCGCCAGGGGCGCCACCACGCTGGAGTCGGTGCTCAGGACCTCCTGGATGCGCTCGGCGCACACCTCGGCGCGCGGCACCATCATGAACATGAAGGTGGCCATCATCACGCTCATGACGATCTGCATCAGATAGGCCAGGAACGCGGTCAGGTCGCCGATGGCCATACCGCCGCTGTCGATGCGGTGCGCGCCGAACCAGACGACCGCGATCGACGACAGGTTCACCACCGTCATCACGATCGGGAACATCAGCGCGAGCATCCGGCCGGTGGCGAGCTGCATCTCCGTCAGCTCGGTGTTGGACCGGCCGAACCGCCGCTGCTCGTACTCGTCGCGGACGAAGGCGCGGATCACCCGGTTGCCGGTGATCTGCTCGCGCAGCACCCGGTTCACCGTGTCCAGCCGGACCTGCATGGTGCGGAACAGCGGCCGCAGCCGGCGCACGATCAGCGTCACGCTGATGCCGAGCACCGGGACGACCCCGACCAGCACCCCGGACAGCGGCACGTCCAGTCCCAGCGCCAGCACGATGCCGCCCACGCACATGATGGGCGCCGACACCATCAGGGTGAACGTCATCAGGGCCAGCATCTGGACCTGCTGTACGTCGTTGGTCGTACGGGTGATGAGCGAGGGCGCCCCGAACTGGCCCACCTCGCGCGCCGAGAAGGACTGGACGCGGTGGAAGACGGCGGCCCGTACGTCCCGGCCGAGGGCCGAGGCGGTGCGGGCACCGTAGTAGACGGCACCGATGTTGCACACCACCTGCGCCAGCGAGATGCCGATCATCAGGGCGCCGAAGGACAGGATGTAACCCGTGTCACCCTTCACGACACCGTTGTCGATGATGTGCGCGTTCAGCGTGGGCAGATAGAGGGTGGCGCAGGTCTGCAGGAACTGCAGCAGCACCACCAGGGCGATGGGTTTCTTGTAGGGCCTGAGATAGGTCCGCAGAAGTCGTATGAGCACGCTACGTCTCTCGGAGTGGGTGAGAGGGGCGGGCGGTCTGCCCCTGGCCCCTATCGTCCGTCACTCCACCCGCGTTACCTCAACCCATTAACCCGCCGGCAGCGCCCGTACGGCCATACGTGTCGTCCCTCACATGGAGAACGCCCCGGGATGGGTCTGTTCGCGCACGGACACGAACTGCTGCCGCACCGCCTGACCCACCGCCAGCTCCTCGCCCGGCTCCAGGACCTGCGCGGCCGCGCCCTGCCAGGCGGGCGGGGTCCGCGGGTCGAGCGTGCCCTGCGACACACCGAGCGCCCAGGCGGCCTGCCGAGCCGCGCCGATCGCCGCGTAGTCGGCGGGCTGCGGCACGACGACCTGGACGCCGAACAGCGAGGGCGCCGCGGCCTGCACGGCCGGCAGCTCGGCTGCCTGCCCCAGCAGGAAGATCCGCCGCACCTCCACGCCGCGCCCGCGCAGCACGTCCAGGGCGTCGGCCAGCCCGCACAGCATGCCCTCGAAGGCGGCCCGCGCCAGGTGCTCCGGACGCATCGACTCCCGGCGCAGCCCGGCCAGCATGCCCGCGGTGTGCGGCAGGCTGGGCGTGCGCTCACCCTCCAGGTACGGCAGCAGCACCAGTCCGTGCGCCCCCGGCGTCGACTTCATGGACAGCTCCGACAGCGCCTCCAGGTCGGGCAGCCCGAGCAGTTCGGCGGTGCCGCGCAGGGTCCGCACCGCGTTGAGGGTGGTGACGACCGGCAGGTGCATCCCGGTGGCGTCGGCGAGGGAGGTGATCATGCCGGAGCGGTCGACGAGCGCCTCCGGGTGGACGGCCATCACGGACCCCGACGCCCCGAGCGAGACGACCGCGTCCCCGAGGCCGAGTCCGAGCCCGAAGGCGGCGGCCATCGTCTCGCCGGTCCCGGCGGAGATCAGCAGCCCCTCCGGCGTCGTACCGGCCGCGTCGGAGGGGCCGATCACCTCCGGCAGCATGGCCTGGTGCCCCAGCGCCAGCTCGACCAGGTCGGGGCGGTAGCCGCCGCCGGCCGCGGACCAGTAGCCGGTGCCCGAGGCCCCGCCCCGGTCGGTCGTCCGGCGGGCCGGCCGGCCGAGCAGCTGCCACACCAGCCAGTCGTGCGCCTGGAGCAGCGCGGCGGTCCGCCGGGCGCTCTCCGGCTCGCTGCGGGCCAGCCAGCGCAGCTTGGTCACCGGCTGGGCGGCCTGCGGGACCGAGCCCACGGCCTGCGCCCAGGCCTCCCGGCCGCCCAGCGCGTCGATCAGGTCGGCGGCGGCGACCTGGGCCCGGCGGTCGCCACCGGTGATCGCCGGGCGCACGGTGTTGCCCTGGGCGTCCAGCGGGATCAGGGCGTTCGCCTGCGCGGACACCCCGATGGCCTGCACGCCCTCCAGCAGTCCGCCGCCGGCGGCCTCGCCGAGCGACAGCAGCCACGCCTGCGGGTCCACGTCGCTCGGCCGCCCGCCGCCCTCCGGGCTGTCCACCGGATGCGGCGCGTATCCCTGCCGGAGCACGGCACCCGTGTCGGTGTCACAGACGACGATGCGAGTGAAATCGGGCGCACTGTCCAGCCCGGCGACTATCCCCATGTCCGAAATTCTGCCGCACCGCCGGGCCGGCGTCGGCCGGTGGGCGCCGCAAGCGGTCGCCGGCCCTCCGCTCCCGGGCACGTCATCGCTGGTCGCGCCGCTGCGCGCCCGCTTCGAGGCGGACATGCGGGGGCGGTTCACGGCCGCCGACCGGCCCTGAACCGCCCCTGGAAAAACCCGCTCGCGCCGGGAAGGCGCCGTTAGGTGGTGCTGGTGCCCCAGTCGTCCTCGGGCGTGCCGTTGACGCTGCGGTCGCGCAGGGACCGTACGCGCTGGGCGACCGAGGCCGGGACGCGGTCACCGACCTTGTCGCTCACCGTGTGCAGTGCCTTGCCCGCGAACTGGCGGCCCTGTTGTGCCGCCGTCTCGGCGGTGTTGCGGACCGCGGGGTTGTGCGAGATCTGACGAGCCGATTTCTTCAGCTGCTCGTAGCGCTCGCGCCCGGCCTTCGTGCCCAGCACGTAACCGAGGGCGAGTCCGGCGACGAACGTGAGCCGGTAGCGCATGGCGGCCACCCTTCCCTTGCGTAGGTCTCTGGTGCGGCGTCGGCGCCGGGGGTACCGATTGGCGAAGCACCCCCCTGCTTGCGCTAATGTATGTGTCGCAGCGGACGCCCGCCCCCTGGCGAATACCCAGGCAGGTGCGTTCGATGCAGACGAAGCGATCCTCCGTAGCTCAATTGGCAGAGCAGCCGGCTGTTAACCGGCAGGTTACTGGTTCGAGTCCAGTCGGGGGAGCTTCGGTCCTCCGTAGCTCAATTGGCAGAGCAGCCGGCTGTTAACCGGCAGGTTACTGGTTCGAGTCCAGTCGGGGGAGCACGCTGAACGAGGACCCTTCGAGGGTCCTTTTTCATGTCCCCGGGAACCGCCCCCGCCTGCGGCGCAGTCCTCATGGTCATGCGGGACCGCGGGAAGCCGACCATCCGAAGCAGGAGATCGTATGAGCGGCTATGCTGCGGCAGACGGCGCGCACACATGTACGCGACACGCCGCTATGGGGCGGTAGCTCAGCCGGTTAGAGCAGCGGACTCATAATCCGTCGGCCGTGGGTTCGAGTCCCACCCGCCCCACCAGTGCATGTCCCTGATGCAGAGAAGGCGCCCACAGAGGCCCGCGCGGCCGGCAGCCCCGATGCCGTCGCCCCGCCCCGCATCGACCCGGCGACGGGTGAACTGCTCGCGCCGGCCGCGGAGTCGGCCTCGGCACAGTAGCGAGGTACTGACATGGTGCGTCCACCGTGCGCGCCGGACTGACGGGGCAGCGCCCCAACGGCCCGTCCCGCCCGCCCATCACGTGGACGGCGGGGTTCCGTGCCCACCCGGACAAGGGCCTCACCTCACCCGAGGGCATGAAGCTCCACACCTGAGCCCGCTGCGCGAGCGCCCGTCCCCCGGCACGACCGGAGGTACGGGCGCTTCGCGTCGTTCTCCGCAGGTGATGACCGGCGGCCCGGCGGGGCACGCCGCTCACCGGGATGCCGAGCGGCGCTCGCGCCTGGCCCGGCGGGCCTCCGCCAGCAGGGGGAGCAGGGAGAGGGCGACGACAGCGGCGATCAGCGGGAGCAGGTAGTTCTCCAGGTGCGGGAAGGACGCGCCCAGCAGGTAGCCGGCGAGGATGAGGGTCTGCGACCACAGCACGCCGCCCACGACCTGCCAGCAGGTGAACGCCCGGACGGGCACGCCGAGGGCGCCGGCCACCGGGTGCAGGACCGTCCGCAGCAGCGGGACGAAGCGGCCGATGACGAGCGCCTTGCCGTAGCCGTAGCGTGCCAGCAGCCGCTCCGCGCGGGCCGTCGCCGCCTTCAGGCGCCGGCTGGAGGTGCGCTCCAGCAGAGGCCGTCCGCCGTGCCGGCCGAGCAGGTAGCCCACCTGGCCTCCCGCCACCGCGCCCACGGCCCCGCACACCATCACCTGCCACAGCGCCAGCCGCGGCGGCTGCCCGCCGCTTGCCGCGCACAGCACACCGGCCGGGAACAGCAGGGTGTCCCCGGGGAGGAAGAAGCCGACGACCAGCAGGCCGGACTCGGCGAAGATCACCGCCAGCACGCCCAGCGCGCCGAAGGCGGCCAGCACCGAGGCGCTGTCCGTCGGATCGACGGCGATCACCGGCATCGCCTCCCGGCCGTGTCGTCGCGTCGCCCCCGACGCGGGCTTTGTGGCCACCGGCACCGCGACGCGGGTTCCCCACCGGACCGCCCCCGACACATCCGCCCCGGCACATCCGCCCCGGCACATCCGGCGCAGACGCCCGCGACGTTGCGGCGTGCGGCGGGCCGGGTACTCGGGCGGCGGCCCGGGCCGGACACGACCAGGAGCACGGAGGTACGCCGATGAGAGGTTCGGCCGACCGGATCGCGGAGCCCTGGGGGGTGCGCACCCCCTACGGTCCGGGCACCCCGTGGCCCGTGCGCACCGACACCCAGCTGCGCGCCGGGGTGGCCGAGGACGAGGTGGAGCGGTGGGTGCCGTCCGCCGCGCTGCTGCACGCGGGCGGCGACGGCCTGGACATCGCGGTGCAGGGCGGGCGGATCGCCGGCGTACGGGGACGCGCCGCCGACCGGGTCAACCGCGGCCGGCTCGGACCCGCGGACCTCTTCGGCTGGCAGGCGGCCGGCTCACCGGACCGGCTGACCCGGCCGCTGGTGCGCGACGGCGGGCGGCTGGTGGAGTGCGACTGGGAGCGGGCCATGGAACGCGTGGTACGGCGCAGCAGGGAGCTGCTGGCGCGGCGCGGGCCCGGGGCCATCGGCTTCTACACCGGCGGCCAGCTGCTGCTGGAGGAGTGCTACACCCTCGCCGTCGTCGCCCGGGCCGGCATCCGCACCCCGCACCTGGACGCCAGCACCCGGCTGTGCTCGGCGACCGCCGCCGAGGCGCTGGAGGAGACGTTCGGCTGCGACGCGCAGCCCGGGTCGTACGCGGACGTGGACCACGCCGACGTGATCGCGCTGTACGGGCACAACATGGCCGAGACGCACCCCGTGCTGTGGATGCGGGTGCTGGACCGGCTGGCCGGGCCCGAACCGCCCCGGCTGGTCTGCGTCGACCCCCGCCCCACCCCCGTGGCCCGGCGCGCCGCGGTCCACCTCGCCCCCCGGGCCGGGACCAACCTGGCCCTGCTCAACGCCCTGCTGCACGAGGTGATCCGGACCGGCCGGGTCGACCACGACTTCGTCCGGGCCCACACCACCGGCTACGACGAACTCGCCGCCCTGGTGAGCGACTGCGGGCCCCGCCGGGCCGCGCGGATCTGCGACGTACCGGCCGCGGCGATCGAGGAGGCCGCCGAGCTGCTGGGTGGCGCCGAGCGGCTGCTGTCGACCGTCCTGCACGGTGTCCACCAGTCCCACCAGGCCACCGCGGCGGCCGTCCAGGTCAACAACCTGCACCTGGTCCGGGGCATGCTGGGCCGCCCCGGTGCCGGGCTGCTCCAGCTGAGCGGCCGGCCCACGGCCCGCAGCACCCGCGAGTGCGGCGCCGACGGCGGGCTGCCGGGGCTGCGCAACTGGCGGAACGAGAACCACGTCGCCGACCTGGCCCGGGTCTGGAACGTCGAGGCGCGGACCGTCCCGCACCACGTGCCGCCCACGCACGTCATGCAGCTGTTCCGCCATGCCGAGCAGGGCACCCTGCGCATGCTGTGGATCACCGGCACCAACCCGGCCGTGTCCCTGCCCGAGCTGTCCCGGGTGCGGGCCGTGCTCTCCCAGGAGCGGCTGTTCACCGTCGTGCAGGACCTGTTCCTCACCGAGACGGCGCAGCTCGCCGACGTGGTGCTGCCCGCCGCCGGCTGGGGCGAGAAGACCGGCACCTTCACCGGCGCCGACCGGACCGTGCACCTGGCGCAGCAGGCGGTCGAGCCGCCCGGTGAGGCCCGGTCCGACCTGGACATCCTGCTCGACTACGCGGCCCGCATGGACTTCCGCGACCGGGACGGCGGCCCGCTGGTGAACTGGCGGGACCCGCAAGGCGCGTTCGAGGCGTGGCGGCGGTGCAGCGCCGGGCGGCCCTGCGACTACAGCGGCCTCGGCCACGACCGGCTGCGCGACGGCTCCGCCGTCCCGTGGCCCTGCACCGCCGCCGCCCCGGACGGCACCGAGCGCCTGGGCACCGACGGCTTCCCCTGGACCCACCCGGACCTGTGCGAGGGCTACGGCAAGGACCTGGTCACCGGGGCCGGCGCCGGACCGGAGGAGTACCGCTCCCGCGAACCCGGCGGCAGGGCCGTCCTCAGGGCCGCCGAGTACCTGCCGCCGCACGAGGACAGCACACCCGAGTTCCCCCTCCAGCTGATCACCGGGCACACCCTCTACCACGTGCGCACCCGGAGCAGCACCGGCCGCGTCCCCCAGCTCGCCGCCGCCGCCCCCGGCATGTGGGCCGAGCTGTCCGCCGCCGAGGCCACCGCCCGGGGACTCGCGGAGGGCGACCTGGTGGAGGTGGCCACGCCGCGCGGCGCGGTCCGCGCCCTGCTGCGCGTCACCGCCATCCGCGACGGCATGGTCTTCCTGCCCGTCCACTACGGCTACTGGGACACCCCCGGCGGCCACGGCCCACCGGACCGGTTCACCGGCCGCGCCGCCAACGAGACCACGCCCACCGTCTGGGACCCCGTCTCCAAGCAGCCCCTGTTCAAGGCGGCCGCCGCCTCGGTCCGCCTGTTCGCGCGCGGCGACGGCACCCCCGCACCGGCCCCCACCACCACCGCCTCCGCCCCCGTCCGCCCCGACGGCATCCCGCCCACCGCCGGCGGCCCGTCGGCGTACGCCACCCACGACACCGGCGCCCCCGTCCGGGAAGAGGGGAGCGGGTCGTGAACGGTGTCACCCTCACCCTGCGCGCGCTGCACCACGGCGAACGGCGGCTGGAGAAGGAGCTGCTGGCCACCGCCGAACGGCACCGCACCGACCACGAGGTCCTGCACGTCGCGACCGACCTCGCCCGCTGGTCCCGCGAACACGGCGCCCGCCTCGCCGACACGGGCCGCCACTACGGCCTGGACCTGTCGAGACCGGCCCGGCCGCCGTACGGTGTCGCGGCCGCGCTGCGCGAACTGGCCGCCGGCGCCCTCACCAGACGCCCCGAGACCGGACTGCTGCTCCTGCACGACCTGCACGACCTGCATCTGTCGGCCACGGGCAACTCCCTCTACTGGCAGATGCTCGCGCAGGCCGCTCACGCCACCGACGACACCCGGCTGCTCGACCTGGTCTGCGCCTGCCGTCCCCGGACACTGCGGCAGATGCGCTGGACCGACGCCATGATCAGGGAACTCGCCCCGCAACTGCTCACCGGCGGGCTCCTCCCCGGGGACTAGGAAGACCCCCGCGGCTCCCTCTCGGGGACCAGAACGGACGCCTCCGCCCGGGCGATGCGCACGGCGACTACGACGACGAGGCTGGAAGGCGGCTTCGGGGCACCGGCTTCGGGGTAATGGCTCCGGAACGATGCTTCGGGGTCACCAGAGGGTCAGGAGGGCGTCATGGAACGCCAGATCCGTGTTCGAGTCAGCCGCCGTCCAGCCGCGCCACGCGGCCAGGAGATCGACCGCAGAACGCCCTCCGGGCGCATATTGCCGTACTGACCGGGTGCCCCCGGCCCGCCGGCGGCCCGTTCAGGCGGCCAGCGGGTTCAGCACCAGGGGGTCGATCCTGCCCTCCAGCATGGCGCCGAGGCCCTGCACGGCACACACGTCGGGCCGTTCGGCGATGTGCACGGGGATGCCGGTGGCCTGACGCAGCATCTGGTCCAGGCCCGGCAGCAGGGCCGAGCCGCCGACCATCATGATGCCGCGGTCGGCGAGGTCGGCCACCAGATCGGGCGGGCAGGCGCGCAGCACCTTGCCGATGCCGTCGAGGACGGCCGTCAGCGGGGTCTGGATGGCGTTGCGCACGGCCGCGGTGTCGACCCGCACACTGCGGGCGAGCCCGGTGGCCACGTCGCGCCCGTGGATCTCCGTGGACGCCGGTCCGTGCGGACTGAGGCCGTTGCCGGACAGGGCCACCTGAAGCGGCCGTATGGACTGGTTGGGCAGCATGAGCGCGTGCTGGTGCCGCAGGTGCTGCACGATCGCGTGGTCGACGGCCTCGCCGCCCACCGGGATGCGCTCGGCGGTGACGATCGAGCCCAGGGAGAGGACGGCGACCTGCGTGGCGGCGGCGCCGCACACCATGATCATGCTGGCCTCGGGCCGCTCCACGGGCAGCCCGCAGCCCACGGCGGCCGCGATGAGGGTGTCCACCAGCTCCACCCGCCGCGCGCCGAGCCCGACGAGCGTCTCGATGGCCGCGCGCTGGGCCAGCGGATCGGCGTCGTGCGGCGTGCAGGCCGCCGCGCGCAGCCGGGGCTTGCGGCGCAGCGTGCGGCGCATCTTGTCGCCGAGCAGGTGGCGCAGCATGCGCTGGGCCATCTCGATGTCGACGACCGTGCCGCCCGACACCGGCCGCACCACCCTGATGTAGGACGGGGTCCGGCCCGTCATCTTCTCCGCGAACTCACCGACGGCGATCAGGGCGCCGGTGCGGGTGTTGACGGCCGCGGCCGAGGGCTGGTCGACGACCAGCCCGACGCCCCGCACGTACACCCGGGTACGGGCCGCGCCGAGATCGACGGCGAAATGGCAGCGGCGCAACTGCTCCAGACTGACGGTCACGGCGGATCCTCCCGAGTGCGCAGACCGAGCGGCGCCGCCGGATCGGCGGGCCTTCTCCTCGCATCCTGCCGGGGGCGGGCCGGGGGGCGCCTTTCGTGGGGGGCCGGCCGGGGCACCGCTGAATGGGGGGTTTGTGCGCGTTACGGCGTGGCGTCGGCGCCCGGGGCGTCCGGATGTGGTGCGGCCGCGGGGGCGAGGCCGTCGCGCTGCCCGCTCCAGCTCAGCCGGACCACCAGCTGTCCCTCCGCCGCGCCCTTGGCGATGACCGCGCCGGCCTCCGCGCTCAGCTTCACCCCGAACTCCAGTTCCACGGAGTCCGGGCGCAGGGCGCCGTCGCGGAAGACGCGGAGCGCGGACTGGGCCGCCGCGCGCACTCCGTCCAGGGCGCCCTCGAAGGTGCGGACGGCCGTCACCGCGGGCCCGTCGCCGCGGGAGACCAGGCGGGAGCCGGCCACGGCGTCCGAGGTCTCGACGACGACCAGGGCGCCGTCCTCGGTCTCGAACTCCACCAGTCTGCCCATGGTGTCCATCGCTCCCCGTGCCACCCGCGGCTGTCCGTGATCGGTGCCCGACTCCCCCCTGTTCTACCGGGGTTGGCGGAAACCTGCCAGGACGCCTTCCCGCCACCGCTTCGCAACTCCCGTGCACCACAAGCCCCGTGACACTCTTCCCAGCGCCTGTCGAGCACTTGGTGAGCACGGACGAGCACTGACGAGCACCTGATCACCGGCGCACCCGGCCCACTCGGACGAGAAGAGGCGTGGATGACCACAGGACCAGTCGGACGCGTATCACCCGGGCACCGGCCGGCCCGGCGCCGGGCGGCCCTGCTGTCGGCGGGGCTGGTGATGGCCCTGCTCCCGGCGGCCCCGGCCGCCGCCCGCGCCACCGGCGCACCGCGGACCCCGGCCGCCACCGCCGCATCACCCGCCGAGACCGCGCCTACCACCGTCACCCTCGTCACCGGCGACAAGGTGACCGTCACCGGCCTCGGCCACGGGAAGCGGACGGTCACCGTGCGCCGCCCGCCGGGGGCCACCGGCGCCGTGCGCACCCGGTCGAGCGGCGGTGACCTCACCGTCGTACCGGACGAGGCACTGCCGTACCTGCGGGCGGGCCGGCTGGACCGGCGGCTGTTCGACGTGAGCGCGCTGATCCGGCAGGGGCTCGCCGACGCGAAGGCGGACGCGCTGCCGCTGATCGTGACCTACGGCAAGGGTGTCCGCGCCGCCGCCCCGGCCGGCGCCGTGCGCACCCGCACCCTGGCCGTCCTGGGCGGCGCCGCGCTGGAGGCCGGCCGGGGGCGTACCTTCTGGCGGTCCTTCACGCGTGGTTCCTCCGTCGACGAGGTCTGGCTGGACGGCCGGGTGCGGGCCGACATGGCGGAGAGCAACGCCCAGATCGGCACCCGGGCCGCCTGGGACGCGGGCCTGACCGGCAAGGGCGTCACCGTCGCCGTCCTCGACACCGGTGCCGACACCGGGCACCCCGACCTCACCGGCCGGGTGACGGTCACCAGGAGCTTCGTCGACGGGGAGGACGCCGCCGACCGCAACGGCCACGGCACCCACGTCACCTCCACCCTCGGCGGCAGCGGCAGCGCGTCCGGCGGCGCCGAGAAGGGCGTGGCACCCGGCGCCGCCCTCGCCGTCGGCAAGGTCCTCGGTGACGAGGGCTCGGGCAGCGAGTCCCAGATCATCGCCGGCATGGAGTGGGCCGCCCGGGACGTGCGCGCCCGGATCGTCTCCATGAGCCTGGGCACCACCGAGCCCAGCGACGGCACCGACCCCATGGCCCGGGCGGTGGACGCCCTCTCCGCCGAGACCGGCGCCCTCTTCGTCGTCGCCGCCGGCAACACCGGCGCCCCGTCCTCCATCAGCTCGCCCGGCGCCGCCGACGCGGCCCTCACCGTCGGCGCCGTCGACTCCGCCGACGAGGCCGCGTACTTCACCAGCGCCGGTCCCCGCTACGGCGACAGCGCCCTGAAGCCGGACCTCTCGGCGCCCGGCGTCGACATCCTCGCCGCCCGCTCCCGGCTGACGCCCGGCACCGGCCCGTACACCTCCATGAGCGGTACCTCGATGGCCACCCCGCACGTCGCCGGGGTCGCGGCCCTGCTCGCCGAGGCGCACCCGGACTGGAGCGGCGCGCGGCTGAAGGACGCGCTGATGTCGACGTCCCGGCAACTGGACGCCTCGCCCTACCGGCTGGGCGCGGGGCGGGTGAGCGTGCCGGACGCCGCCGGGGCCCGGATCACCGCCACCGGCAGCGCCGACCTCGGCTTCCACAGCTGGCCCTACGAGGCGGACCGGCCGGTGACCCGGACCCTGACCTACCGCAACTCCTCGGACGCGGACGTGCGGCTGGCGCTGTCGGTGCGGGGCGGTCCGGCCGGTGCGGCCGCCCTGGCCGACTCCGCCCTCACCGTCCCCGCGCACGGCGCCGCGTCGACCACCGTCACCGGTGACGCCGCCGCGGCCCCGGCCGGTCAGAGCAGCGGGCAGATCGTGGCCACCGGGGCGGACGGCACGCCGGTCGCGCACACCGTGTTCGGACTGGTCAAGGAGGAGGAGCGGTACACGCTCACCGTCCACGTCAGGGACCGCGCCGGGGCGCCCGCCGCCGCCGACCTCACCGTGCAGCGGCTCGCCGCCGGTGAGGACGCCCGGCCGGCACACGTCGACGGCACGGGCACGCTGCGGCTGCGGCTGGCGCCCGGCACCTACAGCGTGGCCTCCTTCCTGGACGTGCGCGGCAGCCACGGCGCCGACTCGCTCGGCCTCGGCTTCCTCGCCGCCCCCCAGGTCACGCTCGACCGGGACCGCGACGTCACCCTCGACGGGCGGACGCTGCGCGAGGTGCGGGCGGACGTGAGCCGGCGCACCGAGACCCGTCAGCTCCTCATGGAGTACCGCCGTACCGGGGACGGCGCCGACCTGTTCGAGGCCGTGCAGGTGCCCCTCGCCTACGACAGCGTCTTCGCCGCGCCCACGAGGAAGGTCACCCGGGGGGCGTTCGAGTACCGGACCGTGTGGCGGCTCGCCGAGCCGATGCTCACGGTCCGGGGGATCGGCGAGGCGACCGTCCAGGCGGGCGGCACGCTGATCGAGGGCCGCACGCGGCTGCCGCTGGCCGACGTCGGCGACGGGCCGTTCACCTCGGTGGCGGGCAAGGCGGTGCTGGCGCACCTGGCCGACGGCGCCGACCCGGCCGCCCTGGCCCGTGCCGCCGAGGAGGCGGGCGCCCGGGCGCTGTTCGTGACGGACGACGCGCCCGGCCGGCTGACGGCCTGGTGGGGCACGGACGACAACGCGGAACGGCCGCTGCAGATCGCCACGGTGAGCCGGGCCGACGCGGCGCGGCTGCGGGCGGCGGGCACGGCCGACATGACCGGCACCCGTGACGCGCGCTACGTGTACGACCTGTCCGAGGGCCACCCGGGCGCCGTCCCCGACCGCGACCTCACCTACGCCCCCGGCAGCCGCCGGCTGGCGGCGCTGCACGTGCGGTTCCACGCCGCGCAGCCGGTGGGCGGCGGCGAGTTCCGGTACGCGATCACCGA
This sequence comes from Streptomyces sp. NPDC041135, assembly GCF_055592085.1. NCBI lineage: Bacteria > Bacillati > Actinomycetota > Actinomycetes > Kitasatosporales > Streptomycetaceae > Streptomyces > Streptomyces sp. NPDC041135. The sequence continues at coordinate 489,479 of NZ_JBVIYZ010000001.1, forward strand.
CCGGTTCCCGCTCGGCCTCGGCTTCCAGGAGCGCGTCGGCCTGCCCGCCGAGCGCACCGACTACGTGTCCACCGGCCCCGGCCAGCTGTGGCACGAGTCCGTCACCGTGCGCGACGGTGCGCTGGAGGAGCGCAGCGGACTGGTCCGCTACGACGCCGGATCGCGGCCGGAGCTGGACTGGTTCCGCCCGGTGTGGCACCCGTGGCTGGGCACCGGCCTCGGCTGGGGCCAACAGCGCGCCGGAAACCAGATCCAGCTGAACACCCCCGGCTGGGGCGACTCCGGGCCCGACCACACCGGCTTCGGCGACGTGTGGAGCGAGGACAGCGGGATGAGCCAGACCACCGCGGTCCACCTCGACGGCACCGAGGTCGACCGGGGCACCGGCTCGGCGGCGTACGTCCGGGACGCGCCCGCCGACGAGCACACCTACCGGGTGGTCACCGACACCGCCCTGGACGCCGGGCGCTGGGGGCTCGCCACCCGCGGGCACAGCGAGTGGACCTTCCGGTCGGCGGCCACCCCGGCCGACCACTGGACCGTCCTGCCGCTGATCAACCTGGCCTTCGACGTCCCCACCGACCTGGCCGGCGCGGTGCCCGGCGGCCGGCGTCTGCCGGTCGGGCTGAGCGCCTCCTACCTGGCGGGCGCGGCCGGCACGGGAACCCTCGGCGGCGGACGGCTGGCGGTGTCGTACGACGACGGCGCGACCTGGCGGGCGGTGCCGCTGACGGCCGGCCGGGGCGCCTCCTGGCACGGCACGCTGACCGTGCCGCGCGGCGCCGCCCACGTCTCCCTGCGGGCCTCGGCCCGCGACGACAGGGGCGGCTCGGTCACCCAGAGAATCGTCCGGGCGGTGGCCGTGAGCCGGTGAGGGCCGAACGGTGCTGGTCAGGGACGGGTCAGGACTGATCAGGGACGGGTCAGGGCTGGTCCGCGGGGTCGACGACGCCGCGGACCACGCCCAGGTCCACCAGGTCCTGCGGGCGGATGCGCAGCTGGTCGGCGGTGGCCTCCACCTCCTGGGGCGGTCGCTTGAGGATCGCCGCCGCGAGTTCCGGGGCGATCACCGAGAAGTAACTGTCCGCGGTGGCCCAGGTGTTGCCCGGCGCGGCCAGCGCGAGGGCCCCGCCGGAGCCGCCCTCGCCGATGACGAGCGTGCTGACCGGGACCCGGGCGGCGGCCACCGCCCCGAACACCTCGGCGATGGCGGGCCCGGCCCCCTGCCGCTCCGCCTCGGCGTCGTTGGCGGCGCCCGGCGTGTCCACCAGGGTCAGCACCGGGATGCCGAGCCGGTCCGCGAGCCGGATCAGCCGGGCCGCGGTCCGGTACCCCGCGGGCCGGGTCGCCGCCCCGGTCTGCGCCGCGAACGCCACGGCGCTGCCGTCCCGTTCGCCGAACCCGCACAGCATGCCGGGGTCCGTGCCGCCGCAGCGGTCGCCCGAGAGGTGGACGCGGCGGGTGAAGCAGGCGTCCAGGTAGGCGTGGGCCCGCGGGCGGCCGGCGGCGCGGGCCCGGCGGACGGCGTCCCAGCCGGTGGCCGGAAGACCCGGCTCGGCGGGGCCGGAGGGCAGGGCACGCGGCACGGGGGCCTCCCGCGCGGGGCGGGTCAGCAGCCGCAGCCACAGCCCGAGCGTCTCGCGCAGCTCCCGCGGCCGTACCACCGCGTCCGCCGAGCCCACCGCCACCTGGGCCTCGGCGGTGTAGGCGGCCGGGTCCGCGTCCGGCGGCCGGACCCGGGAACCGGCGAAGCCCACCTGGGCGCCCGGCAGCGCCAGCACCACGTCGGCACCGGCGCCGAGGGTGGCCCAGCCGCCGCCGGTCGTGGGGTCCCGCACAACGGCGACCTGCGGCAGGCCCGCCTCCCGGGTGAGTGCCGACTGGCGGGCCACGCGCTGCAACTGGGTCAGCGCGAGCATGCCCTCCTGCATCCGGCTGCCCCCGGTGGCGACCAGCGGCACGACCGGCAGCCGGTGCGCCCGCGCGTGCACGTACGCCGCCTCCAGCCGGTCGCCGGTGCGCTCGCCCAGGGAGCCGCCGAGGAAGCCGAACTCGAACGCGATCAGCACCGCCGGGGTGCCGCCGACCTCGGCGGTGCCGCAGACGACGGACTCCCGTTCGCCGGTGCGCCCGGCGGCGCGGGCCCGCGAGGCGTCGTACCCGGCCCAGCCGAGGGGGCCGTCCGCCGCCGGGTCCGCCGGGGCGGTGGGCAGTTCGCGGAAGGTGGCGGCGTCCGCGACGAGCGCCAGGACCTCCCGCGCCGACAGCCGCTCAGGCATCGGCCACCAGCGCCCGCTTCAGGATCTTCCCCATGTCGTTGCGGGGGAGGGCGTCCAGGTGGCGGACGACGCGCGGGCGCTTGTGCGGGGCGAGCCGCCCGGCCACGTGGTCGGCCAGCTCCCCGGCGGACGGCGGCGCCCCGGGGTCGGCCGGGACGATCCAGGCCACGATCCGCTCGCCCAGGTCCGGGTCCGGCTCCCCGGTGACCGCCGCCTCCCGCACCCCGGGGTGCTCCAGCAGGGCGTTCTCGATCTCCCCGGCGCCGATCTTGTAACCGCCGCTCTTGATCAGGTCGGTGGCCTTGCGGCCGACGATGCGGACATAGCCGTCCGGTTCGCGCACCGCCATGTCACCGGTGCGGAAGAACCCGTCGGCGGTGAACGCGGCGGCGGTGGCGTCGGGCCGGTTGAGGTACTCGGTGAACAGGTTGGGGCCGCACACCTGGATCTCGCCGACGCTCTCCCCGTCGTACGCCGTGATCTCGGTGCCGTCCTCCTCCACCAGGCGCAGCCGCACGCCCGGCAGCGGGACGCCGACCGTCCCGGCGCGGGGCTCGCCGTCGGCCCGGACGCTGGTGTTCATCAGCGTCTCCGTCATGCCGTACCGCTCGACGACCCGGCGCCCGGTGGCAGCCGCGATCCGTTCGTGGTCGTGCACGGGCAGCGCGGCCGAGCCGGAGACCAGCAACCGGGCCCGGCCGAGCGCCCCGGCCAGCTCCGGGTCGGCGGGGAGGGCCTCGGCGATGCGGTGGTACATCGTCGGCACCCCGAACAGCATGGTCGCGCCGTCGTTCAGCTCCCGCGTCACGCCCTCGGTGGTGAAGCGGCCCAGGTGCCGTACCGTGCCGCCGCGCCGCAGCGGGCCCAGGACGCCCAGCACCAGCCCGTGCACGTGGAACAGCGGCAGGCCGTGCACCAGCACGTCCCGCTCGGTCCACTGCCAGGCGTCGGCGAGCGCGTCCAGCGTCGTGGCGACCGCCCGGCGCGGCAGGACGGCGCCCTTGGGCGGGCCGGTGGTGCCGGACGTGTAGACGACCAGCGCCGGGTCCTCGTCGCCGGCGTCCTCGGGCCACGCCGTGCCGGGGGCGCCGGCCGGCGCCCCGGCCTCCACGGTGACGCGCGGCAGCTCGTCCACCGGTGCCGGCAGCGCCGCTCCCGGCGCGGCCAGCACCAGGGACGGCGCGCTGTCGGAGAGGATGTGCGCGAGTTCCGCGGAGCCGGACTTCGGGTTCAGCGGCACCGCGGCCACCCCGGCGAGCAGCGCGGCGGTGACGGCGACGGCCGTCTCCAGGTCGGTCGTCGCCCACACCGCGACCCGCTCCGCGCCGCGCAGCCGGGCGGCCAGGGCTCCCGCCGAGGCGGCGAGTCCGGCGTAGGTCAGGGAGCGTTCGCCGAACCGCAGGGCGACGCGCTCGCCCGGACCGTCCGCCAGGGCCGGAAACAGAGAGGACACGCGGCGCACTCCTTGGCTGTCGGGATCTTCACCGGACGACAGCCACCTTCCTACACCAGCCGCCGCGTTCCCACGAGGCCCCTCCAGCCCGCCGCGAGCCCCACGGCAGGCCGCCGGGGCTTCGCCGGAGGTGAAGGTCAATTACGGTGTGCCGCACACGGAAGCGGTTGTTAGCCTCGCCGCGGACCGCACAGCCGTACGAGGGAGTCATCCGTGCCCCGCATCGCACTCGCCACCTACGATCCCGGCGCCGAGCCGAACAAGGACACCGACCTGCCGGAGCTGGTGCGGGCGCTGGAGGCGGCCGGGGCCGCGGCCACCGCCCGGCCCTGGGACGACCCGGACACCGACTGGGGCGCACACGACCTCGTCGTCATCCGCTCCACCTGGGACTACAGCTGGCGGGCCGGGGAGTTCACCGAGTGGGTGGAGCGGGTCGGCAGGGCCACGCGCATCGCCAACCCGGCCGCGATCGTGCGCTGGAACACCGACAAGCGCTACCTGGGCGAGCTGGCCGCGGCCGGGGTGCCCACGGTCCCGACCCGGTACATCGCCCCGGGCGAGCCGGCCGACCTGCCCGGGCACGAGTTCGTGATCAAGCCGACCTCCGGCGCGGGCGCCCGCTTCGCCGCCCGCTACACGCCGGACGAACACGGCACGGCCGTACGGCAGCTGGCGCGGATGCACGCCGAGGGCCTCACCGCGATGGTGCAGCCGTACCTGCGGGACATCGACGTCACCGGCGAGCGGGCGCTGCAGTTCTTCGGCGGGCGGCTGCTGCACGCCAGCCGCAAGGGCGCGGTGCTGGCCCCCGGCACGCCGTACGACGCCGACAAGGTGGCCCACCCCGACCTGCGGCCCTGGCAGCCCACCGAGGCCGAACTGGCGCTCGCCGAGCGGGCGCTGGCGGCCGTGCCCGGCGGGGACGGGCTGCTGTACGGCCGCGTCGACCTGGTCGACGGCCCCGACGGACTGCCCCGCCTGATGGAACTGGAACTGGTCGAGCCCAACCTGTTCCTGTGGCTGCACCCCGGCTCCCTGCCCCGCGTGACGGAGGCGATCCTGGCGGCGGCCGGCGGCCGGTGACCGCTCAGCCCCGGACACCGCCCTCACCGACGGTCTCCCGGCAGGCCTGCACGTACCCCCGCACCAGGGGCCGCCGCTCGTCCTCGCGCCGCCAGGCCAGGACGTAACGGCTGGGGCCGATCCCGCGCACCGGGCGGGTGGTGACGCCGCCCAGGGTGATCAGCGGCGCGTTGCCCGCCGCCACCAGGCAGACCCCGAGGCCCGCCACCAGGGCCTCGTAGGTCTCCTCGACCCCGGCGACCTCCGCGCCGACGCGGGGCGGGCGGCCGCCGCGGGCGTCCAGGGCGAGCCAGTAGTCGCGCAGCGGGCCGGCGCTGCGGGGCAGGGCGAGGAACGGCTCGCCGGCGAGGTCCGCGAAGTCGATCTCCGGGCGGCCGGCGAGCGGATGCGTGTCGGGCAGGGCGGCCAGGCGGGGTTCCTCCACGACCACCGTCCAGTCGTACCGTTCCTCGTCGGGCAGCGGCAGCCAGACGAAGGCGACGTCCGTCGCGCCGTCGGAGAGGCCCGCCGTCGGGTCCTGCCAGCCCACCTGCCGCAGCCGGGCGGTGGCCCGGGGGTGCGCGGCGGTGAAGCGGGAGCGGACGGCCGGCAGCAGGCCGCCCCGGCCCGGGCTGGTGCTCATGCCCACCACGAGCGTGCTGTCCTGCGCCGCCTTGGCCTCCTCCACCGCCGCCGCACCCGCCGACCACGCGGCCAGCACGCGCCGGGCGTGCGGCAGCAGCGCCTCGCCCGCCGCCGTCAGCGCCACGCCGTGCCGGTCGCGCCGCAGCAGCTCCGTGCCCAGCTGCCGCTCCAGTGCCCGGACCTGCTTGCTCAGCGCGGGCTGGGACACGTAAAGCCGCTCCGCCGCGCGCGTGAAGTGCAGCTCCTCGGCGACGGCGACGAAGTAGCGCAGGTCCCGCCCGTGCACGTCGTTGGTCATGCCCACTGGTTATCACCGGGGGTCTTGGACGGGCAACCGGTCCCGAACGCAGGATGGTGCGTGTCAGGAGATCAACAACACCGGATGTCACAGGAGTTGCCGTGAACAAGGTATGGCTGGTGACCGGCGCGAGCAGCGGGTTCGGGCGGGCGATCACCGAGGCGGCCGTCGCCGCCGGGGACGTGGTGGTCGGCGCGGTCCGGCGCCCCGAGGCGCTGGCCGACCTGGTCGCCGCCCACCCCGATCAGGTGGAGGCGCTGCGCCTCGACGTCACCGACCTGGGCGCCGCCGACGGCGCGGTACGAGACGTGCTGGCCCGGCACGGGCGGATCGACGTGCTGGTCAACAACGCCGGGCGCACCCACGTCGGCGCCTTCGAAGAGACCACCGACGCGGAGCTGCGGGCCCTGTTCGACCTGCACGTCTTCGGTCCGGCCGCGCTGGTGCGGGCGGTGCTGCCGCATCTGCGGGAGCGGCGCTCGGGTGCGATCGTGCAGATGAGCAGCATGGGCGGGCAGCTGTCCTTCGCGGGCTTCTCGGCGTACAGCGGGACCAAGTTCGCGCTGGAGGGCATGTCCGAGGCGCTCGCGGACGAGGTGCGCGAGTTCGGCGTCAAGGTGCTCATCGTGGAGCCCGGCGCCTTCCGCACCTCGCTGTTCGGTGCCGGCCGGGCCGGATCCAGCACGGACAGCGGGGTGTACGCCAAGGTGAGCGAGACCCGCGGATTCGTCGCCGGCGGTGACGGCAGCCAGCCCGGCGACCCGGCCAGGGCCGCCGCCGTCGTCCTGGCCGCGCTGGAGGCCGAGGACACCCCGCTGCGGCTGCCGCTCGGCGACGACGGGGTCGGCGCCGTGCTGGGCCACCTCGACCAGGTCCGCCAGGACGTCACCGCCTGGGAGAAGCGGTCGCGGGCGACGGGGTTCGGCGACTGACGGGACAAGCGCCGGTTCCTCAGGCGGCGGCACCGGGGCGCGGGGCCGTCCGCTGGAGCAGTCCCCAGGTGAACTCGGCGACCACCTCGCGCCGTTCGCCCCGCGCGTCGGGGGCGGTGAGGGCCAGGCCCCACCGGGTGGGGGCGCTGCCCTCCAGGGGCCGGGCGGGGGCGAAGGCGCGGGCGGCCTCGTCGACCGTGCAGGACCAGGGGAGCAGGTCCTCCAGGGTGCGCAGGGGCGGCGCCGGGGCGCCCGGTGCCCGCACCAGCCACTCGTTCCAGACGGCGCCGCCCGGGGCGACCAGCACCTCGAAGCGCAGGTCGGGCCAGAGCGCGAGCCGCCACTGCCGGGCCTCGCAGTCCAGGTCGCCGATCCGGCGGCGGGTCACGGACTCCGGCGCGCCGAGCACCGACCGGTACCGGGCGGCGGCCGACCGCGACCGCGGCGAGCGGACCATGGCCTGCCAGCGCTTGTTTGTCTCCCGCAGGTCGGCGGCCGAGACGCCCAGCCGGCGCCGGGCGTCCTCGACCAGGTCCGGGTTGTGGTCGGCCATCCGGCGCAGCAGCACCAGCTGGAAGTCGAGGTCCATGACCGCCATGGTGCCCGAGGCCGCGTCACCCTGTCGCCGTACCCTGTCCCCGCCCATTGCCCGGGCCACCCCGCATGACTAGCCTGTGTTCGTCATGCCGATCGTCTGTTGAAATCTCGAACGCAGGCGCTGAGACCCAAAGGGAGGGGGCCGGACGTGGGACGCCTCGTGCCTGCCGTGACCCGAGCTCTCGACATTCTGGAGCTGTTCCTCGACGGGGACGGGACGCTCTCCGCCCCCGACATCGTGCGCAGACTGCGGCTGCCGCGCACCACCGTGCACGAGCTGGTCACCACGCTGGCCGCCCGGTCGTACATCGTCGGCGTACCCGGACAGCCCGGACGGTACCGGCTCGGGGTGCGCCCGTACCAGCTCGGCAGCCGCTACGCCGAACAGCTCGACCTCGCCGCGGAGGGCCAGCAGGTGGCCCGCTCGGTCGCCGAGACCTGCGACGAGACGGTCCACGTGGCCATCCTGGAGGGCACGGACGTCATCTACATCGCCAAGGTGGACTCCACCCACGCGGTGCGGATGGTGTCGGCCGCCGGCCGCCGGCTGCCCGCCCACTGCACGTCGGTCGGCAAGATGCTGCTGGCGTCGCTGCCCGAGCCGGAGCTGGCCGCGCGCATCCCGGACGGCGCCGAGCTGGCCGGGATGACCCCCAACAGCATCACCGACCCGGCCGCGCTGCGGGAGGTCCTGGCCGGGATCAGGCAGCGGGGCGTCGCCGTCGAGAGCCGCGAGTCCAACCCGGACGTCTCCTGCGTGGCCGCCCCGGTCCGCGACCGCACCGGCCAGGTCGTCGCCGCGCTGTCCATCTCGGTGCCCATGATCCGCTGGAGCGACGAGCGGCTGGCCGAGCTGGAGGAGCTGGCCGCCAAGGGCGCGGCGGAACTCTCCGAGCGCCTGGGCCACCGGAGCGCGGCGTGAGCGGCTACGAGGTCGCCGTACGGGCGCGGGCGGCCCTCGGCGAGGGCCCCACCTGGGACCCGGCGGCCGGCCGCCTGATCTGGGTGGACGTCCTCGGCTCGCGCGTCCACACCTACGACCCCGCCACCGGCCGCCGTACGGTGCGCACGACCGAGCAGCACGTCGGCGCCGCCAAGCCCCGCGCCGGCGGCGGTCTCGTCCTCAACCTCCGCGACGGCGTGGGCCTGCTGGACCCCGACGGCACCTTCCGCTGGCTGCACCACGAGCCGGTCCCCGGCCGCCGCGCCAACGACGCCGCCGTGGCCCCCGACGGCGCCCTGTGGGCGGGCACGATGCGCTACGACGAGGCACCCGGCGGCGGCACCCTGTCCCGGGTGAGCGGCGCCGGGGAGGCCGTCACGGTGCTGGCGGACGTGGCCGTCAGCAACGGCACCGGCTGGAGCCCGGACGGCCGCCTCCTGTACTACGTCGACTCGCCGACCCGGCGCGTCGACGTCTTCGACCACGAGGACGGACGCCTGACCGGCCGCCGCCCGCTGGTCCGCGTCGAGGACGGCGCCGGTTTCCCCGACGGCCTCACCGTCGACGCCGACGGCTGCGTCTGGGTGGCCCTGTGGGACGGCGGGGCGGTCCGCCGCTACACCCCGTCCGGCGTCCTGGACCGCGTCCTCACCCTGCCGGCCGCGCGCACCACGGCGTGCGCGTTCGGCGGCCCGGACCTGAGCGACCTCTACGTCACCACGGCCCGCACCGGCCTGCGCGACCCGCACCCGCTGGCGGGCTCGCTGCTGGTGGTCCCGGGCGCGGGCAAGGGGCTGCCGCAGCCGGCGTTCGCCGGATAGCGGGGGATCGCCGGGCGGCCGGGCGGCCGGGCGCTCGGTGGGGCGAACGGCTCAGTCGCGGACGGCCAGGCTCTGCGCCGCGCCGGCCGTGCGGGCGCTCACCGCGGCGATGTCGTCGGGGCGGCGCAGGGCCCGGGAGACGGCCCCGATCTCCTGGAGCAGGTTCGTGGTGTCGGGCCCGGCCGTTTCGGCCCCGTCGCACGGCCCGGCGGCGCGGCCCCGCGCCTCCACGGCGTCCAGGATGCCGATCGCCGCCGCCAGCGCCCGGGCCCGCTCCGGAGGGTGGCCGAGGCCCAGCGCGGCGTCGTACGCCCGCCTGCCCAGGCCGGTGTCGATGTGCCGGGCCAGCGGCAGCAGCACGTCCCGGATGAACGTCTCGCGCCGGGTCAGCCGCAGTTCGGGCGTGGCCCGCAGCATCAGGGGCACGCCCTCGCCGCTCACCGACCGCATCAGCTGGTACAGGGGCCGCAGTTCCCGGTGGGCGAGCCGGACCCGCCAGCGCTCGCGCAGGTACTGCCCGGCGTGCGGCAGGATGAAGCCGACCGCGATGAGGATGGCGGACAGGGCGGCCACCGGCGGCGCCAGGTTGGTGCTCAGCCAGTCCAGGTCCCGGCCGCACCAGCGGGCGGTGACGGCACCCAGCTTGGCCGCGTCGAACATCAGGTTCAGCAGGTACCCGGCGCCCAGCAGCCGCAGCCCCCAGCGCAGCCAGACGTCCAGGACCCCGGGCCGCGCCCAGTTCCAGATCAGCCGGGACGTGATCACACAGGCCACGGCGTGCGCGAAGAGGTAGAGCAGGATCTCCTCGCGCATGAACGGGGTGTTCGCGTAGTAGGTGTCCAGGTCCCGCAGCCGCTCCTCGGGCGCGTCGGCCAGCGCGAACAGCAGCCACAGGGCGGCGATCACCCCGGCGTAGCAGCACACGACCCAGCGTCTGGCCCGCCGGGTGGCGGCCGAGCGGTCGGCCAGGCCGTTGCGCCAGGCGATGATCATCAGCAGGCAGCAGCCGCAGAACGCGGTGATCAGCGAGTAGCACCAGGGCGCCGAGATGTTGGGCACCCCGGTCAGCCGGTTGACCGCGGCGATCGTGGACGGCGTGCAGAAGACGAACACCGCGCAGGCCAGCAGCAGCAGACCGCCGACCGCGCGCAGCAGCGGGTCGCGCCAGAGCCGGATGATGCTGGGGAGTTTGATCAGCAGGGCGGTGGAGAGCACCGCGGTGGGGATCCAGAACGATATGTACAACTCGCTGAGGGTGCCGGAGGGGTTCAGCGCCAGCCGGGTCACCGCGCGGCTCCTCCCCGCCCGCGGTAGCCGAGGGTGCGCTGCACGGGGTCCAGCCGGGTGGCGGCCGGCCCGCTGAGGTGGGCGCGGAAGCGGGTCGCCAGCCGGTGCCCGAAGTCGTCGGCCTCGGCCTCGTCGGCCTCCCGGGAGCCGTTGCGGGCGGCGACCGTGAGGGCCGTGGTCCGCCAGCCGGGCTCGGCGGCCAGCGCGTGGGCCGCGGCGGCGCCGGACAGGTGGGGATGCCGGTGGCCGACGTGCAGATGCCACAACTCGTGCCCGAGGATGACCAGTTGCTGCACGGCCTCGGCCCGCTCCTCCACGATGACCAGGTCGAAGTCCTGGAACTCCACCCACAGGCCGGTCACTTCGATCTCGTCGGGGAAGCGCTCGAAGCGCAGCCGGACCGGCCGGCCGGACCGGCGCGCGCTCATCTCCTCGCACAGCGCCAGGCACACCTGCGTCACGTCGGCGGGCGGCCGCGGCCGGGACAGGACGGCGTCGGCGAGGTCGGCGGCCAGGGTGCGCATGCCCGGCGCGGGCCGGGAGCGGCGCAGCCGCGTGGCGAACCGGGCCGCCCGCTGTCGCGCGCCCGCGATGCTCATCCGCTCTCCCTCCCGGCCGGTTGCGGCTGGTGACGAGAGTACGCGCCCGGATGTGTCCGCGTCATGCGATCCGGCGACCGCCGCCCGCCCCCCGGACCCCCGTGGCGGCACCCGCCCGGAAGGTGATCCGGCCGGCGCGGGCGTCAGCGGCCGGGGGAGGGCACCGGGGTCACCGGCACTCCGCCGGCCGCCCTGCCCAGCAGGGTCAGCCGCACCGTGCCCGGGCCCGACAGCGTGGTGAACTCCGACAGCACCGCCAGCGCCAGGGTGTTGGCGCCCCGGGTGCGCAGGATGCCGTTGGGCAGGACGAAGGTGTGCTGCGGGCCGACGTCGTTGATGTACTGGCCCATGTTCCAGCCGTTGAGGAAGATCTGGGCGCGGTAGGAGCGGTAGGGGTCGTCCTCCAGGACCAGCCCGACCGAGGCGTCCACGTCCCCCGGCACCGACAGCCGGAACTCGGTGCGGTACCAGGTCACCCCCTGGCGGCGCTCGGCGCGCGGCAGCCGCACCGGCTCCCAGTCCCGGTCCGGGAAGCCGGGCAGGTGCCAGCCCTCCCGCTCGCCGAAGAGGCCGCCGTTGTTCAGCGGCCCGCGCACCGGGTCGGGGGCCGTCGCGCCCTGGATGCGCCACGTCACCCGGGGCGCGGCGCCCTTGAAGGTGACCGCGGTCAGCCCGCGGGCCACCTTGTGCGTGTCCTGCGCCTTGCCGTCCTGGTCGTGCTGCATGCGCCGGACGAGGACGGACAGCACGTGCCGGCCCGGCGTGCGCAGCCGCTCCGGCACCGGGAGGACGGCCGTGGCCGCCCAGCTGCCCTTGCGGACCGTGCTGTCGTCCGGCACCGGCATCCGGTGGGTGCCCAGCGGCTCCCCGTCCAGCCAGGCCATCAGCAGCCCCTGCGTGCCGGTGCTGTAGGCGAGGGAGATCTCCTCCAGGCCCGCGGCGTCCGTGAGGGCGCCGCGGTACCAGACGTCCCCGTAGTGGAAGCCGTAGTCGTCGGCGAACAGCACCGGCTGCCCCCGGGGGACGGGCGTGACGCTGTACGACGTCGTCCGGTCCACGACCCGCCACGCCGAGTCGTCGAAGCCCGGCCCGGCCTCCGGGTTCTCCGTCCGCGTCCGCCAGCCGCCCAGCTCGGGCAGCCGCACCTCGGGCACCCCGGGCAGCAGCGCGGTGGCCAGCAGGCTCCCGGAGGAGCTGACCCGGGTGGCCACGGGCCGCCCGTTCCAGACCACGGCGGTGACGCCGCGCGGCGCCCACACCTCCAGGCCGGTCTCCGCCACGACGTCGCCGGTCAGGTGGACCTCGGACCCGCGCACCTCGGCGTGGCGCAGCAGCGCCGGGCCGTAGACCAGCAGGGTGCCGGCCGGGGTGTCGTAGGGGAACAGGCGCCTGGAGGTGGCGTCGTCGGCGAACAGCAGCAGCAGCGGGACGTCGCTCTCGCCGCGTTCCACCAGCACCCGGGTCAGGCCGCCCTCGCCGAGGGGCACGTTCACCCGCAGCTCGCCGCGGTCGAACACCCAGGCGGCCTCCGCGTCGAGCCGGTTGACGAACGGCTCCTCGGGGCAGTCCAGCACCAGGCGGGCCATCTCGCCGTAGCGGCCGGTGAACACCGCGACGTCCCGCTGTCCGGGGCTGAGGCACATCATGGGCTGCGCGGTGCAGTACTTCAGCGTGCGCCGGCCCAGGGAGAGGCGGGTGGTCAGCAGCCGGGCGTCCCGGGCGGGCACGCTGATCTCCAGCGGGCCCTCCCCGGTGGGCAGGGTGGCGGTCACCTCACGGGCACTGTCGTTGCGGGCCACGTAGACGTGCGCGCCGGTGTCCGGGTTGGTCAGGTGGTACACCTTCAGCCCGTCCGCCGTGACGTCGGCGGCCCGGTCCAGCCGGGCGAAGTCCGGCACGCGTTGCAGCAGGTGCCCGAGCTGGTGCATCGGCACGATCTTGTCGGTGACGTTGCGCCCCTCGTCCAGCGCGGCCCCGTAGTCGTACGACGTGTAGACGACCGGCGCCGGCAGCCAGCCCCAGGAGGTGCCGCCGAAGGTCATGTACACGTTGTGCAGGGTGAGCCCGTTGGCGAGGTTGGTGAGGTAGGAGCGCCGCTCGTAGGCGGCGTCCCGGGTGCGCCGCGACTCGGCGTACCCCTTGCCGTCGAACCAGCACCCGCCCCACGGGTCGAACCAGCCGCCGCCGAACTCGGGCACGAACCCGGGCGTGCCGGGGCTCGCGCTCGCGCCCCCCTTGGGCCCGCCGGGCCCGAAGCGGCCCCAGTCGGGCGGGGTCTGGGACGGGGAGGGGTAGCCGTCGAAGCCGTACAGCCAGCCGCCCCGCTCGCCGCCCGTGTCGAAGGAGCCCGGGACCCAGTAGCCGTTGCGGCCCTTGTCGTTGTGGAACAGGGGCACGTCGATGCCGTCGCGCCGGACCGTGCGGTACAGGTGGGACATGTAGTCGCGGCCGGTGGCCTCGCCGACGTGGGAGTCGTACTCGTTCTCGATCTGGTAGAGCAGGACGGTGCCGGTGCCCCGGGTGAACAGGTGGCGGCGCACGATCCGGTTGACGGCCCCCAGCCACTCGTCGGCGTGGCGCAGGTAGTCCGGGTCGGCGGTGCGGGCCGTGCCCCTGGTGGCCGTGAGCCAGCCCGGGAAGCCGCCGCCGTCGACCTCGGCGTTGATGTAGGGCCCGGGGCGCACGATGACGTACAGCCCGGTCTCGGCGGCGGTCCGCAGGAACAGGCCGAGGTCGCGGACGCCGGTGAAGTCGTACCGGCCCGGGGCGGGGGAGTGGTAGTTCCAGCTGACGTAGATGCTGACGGCGTTGTAGCCGTGGGCGCGCAACTTCTGCAGCACGTCCCGCCACAGGGACGGGGAGGGCAGCCGGAAGGGGTGCATCTCGCCGGACCACACGACCAGGCGCCGGCCGTCGACGATCAGCGAGTAGCGGTCGTGGCCGACGGTGTGGCGGCGGCCGTCGGCGCTCGGCGGGGCGGGCGCCGGGCCGGTCGGCACGGTGCGCGCGGCGTACGCCGAAGGCGCCCCCGGGCCGCCGCTGCCGCCCAGGGCGAAGCCGAGCGCGGCCGAGCCGGCCAGGGCACTGAAGGTACGTCTGCTGAGCGCCAAGGGATCCTCCCGGGCGATCTTACGGGGCGCGGGTGGGCCCATTCTCCACGCACCGGCGCCCCACAATGGACGCATGAGGATCTCGGCGCGGGCGGATTACGCGGTACGGGCGGCACTGGAGCTGGCCGTACGGCACGGTGACGGCCCGGTGAAGGCGGAGGAGATCGCCGGTGTCCAGGACATCCCGCACAAGTTCCTGGAGGGCATCCTGGGCGATCTCAGGCGCGCCGGGATCGTCGACAGCCGGCGTGGCGGGGGCGGCGGCTACCGGCTGGCCCGGGAGGCGGCGCTGATCACGGTCGCGGACGTCATCCGGGCGGTGGACGGCCCCATCGTCTCGGTGCGCGGCGAGCGCCCGACGGGCCTGGCCTACACGGGCACCGCCCAGCCGCTGCTGCCGCTGTGGATCGCGCTGCGCGCCAACGTGCGCAAGATCCTGGAGGGCGTCACGGTCGCCGACCTCGCGGCGGACGCGCTGCCGGACCCGGTACGGCGGCTGGCCGCGGAACCGGCGGCCTGGGAGAACCCCTGAGCCGGCCCGGTACGGCGGGCGGCCCGGTACGGCGGGTACGGCGGGTGCGGCGCGGCGGGCGCGGCGCGCTGTGAACCGCCGGGTGTGAATGGCCGGAGTTCGCGTTTCCGGTCCCGTGCGGCGCTTCCTACGATGCGATCGCCCCCGGCCTTCACAGCTTGCGCACAGGTTCTTCATGGGCGGGCCGGGGTCACCCCCCACTCACCTCTCGACATCTGGAGAAGCCATGCCCGGTGGACTCCTTCTGGGCGGTGCGCTCGCCGCGCTGCTCACCGCCGCGAGTGCCGTCACGCCCGCTCAGGACCCGTCGTCCGGGTTCACCGACCCGCCCCCGGACAAGATCGTCATCAAGGTCGCCACGGTCAACGGCTCGGGCTGTCCGCAGGGCACGGCGGCCGTCGCCGTCTCCCCGGACAACACCGCCTTCACCGTGACCTACAGCGACTACCTGGCCCAGGCCGGCGGCGGCTCGGACCCCACGGCGTTCCGCCGCAACTGCCAGCTCAACCTCGTCGTGCACGTCCCGCAGGGCTTCACCTACGCCGTCGCCGCCGCGGACTACCGGGGCTTCGCCTCGCTCCAGCCCGGCGCCAACGGCACCGAGCGGGCCTCGTACTACTTCCAGGGCTCACCGAACACGGCGTCCGCAAGCCACCCCTTCAACGGCCCCTACAACGACGACTGGCAGGCCACCGACAGCACGGACTGGGCGCAGCTGGTCTGGGCGCCCTGCGGGGTCCAGCGCAACTTCAACATCAACACCGAGCTGCGGGTCACCGCCGGCAGCACGTCGCCGGGCAAGGTCAGCTTCATGACGATGGACTCGACGGACGGGGACATCAGCACCGTGTACCACCTGGCCTGGAAGACCTGCCCCGCGTAACCGGGGCGCGGGCCGCGCGCCGCGGGCTCAGCCGGTGCGGCCCATGCCCGCCGCGCTCGGCCAGCTCTGCGCGTCCGGCCAGCCGGTCGCCGGTGCGGGGGACAGGTCGGGCGGCGGTGCCGTCATGCCGCGGACCTGGGCCGCGGTGAGGCCGCCGCGGGCCGGGACACCGGGTGGGGTCGGGCCCGTGGCCGCGGCGGCCGGTACGGGGGCGGGCTCCGGCGCCGGGACGGGCATCGGGGCCGCGGCGGGCACCGGCGCCGCGAGCGGCATCGGGGCCGGGACGGGAGCGGCCGCGGGCATCGGCATCGGTGCCGGCACGGGCGCCGGCATCGGCACGTGCGGGGCCGTCTGCGCCGCCGCGGGCATCGGCATCGCGCCGGCCGGCGGTGCGGCGGCGGGCAGCGGCATCGCCGCGGCCGGTGCGAGGCCGGGGCCGGGCGCCTGCGCGGCGGTCACGGCCCGGGCCGCGAGCCCCGGCAGTCCCGCCCCGTTGGTCTGGCTGACCAGCCGGTCCACGGCCGCCGTGCCCGAGCTGTAGTGCGTCCCCGCACCCGGCCCGGTCACGGCGGCTCCCCTCCCGGTCCCGTAGAGCACCTGTTCCAGGCCGGACACCAGGCGACGCACGTCGACCTGGGGGCGCACCACGAGACGCAGGAAGCGGCTGGACGAACCGATCTTGTTGCCGCACTCGCGGACCAGGATCCGGTGCTCGCCGAGCATCCGGTCCCGGACCACGGTGCCTTCGGCGCCGAGGGGGAGGCGCACGAAGAGGAAGTTGCCCTGCGACGGATAGACCGTCAGACCGGGCAAGGAGGAGAGCGCGCTGGCCATCTCCAGGCGGTCCCGGCGGACCTGGACCAGGCTCTGCGCGTACGCGGCGCCGTGCTCGCGCAGCATGAAGACCACGTGCTCGGCGAAGGAGTTGAGGTTCCACTTGGGGAGCATCGACCGGATCTTCCCCGCCAGCGCGGGGTTGGCCACCAGATAGCCGAAGCGGACGCCGTGCAGGCCGAAGTTCTTGCCGAGGCTGCGCAGCACCACCACGTTGGGGCGGAGCATGGCCTCCTGGACGACGCTGGGTTCCGCCTCGGCGTCGGCGAACTCCAGGAAGGACTCGTCGACCACCACCAGGTCCAGATCGGCCATCGCGTCCATGAACCGCACCACCGACTCGCGGGGCAGATAGCCGCCGTCGGGGTTGTTGGGGTTGCAGATCACCGCGACCCGGGTGCCGCGGGCCCGCAGGAACTCGGCGTACCGGGCGAGGTCGAGGGCGAAGCCGGTGGACTCCTGGAGCGGGAACATGTCGACCCGCTTGCCGGTCTCCATGGGCTGGTCGGTCCAGCGGCCGAAGGTGGGCACCGGCACGGCCAGCGACTCGCGCACCAGCAGGTGGTCGATCCAGGTGATGAGTTCCGTCGAGCCGTTGCCCATCGCCACGCACTGCGGCGGCAGCCCGAGCAGGCTGCACAGCTCGGCGGTGATGGTGTCGGCGCCGCTCGGGTAGAACGTGATGATCTCCCGCAGCCGGGCCGCCATCTCCTCGAACATCGCCGGAGTGGGGAAATAGGGGTTGCAGGGGATGCAGAAGTCCACCGGGCCCGTGCCGTCGCCCTCCCGGGTCAGCGCCGCCATGGAGGGGCTGTGCGCCGCCGTGCTGCGAAACAGCGAGGTGACGTTGCCGGCCAAGGGAAACCTCCGTCGGTGGGTGGCCCGTGCGGGGGAGCACGGGCCACCCATGGATACGGAGGCCGGTGGGGCGCTGTTCACCTCATGTGAAAGAAGTGTGGCGCCCGGCGGGCGTCAGGCGCCGAAGGAGTGCACCGTCGTCGTGCGGTACGTCTGCCCGGGCCGCAGCACGGTCGAGGGGAACGCCGGCTGGTTGGGGGAGTCCGGGAAGTGCTGGGTCTCCAGGCAGAGGGCGTCGCCCTGGCGGTAGGTGCGGCCGCCGGTGCCGGTGAGGGTGCCGTCGAGGAAGTTGCCCGAGTAGAACTGCAGCCCGGGCTGGTCGGTGGCGATCCTCAGGGTGCGGCCGGAGCGGGGGTCGCGCAGGGTGGCGACGTGCTCGGGCCGCGCCGTGCTGCCCTTGTCCAGCACCCAGTTGTGGTCGAACCCCTTGGCCTGCACCTGCTGGACGTGCCCGGCGCGGATGTCCCGGCCGATCGGCTTGGCGTGCCGGAAGTCGAACGGGGTGCCCGAGACCCGGGCCAGCTCACCGGTGGGGATCAGACCCGGGTCGGTGGGCGTGTAGCGGGAGGCGGCGATCGTCAGCTCGTGGTCCTCGATCGTGCCGCTGCCCTCGCCGGCCAGGTTCCAGTAGACGTGGCTGGTGAGGTTGACCACGGTGGCCCGGTCGGTGGTGGCCGCGTAGTCGATGCGCCAGTCGCCGTGCCGGGTCAGGGTGTACGTCACCTTGGTGCGCAGCGTGCCCGGGTAGCCCATCTCGCCGTCGGCGCTGGTGTAGTACAGGCGCAGGCCGACGTCGGAGCCCCGGGTGAACGGCTCCACGTCCCAGACCCGCTTGTCGAAGCCCTTGGCGCCGCCGTGCAGGCTGTTGTCGCCGTCGTTGACGGACAGCTGGTACGCGGTGCCGTCCAGGGTGAAGCGGCCCTTGCCGATGCGGTTGCCGTAGCGGCCGATGAGGGCGCCGAAGTAGGGGCTGGAGGCCACGTAGTCGTCGAGGGAGGCGAAGCCCGCGACGACGTTGGCGTGGCGGCCGCGGCGGTCGGCGGTCTCCAGGCTCTGCACGACGCCGCCGTAGGACAGCACCTTCAGCCGGGTGCCGCCGTTCTCCAGCGACCAGCGGTGCACCTTGGTGCCGTCGGCGAGGGTGCCGAAGAGTTCCCGCTGCGGCTTGCGGCCGCTGCCGGGGCCGGCGTGTGCGGTGCCCCCGAGTGCGGTGGTGGCGAGGCCCGCCGCGGCGGCTCCCGCGATGACCGTGCGTCTGTTCAGTTCCATCTGGCGGCTCCTGTGTCGGGAGTGGGAAGGCGCCCGCCGCCGTCCCGCGCCCCGCGGAAGGGGGCGCGGGCGGCCGTGCGGCCGGCCGCGGTCCGCGGCCTCGTCACTGCCCCGGCGGCGGGGCGTTCTCGCTGATCTACGAACCGGACTTGCGCTTGTTCCACACGTCGAACCCGACCGCCACCAGCAGGGCCAGGCCCTTGATGACCTGCTGCCAGTCGGTGCCGACGCTGAGGAGGTTCATGCCGTTGTTCAGCACGCCGAGGACGAGACCGCCGATGATGGCGCCGAGGACGGTGCCGACACCGCCGCTCATGGAGGCCCCGCCGATGAACGACGAGGCGATGGCCTCGAGTTCGAAGTTGAGGCCCGCCTTCGGCGAGGCCGCGTTGAGGCGGGCGGCGACCACCAGACCCGCCAGGGCCGCGAGCACGCCCATGTTCAGGAAGACGTAGAAGGTGACCTTCTTGTCCTTGACGCCGGAGAGCTTGGCCGCCGGCAGGTTGCCGCCGATCGCGTAGATGTGCCGGCCGAAGACCGCGTTGCGCATGACGTAGCCGTACCCGACCACCAGCGCGCCGAGGACGATCAGCACGGTCGGGGCGCCGTGGTAGCTGGCGAGCAGCATCGTGACGACGAGGATCGCGGCGGTGATGGCGGCCAGCTTGAGCAGGAACAGGTTCCTGGGCGCCACGTCGAGGGAGAACTCCTGCTGGCGCCTGCGGTCACGGATCTCCTGAAGCACCGTGCAGACGATCAGGGCGATGCCCAGCAGCAGCGTGATGTTGTGGTAGTTGGTGTCCGGGCCGACCTCCGGCAGGAAGCCGTTGCCCATCTTCTGCAGCCCGTCCGGGAACGGGCCGAGGGTCTGGCCCTGGAGGAAGATCTCCGTCAGTCCGCGGAAGATCAGCATCCCGGCGAGGGTGACGATGAACGAGGGTATGCCGAAGTAGGCGATCATGAAGCCCTGCGCCGCGCCCGCCACGGCGCCCACCAGCAGGCACAGCACCAGGGCGACCGGCCAGGACACCCCGTGCTGCACCGTCAGCACGGCCGCGAAGGCGCCGATGAACGCCGTCAGCGAGCCGACCGACAGGTCGATGTGGCCCGCGATGATCACCAGCATCATGCCGATCGCGAGGATCAGGATGTGGCTGTTCTGGAGCACCAGGTTGGAGACGTTGCGCGGCAGCAGCAGGTCGCCGTCGGTCCACACCGAGAACAGCACCACGATCAGGCCGAGCGCGATCAGCATGCCGTACTGGCGCATGTTGTTGCGCAGGCCGTCCAGCATCAGCTGCAACAGGCCGCCGGAGGCGGGTTCGCCGCCCTTCCCGGGCGGCGCCGGAGCCGGGGTCTTGGCGGTCACGTCCGTGCTCATCGGGTTACCTCTTTGTCCTTCGTCATCTGGCGCATCAGCGATTCCTGCGAGGCCTCGGCGCGGGAGAACTCGCCGGTCAGCCGGCCCGCGGCCATCGTGTAGATGCGGTCGCACATGCCGAGCAGTTCCGGCAGCTCGGAGGAGATGAAGACGACCGCCCTGCCCTCGGCCGCCAGCTTGTCGATGACCGTGTAGATCTCGAACTTGGCCCCGACGTCGATGCCGCGCGTGGGCTCGTCGAGGATCAGCACGTCCGGATCGGCGAAGATCCACTTGCTGAGGACGACCTTCTGCTGGTTGCCGCCGGACAGCTTGCCCACCGGTTCGAAGACGGTCGGCGCCTTGATGTTCATCGACGTCCGGAACCGCTCGGCGACCTGCCGCTCCTCGTGCTCGTCGACCACGCCGCGCCGGGCCACCTTGGCCAGCGAGGTCAGCGAGATGTTGCGGTTGATGGTGTCGATGAGGTTGAGGCCGTAGTGCTTGCGGTCCTCGGTGACGTAGGCGATGCCGTGCCCGATCGCCTCCGCGACGCTCCGGGTGCGGATCTCCTTGCCGTCCTTGAGGACCGTGCCGCCCGCGTACCGGCCGTAGGAGCGCCCGAAGACGCTCATGGCCAGTTCGGTGCGGCCGGCGCCCATCAGGCCCGCGATGCCGACGATCTCGCCCCGGCGCACGTGCACCGACACGTCGTCGACCACCTTGCGCTGCTGGTCGATCGGGTGGTGCACGGTCCAGTCCCGGATCTCCAGGGCCGGCGCCGCGCCCTCCGGGGCCTGGTGCGGGGTGCGCTCGGGGAAGCGGTGGTCGAGGTCGCGGCCCACCATGCCGCTGATGATCCGGTCCTCGGTCGTCTCCGCGGCCCGCACGTCGAGCGTCTCGATGGACCGCCCGTCGCGGATGATCGTCACCGAGTCGGCGACCCGGCGGATCTCGTTGAGCTTGTGGGAGATGATGATCGAGGTGATGCCCTGCTTCTTCAGCTCCAGGATCAGATCCAGCAGCTTGCCGCTGTCCTCGTCGTTCAGCGCCGCCGTCGGCTCGTCCAGGATGAGCAGCTTCACCTTCTTCGACAGCGCCTTGGCGATCTCCACCAGCTGCTGCTTGCCCACGCCGATGTCGGCGACCCGGGTCTCCGGGTGGTCGTCGAGACCGACCCGCCGCAGCAGTTCGGTGGCGTGCCTGAGCGTGTCGTTCCAGTTGATGAGGCCGCGCCTGGCGTGCTCGTTGCCGAGGAAGATGTTCTCCGCGACGGAGAGGTAGGGCACCAGCGCCAGTTCCTGGTGGATGATGACGATGCCGTGCTGCTCGCTGGCCCGGATGTCCCGGAAGCGGCAGACCTCTCCTTCGAAGAGGACCTCCCCCTCGTAACTGCCGTGCGGATGGACGCCGGAGAGCACCTTCATCAAGGTGGACTTCCCGGCGCCGTTCTCACCGCAGATGGCGTGGACCTCGCCCTGACGGACCGTCAGCGTGACGTCCGACAGAGCTTTGACACCGGGAAAGGTCTTGACGATCGAGCGCATTTCCAGGACGGGTCCCGCCATGGTCGTGCCTTCCAATCAGTGTGGGGTCGTCGGACGGGCGGGGCTCACTTGAGCTGGTCGGCCGTGTAGTAGCCGCCCTTGACGAGCACGTCCTCGTAGTTGGTCTTGTCGACGCTGACCGGCTGCAGCAGGTAGGCGGGGACGACCTTGCTGCCGTTGTCGTACGACGTGGTGTCGTTGACCTCGGGCTTCTTGCCCTTGAGGACGTCGTCGACCATCGTCGAGGCGACCTCGGCGAGCTTGCGCAGGTCCTTGTAGACGGTCTGCGTCTGCTGCCCGCCGATGATCGACTTCACGGAGGCGAGTTCGGCGTCCTGGCCGGTGATGACGGGCAGGGGCTTGCTGCCGGAGCCGTAGCCGTCGGACTTCAGCGCGGACAGGATGCCGATGGAGATGCCGTCGTAGGGCGACAGGACGGCGTCGACGTGCTCGCTCTTGTAGGAGGAGGTCAGGATGTCGTCCATGCGCCGCTGGGCGGTGGCGCCATCCCAGCGCAGCGTGGTGACCTTGTTGAGCGCGGTCTGGCCGGAGCGGACCACCAGCTGCTTCTTGTCCATGTACGGCTTCAGCACGCTCATCGCGCCGTTGAAGAAGTACCGGGTGTTGTTGTCGTCGTTGGAGCCGGCGAACAGCTCGATGTTGAACGGGCCCTTCTTGCCGCTGTCCAGGCCGAGCCGGTGCGCGATGTAGCTGCCCTGGAGCTTGCCGACCTTCTCGTTGTCGAAGGACGCGTAGTAGTCGACGTTCTTGCTGCCGAGGATCAGCCGGTCGTAGGAGATGACCGGGATGTCGGCGTCCGCGGCCTGCTGGAGCACGCTGTCGAGGGACTTGTTGTCGATGGCCGCGATGA
The DNA here is from genome assembly GCF_055592085.1 of Streptomyces sp. NPDC041135. Classification (NCBI taxonomy): domain Bacteria; kingdom Bacillati; phylum Actinomycetota; class Actinomycetes; order Kitasatosporales; family Streptomycetaceae; genus Streptomyces; species Streptomyces sp. NPDC041135. Next base: position 511,662 of record NZ_JBVIYZ010000001.1, read on the forward strand.
TCAGGCCCTTGACGCCCTGCGTGATCAGGTTCTCGATCTGCGAGACCTGCTGCTCCGGGTCGTCCTCGCCGTAGACGAGCTTCGTCTTGTAGCCCTTGGCCTCGAGGTCCTTCACGACGTTCTTGCCGTCGGAGATCCAGCGCTCGGAGGACTTGGTGGGCATCGCGATGCCGATGGTGCCGCCCTTGCTGCTGCCCTTGTCCTCCTTGCTGCCGCCCTCCCCGCTCTGCCCGCAGGCGGACAGGGTGAGGGCGAGGGAGGAGGCCGCGGCTATGGCGGCGAGGGCGGCTCTGCGGTTGCGCATGGTGATCAGTCCTTGGTCGTCTCGTCGTGAAGAGGTGCGCGCCGTACGGCGCTGGTGGCGGCGTCGGTGGTCGGGCGCCGGTGGGTCAGGCGTCGGTGGGTGGGGTGTCGGTGGGGAAGCGGTGCAGCGGGCCGGGCAGCCGGGAGCCGAGCGGCGCCATGTCGCCGGCCGCGCCGTGCCGGGCGAGCAGGTCCAGGGCGAGGCGGCCGCGGCGCACCCGCTCCCGGGCGGTGTCCAGGGTGACGTCCCGCAGGTGGGTGCCCCAGGGGTAGATGCCGGGGGCCTTGGACAGGCCGAACTTCAGGTACAGCGGCGCGCCGCGCCGGATCAGCTCGGCGACCTCGTACATCCGGACGTAGCCGCCGAGGTCGTCGGGGGCCTCGATGTACATGTCCATCGGGGCGGCCGACACCCGCCGGATCTCGGTGAGGTGATCCAGCGTCAGGTCGGACGGCACGTTGACGGAGTCCGCGCCCAGGCGCTCGTAGACGGCGTAGGCGGCCGGGTTGACCGGGCCGATCAGCGCGGAGACCTTCAGCGTGGTGCCGGCCGGGAGGATGCCCTGCTGCCGGGCCCGGTGCAGGGTCCACAGCACGCCCTCGTCGGCGACCAGCAGGCACCTGACGCCCAGCTCGGTGGCGCGGACGGCGTCCTCGACGCAGCCGGCCACGGCGTCGTGGCCGCGGGCGCGCGGCCCGGCCCCGCGGGAGTCGCTGCGCACCGAGCCGCCGGTGTCCCAGGTGCCGCGCGGGCCGGTGAACAGGCACAGCTCGATGTCCCGTTCGGCGGCGGCGTCGACCATCTCGGTGATCTCGGCGTCGGTCAGCATCCACACGCCGCTGCCCTGGCTGATCCGGTGGATCGGCACGTCGAGCCGCGAGGCCTCCTTCAGCACGACCGCCAGCGCCTCGGGGCCCTCGCACGAGGGGATCTCGGTGCGCCAGCGGCCTCCGCCGGGGAAGCTGTGCGGCGAGGCGTCGGCGGGGTCGAGCGCGGGCGCGCCCAGGCCGAGGGCGGCGAGCGCCTGCTCACCGGGCCTGCGGGCTGCCGTGGCGGAAGGGTCGGTCACAAGCTGTCCTTAGTGTTCGGTATATCGGACGAGGTTCGCGGCTCAGGGCGGGAAAAGCTGGTGTACGCCGGTACGGCGGTCGTCAGGTCACCCCCGTACCGGCGTACGGCTAGGGGCGGAGCAGGACTTTTCCCACCTTCGGGTCGCCGGCTCCCACCAGGGCGATGGCCCGGGAGAACTCGGTCAGCGGCAGCTCGTGCGTGACCAGCGGCAGCGGGTCGAGCAACCCCGCGCCGAACACCCGCACCGCGTGCGCCCAGGCCTCCGGCGGCGCACCGAAGACGGTGTGCACCTCCAGCTGCCGCACCACCAGGCCGGTGGGGTCCAGGCCCTCGGCGCCCGGGGCCGGGATGCCCGTCAGGACCAGGCGCCCGCCCCGCCGCAGCAGGGAGGCGGCGGTGCGCGCGGCGGACGCGGACCCGGCGGTCTCGATCACGACGTCGAAGTCGTCCGGCAGCGGCTGCTGCCTGAGCCGGAAGTCGGTGGCGCCGAACCGCCGTGACAGCGCCTCGCGGTCGCCGCGCGTGCCGACGACCAGCAGCTCGGCCGGGGAGACCGCCCGCAGGAACTGCACGGCGAACATGCCGAGCGTGCCCGTGCCCACCACCGCGATCCGCTCGCCCGGCCGGGCACCGCTCTTGAGCGCGGCGGCGGCGACGCAGGCGGCGGGCTCCAGCAGGGCGGCCGCGGTCAGGTCGGCGGTGTCCGGCAGCACGTGCAGCAGGCGGGCCGGCAGGGTCAGGGTGGCGGCCATGGCGCCGGGCTGGGTGAAGCCGGTCTCCTCGTAGCCCGCCCCGCACAGGGTGGTCTCGCCCGCGTGACAGCGGTCGCACACCTGGCAGTTGCGGAAGCCCTCGCCGACCACCTTGCGGCCGGTCAGCTCCGGCGGCACCCCGGCGCCCACCGCCCGCACGGTCCCGGACCACTCGTGCCCGGGCGTCACGGGGTAGCGCACGTACCCCTCGGGCCGGTTGCCCTGGTACAGCTCGCGGTCGCTGCCGCAGATGCCCACCGCGTGCACGGTGACCAGCGCCTCGCCCGCGCCCGGCTCGCGCGGCTCGTGCGCGACCACCCGGTGCGCGCCCGGCGCCTCGACGACGACCGCGGAACTCACTGAGTGCCCTTCGGCCTGCGCTGCTCCCAGCCCTCGGCCCACAGGTCGAAGCGCGCCTGCTGCTGGGGGAACTCGGCGGCCGCGTCGGCGTCGAACTCCACACCCAGGCCGGGCGCCTCGGAGAGGTGGAAGTACCCGTCGACGACCTCGGGGGCGCCCTTGACCACCTTTTTGATCTCCGCGTCGGCGAAGTCGTTGAAGTGCTCCAGGATCTTGAAGTTCGGTGTGCTGAAGCCGACCTGGAGGGAGGCGGCGGTGAGCACCGACCCGCCCACGTTGTGCGGGGCGACCAGCATGTAGTGCGTCTCGGCGGTCGCTGCCAGCTTGCGGGTCTCCCAGATGCCGCCGAGGTGGCCGACGTCGGGCTGGATGATGTCCACGCTCTGGCTGTCGAACAGCTCCCGGAACTCGATCCGGTCGTGGATGCGCTCACCCGTGGCGAGCGGGACGTCCACCTTGGCGGCGACCTTCTCCAGCGCCTTGAGGTTCTCCGGCGGCACCGGCTCCTCCAGCCAGGCGGGCTTGAAGGGGGCCATCTCCCGGGCCAGCCGCACGGCGGTGGCGGGGGAGAAGCGGCCGTGCATCTCCAGCATCAGCTCGGCGTCCGGCCCGATCGCGTCGCGCACGGCCTCGATGAGCGAGACGGCGTAGAGGGTCTGCTCGTGGTCCAGTTCGAAGTGCCCGGTGCCGAAGGGGTCGATCTTCAGCGCCCGGTAGCCGCGCGCCACGACGCCCTCGGCGGCGCGGTGGTAGGCCTCCGGGGTCCGCTCGGTGGTGTACCAGCCGTTGGCGTAGGCCTTGACCCGGTCGGTGACCTTGCCGCCCAGCAGCTGCCAGACCGGCACCCCGAGGGCCTTGCCCTTGATGTCCCAGCACGCCATCTCCACGACGGCGATGCCGGACATCACGATCTCGCCGGCCCGCCCGTAGTCGCCGTACTTCATGCGGCGCACCAGGTCCTCGACAGCGAAGGGGTCGGATCCGAGAATGTGATTGGTCTCGGCCTCCCGGAGGTAGCCGATCAGCGCGTCGGTGTGACCGAGCATCCGGGTCTCGCCGACTCCCGTGATCCCCTCGTCGGTGTGCACCTGGACGTACGTCAGGTTGCGCCACGGCGTCCCGACGACGTGCGTGCTGATTCCGGTGATGCGCACGGCAGTTGCCCCTCAGCTGTTCGAGATTTCGTCACACGTTCGAAATGCTGGCGTGACAGTAAGGACGCGACGGCAGGGGTGTCAATGGGTCGAACAGGTAACGGTTTCGACAAGGCGTCCGGGAACTCTGCGGCTCCCCCGCAGAACCTTCACAGGGGCGCCTAGGAACGCCACCACCGGGCGACTTAGTCTTCCCGCGTCATGGACTACTGCCTCCCCTGTCACCGCCACCTCAACGGCGCTCTCACCTGCCCGGGTTGCGGCACCCCGGCGGACGCCCGCCACGGGTACGGGGGTGAGCCGGCGGGGTACGCCCCGGCGGACGCGGCCGTCCCTCCGTACCCGGAGCGGGGCGCGGCCCCGCACCACCCGGACGACGGCATGGCGAGCCACCCGGACGTTCACGCGCACGGCCGTACGGGTGAGCGGGCGGACGCGGACGCGGACACCGGTATCGGCGGCGGCGCTGACGGTGATGCCGGCGCCGGGGCCGTCCCGGGCGGGCGGGCGGCGGCCCGGCGGGCGGCCCGGGGGCGCGGTCCCGAGGCCGAGGCGGCCGTGGCCGCCGACGGCAGCCGCCGCGACCGCAAGGCGGCGGCGCACCGCAGGCGCCGGCGCCGTACCGTGCTGATCGCGGCGGGGTTCGTGCTGGCGGCGGGCGCGCTGAGCTTCGCCGAACTCGGCATGGACGCCGTGCCCTTCGCGGGTCCGGAGCCCGCGGCGGCCGGGCGCGAGTCGGCGGAGGGCGGCGCGTCGTCCGCGGAGCCGGCCCGGACCGACCGGCCCCTGGACGCCCCCTCGCCGGGCGCGACCGCCACCGCGACGGACCACGCCTCCGCGTCCCCCTCCGCGTCCCGGTCCGCCACCGGCTCGCCGTCCGCGTCGCCGGACGACACGGGCACCGGCACGGCGCGGCCGGCGGCGGCCACCGCCGGCGCGGGCCCGGCGGCCCCGGCGACCGCCGCGCCCGCCACCACCGCACCGGCGACCGCCCCGGCGTCCCAGCAGGCGAGTTCCGCCCCCACCCCGGCCCCGTCGCCCACGCAGGACTGCCACCACTTCCTGTGGTGGTGCGACTGAGCCGGACCCGTGCGGGCCGGGGTCAGCCCAGGGTGACGGTGATGTTCCCCCGGGTGGCCTTGGAGTACGGGCACACCTGGTGGGCCTTCTCGACCAGGGCGCGCGCGGTGTCCGCGTCGACGTTCGGGATGTCCGCCGTGATGTCGACGATGATCCCGAAGCCGTCGTCGTTCTTGCCGATGCCGACCTTCGCGGTCACGGTCGAGCCGGAGATGTCGGCGCCCTCCTGCCGGGCGACCACGCCCAGCGCGCCCTGGAAGCAGGCGCTGTACCCGGCGGCGAACAGCTGCTCCGGGTTGGTGCCGGCGCCGCTGCCGCCCATCTCCGCGGGCGGGTTGACGACGACGTCGAGCTTGCCGTCGTCGGTGGCGACCCGGCCGTCGCGGCCGTTCTCGGCGGTGGCGACGGCGGTGTACAGGACGTCGGAGCGTCCGATGGGGGTGCTGGGCATGCGGGTGTCCTCTTCCTCGGTTGCGCCGCGACTCGCGCCCACGATCGACGACGGTTTCGGAAAGAAGTTACCGCATGCCGGAAATCCAGCACCAGTTCGCGGAGCCGTCGGACCGCGGAACCGTCGGACCGCCGGACCGCCGGACCGTCAGAGCTTGACGATCATCTTTCCGGTGTTGTCGCCGCGCAGCACCCCGAGGAACGCCTCCAGGTTGTTCTCGATGCCCTCGACGACCGTCTCGCGGTACTTCAGCTCGCCGGAGCGCACCCAGGCACCGACCTCCTGGACGAACTGCGGCTGGAGGTCGTAGTGGTCGCCGACCAGGAAGCCCTCGATGCGGCCGCGGGTCTGGATCAGCCGGGCGAGGTTCCTCGGGCCGGGCGCGGGCTCGGTGTTGTTGTAGACCGAGATCATCCCGCAGACGGCGATCCGGCCGCCCTGCTTGAGGGAGCCGATGGCCGCCTCCAGGTGGTCGCCGCCGACGTTGTCGAAGTAGACGTCGATGCCGTCCGGGGCGGCCTCGCGCAGCTGCTCGGCGACGGGCCCGTTGCGGTAGTTGAACGCGGCGTCGAAGCCGTACTCCTCCACCAGCAGCTTGACCTTCTCGTCGGAGCCGGCCGAGCCGATCACCCGGGAGGCGCCCTTGAGCCGGGCGATCTGGCCCACCTGGCTGCCTACGGCGCCGGCCGCGCCGGAGACGAAGACCGCGTCGCCCTCCGTGAAGGAGGCGGTGCGCAGCAGACCGGCGTAGGCGGTGAGGCCGGTCATGCCGAGGACGCCGAGGTACGTCGACAGGGGCGCCGCCTCGGGGTCGACCTTGACGGCCTGCCTGGCGTCCACGGCGGCGTACTCGCGCCAGCCGAGGAAGTGCAGGACGTGGTCGCCGGGCGCGATGCCCTCGGCGTTGGAGGCGACGACCTCGCCGACGGCCCCGCCCTGCATGACCTTGCCCAGCTCGAAGGGGGCGACGTACGACTTGGCGGCGCTCATCCGGCCGCGCATGTACGGGTCGACCGAGAGGTAGGAGTTGCGCACCAGGACCTGGCCCTCGCGCGGCGTGGGGACCTCCGCCTCGACCAGCCGGAAGTCCTCGGGCTTCGGCCAGCCGACGGGGCGGCTGAGCAGGTGCCATTCGCGGTTGATCATGATGCGCCTTTCATGGGGGGCGAAAAATAGTTCAGTACCTGAAACAACCATGCTCCTGAATATTTCAGCATGTCAAGTAACCGGGTACCCTTCCAGACATGGCCACTCCTCCCAGGACCCGCACACCCGACGCCGTGACCATGGAGGTCGTCGAGCTGATCGGTGACGTCGTGGCCCGCTTCTACGCGGACTACGAGCTGGCCGCGGGCGAGCACGCGCTGACCGGCCCGCAGGCACGGCTGCTCAGCCTGCTGGCGCTGGAACCGCTGCCCATGCGCAGGCTGGCGCAGAAGCTGAAGTGCGAGCCGTCCAACGTCACCGGCATAGTCGACCGGCTGGAGGCCCGCGGCCTGGTGGAGCGGCGGCCCGACCCGGCCGACCGCCGGGTGAAGCTCGCCGTCGCCACCGACGAGGGCCTGCGGGTCGCCCGCGACCTGCGTGAGGGCCTGCGCTTCGCCCGCGAGCCGCTCGCCGGCCTGTCCGACGCCGAACGCCGCTCCCTGCGCGACCTGCTGCGCCGCATGCTCACCGACTGACCGACGCCCCGGCAGCGGGCCGCGGGCGCCCGGCGGCGCCGCGCGGCGCCCCGGTAGGGTCGGGGTCATGCGTGATCTCGGGGTGGGTTTCGGTTATCTCCTGAAGGGCCAGCGCTGGGTCGGCCGGCACGGCCGCAGTTACGGCTTCGGCCTGCTGCCCGGCCTGATCACCCTGGTCCTGTACGCGGCGGCGCTGGTGGCGCTCGCCGTGTGGGGCGAGGACGCCGTCGCCTGGGCCACCCCGTTCGCCGACGACTGGTCCAGCCCCTGGCAGGGCATGTTCCGCACCTTCGTGACGGTCCTGCTGTTCGCGCTCGGCCTGCTGCTGGCGGTCCTCACCTTCACCGCCGTCACCCTGCTGATAGGCCAGCCCTTCTACGAGAACCTCTCCGAGACCGTCGACCGGGACGTCTCGCCCGACGGCACGGCCCCCGAGTCCGGCCTGCCCCTCTGGCGCGAGCTGTGGATCTCCGCCCGCGACAGCCTGCGCATCCTGCTGCGCGCCGCCGTCTGGGGCGTCCTGCTGTTCGGGCTGGGCTTCCTGCCCTTCGTCGGCCAGACGGCCGTTCCCGTCATCGGCTTCTTCGTCACCGGCTTCTTCCTCACCGAGGAGCTGACCGCGGTCGCCCTCCAGCGCCGGGGCGTCGACCTGCGCGCCCGCCTGAGCCTGCTGCGCGCCCGCAAGAGCCTGGTGTGGGGCTTCGGCACGCCGCTGGGGCTGGCCTTCCTGGTCCCGTTCGTCGCGGTGTTCCTGATGCCCGGCGCGGTCGCGGGCGCCACCCTCCTCGCCCGTGACCTGCTGGGCGAGGAGAGTGCCGCACCGGCCGCCGAGACCGCGGACGACGCCGCCGGCCGCTCCCGGGTCACCCCCTGACACAGGCGGCCCCTCCCGGCGCGTCGCATCGTCCGCCGTCCGCCCGGCCCCCGCCCGCGGGCCGGTGTCCCGTGCTGGTGCGAACGGCACCCCCGGGCCCGCCGTCCCGGGCAGGATGGGGCCGTCCAGGCACTTCGACGAGAGGCACCGTGATGGTGGCAACCCCGGCGGACCAGGCGCGCGAGACGGTCGTGGAGGCGGCCCTGGCCCGGCTCGGACCCGACGCCAAGGCCCGGCTGCTCTCGGGGCAGGACATGTGGACCCTGCCGGCCCTGCCCGAGATCGGCCTCGGCTCCCTCGTCATGTCCGACGGCCCGATCGGCGTCCGCGGCGTGCACTGGACCGCCGACGACCCGTCCGTCGCCCTGCCCTCCCCGACCGCCCTCGCCGCCACCTGGGACCCCGCGCTGGCCCACCGGGCCGGGGTGCTCCTCGCGCAGGAGGCCCGCCGCAAGGGCGTCCACGTGCTGCTCGCCCCGACCGTCAACCTGCACCGCTCCCCGCTCGGCGGCCGCCACTTCGAGGCCTACAGCGAGGACCCGTACCTCACCGGCCGCATCGGCACCGGTTACGTGCGGGGCGTGCAGTCCGGCGGGGTCGGCACCACCGTGAAGCACTTCGTGGCCAACGACGCCGAGACCGACCGCTTCACCGTGGACAACCGGATCGGTGAGCGGGCTCTGCGCGAGCTGTATCTGGCGCCCTTCGAGGCGATCGTCGCCGGGGCCCGCCCGTGGGGCGTGATGACCGCCTACAACAGCGTCAACGGAACCACCATGACCGAGCACCGCCACCTGGTCGGCGAGGTGCTGCGCGGCGAGTGGGGCTTCGACGGCGTCAACGTCTCCGACTGGATGGCCGCCCGCGACACCGCCGGCGCGATCGAGGGCGGCCTCGACGTGGCCATGCCCGGCCCGCGAACCGTGTACGGCGACGCCCTCGCCCGCGCCGTGCGCACCGGCGCGGTGGACCCGGCGGCGGTCGACGCGGCCGTGCGCAACGTCCTGCGGCTCGCCGCCCGCGTCGGCATCCTCGAAGGCGCCGAACCCGCGGTGACCGAGCCGCCCGCGCCGGTCGACGGGCAGGCCCTGGCCCGGGAGATCGCCCGCCGCTCCTTCGTCCTGGTGCGCAACGAACGCGCCGCCCTGCCCCTGCGGCCCGGCACGGTCGCCCTCAGCGGCGCCGCCGCCCGCGACGCCCGCATCCTCGGCGGCGGCTCCGCCACCGTCTTCCCGGCCCGGGTCGTCTCCCCGCTGGAGGCCCTCACCGCCGCACTGCCCGAGGGCACCCTCAGCTACCGGCTCGGCGCCGACCCCGACACCGAACTGGGCCTCGGCGACCGGGGCTTCGACCTGCGCGCGGTCTGCCGCGACGCCGCAGGCGACGTCCTCGGCACCGGCACCGCCCCCGGCGGCCAGATCCAGTGGATGGGCACCGACCTGCCCGAGGGCGTCGGCTACGACACCCTCCACACCGTCGAGCTGACCGGCACCTTCACCCCGCGCGAGAGCGGCACGCACACCTTCGGCATCCGGGGCGTGGGCGCCTTCACGCTCACCGTGGGCGGCGCCACGTACCACGACGGGGTGCAGCGCCCCACCGGCGACGACCCGTTCGCGGCCTTCTTCAACGACCCCGTGCCGTACGCCGAGGTGCCGCTCACCGCGGGCGAGCCGGTCGCGCTGAGCCTCACCCACGTCGTCGCGCTCCCCGAGGGCGTCCCCCTGAAGGCGGTCGTCTTCGCCGTCGCCCACCAGGACCCGCAGCACGACCCCGACCGGCTGATCGCCGAGGCCGCGGCCGCCGCCCGGGACGCCGACACCGCCGTCGTCGTGGTCGCCACCACCGACCGCGTCGAGTCCGAGGGCGCCGACCGCACCGACCTGCGCCTGCCCGGACGCCAGGACGACCTGGTGCGGGCCGTCGCCGCCGCCAACCCGCGCACCGTCGTGATCGTCAACTCCGGCGCCCCGGTCGAACTGCCCTGGCGCGACGAGGTCGCCGCCGTGCTGCTGAGCTGGTTCCCGGGCCAGGAGGGCGGCGCCGCCCTGGCCGACGTGCTGACCGGCGCGGCCGAGCCCGGCGGCCGCCTCCCCACCACCTGGGGCGCCCTCGCCGACGCCCCCGTCACCGACGTCACCCCGGCCGACGGCCGCCTCGAGTACCGCGAGGGCGTGTTCATCGGCTACCGGGCCTGGGAGCGGGCCGGACGCACTCCCGCCTACCCCTTCGGCCACGGGCTGGGCTACACCGGCTGGGCGTACGAGCGGCTGACGGCGGAGGCGGACGGCACGGCCGTCACCGTCCGGGTCCGCAACACCGGCGACCGGCCGGGCCGGGAGGTCGTCCAGCTCTACCTGGCCCCGGCCGAGTCCGACCCCGAGCGGCCCGCCCGCTGGCTGGCCGGGTTCGCCGGGGTGGAGGCGGCGCCCGGCGAGAGCGCCGAGGTGCGGATCGAGCTGCCGCGCCGGGCCTTCGAGGTCTGGGACGAGACGACGGGATCGTGGGCGTTTGTGAAGGGTTCGTACGAGATCACCGCGGGACGCTCGATCGCCGACCGCGGGCTCACGACGAGCGTTACGGTCTGAGGCGGGACACCCCCACGGCCGGCCCTGGCCCGGGACCTGACCCCTGGGCCGGGGCCAGTGGCGGCACCGGGGTGCCCCCGCGCCCGCGCAGGCGGCCGCCGCGCGCCTACTCCCGCACCCCGAAGCCGTACACCGTCTCCGAGCGGAACACCCCGCCCGGCCGCAGCTCGGTGGTCGGGAAGCCGGGCCGGTTGGGGGAGTCGGGGAAGTGCTGCGTCTCCAGGGCGATGCCGTCCCCCGGCGCGAACGGGGCCGTGAGGTGTTCGGCGGTGTAGAGCTGGAGGCCGGGCTCGGTGGTGGCCACCGTCAGCACCCGGCCGGACGCCGGGTCGTACAGCTCCGCCGCCTCCACCGGTGACCCGGTGACGCCCGCGTCCAGGACGAGGTTGTGGTCGTAGCCCGCGCCGACCTTGCGGGCCGTGCGGAAGTCGAAGCGGGAGCCGGAGACGTCGCGCAGCTCACCGGTCGGGATCAGGTCGTCGTCGACCGGGGTGAACCGGGACGCGGCCAGCCGCAGTTCGTGCCCGCCGGCGTTCCCGGCACCGGCGCCGCCCAGGTGGAAGTAGCTGTGGTTGGTGAGGTTCACCACCGTCGGCGCGTCGGTCACCGCCTCGTAGGCGATCCGCAGCGCGCCCGACGCGTCCAGCGTGTACGTCGCCGACACCTCCAGGCGCCCCGGGAAGCCCTCCTCGCCGTCCGGGCTGACCCGGGACAGCCGCACCCCGTGCCCGACCGGCTCCGCCGCCCACACCCGCTTGTCGAAGCCGCGCTCGCCGCCGTGCAGCGAGTTGGGCCCGTCGTTGCGGTCGAGGGTATACTCCCGGCCGTCCAGCCGGAAGCGGCCGCCGGCGATCCGGTTGGCGTACCGGCCGACCAGGGCGCCCAGGTACGGCTCCGGGTGGGCGAGGTAGCCGTCCAGGCCGGCGAACCCCAGCACCACGTTCGCCGTACGGCCGTCCCGGTCCGGTACCTCCACCGACCGCACGATCCCGCCGTAGGTGAGGACCTCCACCCGGGTCCCGGCGCGCTGAAGCGTCCAGCGGTGGACCTCGGTACCGTCGGGAAGTGTGCCGAAAAGTTCATCCATGTGGGAAACCTTAGAGCGTGACGGAGGGTCAGGCGGCCGGTGTCCGGGCGGTCACCGTGCGGTAGGCGATGGCGGCGAGCCGGGCCTGGCCGTCCCGGCTGGGGTGGAACCAGTCCCACTGGCTGAGCTGACCGGTGCCGAAGCGGTAGTCGAAGACCGCGTTGCCGTCGAAGCGGCAGCGCCGGTCGGCGGCGCACACCTCGCGCAGCACGGTGTTGTACTCCTCCACCCGCCGCTGCACCCGCTCCCGGCGCAGCGTGGCCGCGCCGGTCAGGTCGTCCGGGGCGGCCAGCATCGACGGGCAGATGCCCAGCGCCCACACCTGCTTGCCGAGCGGGTTCGTCCGGCCCTGGGACCACAGCCGCTTCAGGTTCGGCACGCTCGCCACGTACACCTGCGTCCTGGGCAGCGCCTCGCGCAGCGTGCCCAGCGCGTCCTCGAAGGAGGCGCGGAAGTCCGCCACCGGCGTCATCGCCGACGGGGTGGCCCGGCAGGCGTCGTTGGCCCCGGCCATCACCGTGATCAGCTCGGGCTTCCGGCTGACCGCCCGGGCCACCTGCCGCGGCAGGTCGGCCATCCGGGCCCCGGTCACCGCGTAGTTCCAGCTGTGCTCCGCCGCCCCGGCCCGCCCCAGCAGCCGCACCGCCAGGCTGTCGACGCGGGCGCCGGTGCCGGTCGCCCAGGACACCTCCGGGCAGTCCGACAGCACCGTGCACGCGTCGAAGCCGCGGGTGATGGAGTCGCCGACGGCGGCGACCGAGGCCGGGTGCGGGTCCCACATCGGGGCCGGCCGGGTGGTCCGCGCCGCGCTGCCGCTCGGCGCCGGCCCGCCGCCCGGCGCGTCGCACCCGGCGACGGCCAGCACGGCGGCGGCCGCGGCGCCCAGGACGGCCCGCGCACGGTACCTCTGCTTCGGCATGCCCCGCTGATCCCCTTCGTCGTCCCCGGCGCCGTACCCGCCGCCTCCCCCCATGACAACGCGCGGGGGTTCCCGGGCGGGCGTCCGGCGGCGGCCGGGCCCCGGACAAGCGTCCCCCCGGGTGAATGGCGGGGGTTTCCTGGCACCGGGACCGACGGTACGTCACACTCCTTGCACCGCCGCACGGTAGCCTCGCCATCAGGGCGGCCGTCCTGTTACTGCCGCCCCGCCAGTCCGCAAGGTGTCCCGCTCTGCCCGGAGGTTCCGGTGACGACACGTGGAGTTCTGTACGTGCACTCCGCACCGCGCGCGCTGTGCCCGCACGTCGAGTGGGCCGTCGCCGGGGTGCTCGGCACGCGCGTCGGCCTGGACTGGATCCGGCAGCCCGCCGCGCCCGGCACCTGGCGCTCGGAGTTCTCCTGGCAGGGCGAGGCCGGTACGGCCTCCAAGCTGGCCTCCGCCCTGCGCGGCTGGCACCTGCTCCGCTTCGAGGTGACCGCCGAGCCCTGCCCCACCGCCGAGGGCGAGCGCTACAGCTGCACCCCCGACCTGGGCATCTTCCACGCCGTCACCGGCCTCCACGGCGACATCCTGATCCCCGAGGACCGGCTGCGCGCGGCCCTGGTGCGCAGCCGCAGCGGCGAGACGGACCTGGAGGCCGAGCTGTCCAGGCTGCTCGGCAAGCCGTGGGACGACGAGCTGGAGCCCTTCCGGTATGCGGGCGAGGGAGCACCGGTGCGCTGGCTGCACCAGGTGGTCTGACCCGCACCCCGCACCCCGCATCACGCACTCCGCACCCCGCACACGCGAACGGCCCGGCCCCCCGAGGGGGACCGGGCCGTTCGCGTGACGGCGGGGCTCAGAGGGTGCGGAACGCCAGGACCACGTTGTGGCCGCCGAAGCCGAACGAGTCGTTCAGCGCGGCGATCCGGCCCTCGGGCAGCGGACGCGGCGTGTCGCGGACCACGTCGGCGTTGACCTCCGGGTCGACCGAGTCCAGGTTGATGGTCGGCGGCGCCGTGCGGTTGACCAGCGCGAGGATCGACGCGACGGTCTCGATGCCGCCCGCGCCGCCGAGCAGGTGCCCGGTCATCGACTTGGTGGCGGAGATCGCCATGTGGTCGACGTCGTCGCCGAACACCTTGCGCAGCGCCTTGATCTCCGCGACGTCACCCTGCGGCGTCGAGGTGGCGTGCGCGTTGACGTGCACGATCTCGGCCGGCTTGAGGTCGGTGTTGTCCAGCAGGTTCTGGAGCGCGTGCGCGATGCCGCTGCCGGACGGCTCGGGCTGGGTGATGTGGTGACCGTCGGCGGAGATGCCCTGGCCGACGGCCTCGACGTAGATCCGGGCGCCGCGGGCCTTGGCGTGCTCCTCGGACTCCAGGATGATCACGCCCGCGCCCTCGCCGAGCACGAAGCCGTCGCGGCCGGAGTCGTAGGGGCGCGAGGCGCCCTGCGGGTCGTCGTTGTTCTTGGACATCGCCATCATGTTGCCGAACGCGGCGATGGGAAGCGGGTGGATGGCGGCCTCGGTGCCACCGGCCACCACGACGTCGGCGCGCCCGGTGCGGATCATCTCGATGGCGTACCCGATGGCCTCCGCGCCCGAGGCGCAGGCCGAGACCGGGGTGTGCACGCCGGCGCGGGCGCCCAGCTCGATACCGACGTTGGCGGCCGGGGAGTTGGGCATCAGCATCGGCACGGTGTGCGGGGAGACACGGCGTACGCCCTTGTCCCGCAGCACGTCGTACTGGTCGAGGAGGGTGGTCACGCCGCCGATGCCGGAGGCGATGACCGCGCCGAGACGGTCGGGGTTGACCGAGGAGTCGTCGCCGGCCCGGGCGGTGAAACCGGCGTCCTTCCAGGCCTCCTGAGCGGCGATCAGCGCGAACTGCGCCGACCGGTCCAGCTTGCGGGCCTGCGGGCGGGGGATGATCTCGCCGGGTTCGACGGCGATCTGCGCGGCGATGCGGACCGGCAGCTCGGCCGCCCAGTCCTGCTTGAGGGGGCTGACACCGGACGTGCCGGCGAGCAGGGCGTCCCAGAACGAAGCTGCGTCGCCACCCAGCGGTGTGGTTGCGCCGATACCGGTGACGACCACGGTGCGATTGGTCGGGCTCACGGGAATTCTTTCTCCAACGGATGCGGGATCAACGGCGCCACCGCCGGGTGGCGGGGCCTTGCAGCCTGCCGGGCCTAGCGGGTGGCTCAGGCCTGGTGCTTGAGGATGTAGTCGGTCGCGTCGCCGACCGTCTTGAGGTTCTTGACGTCCTCGTCGGGGATCTTCACGTCGAAGCGCTCCTCGGCGGCGACGACGACCTCGACCATGGACAGCGAGTCGACGTCCAGGTCGTCGGTGAAGGACTTGTCCAGCTGGACGTCCTCGGTGGGGATCCCGGCGATCTCGTTCACGATCTCGGCGAGACCGGCGACGATCTCTTCCTGAGTGGCGGCCATGTCAGGCGCTCCTTCTTCGATATCCAGCGGTTGGTGGCAGTGTGCACCGCACCGGACGCATGATCCGGCACGGAGTGCCTAGGGGAGGGTAACGACCGTCGCGGCGTAGACGAGACCCGCCCCGAATCCGATGACGAGCGCGGTGTCGCCGCTCTTCGCCTCGCCGGTCGCCAGAAGCCGCTCCATAGCGAGCGGGATCGAGGCGGCCGACGTGTTGCCGGTGGTACGGATGTCACGCGCCACCGTGACGTGCTCCGGCAGCTTCAGCGTCTTCACCATCGAGTCGATGATCCGCACGTTGGCCTGGTGCGGAATGAAGACGTCCAGGTCGTCCGGGGTGATCCCGGCCGCGTCCAGCGCCTGCTGGGCGACCTTCGCCATCTCGAACACGGCCCAGCGGAACACCGCCTGGCCCTCCTGCGTGATCGCGGGGAACTTGACGTCGCCCGCGCTGTCCAGGGGCAGGCCGGTGAGGTCACCGGACCGGAACCGGTCCCAGGAGACGGTCTGCTTGATGGTCTCGGACTTGTCGCCCTCGGAACCCCAGACCGTCGGGCCGATGCCCGGCTCGGTGGCGGGACCGACCACCACCGCGCCGGCGCCGTCGCCGAACAGGAAGGCCGTCGCCCGGTCCTCCAGGTCGGTCAGGTCGCTCAGTCGCTCCACCCCGATGACCAGCACGTACTCGGCGGAGCCCTCGACGACCAGGCCCTTGCCGAGGGTCAGGCCGTAGCCGAAGCCCGCGCAGCCCGCCGAGATGTCGAAGGCCGGGGCCTTGTTCGTGCCGAGCTTGTCGGCGATCTCGGTGGCCACGGCCGGGGTCTGGCTGAAGTGCGAGACGGTCGAGACGATCACGGCGCCGATCTGATCGGCCGCGATACCCGCGTCGGCGATGGCCTTGCCGGAGGCCTCGATCGCCATCGCGGCGACGGTCTCGTCCGGGCCCGCCCAGTGCCGGGTCTCGATGCCGGAGCGCGAACGGATCCACTCGTCGGACGAGTCGATCGTCTCCAGGATCACCTCGTTGGGCACCACCCGGGTCGGCCGGTAACCGCCGACGCCGAGGATGCGCGCGTACGGGGCGCCCTTGCTGGGCCTGATCTTGGCCATGTTCGGTACGGCTCCTTAGCGTCAGGCGTTGACGTGCTCGGCGATGAGCGCGCGGGCCGCGTCGAGGTCGTCGGGGGTCTTCAGGGCCAGCGTCCGCACACCGGGCAGGGCGCGCTTGGCGAGGCCGGTCAGCGTGCCGCCGGGGCACACCTCCAGCAGCGCGGTGGCGCCCAGCTCGCCGAACGTCTTCATGCACAGGTCCCAGCGGACCGGGTTGGCGACCTGCCCGACCAGCCGCTCCAGCACCTCGGCGCCGGTGGCGACGGCGCGGCCGTCCTTGTTGGAGACGTAGGTCACGGTGGGGTCGGCGGGGGTGAGGTCCGCGGCCGCCTTGGCCAGCGCCTCGACCGCCGGGGCCATGTGCCGCGTGTGGAAGGCGCCGGCCACCTTCAGCGGGACGACCTTGCGGACGCCCTCGGGCTTGTCCTCGGCCAGCGCGGCGAGCTGCTCCAGCGTGCCGGCGGCGACGATCTGGCCCGCGCCGTTGATGTTCGCCGGGGTCAGGCCCAGCTTCTCCAGGTGGGCGACCGAGACGTCCGGGTCCCCGCCCAGCAGCGCGGACATGCCGGTCTCGGTGACCGCGGCGGCGTCGGCCATCGCAAGGCCGCGCCGGCGCACCAGGCCCAGCGCGGTGGTGTCGTCCAGGACACCCGCGAACGCGGCGGCGGTGATCTCGCCGACGCTGTGGCCCGCGACCGCGCCGACCGCCGGGAAGGTGCCGTCACCGAGTGCCGCGGCGGACAGCAGTCCGGCGGCCACCAGCAGCGGCTGCGCCACCGCGGTGTCCCGGATGGCGTCCGCGTCGGCCTGCGTACCGTAGTGGACGAGGTCCAGCCCGATGACGTCGGACCACGCGGCGACGCGGTCCGCGGCACCGGGGAGGTCGAGCCAGGGAGTCAGGAAGCCGGGCGTCTGGGCGCCCTGGCCGGGAGCGACGAGTACGAGCACTCTCACACTCTCTCTTGGGGACGGCCACGGCCGCCCGTGGGGACAAGGACGAAGAACACGAGGGGGTTTTGTGGACTCCCTACAAACACCTAGGGCTGAGAATCTGCATCGGCCAGACGCCCCAGGATCAGCGCGATCCGCAGCGTGAACGCGGATCGTACATCCGAAGGCGACCAACCGGTGACGTCAGTCACACGTCGGAGCCGGTAGCGCACGGTGTTCGGGTGGACGAAGAGCATGCGCGCCGCGCCTTCCAGACTGCTCGCCTGTTCCAGATAGACACTCAAGGTTTCCAGGAGCGCCGATCCTGCCTCCTCCAGCGGTCTGTAGATCTCCTCCACCAACTGCTCGCGCGCGCCGGGATCGCCCGCCATGGCGCGCTCCGGGAGGAGATCGTCCGCCAGCACCGGCCGCGGCGCGTCCTGCCAGGCCGAGCAGGCTTTCAGCCCCGCCGCGGCGGCCTGCGCGGACCGGGTCGCGGCCAGCAGGTCCGGTACGACGGGTCCCGCGACGACCGGGCCCGCGGCGTACGGGCCGATCAGCGACCGGGCGACGGCCAGCGGGTTGTCGCTGCCGCCGGCGATCACCACGAGCCGGTCCCCGAGCACCCCGGTGAGCACCTGGAGCTTGGCGTGCCGGGCGGCGCGGCGGATCGCCTCGACCGTCAGCTCGCTGTCCCCGTCCGGCGCCGTGCCGAGCACCACGCACACGTGCTCGGGCGAGTTCCAGCCCAGCGCGGCGGCCCGGCTGACGGCGCCCTCGTCGGCCTCCCCGCTGAGCACCGCGTTCACCACCAGCGACTCCAGCCGGGCGTCCCAGGCACCGCGTGCCTCGGCGGCCTGGGCGTAGACCTGGGCGGTGGCGAAGGCGATCTCGCGGGCGTACACGAGCAGCGCCTCGCGCAGCACGCTCTCGTCGCCGGGGGCCGCCACCTCGTCGATGGCGGACTCCATGACCTCGATGGTGGTGCGCACCATCTCCACGGTCTGCCGCAGGGTGATGGCCCGGGTCAGCTCGCGCGGCGCCGTCCCGAACACGTCGGTGGAGATGGCCTGCGGGGCGTCCGGGCGCCGGAACCACTCGGTGAAGGCGGCGATGCCGGCCTGTGCCACGAGCCCGATCCAGGAACGGTTCTCCGGAGGCATGGCCCGGTACCACGGCAGGGTCTCGTCCATCCGCGCGATCGCCTGCGCGGCCAGGCTGCCGGAGGACCTCTCCAGCCGCTTCAGGGTCGCGGAGTGCGAGTGGACGTCATACGCTGCGTGTCCGGGCTTGCCGGTTTCGGGTTCGGGCACGGGACAAGACTGCCTCATCCGGGCGGGCCGCCGCTCCGCCGGGTCCCGGCCGCGGTCTACGGTGGTGCGCGTGATGGACGTACGGCGCGCCGCGCAGCGCTACCCGGGCGGTGATCCCCAGGCCGGGATCGACTCCCGCCACGCCTTCTCCTTCGGCCCGCACTACGACCCCGGGAACCTGCGCTTCGGCGCCCTGCTGGCCTGCAACGAGGAGCGCCTGGCGCCCGGCGCGGGCTTCGGCGAGCACCCGCACAGCCACACCGAGATCGTCACCTGGGTGGTCGAGGGCGAGCTGACCCACCGCGACAGCACCGGCCGCGAGACGACCGTCCGCCCCGGCGACGTGCAGCGCCTCAGCTCCGCGGCCGGTGTCCGGCACGAGGAGCGCAACGCCGGCCGGGCCCCGCTGACCTTCGTGCAGATGTGGCTGGCGCCCCGCGACCCCGGCGGCACCCCCCGCTACGAGATCGTCCGCGGTATCGCCGACTCCACCCCGTACGCGGTGCCGGAGGCGTCCGCGGTGCTGCACGTGCGCCGCCCGGCGTCCGGTGAGCGGACCGCGCTGCCGGACGCGGCCCGCCTCTACGTGCACGTGGTGCGCGGCGCTGTCCGGCTGGCCGGGGAGAGCCTGGCCGCCGGCGACTCGGCCCGGATCACCGACGCCGAGGGCCTGGACGCGGCGGCGCTCACCGCGGCGGAGCTGCTGGTCTGGGAGATGGCCGGGTGAGAGGGGGGCGGTGACCGGCCGGTCAGCCGCGCAGCTCGGCGAGGACGGCGTCGGTGAACGCCGGCCACGCCTCGGTCGCCCAGGGGCCGAACGCCCGGTCGGTGAGGGCCACCCCGGCAGCGCCCGCGGCGGGGTCGATCCACAGGAACGTGCCGGACTGCCCGAAGTGCCCGAAGGTGCGCGGGGAGGAGGCGGAACCCGTCCAGTGCGGTGACTTGGAGTCGCGGATCTCGAAGCCGAGCCCCCAGTCGTTGGGGTTCTGGTGGCCGTAGCCCGGCAGCACGCCCTTGGTCCCCGGGTACTGCACGCTCATCGCCTGGGCCACCGTCCGCGGGTCCAGCAGCCGCGGCGCCTGCACCTCGGCCGCGAACCGCAGCAGGTCCTCCACCGTGGACACCCCGTCCTTGGCGGGGGAGCCCTCCAGCGACGTCGACGTCATGCCCAGCGGCTCCAGCACCGCCTGGCGCAGGTACTCCCCGAACGGGATGTCCGTCGCCTTGGCGAGGTGGTCGCCGAGCTGCTCGAACCCGGCGTTGGAGTACAGCCGCCGCTCACCGGCCGGCGCGGTCACCCGGTGCTCGTCGAAGGCCAGCCCGGAGGTGTGCGCGAGCAGGTGACGGACCGTCGAACCGGGCGGCCCGGCCGGCTCGTCCAGCTCCAGGGCCCCCTCCTCGTACGCGACCAGCACCGCGTACGCCGTGAGCGGCTTGGTGACCGAGGCCAGCGGGAACCGCCGCCCGGCCGGACCGTGGGTGCCCAGTACCGTCCCGTCGGCCCGTACGACACCCGCCGCCGCGGTGGTCACGGGCCAGTTCTCGATCAACGCCAGACTCTGCAACGACATGCGGCCGAGCCTAAGGGGTGCGGCCGCGCGTCCGGGCCGCCCGGGTCCCGCCGGCTGCCCGGGGGCTCCGGGTGGCTCACAGCCGCAGGCGCATCGAGGGGTCGGGCTTGCGGGTGAAGCCCAGGGACGCGTACAGCGGTTCGGCCTCGGCGGACGCGTTGAGGTCCACCTGCGCGACGCCCCGCTCGCGGAACCACTCCAGCAGCGCCTCCATGCAGGCGCGGGCGTATCCGCGCCGCCGCAGCCCCGGGTCGGTCGCCACGCTGAAGACGTGACCGGCCCGTCCCCGCGGGTTGCCGGCCCGCCCGATCCGGTACTCCAGCGTCCCGGCCACCAGCGCGCCCAGGGCCCCCGGCCGCTCCGGGTGGTCCACGACGAAGGCGGCGAAGGCGCCCGGACCCCGGTCGGGGCCGGCGAGCCGCTCCCGCAGCACGGGCAGGGCCTCGGCGTGCCACTGCGCGGCACCTGCCCCGCAGTCCGTCCCGGAGCCCTCCCCGAAGACCGAGTCGATCATCACCTGGCGCAGCCGCAGCACTTCGGGGGCGTCCTCGGGCCGGGCTCTGCGTACGGGAGTCATGGCGCCGTACGCTAACCACCCCCGGCCGTCCGCGTCGCGGGATTTCTCGCCGGTTCCGCTTGCTTCGAGTGCACTCCAAGGCCATAGCGTGGAGCCATGACGGTGATGCAGACCACGCACGCGGCCATCGAGCAAGCCCCCACCCCCGCCGACATCTGCTCCGCCCCGCCCCGGCGGCACCCGCGTCCCGACGGTCAGGACCGCTACACGATCAGCGAGGTCGTCGACTTCACCGGCCTGACCGCCCACACCCTGCGCTGGTACGAGCGGATCGGCCTGATGCAGTCCATCGACCGCTCGCACACCGGCCAGCGCCGCTACAGCAACCGCGACCTCGACTGGCTCACCTTCGTCACCAAGCTGCGGCTGACCGGGATGCCGGTGGCGGACATGGTCCGGTACGCGGAGCTGGTGCGGGAGGGCGAGGGCACCTACCCCGAGCGGCGCCGGCTGCTGGAGTCCACCCGCCGGGACGTGCTGGCCCGGATCGCCGAACTCCAGGACACCCTCGCCGTCCTCGACACGAAGATCAGCTTCTACGCGGACGACCGCTCCGCCCGCTGACGGCCGCCCCGCCGACGGTCGGCCTCTCACAGCTCGGCGAGCAGGTCCGCCTTCTTCGACGAGAACTCCTCGTCCGTCACCAGCCCCGCCCGGTGCAGCTCCCCGAGGTGGCGGATGCGGTCGGCGATGTCCGCCGGGTCGCGGCGCGCGGCCGGGACGGGCACGGCGGCCGCCGTGCCCCGGGCGCGCACGGCGGCCAGCACCGCGGCGGCGAAGGGGAGCGACTCGTGGACGGGTCCGTAGCCGAGGCCGAAGACGACCGCAGCCGGGTCCTGGTCGGCCGGGGCGGGCGGCCCGGCGGGAGCCGCGTCGCGGGGCAGCAGCCGCAGATGGCCCTCGAACACCTCCGGTGACCGCCACTCCACCCCGCTGAGGCCGGTGACCGGGAAGCTCTGGTCGCCGGCCTTCCACTTGGCCGAGGACGCGCCCGTCCAGGACCACCGCAACCGCACGCAGGTGCCGTCGAAGGAGGCCTTGCCGTCGTAGGCCTTGAACGCGAGCGGGGCCGCGGGCGCCGCGACCAGGTGCCGTTCGGCCGGGCCCGGCGCGGCGAGGCGGGCGCGCAGTTCGTCGGCGTAGTACTCGGCGAGCGTCTCCCGCTCGGCCGGCAGGACCAGCCGGTAGGGGTCGCAGCCCTCCCGGAGCTGCCCGGCCGCGGCCTCCATCAGCGGGTCGGCGCCGGGACGCGGCTCGGCGCGCAGCACGACGGTGCCGCGTCTGCCGGGGGAGAGGGTCACGCCGTGCAGCGCGGACAGCGGCACGCGCCGTTCGCCCAGTGCCTGGAACAGCTTGGGTGTTCGAATCCCCCGTTCGTAGCGGATGAGCACGGAGTCGGACTCGAACTCCCAGACGGCATGAAATCCGGCCAGCACGTCACCCATGCGGCTCATCGTATGCGGCACGCGCCGCTCCGTCGCCACCTCGTGCCGACCCCGTTCGCGCGCCTCTACGCGCGTCCTCCACGCGGGCCGGGGTCACGCGTTCGTGCCGGGCACCTCGCTCCGGCAGCCGTCGCCCTCGCGGGCACAGGTCACCGCGCGGTACGCGCCCACCCCGACGTCGGCGAGGTTGCGCAGGCTGTCGGTGCCGGGCTGGAAGTACCCGCTGTGGCCCTGGGCGTTGCGTGCGGACAGCACCCGCGCGCCGAACGCGGCGGACACCGGGTCGGCCCCGTGCCCGAGGCCGCCGACCTCCAGGTACGGCACGTCCTGCACCCAGTCGGAGGCGTCCCGCATCGCCCACACCCGGGCGGCGGTGCCCAGGCGCGAGGCCTTGGCGGCCCGCATGCCGGGGCTGGCGGCCACGGCTATGTCGGTGACCCGGCGGGGCGCGCCGGGCGCGGCGACCCCGCAGACCACGGAGCCGTAGCTGTGGCAGAACAGCGACACCGGGGCGCTGCCGGGCAGGGCCCGCAGCAGCGCGTTCAGGCGGACGGCGCCGTCCTGGGCGCGCATGGCGGTGGCCGCCTCGACGCCCAGCCCGGCGGGGGCGGTGTAGTCGGCCCAGGCGATCACGGCCGTACGGGTCGCCGGGCTCTCGGCGCGCTCGGCGGCGTAGAGCGCCTTCGCCATGCCGACCGGGGCGGTGTAGCGGCGGTAGGTCTTCTGGAAGGTGAGCAGGTCGGTGTCGACACCGGGGACGACGACGGAGATCCGCTCGGCGCGGCTCAGGGCGCCGAACACCTCGGCGACCCGGCCCGAGCCGGCGGGGTCGAAGGCGAGGATGTGCCGGCCGGGGCGCATGAGCGCCTCGTAGCGGTGCATCCGGCGGCCCGCGTCCTGCTGGCCGGCCGCGCTGAGCCGGCTGTCGTGCATGCGGGCGCGCTCGACCCGGCGGGCCCGGTCCAGGGCGACGCGGTTGGCGCGGTAGCGCAGGGAGACCGGGGCGCCGTTCATGTTGCCGACCGCGAGCGGGTAGCGGTGGGCGAGGCGGGCGCGTTCCTGCGGGGTGAGCGAGGCGAAGAAGCGGGCGAGCCGCGCGGGGGCCGCGTCGGCGGCGGGCAGGTCCAGGCCGTGGACGCTGTCCCGGTTCCACGCGGTGAGCGAGGCCTGGAGGGCGGTCGTCTCCCGCTGGCTGCGCAGGGCGGTCCAGCCGGTGGTCGCCAGCATCACGAACACCACGGCCAGGGCGAGCAGCGCGCGCCAGACGTTCAGGTTCGGGGAGGTGTCGAAGGAAGTCACTGGGAGGACACACTAGGAGAACGGGCCGATCTCGGGGTGACCGAGTGACGGGGATCACGTTTCAACCACCGTGAGGTCTACCTCACGGTGTACCCGGCGAACGCCAGGCCGATCTCACGGCGTGCGCCAGTTCCCGGTGAGGGCCGGTCCGACCTGGTCGAGGTAGGACGCGGTGAGCGCGCGGATCGCCTCCAGGCTGAAGTCCTCGCCGGTGGTCCAGCGCCGCTCGGTGACCCGCATCACCGCGCCGAAGACGGCCACGGCGAGCCGGGGCCGCGGGTCGGTCGCCGCGTCGACCCCCTCCCGCTCGGCCAGCACCCGGGCGATGGTCTCCTCGGTGGCCGCGGAGCGGCGCAGATGGGCGGCGAGCAGCGCGGGAGTCGACTCGATCGTGCGGTACATGCGCAGGTACAGCTCGACCGGCACCGCCGACTCGACCGTCTCCCGGATGGCGTCCCAGCCCTCCAGCACGGCCTGGCGCAGGGCGTCCATCGGGGCCTCGTGCGCCGGGCGGGCCCGCACCGCCGCCACGAAGTGCTCCTCCGTCATCTCCTGCACGGCGAAGGCGGCGTCCTCCTTGCCCGCGAAGTAGCGGAAGAAGGTGCGCTGCGAGACGTCGACGGCCGCGGCGATCTCGTCGACGGTCGTGCGCTCGTACCCCTGGGTGGTGAACAGCTCCAGAGCGGCCCGCAGCAGCGCCTCCCGGGTACGCCGCTTCTTGCGCTCGCGCAGCGTCTCCATGGCCTCTCCCGTGAACGTCGTACCAGCTCACAGTATCCGCCGGTGTGGTGTCAGCCACCGGCCCGTGATCCCGTTTGTCAACTGTCAGCGACTGACACTAGCCTCGGCGGTATGACTAGTCAGACCACCGTCGACACCACGGGACCGGGTGACGGGACGCCGGCCGGCCCGCAGGAGCAGGTCCCGGCCACGGGCCTGCGCGGCCATCCGTGGCTCACCCTCATCACCGTCGCCGTCGGCGTCATGATGGTGGCCCTCGACGGCACCATCGTGGCCATCGCCAACCCCGCGATCCAGAAGGACCTGGGGGCCACCTTCGCCCAGGTGCAGTGGATCACCAACGGCTACTTCCTCGCCCTCGCGGTCTCCCTGATCACCGCGGGCAAGCTCGGCGACCGGTTCGGCCACCGGCAGACCTTCCTGCTCGGCGTGACCGGCTTCGCGGCCGCGTCCGGCGCCATCGGCCTGTCCAGCAGCATCGGCATGGTCGTCACCTTCCGGGTGCTCCAGGGGCTGTTCGGCGCGCTGCTGATGCCGGCCGCCCTCGGCCTGCTGCGCGCGACCTTCCCGGCCGAGAAGCTCAACATGGCCATCGGCATCTGGGGCATGGTCATCGGCGCCTCCACCGCCGGCGGCCCGATCCTGGGCGGCGTCCTCGTCGAGCACGTCAACTGGCAGTCGGTGTTCTTCATCAACGTGCCGGTGGGTGTCCTGGCGCTCGTGCTGGGCTCGCTGATCCTGCTCGACCACCGGGCCGAGAACGCCCCGCGCTCCTTCGACCTGCTGGGCATAGCCCTGCTCTCCGGTGCGATGTTCTGCCTGGTCTGGGCGCTCATCAAGGCCCCGGCGTGGGGCTGGGGCGACGGCAGGACCTGGGCGTTCATCGCCGCGTCGGTGCTGCTGTTCGGCTTCTTCGCCTTCTGGGAGACCAGGGTGGCCGAGCCGCTGATCCCGCTCGGCCTGTTCCGTTCGGTGCCGCTGTCCGCCGGTGTCGTCCTGATGGTCCTGATGGCGATCGCCTTCATGGGCGGCCTGTTCTTCGTGACCTTCTACCTCCAGAACGTCCACGGCATGAGCCCCATCGACGCCGGTCTGCACCTGCTGCCGCTCACCGGCATGATGATCGTCGGCTCCCCGCTCGCGGGCGCGATGATCACCAAGCTCGGCCCGCGCATCCCGCTGGCCGGCGGCATGGCCGCGACCGCCGTCGCCATGTACGGCATGTCGACGCTCGAGGCCGACACCGGCAGCGGTGTGATGTCCGTGTGGTTCGCCCTGCTCGGCCTCGGTCTCGCCCCGGTCATGGTCGGCGCCACGGAGGTCATCGTCGGCAACGCCCCGATGGAGCTGTCGGGCGTCGCGGGCGGCCTCCAGCAGGCGGCCATGCAGATCGGCGGCAGCCTCGGTACGGCCGTGCTGGGCGCCGTGATGGCCTCCAAGGTGGACGGCGACCTGCCCGGCAACTGGGCCGACGCGGGCCTGCCGAAGCTGCCGCAGGCGCAGCTGGACCAGGCCTCCGAGGCCGTCCAGGTCGGCGTCGCGCCGATCGCCCCGGGCACCCCGGCGCCGCTCGTCGCCAAGATCACCTCGGTCGCGCACGACACGTTCATCTCCGGCATGAGCCTCGCCTCGCTGGTCGCGGCGGGCGTGGCGGCGGTCGCCATCTTCGTCGCCCTGCTCACCAAGCGCGGCCGGAACGCGGAGGCGGGCGCGGGCGTCGGCCACATCTGAGCCGTGCGGAGCCGGCCGCCGCCCGGCCGGCTCCGCGCCGCTTTCCCCTATCAGGGTGAGGATGCTCAGGATTCCTCGCCCCCGGCGCGCGCCGCAGGTCACAGTGGGTCAGGTCCTCCGCAGGGCATGGGAGGACGGCCGGGCCGTGGCGCGCGCTGCCGGAGGGGGGCGGCGCGCGCAGGTCTGTGCGCCTGGAACCGGGGTACCCGCCCAGTGAAGCCGAACTGTCCATGACGACCGAGGAGTTGATGATGGCGGGCTTCGAGCACGGAACGCGCGGGTACCCCCGGTCACGCGGCCGGACGTGGCAGCGGACGGGGCCGGACCGCGCGACGCTCGGGATCATCGGCACGATCTGCGCGGTGGCGGGTTTCTTCGCCCTGGGCATCGTCCTCGGCCCGGTCGCGATGTTCTGCGGCTGGCAGTCCATGGGCCGCAAGTGGTCCTCCGACCACGAGATCCCGGCCCTGGTGGCTCTGATCCTGGGTGCCATCGACACCCTGCTGGCCGTCATCGCCCTGGCGGGCGCGGCCACCTGGGGCAACGGAATCCTGTAACCCCCGCGAGCACCCCCGGCGGCCGGCCGCACCTGCCCGCCGCCCCGGAACGCCACCTGTCCCCGGCCCTCCTTCACGGGCCGGGGACAGGCGCGTCCACCGGCCCCGCCCCGCTCCCCGGCGCGGCCGTCAGTTGCGCTGCTCCTCGCGGGTGGCCAGGCGGGCGACCTCGGCGCGCAGCAGGCGGACCTCCTCGGTCAGCGCGGCGATCGCCTCGGTCTGCCGGCGTTCCTCCACGTCGTCGTGGTCGAACCGGGCGATGAACCAGGCGGCGATGTTCGCGGTGACCACACCCAGCAGCGCGATCCCGGACAGCATCAGCCCGACCGCGATCATCCGGCCGAGCCCGGTGGTCGGCGCGTGGTCGCCGTAGCCCACGGTGGTCATCGTGGTGAACGACCACCACACGGCGTCACCCAGGGTCCGGATGTTCCCCTCCGGCGACGCCCGCTCGACGGAGAGCACCGCCAGCGAACCGAACATCAGCAGCCCCACCACGGACCCGACGACGTACGTCGTCAGCCGGATCTGCGGGGCCATCCGGGCCCGCCGTCCCACCAGCAGCAGCGTCGACACCAGCCGCAGCAGCCTGAGCGGCTGGAGCATCGGCAGCACCACCGCGCACAGGTCCGGCCAGTGCCGGCGCACGAACTCCCGGCGCCGGCCCGCGACGGACAGCCGCACCAGGTAGTCCACCGCGAACGCGCCCCACACCACCCACTCCACGACCGTGCACGCGGCCGTCAGCGAGCGGCCCGCCGACGCGTCCACGATCGGCACGGCGTACGCCACGGCGAAGGCGACGGCGAACGCCAGCAGCGGCCGTTCGGTGAGCCGTTCCCACCGCGCCTGCGCCGACTCTTCCCGGGTGCTCGCCATGACGGCATCGTAAAGAAGACGTAAGGGCGGTGGAGAGTCGAACTCCTCCACCGCCCGTACGTCACACCGCCCCGTCAGCAGGTCACGCGTCGCCGCCCGCCGCCCCGGGATCCGCCGCCGTGACGTCCAGCAGCTGGTACCGGTCGATGGCCTGCTTCAGCACGGACCGGTCGACCTTGCCCTCGCGGGCCAGCTCGGTCAGCACGGCCACCACGACCGACTCGGCGTCGATGTGGAAGAACCGCCGCGCCGCGCCCCGGGTGTCGGCGAAGCCGAAGCCGTCCGCGCCCAGCGACTGGTAGGTGCCGGGCACCCAGCGGGCGATCTGGTCCGGGACCGCCCGCATCCAGTCGGACACCGCCACGAACGGCCCCTCGGCACCGCCGAGCTTCCGGGTCACGTACGGCACCCGCTGCTCCTCCTCGGGGTGCAGCAGGTTGTGCTCCTCGGCGGCGACGGCGTCGCGCCGCAGCTCGTTCCAGGAGGTCGCCGACCACACGTCGGCCCGGACGTTCCAGTCCTCGGCGAGGATCCGCTGCGCCTGGAGCGCCCACGGCACCGCCACGCCCGACGCCATGATCTGGGCCGGCACCGAGCCCGCCGTGCCCGCGCTGATCCGGTGGATGCCCTTGAGGATGCCCTCGACGTCCACGTCCGCCGGCTCGGCCGGGTGCTGGATCGGCTCGTTGTAGACGGTGAGGTAGTAGAAGACGTCCTCGCCGTGCGGGTGCTCGGCGTCGCCGCCGTACATCCGGCGCAGGCCGTCCTGCACGATGTGCGCGATCTCGTAGCCGTACGCCGGGTCGTAGGCGACGCAGGCCGGGTTGGTGGAGGCGAGCAGCTGCGAGTGGCCGTCCGCGTGCTGCAGACCCTCACCGGTCAGGGTCGTGCGTCCGGCGGTCGCGCCCAGGACGAAACCGCGCGACAGCTGGTCGGCCATCTGCCAGAACTGGTCACCGGTGCGCTGGAAACCGAACATCGAGTAGAAGACGTAGACCGGGATCAGCGGCTCGCCGTGCGTGGCGTAGGCCGAGCCCGCGGCGATCAGCGAGGCCGTGCAGCCCGCCTCGGAGATGCCGTCGTGCAGCATCTGGCCGGTCGGGGACTCCTTGTAGGCCAGGAGCAGCTCCCGGTCCACCGCCTCGTACTGCTGGCCGAGCGGATTGTAGATCTTCGCACTCGGGAAGAACGAGTCCATGCCGAACGTGCGGTACTCGTCCGGCGCGATCAGCACGAACCGCCGGCCGATCTCCTTGTCCCGCATGAGGTCCTTCAGCAGCCGCACGAACGCCATGGTGGTGGCGATGGACTGCTGACCGGAGCCCTTCTTCACGCTCGCGTACGTCTTTTCGTCCGGCAGTGCCAGCGGCTGCGAGCGCACGACGCGCGTGGGCACGTACCCGCCGAGCCCCTTGCGCCGGTCGTGCATGTACTGGATCTCCTCCGAGTCACGGCCCGGGTGGTAGTACGGCGGCGCGCCGGACTCCAGGTCCTTGTCGGAGATCGGCAGGTGCAGCCGGTCGCGGAAGCGCTTGAGGTCGTCGACCGTCAGCTTCTTCATCTGGTGGGTGGCGTTGCGGCCCTCGAAGTTCGGGCCCAGCGTCCAGCCCTTGACCGTCTTGGCCAGGATGACCGTCGGCTGCCCCTTGTGCTCCTTGGCCGCCTTGAACGCCGCGAAGATCTTGCGGTGGTCGTGGCCGCCGCGCCCCAGGTGCAGGATCTGGTCGTCGGTCATGTCCTGGACCATCGCGCGCAGCCGGTGGTCGTCACCGAAGAAGTGCTCGCGGATGTAGGACCCGGACTCGGTGGCGTACGTCTGGAACTGGCCGTCCGGGGTGATGTTCATCTTGTTGACCAGGATGCCGTCCCGGTCCTGGGCCAGCAGCGGGTCCCAGGTGCGGTCCCAGATCAGCTTGATGACGTTCCAGCCGGCGCCCCGGAAGACCGACTCCAGCTCCTGGATGATCTTGCCGTTGCCGCGCACCGGGCCGTCGAGCCGCTGGAGGTTGCAGTTGACCACGAAGGTCAGGTTGTCCAGGCCCTCCCGGGCGGCGATGGACAGCTGGCCGAGCGACTCGGGCTCGTCCATCTCGCCGTCGCCGAGGAACGCCCAGACGTGCGACGTGGAGGTGTCGGCGATGTCGCGCGCCTGCATGTACCGGTTCATCCGGGCCTGGTAGATCGCGCCCAGCGGGCCCAGGCCCATGGACACGGTCGGGAACTCCCAGAAGTCCGGCATCGAGCGCGGGTGCGGATAGCTGGACAGGCCGTCCGGGTAGCGCGACTTCTCCTGGCGGAAGCCGTCCAGTTGCTGCTCGGAGAGCCGGTCGAGGAGGTACGCGCGCGCGTAGATGCCGGGGGAGGCGTGGCCCTGGAAGAAGACCTGGTCGCCGCCGTCGCCCTCGTCCTTGCCCCGGAAGAAGTGGTTGAAGCCCACGTCGTAGAGGGAGGCGGAGGAGGCGAAGGTGGCGATGTGGCCGCCGACGCCGATGCCGGGGCGCTGGGCGCGGGAGACCATCACGGCCGCGTTCCAGCGGGTCGCGTTCAGGATCCGGCGCTCGATCTCCTCGTTACCGGGGAAGAACGGCTCGGCCCGGGTGGGGATCGTGTTGACGTAGTCCGTGCTGCGCATCTCGGGCACGGCCACGCGCTTCTCGCGGGCCCGCTCGATCAGGCGCAGCATGAGGTAGCGGGCCCGCTCCCGGCCGCGCTCGTCCACGGCGGCGTCGAGGGAGTCGAGCCACTCCTGGGTCTCTTCGGGATCGAAGTCAGGAACCTGACTCGGAAGGCCGCCAATGATGATCGGGTTGCGATCGGATCCGGAAGCCACGCTGTTCCTTACCTGTCAGAGGGCCACTTTTTTCTCGTGTTACCTGCTGGTGCCTGCACCGTTCCCCATCGTGTACCTCGAAGGGGCGTACGTCATCTCTACCGCGAGGTAACGAGGCGCCCGTCGGGTGTCCCTGGAGCGCCGCTCGGCCGGGTGCGACCAAAACGCAACGATACGCCCGGGGTGTGATCTGCTTGGCAAAGTTGTTCGAGGCTCGTATTCGCGGATGATTCCGAATGATTCCGAACCGCACAAACCGGGCACATGGGTGTGGTGTGAGCCCTGCCGGCTCGCGATACGGTGCCAGGAGTTGCGGCGACACGGCCGGGATCGTCACCGTTTCGGCGGTCCGAACGGCCGGGTACTTGCGCGATCGGTCCCGCCCGTGTGGACTACGGCCAATGCTTCGCGCACGCGCGTGGCTGAGACATTCACCAAGACATGATCAGGAGGCAACCCGTGAGCGCGACCGCGGACCACGCGGAGGAGCGGACGAGCCCTGCCGTCAGGCTGGGGTTCCAGCCCGAGCAGGTGGTCCAGGAGATCGGCTACGACGAAGACGTCGACCAGGACCTCCGCGAGTCCATCGAGGAAGTCATCGGCAGCGACCTGGTGGACGAGGAGTACGACGACGTGGCCGACGCCGTGGTGCTGTGGTTCCGCGACGATGACGGCGACCTGACGGATGCGCTGGTGGATGCCACCACGTACATCGAGGAGGGCGGGGCGATCCTGCTCCTCACGCCGAAGACAGGCCGATCCGGCTACGTGGAGCCCAGCGACATCTCGGAGGCCGCTACGACGGCAGGGCTGTCGGCGTCCAAGAGCGTCAGCGTGGGCAAGGACTGGAGCGGCTCGCGTCTGGTGACGCCGAAGGCCGCCACCAAGCCCGGCAAGAGGTAAGCCGCCTCGCACCCCCCAGGACCGGCCCCGTCCCCCGGACGGCCCCGTCCTTTGCACCGGACGGGCCGAGCAGCGCTCGGCCCGTCCGCCGGTTCCCGGTGATCGCTGCGTAGGGTGGAGCCACCCGAACAGCCCCACCGAAGGGATGCAGGACGATGGCGATCCAGGTCGGCGACAAGGCCCCCGACTTCGAACTCAAGGACAACCACGGCCGCACCGTGAAGCTGTCCGACTTCCGCGGCCGGCAGAACGTGGTGCTCCTCTTCTACCCCTTCGCCTTCACCGGCGTGTGCACGGGCGAGCTGTGCGAGCTGCGCGACAACCTGCCCCAGTTCGCCGACCGCGGCACCCAGCTGCTGGCCGTCTCCAACGACTCCATCCACACCCTGCGCGTCTTCGGCGAGCAGGAGGGCCTGGAGTACCCGCTGCTGAGCGACTTCTGGCCGCACGGCAACGTCTCGCGGGCCTACGGCGTCTTCGACGAGGACAAGGGATGCGCCGTGCGCGGCACCTTCATCATCGACAAGGAGGGCGTCGTGCGGTGGACCGTCGTCAACGGCCTGCCCGACGCGCGTGACCTGAACGAGTACGTGAAGGCGCTCGACACCCTGTGACGCCACACCGGTGATTTCCCCGGCTCTGAGTCTGCGGAGGCCGGGAACCCGTCACTAGGATCGACACGTTGATCCCGTATCCGACGCACGACGGGGCTCCCGCCCCCGGACACCAACTGGAGGACTCGTGGGAGTCAGCCTCAGCAAGGGCGGCAACGTATCGCTGACGAAGGAGGCTCCGGGTCTGACGGCCGTCATCGTCGGTCTGGGCTGGGACGTCCGCACCACGACCGGCACCGACTTCGACCTCGACGCCAGCGCGTTGCTGCTGAACACCTCGGGCAAGGTCGCCAGCGACCAGCACTTCGTCTTCTTCAACAACCTCAAGAGCCCCGACGGCTCGGTCGAGCACACCGGTGACAACATCACCGGTGAGGGCGAGGGCGACGACGAGCAGATCAAGGTCGACCTGGCCGGCGTCCCCACCGACGTCGAGAAGATCGTCTTCCCGGTGTCGATCTACGACGCCGAGAACCGCCAGCAGTCCTTCGGCCAGGTGCGCAACGCCTTCATCCGCGTCGTCAACCAGGCCAACCAGCAGGAGATCGCCCGCTATGACCTGAGTGAGGACGCCTCGACCGAGACGGCGATGGTCTTCGGCGAGCTGTACCGGCACGGCGCGGAGTGGAAGTTCCGGGCCATCGGCCAGGGCTACGCCTCGGGTCTGCGCGGCATCGCCCAGGACTTCGGCGTCAACGTCTGACACCGGCGACCCGCCCCCGCTCCGACGATGTCCGGCGCCGCACCGTTTACGGTCGGCGCCGGACGCGCAGGACAACCAGGGAAGCACCACTAGGGGAGGACCACCAGCATGGGCGTCACGCTCGCCAAGGGAGGCAACGTCTCCCTCTCCAAGGCCGCACCGAACCTCACCAACGTCATGATCGGTCTGGGCTGGGACGCCCGCTCCACCACCGGCGCCCCCTTCGACCTGGACGCCAGCGCGCTGCTGTGCCAGGGCGGGCGGGTGATGGGCGACGAGTGGTTCGTCTTCTACAACCAGCTCACCAGCCCCGACGGCTCGGTGGAGCACACCGGCGACAACCTCACCGGTGAGGGCGAGGGCGACGACGAGTCGATCCTGGTCGACCTGCCCAAGGTGCCGGCGGTCTGCGACAAGATCATCTTCCCCGTCTCCATCCACATGGCCGACGAGCGCGGCCAGACCTTCGGCCAGGTCTCCAACGCCTTCATCCGGGTGGTCAACCAGGCCGACGGCCAGGAACTGGCCCGCTACGACCTGAGCGAGGACGCCTCCACCGAGACGGCGATGATCTTCGGCGAGCTGTACCGGTACCAGGGCGAGTGGAAGTTCCGTGCGGTAGGTCAGGGGTACGCGTCAGGCTTGCGAGGCATCGCTCTAGACTTCGGAGTCAACGTTTCGTAAAGCCGCGTACGGCACGGGGGAGATCCTCCCCCAGACTTCGTCTGGGAGGGGCCCCCAACACACGATGGGGTAGCCAGTGCTTCTGAAAACCTTCGGCTGGTCGTTCGCGGTCACCGCGCTCGGTCTGGTCGCGGCGGTCTTCTACGGGGGGTGGACCGCCTTCGGAATCGTGGCGATCCTGGCCGTCCTGGAGATCTCGCTGTCCTTCGACAACGCGGTGGTCAACGCCGGAATCCTGAAGAAGATGAGTGCCTTCTGGCAGAAGATCTTCCTCACGGTGGGCGTGCTGATCGCCGTCTTCGGCATGCGGCTGGTCTTCCCCGTCGTCATCGTCGCCATCACCGCCAAGATCGGTCCGATCGACGCGGTCGACCTCGCGCTCAACGACAAGGACCAGTACCAGCAGCTGGTCACCGACGCCCACCCGGCCATCGCCGCCTTCGGTGGCATGTTCCTGCTGATGATCTTCCTCGACTTCATCTTCGAGGACCGGGACATCCAGTGGCTGCGCTGGATCGAGCGCCCCCTGGCCAAGCTCGGCAAGGTCGACATGCTGGCGGTCTGCATCGCCCTGATCGTCCTGCTGATCACCTCCTTCACCTTCGCCGCCCACGCCCACCAGCACGGCGGCGCCCACGTCGACAAGGCGCAGACGGTGCTGATCGCCGGCATCGCCGGTCTGATCACGTACATGATCGTCGGCGGGCTCTCCGGCTTCTTCGAGGACCGGCTCGAGGCGGAGGAGGAACGCGAGCACGAGGCGGACGAGGAGGCCCAGCGCAGCGGCAAGCAGCGCTCGGCCGTCGTCCTCGCCGGGCAGGCCGCGTTCTTCATGTTCCTCTACCTGGAGGTCCTGGACGCGTCGTTCTCCTTCGACGGGGTGATCGGCGCCTTCGCCATCACCAACGACATCGTCCTGATGGCCCTCGGCCTCGGCATCGGCGCCATGTACGTCCGGTCGCTGACCGTGTACCTGGTCCGCCAGGGCACCCTCGACGACTACGTCTACCTGGAGCACGGCGCGCACTACGCGATCGGCGCCCTGGCCGTGATCCTGATGGTCACCATCCAGTACGAGATCAACGAGGTCATCACCGGCCTGGTCGGCGTCGTCCTGATCGCCTGGTCCTTCTGGTCCTCCGTGCGCCGCAACCGCGCGCTGGCGGCCGCCGAGGGCGGCGCGGGCTCGGACGACAAGGCCGAGATCGCGGTGTGATCCCGCTCGCGGGCGGCGGACCGGGGGTGTGACGGCGCCCCCGGTGAGGAACGCTTCGTTCGGGGCGGCCGGCGCGGCCGGCCGCCCTTCGGCGTGGACACGGGCACCTGGGGGCGGGAATGGGTTTCTTCGACGGGATACTGGGCGGACGCGCGGCCGACTTCGACTCGGGCAGCGCCGCGACCAACTCCATCCAGCTCACCCGGCGCCACCAGCAGGTGTCGCTGACCAAGCAGGACGCGGCCACCGGGCACCTGCGCGTCAACCTGGCCTGGCGGATGCGCACCTCCGACCTCGGCGGCGGCCGCTCCACCAGCCTGCTGCGCCACCCCTTCCGGGCGCTGAAGCCGCCGGAGATCCTCGGGCACGGGCAGAGCATGGTCAACGTCGACCTCGACCTGGGGTGCCTGTACGAGCTGATGGACGGCAGCAAGGGGGTCGTGCAGCCCCTCGGCGGCTACTTCGGGGACACCAACGCCCCGCCGTACGTCAAGCTCAGCGGCGACGACCGGTTCGGGTCGGGGTCCGGGGAGACGATGTACGTCAACCTCGACCACCGCGACGAGATCAAGCGGCTGCTGGTCTTCGTGTACATCTACGACCAGACGCCGGCCTTCGACCGCACCCACGCCGTCGTCACCCTCTACCCCAGCAACGGGCCGCGGATCGAGATCGGCCTCGACGAGCGGCACCCGCAGGCGCGCTCCTGCGCGGTCGTGATGATCGAGAACGTCAAGGGCGAGCTGACGGTCCGCCGCGAGGTGAAGTTCGTGTACGGCTTCCAGGGCGAGCTGGACCGGCTGTACGGCTGGGGGCTCCAGTGGGGTCGCGGCTACAAGACCAAGGCCGAGCGGTAGCCCGCCCCGCCCGCCGCGCCCGTCTCAGCGGCCGATGAACTGCGGCCCCTGCGGCGGCAGGCGGACGTAGTCGGGGGCCGGCGCCGCGGCCGTCGGCGGCACCTGCTGCGGATAGCCGTACGAGGGCGGGGCGGGCGCCGGCTGCGGATAGCCGTAGGCCGGCTGGGCGGGCACCGGTGCCGGTACCGGGGCGGGCAGCGCGGCGGTCCGCTGCTCCGGGGGCAGCGGCCGGGACGGGCCCTCGGGCTGCGCGGGCACGCCGTCGATGTTCTCCGACTCGTCCACCGAGATGCCGAAGTCGGTGGCGAGACCCTTCAGACCGTTGGAGTAGCCCTCGCCCAGGGCGCGGAACTTCCACCCCTCGCCCCGCCGGTACAGCTCCCCGCAGATCAGCGCCGTCTCGGCGCCGGTCTCCGGGCGGATGTCGAAGTGGGCCAGCGGTTCACCCTCCGCGAGGGCGGCGTCGTACAGCAGGATGCGCAGCGACGGTACGTGTTCGAAGGGGACCCCGTCCGCCGATGCCACCAGCAGAATGCGGCCGACACCGGTCTCGACACCGGCGAGATCTGTCTGGATCGTGTCGGTGAGGCCCTCGGCCACCCGCTTCTTGCCGAGCCGCCACACCTGCCCCGAGGGATGCCGGGGCTGGTTGTAGAAGACGAAGTCCTCGTCGGAGCGCACCCGGCCGCCGGGGCCGAGGAGCAGCGCGGAGGCGTCCACGTCCGGGACCCCCTGGCCGGGCGTCCAGCACAGCACGGCGCGTACCGTGGTGACATCGAGCGGGACGTTCGACCCCTTCAGCATGGCGTGCGTCATGCGGTCATCCTGCCCTCTCGGTCCTGGTCACGACAATGCGGGGGGTGACCGGACACCGAGCGGGGGAACCCGTGCCGACATGGGCGGGTTACCTGGAATTCATGCCCGACGGGAACCTGCGACATGGATCTCTACGTACTATTACCGGCCACCCTTTACCCAGTTCACAGGCCCAGCTCGCGCGCTCCAGGGGAGATTTATGCGTCATTTCGGGCACATCGCCCCTGAGGTGCGGCAGCGCCTCTTCCACCGGGAGCCGACCGTCTTCGGTGCCGACTCCCCGGCCCGGCTGCTCGCCGCGGCCCTGGGCGCCACGCTGTACAGCCCGGCCACCCGGCCGCGCCTGGCCGACGACGTGGTCAAGCAGGCCATGAGCGGCGTGGTCTCGATGGTGCTGTGCCTGGAGGACTCGATCGGCGACGCGGACGTGGCGCACGGCGAGGACAACCTCGTCCGCCAGTTCGCCGACCTCGCCGCCCGCGACGTGGAGCCGCCGCTGCTGTTCATCCGGGTCCGG
Source organism: Streptomyces sp. NPDC041135 (assembly GCF_055592085.1). Classification (NCBI taxonomy): domain Bacteria; kingdom Bacillati; phylum Actinomycetota; class Actinomycetes; order Kitasatosporales; family Streptomycetaceae; genus Streptomyces; species Streptomyces sp. NPDC041135. Next base: position 547,734 of record NZ_JBVIYZ010000001.1, read on the forward strand.
GTCCCCGCCCAGATACCGGACCTGGTGCGCCGCCTCGGCCCGGACGTGCGCCTGCTGTCCGGTTTCGTACTGCCGAAGTTCACCGCGGAGCGCGGCCTGCCCTTCCTGGAGGCCCTGGCCACCGCGGAGGCCTACTGCGGCCGCCGGCTGTTCGCCATGCCGGTGCTGGAGTCGCCCGAGCTGCTGTACCGGGAGTCGCGGGTGGAGACGCTGGAGGGCATCTTCCGCGCCGTCGACAAGTACCGCGACCGGGTGCTGGCCCTGCGCCTGGGCGTCACCGACTTCTGCTCCTCCTACGGACTGCGCCGGGCCCCCGACATGACGGCCTACGACGTCCAGATCGTCGCCTCCGTGATCGCGGACGTGGTGAACATGCTGGGCCGCGCCGACGGCACCGGCTTCACCGTGACCGGGCCGGTCTGGGAGTACTTCCGGGTCTCCGAGCGCATGTTCAAGCCGATGCTGCGGCACAGCCCCTTCCTGGAGGGGCAGGCCGTGGAGCTGCGGGAGCGGCTCATCGAGCACGCCATGGACGGGCTGCTGCGCGAGATCTCCCTGGACCAGGCCAACGGACTGCTCGGCAAGACCTGCATCCACCCCTCCCACGTCCTGCCGGTGCACGCCCTGTCCGTGGTCAGCCACGAGGAGTTCAGCGACGCCCAGGACATCCTGCGGCCGGAACGCGGCGGCGGGGGTGTACTGCGCTCGGCCTACACGAACAAGATGAACGAGGTGAAGCCGCACCGCGCCTGGGCCGAGCGGACCCTGCTGCGCGCCGAGGTGTTCGGCGTGGCCAAGGAGGACGTCGGTTTCGTGGAGCTGCTCGCCGCCGGAATACCCGGCTGACCCTCCTCACCCCAAGGAACGCATGAACAAGGCAGTGAACGACCGGGTCTGGTCCGGCAGCTGGGTCGCCGAGCGGCTCGGCGTCGAACTCGTCGGCGACGACGGCCTGCCCGCCCTGCTGGGCCTGGCGCTGCGCCGCAACCCCAAGCGGGCCCACCTGCTCGTCTCCCGCGTGCTCGGCAAGCACGTACCCCAGTCCCCGTCCGTGATCCACGGCCACGGGGTCGCCCTCGGCCGCCGGGTGCGGGAGCTGCTGGGGGAGCGGGAGGCGGCCGCGGCGGTCGTCCTGGGCTACGCGGAGACCGCCACCGGCCTCGGCCACTCGGTCGCCGACGGCCTGGGCACCGCCCCGTACCTGCACTCCACCCGCCGCCCGGTCGCCGGGGCGGCGCGGGCGGGCGGCTTCGAGGAGTCCCACTCGCACGCCACCTCGCACCTGCTGCTGCCCGAGGACCCGGCGCTGCTGGCCGGCGACGGCCCGCTGGTCCTGGTCGACGACGAGTTCTCCACCGGCAACACGGTCCTCAACACCATCCGCGACCTGCACGCACGCTATCCGCGGAAACGTTACGTCGTGGTGGCGCTGGTCGACGTGCGCTCACCCGCCGACAGCGGCCGGCTCGCGGACCTCGCCGCGGAGATCGGCGCCCGGGTCGACCTGATCGCGACCGCCTCCGGGACCGTACGGCTGCCCGACGGCGTGCTGGAGAAGGGCCAGGAGCTGGTCGCCCGGCACGAGACGCCCGCACCGCCCGCGCCCCGCCCGACCGGCTCCGTCACCCGGGTACCGCTGCCCTGGCCCGGCGGCCTGCCCGACGGTGGCCGGCACGGCTTCACCCCCGCCCACCGGGCCCGCCTGGAGGCCGCCCTGCCCGCCCTGGCCGCCCGGCTCGCCGAGGCCCTGCCCACCGGCGCCCGGCGCGTGCTGGTCCTCGGCTGCGAGGAGCTGATGTACGTCCCGCTGCGCCTGGCCGGCGAGCTGGAGCGGACGGTGTCCGCCGAGGTCCGCTCCTCCACCACCACCCGCTCACCCGTCCTCGCCGTCGACCACCCCGGCTACGCGATACGCACCCGCCTGGTCTTCCCCGCCCACGACGACCCGGCCGACGGTCCCGGCGAGCGCTACGCCTACAACGTCGCCGGCCACGGCTTCGACGCCGTCGTCGCCGTCGTCGACTCGGCCGCCGACACCCCCGCCCTGCACGCCCCCGGCGGACTGCTGGCCCAGCTCGCGGCCCACGTCCCGCACGTCCTGCTCGCGGTCGTGCCGTCGTACGTCCCCGCGCCCGCGCGCGTCCCAGAAAGGCCCTCCATGCTGCCCGAGCCCCTGCGCGGTCCCGCCTTCTCCTCGTACGCGCCCGAGGAGGTCGGCTGGCTGCTCCAGGACCTCTCGGACGTGCGGCTGGAGGCGCCGACCGAGGAGCGCGAGGAGGCCATCCAGAGCGGCGGCGCGCACTACGCGGAGTCCCTGCCGGTGGAGTACCAGCCCAGCGAGCGCTACCAGGAGCTGTTCCACGCGGCGCTGGAGACCTCCGCGGCCCGGATCGCGCGGGCGGTCGGCGTGGTCACCGAGACGGTGATCGCGGAGCGCTCCCCGCGCCCGGTCCTGGTCTCCCTGGCCCGCGCGGGCACCCCGGTCGGTGTCCTCATGCGCCGCTGGGCCGCCTTCCGGCACGGCCTGGACCTGCCGCACTACGCCGTCTCCATCGTGCGCGGCCGCGGCATCGACGCCAACGCGCTGCGCTGGCTCGCCGCCCACCACGACCCCCGGGACGTCGTCTTCGTCGACGGCTGGACCGGCAAGGGCGCCATCACCCGGGAACTGGCCGACGCCGTCGCCCGGTTCGAGGCCGCCGAGGGCATCACCGGCTTCGACCCGGAGATCGCCGTCCTCGCCGACCCGGGCTCCTGCGTCCGCACCTACGGCACCCGCGAGGACTTCCTCATCCCCTCCGCCTGCCTCAACTCGACCGTCTCCGGGCTGATCTCCCGCACGGTCCTGCGCGCCGACCTGGTCGGGCCGCACGACTACCACGGCGCCAAGTTCTACCGCGAACTCGCGGGCTCCGACGTGTCGGTGGCCTTCCTGGACGCGGTCTCCGCCCGGTTCGCCGAGGTCGCCGACGGCGTCGGCGCGGCGGTCAAGGAACTGGCGGCCGCCGACCGCACCCCCACCTGGGAGGGCTGGCGGGCCGTGGAGCGGATCAGCGAGGAGTACGGCATCCACGACGTCAACCTCGTCAAGCCCGGCGTCGGCGAGACCACCCGGGTGCTGCTGCGCCGGGTCCCGTGGAAGATCCTCGCCCGGGCCGGCGCGGGCGCCGACCTGGACCACGTGCGGCTGCTGGCCGGGCAGCGCGGCGTACCGGTGGAGGAGGTCGGCGCGCTGCCGTACACCTGCGTCGGGCTGATCCACCCCGAGTACACCCGGGGCGCCACGGGCGCCGACGGCACGGCGGTGACCCGGTGACGCCGGTGCTGGTGGCCAGCGACCTCGACCGTACGCTCATCTACTCCGCCGCGGCCCTCGCGCTGACCATGCCGGACCCGCGGGCGCCCCGGCTGCTGTGCGTGGAGGTGCACGAGAGCAGGCCGCTGTCGTACCTCACCGAGACCGCGGCGCAGCTGCTCACCGACCTCGGCGACGCGGCCGTGTTCGTGCCCACCACGACCCGGACCCGCAAGCAGTACCAGCGCATCAACCTGCCCGGCCCACCGCCGAAGTACGCGATCTGCGCCAACGGCGGCCATCTGCTGGTGGACGGCGTCACGGACGGCGACTGGCACCGGCGGGTCACCGGCCGGCTGGCCGGCGAGTGCGCGCCGCTCGCCGAGGTGCAGGAGCACCTGCTGCGGACCGCCGACCCGGTGTGGGTCCGCAAGCACCGGGTGGCCGAGGACCTGTTCGCCTACCTCGTGCTGGAGCGCGAGCTGCTGCCCGAGGAGTGGGTGAAGGAACTCGCGGTGTGGGCGGAGGCCCGCGGCTGGACGGTGTCCCTCCAGGGCCGCAAGCTCTACGCCGTGCCCAGGCCGCTCACCAAGAGCGCGGCCGTCCGCGAACTCGCCCGCCGCACCGGCGCCCCGCTCACGCTGGCCGCCGGGGACTCCCTGCTGGACGCGGACCTGCTGCTCGCCGCCGACCGCGGCTGGCGTCCCGGGCACGGCGAACTGGCCGACACCGACTGGACGGCACCGCACGTCACCGCGCTGCCGGAACGGGGCGTGCTCGCGGGCGAGCGCATCCTGCGCGAGTTCCTGCGGACCGTGCGCGCCCCGCGCTGACGCGGGAGCGGATCGGCCCGCCCGCGGGTCAGCCGCAGCAGCCGCCGCCGCAGCACCCGCCGCCGCCTCCGCCGCCCGCGCGGGGCGCCGGGGCCGCGGCGGCGGCGGAGCCGCCCACGGCCACCGTCGACAGCAGCTTGACCGTGTCGTCGTGGCCCGCGGGGCAGGCGGCGGGGGCGGCGGACTCGGCCATGGGACGGCTCAGTTCGAACGTGTCGCCGCAGGAACGGCAGCGGTACTCGTAGCGAGGCATGCCCACAGGTTAACCGCGGTCCCGCGCCGACGTCTGCTGCTCCAGCGCCGGACCGGTCGGGTTGTCCCGCTCGGCCGCCTCGGGGTGCCGGGCGCGCCAGTACGGGTTGTCGCTCGGCAGGCTGTGGCTGACCCGGCCGTACATCCCGAAGGTCATCAGCAGCAGGCCCACCACGAAGCTGAACAGCACGTTCTGGATCTTGAAGGCCAGGACGTTGTGGGCCGTGTCGAGCAGGGCCAGGTTCAGGAAGCCGTTCAGGATGAACAGCACGCCCAGCACCATGTTCAGCGTCGACGCGAAGTTCCCGCCGATCACCATGCCCACCATGAGCAGCAGTCCGACGCAGATCGACAGGACGCTGAGCGAGCCGTTGGTGTTCAGGCCGATGACCCGGTCGCCGCCGGTGTCGAACCAGCCGATGTGGTTGATCAGCCCGAGGATGCCGAAGACCAGCAGGAACGCGCCCATCACGGCCGCCCCGATCCGGTACACCCGGCTCAGCCGGTGGTCCGTGGGGAGGTGGTCGTCGAACCGGATCGCCCGCCCGGACCGCCGGTGCGAATGCGCTGCGTGTGTGGCCATGTCCGTCTCCTCCGAGCGCCAGGGCCAGTGCGTTTGCGGCGAGGGCCGTATCCGGCCCACCCGACCTACTCAATATCCGCTCAGCCGCCCGCACCGGCAACACGGCTCAGTGGGGGCCGCCTCCGCGCTCGTCGCGGATCTGCCCGACCACCCGCGCCACGCTCTGCCGGACGGCCTCGGTCTCGGTCAGGAAGTGCCAGTAGTCGGGGTGCCGGCCCTCCAGCGAGCCGATCGCCCGCTCCAGCCGCGCCACCGCGTCGTCGAGCGGCCGGGCGTGGCGCGGATCGGGTGTTGTACGTCCGGTCATGGCCAGCCGCTGGGCGTCCCGGATCGCGAACCGGGTCCGCTCGATCTCCCGCTGCGGGTCCTTCTGCACGGCGTTCAGCCGCTCCAGCCGGTCGCGGGTGGCCGACACGGCCTCGTCGGTGGTGTCCAGCAGCGCCCGCGCGGTGGACAGCAGCGAGGTGGCGTCCGGCCAGTGCCGGCCGTCCCGGGCCGCCTGCGCCTCGCGCAGCTTGGCCTCGGCCTGGCGGACGTGCTCCACGGCCTGCGCCGGCACCTGCTGGAGGTCCTGCCAGCAGGCCGCCGAGAACCGCCGCCGCAACTCGCTGAGCACCGGCTCGACCTGCCCGGCGCGGGTGGTCAGCGCCTGGGCCCGGGTGCGCAGCGACACCAGCCGGTGGTCGATCTCGGCGGCCTTCTCCGGCAGCCGCGCGGCCTCGGCGCGGATCGCCTCGGCCTCCCGCCGCACCCGCTCGGCCCGCTCCAGCGTCGCGGGCACCCCGTGCTGCCCGGCCCCCTGGTTGAGCCGGGTCAGCTCGGGCGAGAGGGCGGCGAGCCGGGCCGCGAGGTCGTCGCCGCCCAGGCCCGACGCGCGCACGGCGTCCAGTGCCCCGCTGGCGGCCAGCAGGGACTGCCGGGCCCGTTCCACGGCCGGCGCCAGCCGGGCCAGCTGGGTCTCGGCCTTGCCCAGCAGCGGCTCGAGCCCGCTGCCGAACCGGTCCAGCTCCTGCTTGACGCGGACCAGTTCGTCCCGGGCCGCGGTCAGCTCGGTCCGCGCCCGCGCGGCCGCGGCGGCCTCCAGGTCGTCACGGTCGAGGTCCTGGGCGTCGACCGCCTCGATGTAGCGGCGGCTGACCTCGTCGATCCGGCCGCCCAGGGCCCCGAAGTCGGCGACCGCGCGCCGGGCGGCGGGGGAGTCGTCGACGGCCGAGATGGTCTCCACGGAGATCCGCAGGTCGCGCTGCGCGGTGTCCAGTTCGTAGAACGCGGCCGCGGCGGCGTCCTTAGCGGCCTGGGCCTCGGCGCGGTGTCCCTCGGCCCGCCCGCCGAACCAGCGCCGGGTACCGCCGCCGGCGAAGGCTGCGGGCAGCGCCAGCGCCGCGAGCACCGGCAGGGCCACCAGCAGCAGCCCGCCGGTGCGGGCGCCCGGCCGGACGGACCGACGGCGGGGCCGCGCGGCCGACGGACCCGGCGCGGACGACGCGGACGGCCGCGCGGCGGGCGTAGCCGGTGTCGCCGTCACATGCCTCTCCCGTGCTGTGCGTCGCGCTGGGCGGTGTCCGAGTCATTCTTCCACCCGTTGAGGACGAACACACGAGGCGGTCGGTTCGCGGATCGTCGGGCGGGTTCCCGGCTGGTCGGTGCGGTGACACCGGTTTGCCGGACCGGGCCCCGCGCCATGTAGGCTGTCGCCCTGTCCCGGGTGCGTAGCTCAGGGGTAGAGCGCCTGCCTTACAAGCAGGATGTCGGCGGTTCGAAACCGTCCGCGCCCACCGGAAGAAGGAGCCCCCGGCCGATCACGGCCGGGGGCTCCTGCGCGTCCCGCCCCGGCCACTCCCGCTGCGTCACTCCCGCTCCGGCTCGGCCTCCCGCTCGGCGTGCTTGAGCTTCATCCGGGCCTCCACCCGCTCCGCCGCGCTCACCTCGGCCCAGAAGCGGTGACCGCTGACGAAGACCGCCAGCTCGTGCTCGCGGCGCCGCAGCTTCTCCACCTCGGCCTGTTCGTCGTCCGTCCAGCCGGGCGAGGCGGGGCGCTCCACCTTGCGCCAGCCGGCGTCGTCGCGGAAGCCGTCCAGCGGCTCGACCGACCAGGGGAGCCGCTTGAGCAGGGCCGACAGCTCGGCCCGTACCTGATGCAACTCCTCCTGACCGGCCAGGAGGTCACTCGGGAAGTCATAGGGCGTAGCCACCCGGCAATGGTACGCCTGTTCGAATTTGCGACGCGAGTCGAGAACCGGGTTCCCTGGGAACGAGGGACCGGCGTGCGGGACACTGGGAGCATGTGCCGGAGCATCAAGACACTTCGCCCGCCCGCGCTGGCCGAGGAGGCCACCGAGGCGGAGATCCGCGCCGCGGCGTTGCAGTACGTGCGCAAGGTCTCGGGTTTCCGGGCGCCCGCCGCGCACAACCAGGAGGTCTTCGACCGGGCCGTGGACGCCGTCACCGAGGCGACCGCCGACCTGCTCGGCGGCCTCCGGGTGCGCGGACAGGGCGCGCGCGCCTGACCTGGCGGACCCACGGGCGCGCCGTGCCCGTACTGCGCCCCGGTACCTGCGCCCGCGCTACGCCGGCCGGCGCCGTACCAGGAAGCCCGCCGCCGCGCCCGCCGCGAACAGCGCGGTCAGGGACACGCCCGTCGCCAGCCAGGTCGCGCCCAGCCACTGGGCGCCGTAGTAGCCGAGGGCCGCGCTGTAGGCGGCCCAGCTCAGACCGGCCAGGGCGGACCAGGGGAGGAAGTCGCGGGCCCGGCGGTGGGCGGCGCCCGCGCAGAAGGAGACGACCGAGCGGCCGGCCGGGGCGAAGCGGGCCAGTACGACCAGAGCGCCGCCGCCCCGGGAGAGGGCCTCGCCGAGACGTTCCCGCGCGGTGGTCAGGCGCCGGGAGCGGGCGATGGCCCGGTCCAGCCGCGCCCCGCCCCGCCAGGCGAGCCGGTAGGCCACCAGGTCGCCGAGGACGGAGGCGGTCGCGGCGGACAGGATCAGCGCGAGGATGTCGGGGACGTGCCGCGGGACCTCACCGGCCGCCGCCGCCCCGGTGCCGGCCGCCGCCGTGGCCGCGGCGACGACCAGGACGCCGCTCGGCAGCACGGGCAGGAACACGTCGAGCAGGACCGACACGGCCACCATGGCGTAGATCCATGGGCCGCCCGTCAGTGCCCCCAGGCTGTCGGACACGACGCCTTCCCCGCTTCCCCCGTGACGCTCCCCCGATGACAGCCATAGAGCGTACGCCCGGCGTGTGACAACGGTGGCGCAGGGGGCGCGAGGGGCCAAGGGGGAGTACGGGGAGAAGCGGGGGAGGCGTGGGGGTGCGGGTTCCGGCGGGGGTTCGGCGGTCAGACCGTCGCCGGTGCCTGCTCGGCCGGGCGGCGCTGCTCGGCCGGGCGCCGGCTCACCAGCCGGTCCAGGCCGAAGGCGCCCGAGCCGAAGAAGACCAGCAGCAGGAAGGACCAGCAGAACAGCACCGACAGCTCGCCGCCGTTCTGTATGGGCCACAGGGCGACCTTCTGGTGCACGTCGAAGTAGGCGTACGCCATCGAGCCGGAGGCGATCAGGGCGGCGCCGCGGGTGCCGAGGCCGAGCAGGACCAGGGCGCCGGCGACGAGCTGGATGACGGCCGCGTACCAGCCGGGCCAGGTGCCGGCGTCGATGGTGCCGCCGTTGGTGCCGACCGCGCCGCCGAGCACGCCGAAGAGGGAGGCGGCGCCGTGCGCGGCGAAGAGCAGGCCTACGACGATCCGGAACAGGCCCAGGGCATAGGGCTGCGCGGTACTGAGGCGTGCGGACATGAGGGGGCTCCTCCGGGGGTGTCGGTCGGTGGTCGGCGGTACCGAACGAGAACGAGGTTAGGAGTGCCTAATAGTTGCTTGCAAGTTCAACATTTGGCCATACTTCCACCCCGCCGGACACACCAGTCACGCCGGGGATCGCAGGTGGGAGCGCTCCCATGAGCGCGTCGGCCTTCGAAAGCGAGTCCGAAAGCACACGTCGGAGCCCGTCGGTGTCCGTCGGCACCCAGGATCACGCGTTACCCTCGCGCGCCGGTCGGCCGTCCCTCACGCGCCCGCCGCCCGCCGCCCCCCCTCGTCCGCCGCCCGCGGCGCGCCGCACACCTCGTCCGCCGACCGCCGCACACCTATCGTCCGCCGACCGCCGCACACCCCGTCCGCGCGGCCGCCGCGCGCCCTCACCCGTCGGTCAGGGCCGACTCCTTCACCGTCCGCAGGGTGCCGTCCGGCTGGGTCTGCTCCAGCCGCAGCCGGGCCGAACGACCGTGCAGCGTCAGCGTCATGAGCTGGTTGCCGAACCACGGGCCGCCGCCCTTGCGCCACGTCACCGGCGGCGGGGCGCAGCGGCCGTGCCGGGCCAGAGCGCGCCCCAGGTACCGGGCCGGCGCGCTCCAGCCGAAGCGGAAGCCGACCCGTATCGACCGCGGCACCGAGTTGTGCACGGGGGAGCAGGTCAGCTGCACCACCCGGGCGTCGGGTCCGCCGGCGGGCCAGTGCGCCTCGGCGAGGTAGCCGTGGTGGACGTCTCCGGAGAGCACCGCGACGCTCGCCGGCGCCTGCGGGCCCGAGCCGGCCTCGGCGATCAGCGCGGCCAGGCGCGCGAAGGAGTCCGGGAAGGCCGCCCAGTGCTCCAGGTCGGCCTTGCGCCGCAGCCACTCGCCGAACCGTGCCCAGCGCCGGCCCCGCTCGCCCCTAGACAGCGCCGCGTCCCAGGCCTCGGCGTGGTGCACCAGGTGCGGCAGCAGCCAGGGCAGCGAGGTGCCGACGAGGAGGTGGTCGTAGGAGTCCCGGTCGGCGAGCACCTCGGCGCGCAGCCAGTCCTCCTCGACGCGGTCGAGCATCGAGCGCTCGTCCTCGCGCAGCACCCGCGCCGCCCGGGAGTCCACCATGACCACCCGGGCGGGGCCGAAGTCGCGGCGGTAGCTCCACCGGACGGACTCGGGATCGGCGTCGGCCCGGGCGGCGAAGTCGCGGACGAGGCTCGTGGCGTCCTCGGTGTCGTGCACGGCCGCCCAGAGCGGGTCGGCGGCCAGCTCGGCCGGGGAGAGGTTGCCCAGGTGCTGGTGGACCCAGTAGGACATCAGGCCGCTCAGCAGCCGCCGCTGCCACCAGTCGGTGGTGCGCATGTCGGCGAGCCAGGCGGCCGAGGTGTTCCAGTCGTCGATGACGTCGTGGTCGTCGAAGATCATGCAGCTCGGCACGGTCGACAGCAGCCAGCGGACCTCGGGGTCCAGCCAGGACTCGTGGTACAGCCGGGTGTACTCCTCGTAGTCCGCGACCTGCGGGCCGGGGGCCTTCGAGAGGTCGCGGCGGCCGGCCAGCCACTGCTGGGTCCGCTCGGAGGTCTCGTCGGCGTACACCTGGTCGCCGAGGAGCAGCAGCACGTCGGGGCGGTCGCCGCCGGGGTCGGCGGCCAGCCGCAGGGCGAGCGAGTCGAGGGCGTCGGCGCCCACCGGGTCCTTGCCGTCGGCCGGCGGCGCGGCCCAGCGGCAGGAGCCGAAGGAGATCCGGACGGCGTCGCCGGGGGCGGGCGTGCGGATGACGGAGGGCGGGAAGCGGGAGTCGGGCAGCGGCCAGACCCGCTCCTCGTCGAGGTACACCTCGTAGGACGGCGCGGTGCCCGGGGTGAGCCCGGTGACCTGCACCAGCGCGTAGTGGTGACCGGCCACCTGGAAGGTGCGGGCGGTGCCGCCGGCGCCGTCGGAGCAGCGCACCTCGGCGGCGCACGGCCGGCTCGTCTCGACCCACACGGTCGCGCACGAGCCGTCCGTGTACCTCAGCAGTGGTCCCAGGCACAGTCCGGCCATGTCCGCCTCCTTCGTCGCCCCGTACGGTACGCAGCGGCGGAGGGGCTCGACACGTGCCGCCGGATCAGCAAGGGGCCAGATACCCGCTCAGGGCGCTCTTCTCCGCGGAGTCGACGGAAAGGTTGTAGTAGTACTTCACCTGGACCCAGGCGCGCGCGTAGGTGCAGCGGTACGACGTGAGCGAGGGCATCCAGGTGGCCGGGTCCTGGTCGCCCTTGGACTGGTTGACGTTGTCGGTGACCGCGAGCAGCTGCGGCCGGGTGACGTCGTTGGCGAAGGCCTGCCGCTGGGCGGTGGTCCACTTGCCCGCGCCCGAGTCCCAGGCCTCGGCGAGCGGCACGAGGTGGTCGATGTCGAGGTCGGAGGCGGCGGTCCAGGTCGCGCCGTCGTAGGGGGAGTACCAGGTCCCGCTCTGCGCCGCGCAGGCGGAGTCGGTGACCACGTTGGAGCCGTCCCGCTTGAGGATGTACTCGCGGGTGTTGCAGGTGCCGCTGATGGTGATCCAGGTCGGGAACAGGTCCCGGTTGTAGCCGGTGCGGTTCTCGGTGGCCACGGTCAGCTGGGCGAGGTAGCCGCGGGCGGTGGCGCCGCTGACCGGGGTCGGCAGGGCGGCGGAGGCGTTCGGGGCGCAGAAGAGGGCGACGGAGGCTGTCAGAGCGGTGAGCGACGCGAGTATGCTCAGCCGTCGACGCGCGTAGAACTTCGCCGGACCGGTCGTGCGAGCCATGCGGACTCCCTTGGGGACTGGGGGTGTTGGGGCGCGGGCGAGGGAATGCTCGCGGTGCCGCGTTGCGGGGAGGTGTGCGTCCGGTAAGAAGCTAGTGACGTGTGCATGACACGACAAGGTTCACGACTGAACTTTTCCGCCGGTCCGGATCGCGTAGGATGGACGGCGCAGAAGGGGAGTAGCTCTTCGCCGGACCGTCGACATACTGCTCAGCTCGTCTGAGCCGGCGCCCGGAGGCGGGTTCCACGGCATCGTCCGGGACCGCCAGCGAGACCTTCGGCAAGCAGTGCACACCCGTGCCTCCCGGCGCGGGTGCCGTGTGCGCTGCCGTGCCGAAGTGCCGTCTCGCCCGACGTACCGCACTCTCGGTGGGGCAGCCCGACCGATTGAGACACCTTGATCAGCATCACCGTGACGGCGCTCGTCTTCGGCGTCGTCTTCCTCGCCGAACTCCCCGACAAGACCGCGCTCGCCGGTCTCGTCCTGGGCACCCGCTACCGCGCCTCGTACGTCTTCGCGGGCGTCGCCGCCGCCTTCCTGCTGCACGTGGTGCTGGCCGTCGCGGCCGGCAGCGTGCTCACCCTGCTGCCGCAGCGCATCGTGCACGCGCTCACCGGCGTCCTCTTCCTGGGCGGCGCCGCGGTGCTGCTGCTGAAGAAGGGCGACGACGACGAGGAGATCCGCAAACCGGCCGACCAGTCCTTCTGGAAGGTCGCCGGCACCGGTTTCATGCTCATCCTGGTCGCCGAGTTCGGTGACCTGACCCAGATCATGACCGCGAACCTGGCCGCCCGCTACGACGACCCGCTCTCCGTCGGCCTCGGCGCGGTGCTCGCCCTGTGGGCGGTGGCCGGTCTCGGCATCGTCGGCGGAAAGGCGCTGATGAGGAAGGTGCCGCTGGAGCTGATCACGCGCATCGCGGCGCTGCTGATGCTGGCGCTCGGCGTGTGGAGCCTGTGGGAGGCCGTGGCGGGCTGAGCTGAACGCACGGTGAAGTCCCGGGGGGTGCCCTGGCGCGACCGGTCCCTGTTTTGTACCGTAGAGAAACAAAGTGGCTCCCGCCCGTTCTCCCTGACCGGCGGGCGGGGCCGCCTTGTTCCCCGCGGGCCCGCCCCGCACGCCCCCTCCTTCCGCGCCCTGGAGCTGCGATGACGGCCACCGCCCCACTCACCGTGCTCACCGCGCGCGCCCTGCTGCTCGACATGGACGGCACCCTCGTCGACTCGGACGCGGTGGTCGGACGCGTCTGGCGGCGCTGGGCCGAGCGGCACGGCCTGGACGGGGATGAGGTGCTGAAGGTGGTGCACGGGCGGCAGGGCCACGCGTCGATGGCGGTACTGCTGCCTGACCGGCCGGTGCAGCAGAACCTCGCCGACAACGCCCGGATGCTCGCCGAGGAGACCGCCGACCTGGAGGGCGTGGTCGAGGTGCCCGGCGCCGCCGCCTTCCTCGCCTCCCTGCGCGGCCTGCCGCATGCCCTGGTGACCTCGGCCGACGCCGCCCTGGCCGGTGCCCGGATGGCCGCCGCCGGGCTGGAACCGCCCGAGGTGCGCGTCACCGCCGAGTCGGTCGGGGCGAGCAAGCCGGACCCCGAAGGGTTCCTCAAGGGCGCCGCCGAGCTGGGCGTGGACCCCGCCGACTGCGTGGTCTTCGAGGACTCCGGCGCCGGCATCGCCGCCGGACGGGCCGCCGGGATGCGGGTGGTCGGCATCGGCCCGCGCGCCGCCTGCCACGGCCCGGACGCGGTGGTGCGCGACCTGACCGCCGTACGCGTCGAAGCGGAGGCGGACGGCACCATCCGGCTGCACCTGGGCTGAGCCAGGGGGCCGCGGGGGCTGTGGCGCGGCGCCGGTCAGCCGGTCAGCCGGTCACGGCTCGGTCGTCTCCGACTCCAGGCGTGTCCGGGTCGCCGCGCCGTAGACGCCCGACTCGTCGCCCTGGACGCCCCGCGCCCACTGGTAGTAGCGCACGGCGTCCTCGACCTGGCGGTCGTAGAGGTCCGTCACCCGGCCGCCGTAGATGCCCAGCTGGCGCAGGCGCAGCTGGAGTTCCGTGACCTCCGCGCCCTGGTCGCCGGGGTGCAGCACGGGCGCGGCGGTGGGCGCGTCGGGCTCCTGGGTGGCCGCAGGCGTAGCCGACCGGACCGGCGTGGCCGCACCCGTGGTGCTGGGCGAGGGCGACGCGGTGGCGGAGGACGCCGAGGCCGACGGCGAGGGGGAGGCGGAGGCGCTCGCCGACGGCGAGGGGGAGGCCGAGGGAGAGGGCGCCGGGGAGGGCGGGGCCGCCGGGCTCGCGGACGTCGTGCTCGGCACGACGTCGGGCACGCCCTCGCGCACCTCCTGGCGGGCCGCCTGGTCGCGGGAGGGGGTGTCGTAGGAGATCAGCCCGCCGGCCAGCGCGGCCACGCCGGTGACCGCGACGACCGCGGCCGCGGCGCCGGTCAGCAGCAGCGCGGTCCGGCGGCGGGAACGCCCGCCGGACGCCTCCCCGGTCCCGGGCCGCGCGCCCGGGTCCGCGCCGGGGGCCCGGTCCGGGCCCGGGGCGAACAGGTCCAGGTCCGCCGGGCTCGGCTCCCGCACCGCCTGCGACGGCACCGTCACGGCGCCCGGCGCGTCCGGGGTGCCGTCGGCGGCCGCCGGCGCGGCGGGCGGCCGCCCGGTGTGCGACGCCTGCTCGGTGTGCGGTGCCTGGGCGCTGTGCGGTGCCCGCTCGGCCGGTGCCCCGGGGGCCGGGGCGGGCTCGGCGGACGCCGCCCGGGCGTGGTCCGTGTCGCCCCGGGCGCCGTCGAACTCCACGTACGGCCGTATCCGCAGCGGGTCGAAGTCCTCCGCCGCCGCCAGCTCGGCGGTGCGGGACGCGTGCAGGGCGTCCGCGGCGCGCCGGGCGCAGTCGCACGACGGGGAGTTGTCCGGCTCCCTGGGCGCCCCGCACTCCGGGCAGCCGTGGCCCGTCGGATCACTCACCGTTCGTCCCCTCCCCTCGCGCCCCCCGCGAACCCCGCATCCCCTCGCGGACTCCAGAGAATAGACAGACCCCCCGCCCGTCCGTCCGCCGCGCCCCGGAAAACGCTCGCCGCAAAGAGGACTCGACAGGCCATAAAGGGTGACTCCAAGCACGATGGGAAGTGCGCACGAGAGCCCGGGAGGTCTCATGGCCCTGGACACGCACGGCCCGGCGAAGGACGCCGAGGGAGCCAGGGACGCGGACGCGGAGCACGTCTCCGGCAACGTCCTCGTCTCGATCGGCGCCCTGCTGCTCGGGCTGCTGCTGGCCGCGCTCGACCAGACCATCGTGTCGACCGCGCTGCCCACCATCGTCAGTGACCTCGGCGGCCTGGAGCACCTGTCCTGGGTGGTCACCGCCTATCTGCTGGCCTCCACCGCCGCCACCCCGCTGTGGGGCAAGCTCGGGGACCAGTACGGGCGCAAGAAGCTCTTCCAGACCGCCATCGTGATCTTCCTCGTCGGCTCCGCGCTGTGCGGCACGGCGCAGGACATGCCGCAGCTGATCGGCTTCCGCGCGCTCCAGGGCCTCGGCGGCGGCGGCCTGCTGGTGCTGTCGATGGCGATCGTGGGCGACATCGTGCCGCCCCGCGAACGCGGACGCTACCAGGGCCTGTTCGGGGCCGTCTTCGGCGCGACCAGCGTGCTCGGGCCGCTGCTCGGCGGACTGTTCACCGAGCACCTCAGCTGGCGCTGGGTGTTCTACGTCAACCTGCCCGTCGGGATCGTCGCGCTCGCCGTGATCGCCACCGCCCTGCACATCCCGCGCCGGGCCGCGCACCACGTCATCGACTACCTCGGCACGTTCCTGATCGCGGCGGTCGCCACCTGCCTGGTGCTGGTCGCCTCGCTCGGCGGCACCACCTGGGCCTGGGGCTCGGCGCGGCTCGTCGGACTCGCGGTGCTGGGCGTCGTGCTCGCCGTCGCCTTCGTCCTCGTGGAGCGCCGGGCCGCCGAACCCGTGCTGCCGCTCAAGCTGTTCGGCATCCGCACCTTCACCCTGGCCGCGCTGATCAGCTTCATCGTCGGCTTCGCCATGTTCGGCGCGATGACCTACCTGCCGACGTTCCTCCAGGTCGTGCACGGCGTCTCGCCGACCATGTCGGGCGTGCACATGCTGCCGATGGTGGCCGGGCTGCTGCTGTCCTCCACGGCCTCCGGGCAGATCGTCAGCCGCACCGGCCGCTGGAAGGTGTTCCCGGTCGCCGGCACCGCCGTCACCGCGATCGGCCTGCTCCTGCTGCACCAGCTCGACGCGCACAGCTCGACCGCCGTGATGAGCGCCTGCTTCCTGGTCTTCGGCCTCGGCCTCGGCCTGGTCATGCAGGTCCTGGTGCTGATCGTGCAGAACGCGGTGTCGTACGAGGATCTCGGCGTCGCCACCTCCGGCGCCACCTTCTTCCGGTCCATCGGGGCCTCCTTCGGCGTCGCCGTCTTCGGCACGGTGTTCGCCTCCCGCCTCGGCGACAAGCTGGCCGACGCCTTCCGGGGCGTCCGGCTGCCGCCCGGGGCCACGCCCGGCGCGCTGGAGTCCGACCCGCGCGGCATCGCCGCCCTGCCGCCCGCGCTGCGCCCGGCGGCGCTGGACGCCTACGCCTCCGCCATCACGGACGTCTTCCTGTACGCCGCCCCGGTCGCCGTCGTCGGGTTCGTGCTGGCCTGGTTCCTCAAGGAGGACCCGCTGCGCGCCTCGGTGACCGCGCCGGACGCCTCCGAGACCATCCCGCCCAATCCCGTCCAGCGCTCCTCCCACGACGAGGTGTGCCGCGCGCTGTCCACCCTGGGCACCCGCGAGGGGCGCCGCGAGATCTACCGGGAGACCACCGAGCGGGCCGGGTACGACCTGCTGCCCGCCGCGAGCTGGCTGCTGCTGCGGATGCGCCGCTGCGGCTCGGTGGAGCCCGCCCTGCTCGCCGAGCGCGGCCCGGTGCCGCTGTCGGTGGTGATGGCCGCCGCCCGGCAGGTCGAGGAGCGGCGCCTGGCGGAGCGCCAGGGGCTCGACCTGATGCTGACCGGCCAGGGCCGGCTGGTCGCGGAACGGCTGGCCAAGGCCCGCGAGGAGTCGCTGACCGCGCTGCTGGGCGACTGGTGGGGGCCCGGCCGGCCCACCGACCTGACCACCCTGGTGCGGGAACTGACCGACGAGATGTGCGGCTCGGAACGGGAGCGCCCGCACGGTGGTACCGGCGCCCGGGTCGGCTGATGGCCGGCTGACCGGCGGCCGGGCGGCCGGTGACCGCGAGGCCGGTGCGCCCCCTGGAGCGGGGCGCCGGGCCGGGGTGCCGCACGCCCGTTTGCGGGCCGGTATCCGGGTCACCCGACCGGTACGCCGGCCACTGGGGCCGGTCGGATCCGGAAGGCAACCATGTCCACAGGCATGATCATCGCTCTGATCATCGTGGCGGTCGTGGTCCTCGCCGCGGCCGCCCTGATCCTGCGCCGCCGGGGTTCCCGGGGCGGACAGAGCCTGAAGCACCGCTTCGGGCCCGAGTACGAGCGGACCCTGGCCCGCCACGGCGGCGACACCGCCGCCGCCGAGCGCGAACTGACGGAGCGTGTCGAGCGCCACGGGGACCTGCGGCAGCGGCCGCTGGAGCCCGCCGAGCGGGAGCGGTTCGAGGCCCGCTGGACGGCCGCCCAGGAGCGGTTCGTCGACTCGCCCCGCGACGCGGTGGCCGAGGCCGACCGGCTGCTCGCCGAGCTGGCCGCCGTGCGCGGTTTCCCGGACGGCGGCCAGCACGAGGAGCAGCTCGCCGCGCTGTCCGTCCACCATCCCGAGCACGTCCATGGCTACCGCCGCGTGCACCGCGCCGCCCTCGCCGACGGCGCCTCCGGCGGCAATCCGGGCACCGAGGAGCTGCGTGAGGCCATGGTCGAGGCGCGGGCGCTGTTCGAGGATCTGACGTCCCGGGCGCCGCACGGGACGGACGGTGCGGACCACACGTCCTCGCACCGCCGTACGCACAAGCACCAGCTGATGGGGGGTTCGGCGTCATGACGTCCGACATGAACCACGACACGGGCAGCACGCCCGGGCGGGACGACCTGGCCCGGAGCACCGAGCGCGACACCACCCGCACTCCGGCGCGCGAGGCGGCGGACTACGACCCCACCCGCTCCCCGGAGCGGGGCACCGGGCGCGACACGACGCAGGGCCCGGCGTTCGACACCGCGCAGGCCCCGCAGTACGACCCGACGCGGGACCGCGGGCAGGACCGGGACGTGACCGGCGCGGGCCGCGAGCCCGCGTTCGACGCCGACGGGACACCGGCACGCGAGACCGTCCTCGGCACCCGGGGCACGTCCGGCACGCACGGCACGTCCGGCACCCCGGCCGCCTCCGGCACGACGGCGGCCGCGGGCACCTCGGGGCTCGCCGCGGCGTCCACGTCGTCCTCGGCGACCACCTCGTCCGCCTCGTCCACCTCGTCCACTTCGTCCAGCTCGGCCTCCCCGCTCATCGCGCACGAGGAGTCCGGCAAGCTGGAGTCCCGGGTGCAGCACGCGGTGGCCGGGTTCGTCGACGAGCCCCGGCAGGCGGTCGAGGAGGCGGACCGCGCGCTGGAGGAGATAGCCGCCCGCTTCACCGACGCCGTGGAGCGGCGCCGCCGCACCCTGCGCACGTCCTGGCAGGACGCGGGCGAGGCCGGGCCGGGCAAGGACAGCGACACCGAGCGGCTGCGGCTTGCGCTGCGCGACTACCGCGAACTGGCGGACCGTCTGCTCCACCTCTGACGGCGCGCACCACAGGGACCGGCGCCGGCGGCAGCACCGCCGGCGCCGGTCACCGCGTGGAGCGGCGGGCGTGCCATTCCCGTACGACCTCTTCGACGTCGTACGGCTTGCGGCCCAGCGGCGGGCCCGGCGGGGGCTTGAACATCATGTCGCGGATCTTGACGTTCACATCGGTGATGATCTTGCGGACCAGCCGCTCGGAGGGCGCCGCGTAGGCCGCCGCGAGCGCGTCCTCGGCCTCCTTGCGCAGCGCGAGGGCCGGGGGCAGCACGGCCAGGCCCTCCCGGGCCAGCTTGCGTCTGATCCACCACAGCTCGTCGTACGTGGAGTCCACGTCGGCGGGCAGCGGCTTGCCCGCTCCTGGCAGCCGGTCGAACTCGCCGCGCCGCTGGGCGTCCCGGATCTGCTTGTCCGCGAAGGACTCGAACGGGACGCCCGGTGGCTTTCGCTCGGTCATGAGCCCATTGTGCCGGACGGGGCCGGGCCGGGCGTTTTATCATGCGGCTCGTCACACGTGCTCAGACGCTTCACAGTCGCAGGGGGAACGCTCGTGCTCGAACTCACCATGGCCTCCGTCTCCGGGGCCGACGCGGGCGCCACCGCCGGCATGACGATGGCCGACGCGCCCAGCGAGCCGGGCGCCATGCTGCGGGTCGGCCGGGACCAGGCGGTGTGCCGCCTGGTGACGCCCGAGGACTGGCTGTTCGTCTCCCGGGTGCACCTGGAGTTCCTGTGCGGCCCCGACGGCGACTGGCAGGTGGCCTGGCTGCGCGGCTCGCAGGCCGAACCGTCCTCCGAGGTGCAGCTGCTGCTCGGCGGTCAGCCGCAGCGGATCGGCTACGGCGGGGCCGTGCCGCTGCCGCGGGGCGGCTCGGGCGAGATCGTCATCCTGGACCGCACCGCCCCGCGCAGCGTCAACGTCGGCTTCTACCACGAGCTGTAGCCGCGGCTACCGCTTGTGGCCGTTGCCGTGTCCGTTCGGATGCAGGACCACCTTGGTCCAGCCCTCGTCGCGGGCGTCGAAGTGCTCGTAGGCGGTGGGGGCCTCGTCGAGGCTGAGTTCGTGCGAGACGATGAAGCTCGGCTTCGCCTTCCCGCCCGCGATCAGGTCCCGCAGCGCCCGGTTGTACTTCTTCACCGGCGCCTGCCCGGTGCCCATGTGCTGGCCCTTGAACCACATCATGCCGAAGTCGATCGGAACCTTGCCGTGGGCCTCCATCTCCCCCTGGGCCTCCTCGCCACCGGGGTCCTGGGGCAGGAACACGCCCACCACGCCGATGTCGCCGGTGAACCTGACCGAGTCGATCAGCCCGTTGAGCGTGAGGCTGGCGTCCTCGTGGCCCTGGGGGTCGTGGGCCTGGTAGCCGACGCACTCGCAGCCGTTGTCGGCGCCCAGGCCGAGGGTGGCCTCCTTGACGACCTCCGCCGGGTTCTGCTCGGCGGTGTTGATCGGGATGGCCCCGATCTCCTCCGCCTTGCTCAGCCGGTCGGGCTGGTGGTCGGCCACCCAGACCCGTCCGGCGCCCTTGAGGAGGGCGGAGTAGGCCGCCATCTGCCCGACCGGACCGGCGCCGAAGATGATCGTCTGGTCGCCCGGCTTGACGTGGGCCATCTCGGTGGCGTGATAGCCGGTCGGGAAGATGTCGGCCAGCATCACGTAGTCGGTCTGGCGTTCGGCGGCGTCCTCGCCCAGGCGCAGGGCGTTGAAGTCGCCGTAGGGCACGCGCAGCAGTTCCGCCTGCCCGCCCTGGTAGGGACCCATGTCGGCGAACCCGAAGGCCGCTCCGGCGAGGTCCGGTTCCGGCTGCATGGTCAGGCAGTAGTTGGTCAGACCCCGCTCGCACTGCTTGCAGAACCCGCAGGCGATGTTGAAGGGCAGGACCACGTAGTCGCCGACCTGGACCTTGCGGACGGCCGAGCCGACCTCCACGACCTGGCCCATATTCTCGTGTCCCAGGGTGCGGCCGGACTCGAACGAGGTGCGGCCCTCGTACATGTGCAGGTCCGAGCCGCAGATGTTGGTCGTGGTGATCTTGACGATGATGTCGCAGGGATGCTCGATCTGCGGGTCCGGTACGTCCTTCACCGTGACCGTTCGCGGGCCTTCGTATACCGCTGCTCTCATGATGACTTCCCTCGGCGCCGCGGCCTGACCGCGGCACAGTGGTGTCGGAAATGGCGCGATGAGCCAGACCCGCGGGAGTCGGTACGACGGGCCGGCGCCGGTATGCCTCGGTGGGCCGTTCACGCGGTTGGGCTGGAACGGGGGTGTCGCCGTCGGGACCGCCCGGCGGCGCCCCGGCGCTGCGGTGGCGCGACGCCCGGGTCCCCGTCGGCCCCGGTGCGAAACGACTCCGCTCCCGATCGATCAGCCGTTTCGATCCGTCCGGTCACCGTCGTCGTCGCGGAGCATGCGGCGGCGTTCCTGCTCGCGCTTGGAGTAGGCGGCCGCCCGGATCGCCTCGTCGCTCTCCAGGCCTGATCCGAGCGCGCCGCCCACGGTGGCGACGGAGGCGACGAACCAGGACAGCGTCCAGTACTGCGCGGCGTGCAGCGGGGCGTGTGTCGTGGAGGTGTACACGCGGTCGTTGATGATGAACAGCGCCCACACCAGGTTGATGACGAGCAGGCCCCCGTAGCAGACGAGCACCCCGAAGGCCACGGTCACGATCGTCGAGGCGTTGTAGAGCCCCGCCCGCAGCCGCGCCTCCCGCGAGGCCCGCGACGGCCGGTCCCACAGCTCCGCGTCCACGATCAGCCAGCCGATCATGAGCGCGATCGACCCCACCATGGCGATCACCAGGCGCGGCGCGCTCAGAACCTCGGCCAGGCTCCACATGGTGGAGTTCACGGTGGCGACGGCGCCCGTGGCGAGTGCGGCCGCCAGGGCCTTGGACAGGCCCGGCACCAGCCGCCACGGCCGGTTGGCCCGGACCATGCCGCCGAGCACCCTGAGGTAACCGCGCGGCCCGCTGACGACGTACCGGAGATCGGCGGTCTCCTCCGCGTCCACCCGGCCCGCGCGGATGGGCGCGAGACGGCCGGCGAAGCGTCCGAGCGGCCGGCTGCGCGCGGGTTCCCCGGGCTCGCCGGCCGGCGGACCCGCCAGGCTGAGCACGGCCTCTTCCACCGCCCGCAGCGCCGTTCGCTCCAGGCGCAGGCCTCCCAGCGACGGCAGGGACAGCAGCGCCAGGCCGTGTTCGTGGCTCAGGTCCACGACGAGCTTGCGCCCGTGCGCGTGCAGCGGAAGGTCGGTGAGGGCCACGACGACGTCCCAGTCCTGCGAACCCGCGCGGTCCGCGATCCGGCGCATCAGCGTGGACAGGTCCTCCGTCTCCGAGGTGAAGGGCTCGCTGACCACCTTCACCTCGAACCGCCGCCCCTGGCCCGACCGGTCGGCGAGCCGGTCGGGGAGCACCCGGGCGATCCTCCGGGCGATCTCCGTCGGCGCGTCCGGATCGGCCAGGAGTGCCACTACGGTGACGTCCGTGACGTCCTGCGACGACTCCCGCATCGACCGGACCCTTCCGTCGGCTGCCCCGCGGCCACTCGTGCCCACAGGATGCCCCGGACGGCGTCGGCGCCGCGGGTGACACGCTGGCCCGCGGGGCAGCCGTCAGCCCAGTACGCGGGCCAGGGCGAAGCCGTCGTAGCCCTTGCTGCCCACGGTCTGGATCGCGGTGCCGGTCAGGCGGGGGTGGGCGGCGATGAGTTCGATGGCGGCGCGGGTGCCGACCACGTCCGGCTCGTCGCTGTCGGAGTCGGCCACGCGACCGCCGCGCACCACGTTGTCCAGGACGATCAGGCTGCCCGCGCGGGTCAGCCGCAGGGCCCACTCCACGTAGTGCGGGTTGTTGGCCTTGTCGGCGTCGATGAAGACCAGGTCGAAGGGGGCCGGGTTCTCGTCGGCGAGCTTGGGCAGCGACTCCAGCGCCGGGCCCACCCGCACCTGCACCACGCGCTCCAGACCGGCGCGGGCGATGTTGCGGGTGGCCACCTCGGCGTGCTTGGCGCTGTACTCCAGCGAGATCAGCCGGCCGTCGGCCGGGAGGGCGCGGGCCAGCCAGATCGTGCTGTAACCGCCGAGGGTGCCGATCTCCAGGATGGAGCGGGCGTCCTGGATCTGGGCGAGGAGCTGGAGGAACTTGCCCTGGCTCGCGGTGACGTTGATGTGCGGGAGCTGGGCGGCCTCGCTCTCGCGCAGGGCCGCCTGGAGCGCCTCGTCGTCGGGGGAGAGGTGGCTGGTGAAGTAGAAGTCGACGTCGTCCCAGAGCTGCGACCCGCTCATGCGCCTGCTGCCTTTCATACTTAGTTAGCACTTCTAACTAGCTGCCCTAACGAAGGTAGTCGCGCTCCGGTTCCGTGTCAGCCGACTTCCGTAACCGCCTGCGGGGCGTCGGCGGATCTCAGCCGATCGGCGCACTGCCCGGCCGGGGCGGACGCACGGCCTGCCCGGGCACGCGAAAGGGCGGGGGCCCGTGGTGGGCCCCCGCCCCGGCGTCATGCGTCAGGCGTCAGGCGTCAGGCGTAAGTGGTCTGCCGACCCTCGATCGCGGGGGCGGAGCCCGGGAGCGGCCGGCGGGCCGACTCGGTCATGCGCCAGACCGCGAAGCCGCCCACGACGGCCGCGGCCATCATGTAGTACGCGGGCATCATCATGTTCCCGGTCAGGTCGATCAGGGCCGTGACGACCAGCGGGGTCGTGCCGCCGAACAGGGAGACCGACACGTTGAACCCGATGGACAGGGAGCCGTAGCGGACCCGGGTGGGGAAGAGGGCCGGGAGCGCGGCCGGCATCGCGGCGGTGAAGCAGACCAGCAGCAGGCCCAGCGCGCCCATGCCCAGGCCGACCGCGAGCAGGCTGCCCTGGCGGATCAGCAGCAGGGCCGGGACGGACAGCAGCAGGAAGCCCGCGCAGCCGGCGGCGATGACCGGGCGGCGGCCGACGCGGTCGGTGAGGGCGCCGGCGAACGGCTGGACGACCATCATCAGCGCCATCACACCGAGCACGACCAGCAGCCCGTGCGTCTCGTCGTACTTCAGCTCGCTCGTCAGGTAGCTCGGCATGTACGACAGCAGCATGTAGTCGGTGACGTTGAAGACCAGGACCAGGCCCATGCAGAGCAGGAGCGCCTTCCACTGGCCGGTGACCATCTCGCGCAGCGGCACCTTGGGGCGGGCGGCCTCGGCCTTCTCCAGCTCGGCGGCGAAGGCCGGGGTCTCCTCCAGGCGCATCCGCAGGTACAGGCCGATGACGCCCATCGGGCCGGCGATCAGGAACGGCACGCGCCAGCCCCAGGACAGCAGGTCGGCCGACGACAGCAGCGCCGTCATCAGCGTGACCAGGCCCGCGCCGCCGATGTAGCCCGCCAGGGTGCCGAACTCCAGCCAGCTGCCGAGGAAGCCCCGCTTGCGGTCGGGGGCGTACTCGGCGATGAAGGTGGTCGCGCCCGCGTACTCGCCGCCGGTGGAGAAGCCCTGCACCAGGCGCGCGGCGAGCAGCAGCAGCGGCGCGCCGACGCCGATGGTGCCGTAGGACGGGATGAGCCCGATCGCGAACGTGCCCGCCGCCATCATGATCATCGTGACGGCGAGGACCTTCTGGCGGCCGACCCGGTCGCCCAGCGGCCCGAAGACCATGCCGCCGAGCGGCCGGACCAGGAAGGCGGCGGCGAAGGCGCCGAAGGTGGACAGCAGCTGCGCGGTCGGGTTGCCGGACGGGAAGAAGACCTTGCCCAGGGTCACCGCGATGTAGCTGTAGACACCGAAGTCGAACCACTCCATCGCGTTGCCCAGGGCGGCCGCCTTCACGGCGCGCCGTACGAGCGCGGGGTCGGTGACGGTGGCCCGCTGGCCGCGGGAGGCCTCGGAGGTCCGTGAGTCCCGGGAGGACCGGGGACCGGGGACGGGCGTGCTGCCGGCTGTGACGGTCGCCAAAACGGGGCTCGCCTACCTTTCGACGGGGACAGGGGCTCGGCCCGGACGGCGGCGATGACGTCGGCAGGCCGAAAAGCGACGATAGGTGGAGTTCCGCACCTCACGTCCCGTACGCGAGTAGCTGCATACAGCAGCTAAAGACCGTGTACGCAGGCACGTCTGCCCCTGTGTCGGTGCAGGTCACGGCCCCACAGTGTGATTCTTGTCGCGTCCCGCGCACGCAACCGTGCGGCGAACCGTCACCCCGCCCCGCACTCGAACCACACCGTTTTTCCGCCGGCCCCGCCCGACACCCCCCACTTGTCGACCACCGCGTCCAGCAGCACCAGGCCCCGGCCGCCCTCCGCCTCCGGCGCCGCCTGCGACAGCGACGGCGGCCGCGGCGACCCGTCCGTCACCTCCACCCGCACCCCGGACGTCTGCCGCAGGACCAGCAGGGTGCAGCGGCGGTCGGGCACGTGCCGTACGACGTTGGTCACCAGCTCGCTCACGGCCAGCTCCAGCGTCTCGGTCAGCTCCGGCACGTCCCAGTCGTCGGCCAGCGAGCGGACGATGCGGCGGATGTGCCGCACCGAGTGCTCGGCGACGGTCAGGTTCATGCGGTAGTGGGGGATATGCAGGTTCACGGCACGAGCTTGACGCCGTGTCACTACTCTCGGCTACGGATCGGATACAACGGGTCCCGCAGTGGGCCGCGTTGCGTGAGAGGGGACCGTGCGTGACCCACATCAACGCCCTCGACCCGGGCGCCTCACCGCTCGACTACTACGGCTACGAGCTACGGCGCCTGCGGGAGGCGGCCGGGCTGACCCAGCGGCAACTGGGCGACATCCTCAACTACACCGGGTCGCTGGTGGGCCAGATCGAGACGGCGAGAAAGGTCCCCACGCCGGAGTTCAGCGAACGGGCGGACGCGGCGCTGGGCACGGGTGGACTGCTGTCCAGGCTGGTCGAGCTGGTCCTGCGGAACCAACTCCCGGCTTGGTTCAGGCAGGTGGCCGAGTTGCAGTCCCGGGCCGTGGAAATCTGCTCCTTCGAAGCGCACATGGTGCATGGCCTGCTCCAGACGGAGGCGTACGCGCGCGCCGTACTCGGCGCCCTGGACAGCACCGATCTTGATGACCGCACCGCTGTGAGGAGGGCTCGGCAGCGCATCTTCGAGAAGAAGGAGCCGCCGGTCTTCTGGGCAGTCCTCGGCGAGGCCGCGCTGTATCAGGAGATGAACGGGCCCAGGGTTATGCGAGAGCAACTGGCCTACCTGTTGAGGTTCGAGGAGGACCCGCGGATCAACATTCAGGTCCTGCCCTACTCAGCCGGCGCGCATGCCGGACTGACCGGCTCGTTCGATCTGTACCGCTTCGACAGCGACCCGGCCATCGTGTACACCGAGGGCTATGGCAGCGCGCATCCAACTGCCGACCGAGCCACCATCAAGAATTGCTCGCTCCGTTACGATCATCTGCAAGCCGCCGCTCTATCCCTCAAGGACTCGGCGGAGTTGATCCGCCGCGTGATGGAGGACCGCTATGGAGAGCAAGTGGCGCAAGTCCAGCTACAGCAGTGACCAGGGCGGCAACTGCGTCGAGTGCGCGGCCCTTGGAGGCCTGACCTGGCGCAAGTCGTCGTACAGCAGTGACCAGGGCGGCGATTGCGTCGAGGTCGCCGAACTGCCCGGGGTCACCGTCGCCGTACGGGACTCCAAGGACCCTCAGGGCCCCGCGCTGAGCCTGCGGCCCGGTTCGTTCGCCGAGTTCGTCTCCTGGGCCGCGACGACCGCCGGCTGATCCGGCCGGACCGGAGCCGGAGAACGGCCGAAGGGGTGCGACGACGCGGAGGTGACTCCGTCTGTCGTCGCACCCCTGCGGGTGTCCACCCCTACGGGTGCCCGGCGGCTCAGTACCAGCCGTTGGCCTGCCAGAAGTTCCACGCGTCGGCCGGGCTGCCGTAGCGGGAGTTCATGTAG
The DNA here is from genome assembly GCF_055592085.1 of Streptomyces sp. NPDC041135. NCBI lineage: Bacteria > Bacillati > Actinomycetota > Actinomycetes > Kitasatosporales > Streptomycetaceae > Streptomyces > Streptomyces sp. NPDC041135. The sequence continues at coordinate 573,878 of NZ_JBVIYZ010000001.1, forward strand.
TCCAGGCCCCACTTGATCTGGGTCTTGGGGTTGGTCTTCCAGTCGGCACCGGCGGACGCCATCTTCGAGGCCGGCAGTGCCTGGACCAGGCCGTAGGCGCCGGAGGAGCTGTTGGTGGCGGCCGGGTTCCAGCCGCTCTCGTGCTCCACGATCTTGCTGAAGGCGTTGTACTGGGCCGCATCCGGAATCATCTGGTGCGCGATCGCCTGGGCGGAGGAGGCCGAGGTGGTGGCGGCCTGGGCGGGCGCCGCGGTCAGCGCCATACCGGCGGTGGCGGCGGCCACGGCGGCGACGGTGAGGGCCTTCTTCGGAGAAGCGATGCGGCGGATGAAAGAGACGGACACAGGTGAACCTCTTGCGTTGGGGACGGTGGGCCGCCGGTACGCGGGCCGGGGTGGTGTGCCTCGGCCGCATACGTCGGCGCCTCGGACCCGGGGGTTCGTGGCGCCTGGCGACTGCTCCAGAGAAACAGGCTCGGAGCGCGTCCGCAATGACCCCTTTTACTAGTTGTGGCCGCATCCGGGCTGTTGGTCCGGTGTGTGAACTGGCTCTCAAACCCCAGGTCAGCAGGGGTGCAGAGAGGAACGTAACGGACATTTCGCCCTACGATGGCGCATCGTAGGTGACGTGCGTCATGTGGGGTGCTTCACCGCGCGTCTGACGCCGCGCTCACGCCCGCTCACGCTCCGGGGGCGTCGAACGTGACCGCCGTCTCGAACGCGGCCCTTCGGGTGGCCCGGCGCAGCGCCCGCAGCAGGGCCGGGCCGAGGGTGAGGGTCAGCGCGACCGTGCACAGCGCCCGCCCGAGGTCCCAGCCGAGGGAGGTGGCCACGCAGTAGGCGGCGAAGCGGGCCAGGTTGGCGGGGACGGCGGCGTCCGGGTCGAAGGCGATGCCCGAGGCCAGGGCGCCCATGAACGGCCAGCCCGCGAGGTTCATGAGGGTGCCGTAGGCGAAGGCGGCCAGGAAGCCGTAGGCGGACAGCAGCAGCAGTTCGCCGCGCCCGCGCAGCCGCACCGGGGCGGGGAGCAGGCCCGCGCCCATCGTGAACCAGCCCATCGACAGCATCTGGAACGGCATCCACGGCCCCACCCCGCCGGTGAGCAGCGCCGACGCGAACATGGTCACCGAGCCGAGCACGAACCCGAAGCCGGGGCCGAGGACGCGTCCGCTGAGCACCAGCAGGAAGAACATCGGCTCGATCCCGGCCGTACCGGCGCCCAGCGGGCGCAGCGCCGCCCCGGTCGCGGCCAGCACGCCCAGCATGGCCACCGCCTTCGGACCGAGCCCGGACTCGGAGATCGTCGCGGCGACCACCGCGACCAGCAGCACCAGCAGGCTCGCGAAGAGCCAGGGCGCGTCCTGGGCGTGCGCGGTGATCCGCGAGGACGGCGGCGCCAGGAACGGCCAGCCGAAGGCGACCGCACCGACCGCGCTCACCAGGCCGAGCGCGGCCAGGGAACGCGGCCCCAGCCGGACCGGGCGTACCGGGCGTACCGGGCGTGCCTGGCGGCCGGGGCGGTCGGGGGCCGGACCGGGGGTGCCCGTCATGACAGGGCCTCTCGGACCTGCGCCACCGTGAGCCACTGCCGCGGGGCGAGGATCTTCGTCACCTGCGGGGCGAAGGACGGGGAGGACACGACGATGGACGCGGTCGGCCCGTCGGCGATCACCTCGCCGTCGGCCAGCAGCACCACTCGGTGCGCGATCTCGGCGGCCAGCTCCACGTCGTGGGTGGCCAGCACGATCGCGTGCCCCTCGGCGGCGAGCCCGCGCAGCACGGCCACCAGCCGGGCCTTCGCCGCGTAGTCCAGACCGCGGGTGGGCTCGTCGAGCAGCAGCAGGGGCGGGCGCGCGGCCAGCACGACGGCCAGGGCGAGCGCCAGCCGCTGGCCCTCGGAGAGGTCACGGGGGTGGGTGTCGTCGGTGATGCCCGGCAGCAGCCGGGTGACCAGCGCCCGGCAGGTGCCCGGCTCGGCCCCGGCGTCCCGGTCGGCGGCCGCGCACTCGGCGGCCACCGTGTCGGCGTACAGCAGATCGCGCGGCTCCTGCGGGACCAGCCCGACGCGGCGCACCAGGTCCCGGGGCGCCGTGCGGTGCGGCACCGCCCCGCCGACCCGGACGGTACCGGCGCCGGGCCGCACCATCCCCACCAGCGAGCCCAGCAGCGTGGACTTCCCGGCGCCGTTGCGGCCCATCAGGGCGACCGTCTCCCCGGGCGCCACGGTGAGGTCGATGCGCCGCAGGGCGTCCACGCCGTCGCGCCGGACGGCGAGACCGGCGACCTCGGCGACGGGCGGGGGAGGGGGAGCGGGGGTGAGTGCGGTGGCGGCCGCCGGGGGGCGCGGGAAGCGGCGCCGGGGGGTCCGGGGCGCGGGCACGCGGGCGGCGGGCGCGGTGACCCCGGCGGCCGGGGCCTCCGGCTCCGTGGCCTGCGCCAGCCGGTCCCGCAGGTCACCGGCGCGGCGCCGGGCGTCGCGGACGGTCAGGGGCAGCGGGGTCCAGCCCGCCAGCCGGCCCAGCTCCACCACCGGCGGGGACACCGGGGACACGGCCATCACCTCGGCCGGGTCGCCGACGACCGGGGCGGCGCCGGGAGCGGGCAGCAGCACGACCCGGTCGGCGTACTGCACCACCCGTTCCAGGCGGTGCTCGGCCAGCAGCACCGTCGTGCCCAGGTCGTGCACCAGCCGCTGGAGGACGGCGAGGACCTCCTCGGCGGCGGCCGGGTCCAGGGCCGAGGTCGGCTCGTCCAGGACGAGCACCTCGGGGTGCGGGGTGAGCACCGAGCCGATCGCGACGCGCTGGCGCTGCCCGCCGGAGAGCGTGGCGATGGGCCGGCCGCGCAGGTCCGCGAGGCCGAGCAGGTCCAGGGTCTCCTCCACCCGGCGGCGCATCACGGCCGGGGCGAGGCCCAGGGACTCCATGCCGTAGGCGAGTTCGTCCTCGACCGTGTCGGTGACGAAGTGGGCGAGCGGGTCCTGCCCCACCGAGCCCACCACGTCGGCCAGGTCACGCGGCCGGTGCGTCCGGGTGTCCCGGCCCGCGACCGTGACCCGGCCGCGCAGGGTGCCCCCGGTGAAGTGCGGCACCAGCCCGCTGACCGCGCCCAGCAGGGTGGACTTGCCGACCCCCGACGGGCCCACCAGCAGCGCCAGTTCGCCTTCCGGCACCTCCAGGTCGACACCCCGGACGACCGGTCCGGCCGCGCCCTCGTAGGTGACGCTGACATCCTCGAAGCGGATCACGACGGCTCCCTGGGAACGGTGAACGCGGGCAGCAGGGCGAGCAGCACGCAGGCGGCGGGCCACAGCGGCAGGGTGGGCGCCACCAGCGGCACCACCCCCGGGTGCAGCGCCGCCGGGTCCCGCGCCGACGCCAGGGCCAGCAGGCCCGCCACGGCCGTGCCCGACCCGGCGACCAGCCAGGCCGGCCGGGACCAGGTGTCCGGGCGGTAGCGGGTGCGCGGCGAGCGGCGGCCGCCCAGCCGCAGCCCGCCGAGCGCCGCGGCGACCCCGGCGAGCAGCACCGGCAGCCCGTAGGTGCCGCCCTCCGCGGTGAGCAGCCCGTACGTGCCCGCGCACACCCCCAGCAGCCCGCCCAGGGTGAGCGCGGTCGTCGTGCGGCGCACCCGCGCGGGCACCTCGGCGGTGCGGCCGTACCCGCGGGCGTCCATCGCGGCGGCCAGCGCCACGGACCGCTCCAGCGCGCCCTCCAGCACCGGCAGCCCCACCTGGAGCAGGCCGCGCAGCCCCCGGTCCGGGCGGCCCCGCAGCCGGCGCGCGGCCCGCAGCCGCTGCACGTCCGCGATGAGGTGCGGCGCGAAGGTGAGCGCGACGACGACGGCCACGCCCGTCTCGTACAGGGCGCCCGGCAGCGACTTCAGCAGCCGCGCCGGGTTGGCGAGGGCGTTCGCCGCGCCCACGCAGACCAGCAGGGTGGCCAGCCTGAGGCCGTCGTAGCAGGCGAAGACGAGCGCCTCCGCGGTGACCTCGCCGCCCAGCCGGATGCCCTGCGCCCAGTGCGGCAGCGGCACCTCGGGCAGGGTGAGCAGGACGTGCGTGCCGGGGATCGGGGAGCCGAGGACGACGGCGAAGACCAGGCGGATCAGCAGCACGGCCAGGGCCAGCCTGGCGAAGGCGGAGTAGGAGCGGGACCAGGGGGCGGCGGTGCGGTGGGTGGCCACGACATAGCCCGCGGCCGCCGCCAGCAGGCCCAGCAGCAGCGGGTTGGTGGTGCGGGTGGCGGCGGTGCCCAGTCCGAGCGACCACAGCCACCACGCTCCCGGGTGCACCGCGCCGCGCCCCGCGCCTCCCGCCCGGCCCGGTCCGGACCGGGGCCCGCCCCGGTCCGGACCGGAACCGCTACGCATCCCGGCGCCGCCGGGCCTGCCACACCGCGGCCCCGCCCAGCAGCACCACCGCGCCCGCACCGGCCAGCAGCCCCACCGAGGGCCCGCCGGAGGCGTCCCCGTGCGGCGCGGCGGCGGGAGCCTTCCGGCCGCCGCCCGCCGCCACCTGCTCCCCGCAGCCCGTGCGCGGGTACCCGGCGATGGCGCACAGCAGCGCGTTGGTGTCGTAGCGCAGCGGCCGGGCGACCGCGGCGAGCGCCTCGGCCGTCGTCGCGTCCCGGCCGACCCGGGCGCAGGCGGTGCGCCGGGCCGGCGGCGTCTCGCCCGGGGGCGCGTCGGCCGCCGTCCCGAAGTCGACGACCAGCGCCACCCGCTTCTCGCCCGCCCGCGCGGGCGTCCGCGCGCAGATCGCGGCGAAGCCGGCCGCGCCGCGCGGCCGGGTCGCGTCGGCGGAGTCCGCGCTGACCGCGAAGCGGAAGCCCTGCACGGCGCCGTCGGCGGGGCGGGCCGTCGAGGGGCCCTCGGTGGCGTACACCCACCGCCCGTCCGACCGCTCCCAGAACGACCAGTAGCGGTACCCGGCGGCCTGGGCCCCGCCGGTCCCGGCCGACAGGAGCAGCAGCGCGGCGAGAACGAGGGCGGCGCGGCGGATCACCGCTGCCGCTTCCTCTTGGCGCGCGCGCCCAGCAGGAAGGCGAGGGCGGCGGCCACCACCAGCGCGGCGCCGGCCGTCCACCACACCCAGGTGTGCGAGGCGTCCGAGGACCGCTCGTCGGCGCTGTCCTGCGCGGCCGCGCGCGGGGCCGGGCCGGTCGCGTCGAGGGCGCGCACCAGGTCGGTGCCGCCGAAGCGGTGCGGGTCGGCGCCCATCGCGTGCGCGGCGAAGACCAGCTCGGCGTAGGCGGCCGGGCCGCTCTGCGCCGCCCACCCGGCGGCGTGCTTCTCCAGCCAGGCGTACGCCTTCGCCGCCCGACCCGTGCCGCCCTGCGCGGCGAGCGCCACGACCGCGTCGGCCGTGTTGCCGTAGTCGGGCTGGTTCTCGGCGCCGGGCAGGGCGGAGGTGAGGTGGCCGGTGCGGGACAGGGCGGACGCGAGGTAGGCGGCGCCGTTGCCGGCGACCTGCCGTGCGGTGCGCGGCTTGCCGGAGCCGGTGCAGCCGGTGGCCGTCCCGGCGTCCTCGCCGCCCTTCGCGGCCCCGGTCACGAACCCCTTGCCGAGGGCGCCGAGCACGCCGGCCGCGGTCGCGTCCGCGTTGGCGGTCAGTCTGCCCTTCTTGTCCGGCTGGTAGGCGAGCGCGCCGCCGTCCTTCCCGTCGCAGGGCAGCGACCACGCGGCCAGCAGCTCGTCCGGCGTCCCGCCCGCCGCGCGCAGCCGCGCCGGCTGCTCACCGGCCGCGGCGAGGGCGCCGACGACGACGGAGGTGGAGTTGGTGTCGCTGGGCCCGCCCGGGGCGTACCCCCAGCCGCCGTCCTTGTTCTGCGCCGCCTTCAGCCAGTGCACCGCCTTGCCGACCTGGCCGTCGTGCCCGCCGAGCGCGACCAGCGCCTGCACGGCGGCCGCCGTGCTGTTCGTATCGGTCTGCACCGTCTTCCCGCAGGGCTCGGCGGGGGCCGCGCGGAAGGCGGGGAAGGCGCCGTCGGCGCACTGCTGCCCGGCCAGCCAGCGCACCGCCGGGGCGGCCGGGCGGTAGCCGAGCGTGTGCTGGGCGAGCAGCGCGAGCGACTGCCGCCAGACACCGTCGTAGGTCGGGTCCGCGTTGCCGAACAGCCCCGCCGGGTGCGCCGGCGACGGCGACGCGGAGGGGGAGGGGCCGGCGGCCGCGGCGGGCGCGGCGGCGGCTATCACGCCGACGGCGGCGAGAGCCGCGGCACTGCGGCGGACGTTCATGGTCGGCGACTGCCTTTCCCTGGGCGGAGCCGACGCGGCGCACGGGAACCACCCCGGGCGGCTCGGGCTCCGTAGACCTCGACGGTGCGGTGCGCGCGGCGGGCCGCCGCGCGCACATGAGCCGGTCAACGTCCCGCCCGGGGCAGTCCGGCTCACCGCCGGCAGGCGGCTCACGGTTGCGGGTCAGCGCCGGAATCGCACCGGCTTCCCCCCGTACGGGTGTGATGACAGCGCCGCCACCTTACCGGCACCCCCCGCCGCTCCTGAGAGGCGGCTGTGCGGGCGGCCGGGCCGGGCCGGGCGGGAGGCCCTCAGGCCGCCGCCGAGCCCGCCTCCGGGGCCGGGGTCACCGCGGCGCTCAGATGGCGGGACATCCGGCGCAGGGCGTGCTCGCACCCGGCCGTGTCCTCGCCGAGCGCCACCCAGTGGGCGAGGCGGTCGCTGACACCGGCGTGGGCGGCCGCGGTGACGTACCGGCCCGGGTGGTGGGTGAGCAGCATCCGGTCGGCGCCGGGGACGTGCGCGGCGGCCGGGTCGAGGCCGAGGTGGGTCAGCAGGCCGGTGGTGGCCGGGTAGGCGAACTGGATGCCGGCGGCGAGCTGCCGGGTGGGGGAGACGTCCGGGACGCGGCCGGTGGCCAGCGCGGCGGCCGCCTGCGGCAGGTCCACCCCGGTGGCCCGCTTGACCAGCAGCGGGATCAGCCCGCCGGGCAGGTGCGGGACCGCGTCGGTGACCCGCGGGCCGCGGTCGGTCAGCCGCATCCCGATGTGCAGCACGCCCCGGCTCACGCCGAAGGCCTCGGCCGTGCGCTCCACGGTCTGCCGCAGGAACCGGTTGTGCAGCAGGCCGTCGTGGGCGTGCACGGTGTGCCGCAGCACCCGGCGGGCGGGCGGCGGGCCCAGCGTCGTACGGGTGATCGCGGCGATGCGGACCTCGCCGTCGATGACCACCGTCTCGGCGAAGACCTGCGGGCCGTCCAGCGAGGAGTCGTACAGCGGCACGCCGTGCCGGGCCAGCAGGGACCGCAGCGCGACCGGATCGCCGCAGGCCGCGGCCTGCGGCGGAAGGCCGGGCAGCCCCAACTGCCCGGCGATCCCAGCGGCGGCCGCCACGTGCTCGCGCTCGTAGGTCAGCACACCGCGGACTTCGTGCCGCGCCGCGTACCGCGCCACCGCGGTGGCGGCGGCCGCGCCCCGGCCGGGGTCGGCGGCGACATGGCCGGCCAGGAAGGGCCGCGCCCAGCCGGGCGGGTCGGCGTCGACCAGCACCACCGGACACGCCGCCGCGATCCTCGCGAGCGAGAACTCGCTGTACGCGGCATGGCGGCCGGCACCGAGCAGGAGCACCGGCTGCGGCATCGTCGCCTCACCTTCCTGGGGAGGTGGCCGGCAGAGGGACACCCCGGATGCTGCTCCCCCATAGGCAGCACCCGGGGCGGGTCTGATCATGGCCGTACGCTGCGATCCTCGCCTGAACGGCCGTCAACTGTCAACGATTCCTGCATCTTTCAGCAGTCCTCGTTGTCATCTCTGGTCGCCGGAGCGGCGATTGGGTAGCCTCGCGTCAGCTCAGCCACGGATCGGACGACCGCGCCCAGGGGGGACCTCGGTGAGTGACGCCTACGCCCCGCTGACCGGCCTGCTGGAGCGTCTGGGGGAACTGACCGGGCGGCCGGGCCGGCTGTCGGAGGTCCTGGACGTGACCGGCCTGTCGTACCGCACCGGCATCCCCGTCGGCGTCGTCGCCGACCTGCTCGCGGGCGGCGCCGCACCCGAGACCGGACTGGCCGAACGGGTCCGGCAGCGGCTGGACTTCATCCGCGAGACCCGCCGCCGCCCCGACGGCAAGCGCTACGCCCTGGACGAGCTGGCGCGGATCGCCGGCACCAGCAGGCAGTGGCTGAGCGAGTGGCGCAAGAGCGGTATGCCGAGCCTGGAGCACGCCGACCGGCTGCGCCGTTTCTTCGGCCTGCCCGCCGGCTTCTTTACCGCCGACGAACCGGAGGCGCTGTACGAGGCGCTCCAGCCGGTGCTGAAGTCCCTGGAGGCGGAGTCCGACCCGCTGCTGCGGCTGCGCGAGAGCGGACTCGTCCGGCTGGCCGCCCGCGCCCCGCAGATGAACCCCCGCCAGCTCGCCACCCTCGCCGACCTGGCGGAGATGATCATCACCTCGGAGAACGCCGAACGCGTCCGCGGCGGTTAGGCGGCCAGAGGGCGATCCGCCTGCGTCGGGTGCGGCGCGCGGCCGCGTCAGGAGGCGGGGGGCGGGGCCGGCAGGTCGATCAGGCGGCAGGCCGTCTCTATGTCCGCCCGCACCTGGTCGATGGAGGCGCGGCCCGAGAGCCAGGCGATCAGGGCCGAGTACCAGGTGTGCTCGATGACCCGGACCGCCGAGAGCTGCGCCGGGGTGGGGTCGGTCAGGCCCGTCGCGTCCAGGATGATCGCCGTGGTGAGCCGGGAGACCCGGTCGACCTCGGGGGAGACGCTGCGGTCGGCGAAGGTCAGGGCGCGGACCATGGCCTCGGCGAGCCGCGGCTCGCGCTGGAGGGCGTCGAAGGCCCGCAGCAGCGTCGCGGCGACCCGCTCGGCCGCCGTCCCGCCCGCCGGTGGCCGCCTGCGCAGCCGGCCGTGCAGGTGCTCCAGCTGGTCCTGCATCGTGGCGACCAGCAGATGCACCTTCGACGGGAAGTACCGGTACAGCGTGCCCAGCGCGACCTGCGAGGACTCGGCGACCTCCCGCATCTGCACCGCGTCGTAGCCGCCCCGGCCCGCCAGCCGCGCGCTCGCCCGCAGGATGCGGCGGCGGCGGGCCTCCTGCCGCTCGGTCAGCGGCGGGGCCGGCCGGGAGCCGGCGTCCCCCTGGGCGTGCGCGGGCATCGAACCCCGTTCCCTGACAGTCGTCACAGTCGGTGAGGGCGAGTGATCACACAGCATGGCAGGGCCGGTGTCCCGGCGCGAGCCGTGGCGTGAATCACCTGCTCCACCGCTCCCAGCGCTCCTACCTGCCGGTAGATTCAGAGGCTCTTGAACGATCAAGTCTGAAACTTGTTCTAGATTAGCGTCCCGGCGTAGTCTCGCGGGACAGTGCAGGCAGAAGGGGGCCCGGAGTGACCGCTGAGGCCAGGGAGGCGGGGTCCCCACAGGGTCCCGGCGCCGCGGACGGCCCCTCCCGCCCGGGCGGGTCGGGCAGCGGGGCGGAGGGGCCGCTCAGCATCGCGCTGCTCACCTACAAGGGGAACCCGTTCTGCGGCGGCCAGGGCGTCTACGTCCGCCACCTCTCCCGCGAACTGGCCCGCCTCGGCCACCGCGTCGAGGTCATCGGCTCCCAGCCCTACCCGGTCCTCGACGACGACGCGGAGTACGGCCACCGGCTGAGCCTCACCGAGCTGCCCAGCCTCGACCTCTACCGCCAGCCCGACCCCTTCCGCACCCCCAGGCGGGGCGAGTACCGCGACTGGATCGACGCCCTCGAGGTCGCCACGATGTGGACCGGCGGCTTCCCCGAACCGCTGACCTTCTCCCTGCGGGCCCGCCGCCACCTGCGGGCCCGGCGCGGCGAGTTCGACGTCGTGCACGACAACCAGACCCTGGGCTACGGGCTGCTGGGCGACGTCGGCGCGCCCCTGGTGACCACCATCCACCACCCCATCACCGTCGACCGGCAGCTGGAGCTGGACGCCGCCGGGAGCCGGCGCCGCCGCCTGTCCGTGCGCCGCTGGTACGCCTTCACCCGCATGCAGAAGCGCGTCGCCCGCCGGCTGCCCGAGATCCTCACCGTCTCCGGCACCTCGCGGCAGGAGATCGCCGACCACCTCGGCGTCCGCGACGACCGGGTCCACGTGGTCCACATCGGCGCCGACACCGACCTCTTCGCGCCGAATCCCGCCGTGCCCGTGGTGCCGGGACGGATCGTCACCACCTCCAGCGCCGACGTGCCGCTCAAGGGCCTGGTCTTCCTCGTCGAGGCGCTCGCCAAGGTCCGCACCGAACACCCCGCCGCCCACCTCGTCGTCGTCGGCAAGCGCCCCCAGGAGGGCCCGGTCGCCCAGGCGATCGAGCGGTACGGCCTCGAAGGGTGCGTGGAGTTCGTCAAGGGCATCTCCGACCCCGAACTGGTCGACCTGGTCCGCTCCGCCGAGGTCGCCTGCGTGCCGTCCCTGTACGAGGGCTTCTCGCTGCCCGCCGCCGAGGCCATGGCCACCGGCACCCCGCTGGTCGCCACCACCGGCGGCGCCATCCCCGAGGTCGCCGGCCGCGACGGGGAGACCTGCCTGGCCGTGCCGCCCGGCGACCCCGGCGCGCTGGCCGCCGCCCTCACCCGGCTGCTGGGCGACCCCGGGCTGCGCGCCCGGCTCGGCCGCGCCGGACGCGAGCGGGTGCTGCGCCACTTCACCTGGGCCCGGGCCGCCGAGGGCACCGTCGCCCGCTACCGCGAGGCCATCGCCCGCTCCGGCGGCGCGCAGGTCACCCCGGCGCGTCCCGCGCCCGCGGCGGTGACCGCGCCCGCAGCCGACACCACACTCGTATCCGACCGCGAAAGCAGGGCCACGTGCTGACCGTCGACTTCTCCCGGTTCCCGCTCGCCCCGGGCGACCGTGTCCTGGACCTCGGCTGCGGAGCGGGCCGGCACGCCTTCGAGTGCTACCGGCGCGGCGCCCAGGTCGTGGCCCTCGACCAGAACGCGGAGGAGATCCGCGAGGTCGCCAAGTGGTTCGCGGCGATGAAGGAGGCCGGCGAGGCCCCGGCCGGAGCCACCGCCACCGCCATGGAGGGCGACGCCCTCGCGCTGCCCTTCCCCGACGAGTCCTTCGACGTCGTCATCATCTCCGAGGTCATGGAGCACATCCCGGACGACAAGGGCGTCCTCGCCGAGATGGTCCGCGTGCTGCGCCCCGGCGGCCGCATCGCCGTCACCGTGCCCCGCTACGGCCCCGAGAAGGTCTGCTGGGCGCTCTCCGACGCCTACCACGAGGTCGAGGGCGGCCACATCCGCATCTACAAGGCGGACGAGCTGCTGGCGAAGATGCGCGAGGCGGGCCTGCGCCCCTACGGCACGCACCACGCCCACGGCCTGCACTCCCCGTACTGGTGGCTGAAGTGCGCGTTCGGCGTCGACAACGACAAGGCGCTGCCCGTGCGGGCGTACCACAAGCTGCTGGTCTGGGACATCATGAAGAAACCGCTGGCCACCCGGGTCGCCGAGCAGGCGCTGAACCCGCTGATCGGCAAGAGCTTCGTGGCCTACGCGACCAAGCCCCACCTGCCCTCGGTCGACGCGCCCGCCTCCGGTGCCGCCGGCTCCGCCGAGGCGGCCACCCGGTGACCACTCCCCGGACAGAACACCTCGTCCTGCCCGGGGTCCTCACCGCCGCAGAGGCCGCCGCGACCGTCCGCGGCATCCTCGCCGAGCAGCGGGAGGACGGCGCCATCCCGTGGTTCCGGGGACACCACCTCGACCCGTGGGACCACACCGAGGCCGCGATGGCGCTGGACGCGGCGGGCGAGCACGAGGCGGCCGAACGGGCCTACATCTGGCTGGCCCGGCACCAGAACCCGGACGGCTCCTGGTACGCGGCCTACGCGGACGGCGCCCACGACGACGTCACCGACCGCGGCCGCGAGTCCAACTTCGTCGCCTACATAGCCGTCGGCGTCTGGCACCACTACCTCTCCACCGGCGACGACACGTTCCTGGACCGCATGTGGCCGTCCGTGCGCGCCGCGGTCGACTGGGTGCTCGAACTCCAGCAGAGCGGTGGCCAGATCGGCTGGCGGCGCGACGACGACGGCACCCCGGCCACCGACGCCCTGCTCACCGGCAGCTCCTCCGTCCACCACGCCCTGCGCTGCGCCCTGGCCATCGCCGAGCAGCGCGAGGAACCGCAGCCCGACTGGGAGCTGGCGGCAGGGGCGCTGCGCCACGCGATCCGCCGGCACCCGGAGCGGTTCCTCGACAAGGACCGCTACTCGATGGACTGGTACTACCCCGTCCTCGGCGGCGCCCTCACCGGTGCCGAGGCCAAGTCCCGCATCGAGGACGGCTGGGACCGTTTCGTCGTCCCCGGCCTCGGCGTGCGCTGCGTGGTGCCGAACCCGTGGGTGACCGGCGGCGAGTCCTGCGAACTGGCCCTGGCCCTGTGGGCGGTGGGCGAGTCCGACCGGGCCCTGGAGATCCTCCAGGCCGTGCAGCACCTGCGGGACGCGGACAGCGGCCTGTACTGGACGGGTTACGTCTTCGACGACCGAGCCGTCTGGCCCCGCGAACTCACCACCTGGACGGCAGGTTCCCTCCTCCTCGCGGTCGCCGCGCTGGGCGGCCACGACGCCACCTGCGCGGTGTTCTCGGGAGAGCGCCTGCCGTCCGGACTCGACCCCGACTGCTGCGGATAGGGGCGTCCGCGGCAGGCTCCGGGGGCCGGGTCCACCGGCGGTGGGTCAGTGCCGGTGCATCCGGTTGGCGATGGCGTGGCCCACGAAGAGGTAGACCACGGCGGCGAGGCCGTATCCGGCGACCACCCGGGCCCAGGCCTCGTCGAACGTGAAGAGGTCGTGGGACCAGCCGGCCAGCCAGGCGGCGGCGTCATGGACGAACTGCACCAGGCTGTTGCCCCGGTTCGCGTCCAACAGGTACATCAGGATCCACAGGCCGAGGATGAAGGCCAAGACGTCGGCGACGACCGCTATGACCGTACCGGCCTGATTCGCACTACTGCGATAGCGAGACATGCCCTGCGGATTGCCGCTTCCCCCGCGGCGAAACCCACGGCGAAACCCACGGCGAAACCCACGCCCGCGGCGGCATGACGACGGCCCCCGCCCGGGTGGGCGGGGGCCGTTCGCCGTACGGTCCGGCGGCCTCAACCGCGCTGGATTCCGGAGGTGTCCTGGAGCACGCCGCGACGGCCGTCCTGGGTCTGGGCGATCAGGTTCGCGCCGCGCTGCTCGACGGCCAGGTACCAGGTACCCGGCGCCAGTTCGGCGATCGGGGACGGCGAGCCGTCCTCGGCGAACAGCGGCCGCGCCACCGGCACGGCGAACCAGAACGGCGAGAACTCCGCGCCCGCCGGCTGCGCGGCCGGGGCGCCCTGCGGCTGCGGCTGCCCGAACGGCTGGCCCGGCTGGCCGGGCTGGCCCGGCTGCGGCTGGCCGCCGTAGGGCTGCTGCGGGGCGCCCGGGTAGCCGTAACCACCGGGCGGCTGGGCGCCGTAGGGCTGCGGCGCGGCCGGCTTGGGGGCCGGGACGAGAGCGGCCTGGAGGGCCGGCACCAGCGGGGTGGCGATGGCGGCGGCGGCCATGACCAGGGTGGCGACCAGGGCGAGGATCAGACCCGTGCCGGCGCTGGGCGCCTGCGAGTCGGAACCGCTGCCGATGTTGTTCAGGCCGCCGACCGGGTCGATCACGTTGCCGAGCGCGCTCCACGCGGCGAACAGGGCGAACGCCACACCGAACGGGCCCAGTTCGAGCCCGGCGACCTTGACCGGCCGCGGCAGGCCGCGGGAGACGACGACCAGCGCGGCGCCGATGAGTCCCGCCAGGACGACGCTGAGCAGGACCGGTCCGCTCTCCCAGAGGTTCGGGAGGTCGACGCTGTCGGGCAGATCGTCGTAGTCGTAGTTGTCGAGGAACGACGCGATGAACAGCAACACCGCTGCTCCGATCACCACGCCGTCGCCTCTAGTGAGCGAGCGGATATTCACTTCAGGTCCTTCGTAGGTCGTCTCGTCGTCGGCAGAGGCGTCGCTGTCACCATGTCGCCGTCCGGCCCCGGTGTGAAGCGCGGGGGGTGGCCCCTGATCGCAGGGACGACACTATCGTCCGTGCGATCGAGGTGTCCGCCGGGATCGGAGCGCCGATCGCTACCCGCGCAGGAAACTCACGATTCCCTCAGAGATCCCTTCCGCCGCCTTCTGCCGCCAGGCCCCGCTGGTCAGCAGTGCCGCGTCCTTGCTATCGCGCATGTTGCCGCACTCGATGAACACCTTGGGAACCGTTGACAGATTGAGACCGCCGAGATCGGTGCGCGTGACGAGACCGGTACCGCCGCCGAGGTAGTTGGCGGGCGCGCTGCCCGTGGCCCGCACGAAGTTGCCCGCGATGCGCTCGCCCAGGGCGCGGGACGGGGCGACGATGAGCCGGGTGTCGGCGCCCCCGGCGTGCACGGACCCCGGCAGGATCACGTGGAAGCCCCGGTTGCCGGGCGCCGAGCCGTCGGCGTGGATGGAGACGGCCGCGTCGGCCCGGGCGGTGTTGCCGATCCGGGCCCGCTGGTCCACGCACGGCCCCCACGCGGGATCGCCGCCCTCGTGGGTCAACCGCACGGTGGCGCCCTGCCGTTGCAGCAGCGTGCGCAGCCGGCGGGAGACGTCCTCGGTGAACGCGGCCTCCGCGTAACCGGCGTTGGTCGACGTGCCGGTGGTGTCGCACTCCTTGCGGTTGGTGCCGATGTCCACGGAGCGGGCGATCTCGGCGGTGTGCCGGACGTTGCCGGGGTTGTGGCCCGGGTCGATGACGACCACCTTGCCCGTGAGGGGCCCGGAGGCGCCGGGAGGCGTGGCGCCGGTGCCGGGCCGCTTGCCGTCGTCGGGGGAGCGGGAGCCGCCGGGGGAGGCCGGCCGCGCGGACCGGCCGGCCGGCGTGGACGGCGACCCCGATGCCGGCGCGGACGCCGAGGCCGTCGGCGCGGGCGCGGCCGAGGACGAGCCCGCGGGATCCGCACCGCCCGCGTGGCCGACGCTGTCGTACACCAGCCACCCCAGCAACGCACCGGGCACCAGGGCGGCGAGCGCCACGGTCAGCGGGACGCGACGGGAACGGCGGGGCTGCGGGGGCTCGAAGTCCGGTCCAACGTACGACACGTCTGCCACCCTACGGCCTGCCGCCCACCGCCCGCGGGGCGCCCGTCAGGAGCCGCACCGCGGGCCCGCGCCCGCCCGGCTTGCCAAAACGGCCAGGCGTTTGCCGTACCGGCAAAACCGCTGGGTGCCGGGCGGTGCCCGGCCGGAGCATGGCGGCACCGGCGCCTTCCCGGGCGCCCCGAACCCGAGAGGCGGCCCATGACCGCGCCGACCGACCCCGTGCCGCCCGTACCCCCCGGGCCCTCCCCCTCCACGTCCCCGGCCGCCGGGCCGCCGGGGCCGAGCGCGCGGCGGCGCTGGACGGTGCTGGCCGTCTGCTGCCTGAGCATGTTCCTGGTGGGGCTGGACACCACTGTCGTCAACGTGGGCCTGCCCGCGATCGGACGCGGCCTGGACATCGGCACCCGCGGTCTGGAGTGGACCGTGGACGCCTACACCCTCGTCCTGGCCGGCCTGCTCATCACCTCGGGCGCGCTGGCGGACCGCTTCGGCCGCCGCCGGGTGTTCCGTCTGGGCCTGGCCGTCTTCGGCGCCGCCTCGCTGGCGTGCGCCCTCGCCCCCTCGGCCGGCGCGCTGGTCGCCGCCCGCGCCCTCCAGGGCGCCGGCGCCTCGATGCTCAGCCCGGTGGCGCTCGCGATCGTGGTGAACATGATGCCCGACCCGAAGGAGCGGGCCCGGGCGATCGGCGTGTGGGCCTCGGTCTTCGGCCTCAGCATGGCCGCCGGACCCGTCACCGGCGGCGCGCTCGTGGCGGCGTTCGGCTGGCGGTCGCTGTTCTGGATCAACGCGCCGGTCGTCGTGGCCGCGCTCGTGCTCAGCGCGCTGTTCGTCCCGGAGTCCCGGGCCGCCCGGCCCCGGCGGCTCGACCTGCCGGGGCAGGCGCTGCTGGCGGTGACGGTCGCCGCGTTCGTCGCGGTCCTCATCGAAGCCCCGCGCACCGGCTGGACCTCGCCCGCCGCGCTCGGCGGCTGTGCGCTGACCGCGCTGTCGGCGGCGGCGTTCGTACGGGCCGAGACCCGGGCGGCGTCCCCGGCCCGTTCCCGGGAGCCGCTGATGGACCTGGGCCTCTTCCGGCGCCCGTCGTTCAGCGGCGCGGTGCTGGGCGCCGTGGCCGTCTTCGTCGCCCTGAACGTGACCCTGCTGCTCAACAGCCTCTACCTCCAGCACACCCGGGGCTGGTCGGCGCTGTCGGCGGGGCTGGCCACCCTGCCCATGGCCGCCGGGGCCACCGTCTGCGCACCGCTGTCCGGGCGCCTGACCGGCCGGACGGGACCGCGTACGCCGCTCGTCCTGGCCGGTGCCCTCCTCGCGGCGGGCGGACTGTGCCTGGTCCGCCTCGACACCCGCACGAGCCCGCTGACGCTGCTGCTGGCCTACGCGCTCGTCGGCGCCGGCTTCGGCTTCGCCAACGCGCCCCTCACCAACACCGCGGTGAGCGGGCTCCCGTCCGCCCGGGCCGGCCTGGCCGGGGCGATCACCTCCACCGCCCGCCAGCTCGGCGCCGCGCTCGGCGTCGCCCTCGCCGGCGGCCTGGTCGCGGACACCGCCCCGGCGGACCTCGCGCACGCCTCCCGCCCCGGCTGGTACGCGGTGGCCGCGTGCGGCGCCCTCCTGCTCCTGGTGGCCCGGTCGGCCGGCCGGGACACGCGCCCGCTGCTCAGATACCGGGCCCGGTCCGCCGCAGCACCCGCAGCGACCCGTGCGCCGACACCTCGGTGAACGCCCCGGACGCCAGGGCGCGCAGATACACCCGGTACGGGGCCTGACCGGTGAACTCGTCCACGGGGTCGGGGAAGACGTCGTGGATGACCAGCAGACCGCCCCGCGCCACCCGCGGCGCCCAGCCCTCGTAGTCGGCGCCGGCGTGCTCGTCGGTGTGGCCGCCGTCGACGAAGACGAGGGCCAGCGGCGCGTTCCAGACGGCGGCCACCTGCGGGGAGCGGCCGACCAGCGCCACCACGTGCTCCTCCAGGCCCGCCGCGTGCAGGGTCCGGCGGAACGTGGGCAGCGTGTCCATCAGGCCGAGGTGCGGGTCGACCGTCTCCGGGTCGTGGTACTCCCAGCCCGGCTGCTGCTCCTCGCTGCCCCGGTGGTGGTCGACGGTCAGCGCGGTCACCCCGGCCTGCCGGGCCGCGTCCGCGAGCAGGATCGTCGAGCGGCCGCAGTACGTGCCGACCTCCAGCAGCGGCAGCCCCAGCCGTCCGGCCGCGTCCACGGCGGCCGCGTACAGCGCCAGCCCCTCGTCCACGGGCATGAACCCCTTCGCCGCCTCGAACGCGGCCAGGATCTCGGGCTTGGGTGCCGCGGGCATGCGGGTCCTCTCGGTCGTACGGCTGTCTCGGCCGCCCATGCTGTCGCACCCCCCGCCGCCGCGGCGACAGGGGGTGCGGGTGACGCCTCTCTCAGGTCCGGGCCCGCGGGCCCGGGCGGCTCAGGCGCTGACCGTCTCCCCGGGCAGCGACAGGTCCAGCTCGACCGCGCGCTCGTCCCCGGCGTGGGTCGCCGACGAGGCGAGCGGACCGTGACCGGCGGCCCGGGCGGCGAGGACGTACGGGCCCTGGGCGGGCACGGTGAGCGCGTAACTGCCGTCCGCCGCGGACAGGGTGGCGCCCGCCTGGCGGCCCCGGCGGTCGATCAGCGTCACCTTGGCCCGGGCGACGGGGGCGCCGCCGGCGTCCAGCACCCGGCCGCGGAAGCCGCGCAGCGCCTCCTCGGCGCGCTCCAGGCCGGCGTCCTCCTCGCTGCTCGCCCGCAGCTGGGCGTGCGCGGCCGGGCGGACCGGCTTCGGCAGGAACACCGCCAGCACCAGGCCGACGGCGACCGCGGCGGTGGCGATCAGGAAGGAGACGCGGAAGCCGTGCATGGTCGGGACCGCCACGCCGCCCACGTCGTTCGCCGTGTTCGCCAGCACCATGCCGATGACGGCACTGGAGACGGACGTGCCGATCGACCGCATCAGGGTGTTCAGGCCGTTGGCCGCGCCGGTCTCGGAGGCCGGGACCGCGCCGACGATCAGCGCGGGCAGGGAGGAGTAGGCCAGGCCGATGCCCGCGCCGAGGATCACCGAGGTGAGGATCGTCTGCCAGGCCGCGTCCATCAGGCCGAGGCCGCCGCCGTAGCCGATCGCGATGATCAGCATGCCGAGGATCAGGGTGGTCTTCGGGCCGTAGCGGGCGGACAGCCGGGCGTAGAGCGGGGCGGTGAACATCATCGTCAGGCCCAGCGGGGCCACGCACAGGCCCGCGACGACCATGGACTGGCCGAGGCCGTAGCCGGTGGCGGCGGGCAGCTGGAGCAGCTGGGGCAGGACGAGCGAGACGACGTAGAAGCTGACGCCGACCATGATCGAGGCGAGGTTGGTGAGCAGCACCTCGCGGCGGGCGGTGGTGCGCAGGTCGACCAGCGGGGCCGCCACGCGCAACTCCAGCACGCCCCACAGCAGCAGGACGACCGCCGACGCGGCGAACAGGCCGAGGGTGGTGCCGGAGGTCCAGCCCCAGTCGCTGCCCTTGGTGACGGGCAGCAGGAGGAGCACCAGACCCACCGACAGCCCGGCCGCGCCGAGCCCGTCGAAGGAGCCCTTGGCGCGCATCGGCGACTCGGGGACGACCAGGAGGGTCAGCACGATGGCGAGCACACCGAGGCCGGCCGCGCCGTAGAACAGGGCGTGCCAGTCGGCGTGCTGGGCGACCAGGGCCGCGGCCGGCAGCGCGAGGCCGCCGCCGACGCCGATCGAGGAACTCATCAGGGCCATCGCCGAGCCGAGCTTCTCGCGCGGCAGCATGTCGCGCATCAGGCCGATGCCGAGGGGTATCGCGCCCATCGCGAAGCCCTGGAGCGTGCGGCCGGCGATCATCAGCAGCAGCTGGCTGGTGAGCGCGCTGACCAGGGCGCCGACCACCATCACGGCGAGGCTGAGGATGAGCATGCGGCGCTTGCCGTACAGGTCGCCCAGGCGGCCCATGATCGGAGTGGCGACGGCACCCGACAGCAGCGTCGAGGTCAGGACCCAGGTGGCGTTGCTCGGCGCGGTGTCCAGCAGCTGCGGCAGATCCTTGATCACCGGAACGAGCAGCGTCTGCATCACCGCCACCACGATGCCCGCGAAGGCGAGCACCGGGACCACGGCCCCGCTCGCCCCGCGGGAGGGCTGGTCGGTCGTCGTGTCCGTCATTGCGTGAGGCCTCCCGTGAGATAAGTGCTGGGTAAACCTCGTATGCACGGGCAACTATTCCGTTGCTTCGGGCCTCTAATGAAATCTTGACCTTTCCATGGGTTTCTGAGTGACCGTCAGCGCTGCCTGTGACCGCCGCGGCCGGGAACGGGGCGAAATGCCGGTGCAAGGACCGTCAGCGGGTTGAGAGCATGACGCCCATGCTGGAAGCCGCCGACACCTCGCCCCCCGCCGTCCGCCGCGCCGCGCCGCCCACCTGGCTGGTGGTGGCGCTGGCCTGCGCCGGCCAGTTCCTCGTCGTGCTGGACGTGTCCGTCGTCAACGTGGCACTGCCCTCGATGCGCACCGACCTCGGGCTGAGCGCGCCCGGCCTGCAATGGGTGGTGAACGCCTACGCCATCGCCTTCGCCGGGTTCATGCTGCTCGGCGGCCGGGCCGGCGACCTCTACGGCCGCAAGCGGATGTTCCTCACCGGGCTCGCCCTGTTCACGCTGGCCTCGCTGGGCGGCGGGCTGGCCCAGGACGGCTGGCAGCTGCTGCTCGCCCGGGCCGTGCAGGGCCTGGGCGCGGCCGTCCTGGCCCCCTCCACGCTGACCCTGCTGACCGCCGCCGTCCCCGAGGGCGCCGCGCGGGCGCGGGCGATAGCGACCTGGACCGCGGTGGGCGCCGGGGGCGGGGCCGCGGGCGGGCTGGTCGGCGGGGTGCTGGTGGACGCGCTGTCCTGGCGCTGGGTGCTGCTGATCAACGTGCCGGTCGGCGCGGTGGTGCTCGCCGGGTCCGTCAGATGGCTCGCGGAGAGCCGGGCCGGGGACCGGCGGCGCCTGGACCTGCCCGGGGCGCTGCTGGTGACGGCGGGACTCGCGACGCTGGCCTACGGCATCGTGCAGACCGAGGCGCGGGGCTGGACGGCCCCGGCCACGCTGCTGCCGCTGGCGGCCGGACTCGCGCTGCTCGCCCTGTTCCTGCTGGTCGAGGCGCGCACGACGGCGCCGCTGATGCCGCTCGGACTGCTGCGGCGGCGGGCGGTGGCCTCGGCGAACGCGGCGATGTTCGTCAGCGGTTCGGCGATGTTCTGCATGTGGTTCTTCATGACCCTGTATGCCCAGAACGTGCTCGGCTACTCGCCGCTGGAGGCCGGGTTCGCGCTGGTGCCCAGCTCGCTCGCGGTCGTCGTCGGCTCCAAGGTGGCGCCGCGCCTGATGGGGACGGCCGGGTCGCGCGCGGTGGCGGTGCTGGGCACGCTGGTCGCGGCCGCCGGCTTCGGCTGGCAGTCGACGATGAGCGCGCACGAGGCCTACGTCACGGCGATCATGGTCCCCGGCATCCTGATGATGCTCGGAGCCGGCCTCGCGGCGACCCCGCTGGCGGCGCTGGCCACGTCCGGGGCGGCCCCCGGCGAGGCCGGTCTGGTGTCCGGCCTGGTCAACACCTCGCGCACGATGGGCGGTTCGCTGGGTCTGGCGGTCATGTCGACCGTCGCCGCGGCGCGCACGGACGACGGCTCCGGGACCGGGGCGCTGACCGAGGGCTACGCGCTCGCCTTCCGCACCAGTGCCGTGCTGCTGCTGGGCGGGGCGGCGCTGATGCTGCTGTGGCTGCCCCGGCGGACGCCCCCGGCCGCCGGGGGGCCGGCCGTCGCCGGACAGGCCGTCGCGGGAGAGGCGGGAAAGCCGTCGGCGGGATGAGGTGACGGTCCGGGGCCCTCACGGACTCCTTCTGGCATCTCGGAGGTGCCCATGGGGGATCGGAGGAGGGCTCCGGACGAGGAGTTCCAGCGTTTCGTCGTCGGCCGCCGGCCGCGGCTGATGCGTACGGCATCTCTCGCGAAGGTGACGAAAGGGGGCTGAGGGGTGACGGGAGGTCACAGCCACCCGCGCTGCCGGGCCTCCCGCACCGCCTCCGCCCGGTTGCGCGTGCCCGTCTTGCCGATCGCCGCCGACAGGTAGTTGCGCACGGTGGACTCCGACAGATGGAGCCGGCCGGCGATGTCGGCGACCGTCGCCCCGTCCGCCGACGCCTTCAGCACATCGCACTCCCGGGTCGTCAGCGGACTGGGACCGGCGCTGAGCGCGGCCGCGGCCAGCGCCGGATCGACCACCGTCTCCCCGGTGAGCACCCGCCGCACCGCCCCCGCCAGCTCCTCCACGGGGCCGTCCTTGACCAGGAACCCGGCCGCTCCCGCCTCCATGGCCCGGCGCAGATATCCGGGACGGCCGAAGGTGGTCAGGATCAGCACCCGGCAGCCGGGCGCCTGTTCGCGCAGCTGGGCCGCCGCGTCCAGGCCGCTGATCCCGGGCAGCTCGATGTCCAGCAGGGCCACATCGGGACAGTGGGTCAGCACGGCGTCCACGATCTCGTCGCCCCGGCCGCACTGGGCCACCACCTCGATGTCCCGCTCCATGCCCAGCAGCAGGGCCAGGGCCCCGCGCATCATGCCCTGGTCCTCGGCGAGCAGCACCCTGATGTTCCGCACGGGCCCAGGGTAGCCAACCAGAGCTCTCGTCATTCTTTTCGTCCACGGGGTTGACGCCCTACGGGGACCGGAAAACAATCGCCTCTGCATTTCCGGTAATTGCTCGGCATTACGGCGCTGAATAGGTTCGGTATTTCGACCGAACACTGTCCGGTATTTCGACCGGATGGTGTCCGGTATGCCGTCCGAACGGCGTCCGGTATTTCGACCGACCGTCACGACCGCCCCCCGCACAGGCCTACGACGAACCGAAGAGGTGCACCGTGTACCCGACACCGCCCCCGCGCTCCCGCCCCCGGCGGCTGCGAAGCACCGTCCTGTCCGTGCTCGCGGCGCTCGCCACCGCCGCCGCCCTGCTGCTCGGCTCCGGCGCCCCGCAGGCCGCCGCGGCGGGCACGCTGCCCTGCGACGTCTACGCCACCGCGGGCACCCCCTGCGTCGCCGCCCACAGCCTGGTCCGGGCGCTGTACTCGTCGTACAACGGCCCGCTCTACCAGGTGCAGCGAGCCTCCGACCGGGCCACCGCCACCATCGGCCTGCTGACGGCCGGCGGCTACGCCAACGCGGCCGCGCAGGACTCCTTCTGCGCCGGCACGACCTGTCTCATCACCGAGATCTACGACCAGTCGGCGCGCCACAACGACCTCACCATCGAGGGCGCGGGCGGCGCCGGCGCGGCCGACGTCGGCGCGCCGGCCGACGCCCTGCCGGTGACCGTCGGCGGCCACCAGGTCTACGGCCTGGAGATCTCGGCCGGCATGGGCTACCGCGACAACACCACCTCGGGCGTCGCCGTCAACGGCCAGGCCGAGGGGATGTACATGGTGACCTCCGGCACCCATGTCAACGGCGCCTGCTGTTTCGACTACGGCAACGCCGAGACCAACAACCTCGACACCGGCAACGGCCACATGGACGCCATCAACTTCGGCACCGAGTGCTGGTTCGCCCCCTGCTACGGACAGGGGCCCTGGGTACAGGCCGACCTGGAGAACGGGCTGTTCCAGTCGGACGCCGGGTACAGCAGGAACACCGCCAACACCGGCACCGGCGCGATGCCGTTCGTCACCGCGCTGCTGAAGAACAACGGCCAGAACCATTTCGCGCTGAAATACGGCAGCGCCCAGTCCGGCGGGCTGACCACCACCTACTCCGGTGGTGAACCCACCAGGAGCGGCTACTCACCCATGCACCAGGAGGGCGCGATCGTCCTGGGTACCGGCGGCGACAACAGCAACGGCTCCATCGGGTCCTTCTTCGAGGGCGTCATGACCTCCGGCATCCCGACCGACGCCGCCGACGACGCCGTGCAGTCCAACATCGTCTCTGCCGGCTACGGCGGCGCGACCGGCAGCGCCGGCACGCTGGGCGCCGCCTCCGAGATATCGCTGCGCGCCACCACCGCCTGCTGCACCACCGAGTACGTCCGCCACCAGAACGACGCGGCCGTCACCTCCCCCGTGACGTCGGGCAGTCCGGCCCTGGACAAGGGCGACGCCACCTGGATCGTCCGCCGGGGCCTGGCGTCGGCCTCCTGCGTCTCCTTCGAGTCGCGCAACTACCCGGGCGACTTCCTGCGCCACTCCAACTACCGGCTCTACCGCCAACCGATGGTCGGCACCGCCCAGTTCCGGGCCGACGCCACCTTCTGCCCGCAGACCGGCAAGAGCGGCACGGGCACCTCGTTCGCGTCGTACAACTACCCGACCCGTTATCTGCGCCACTACAACCACGCCCTGTACATAGCGAGCAACGGCGGCTCCAACGCCTGGGACAGCAGCACCTCCTGGGCCGACGACGTCAGCTGGGCGGTCACCTCCCCCTGGGCGCCGTAACCGGCGACGGCTCCGGCTCCCGCACGGCGGGCCCGCCCTCCGCGGGGAGTTCGGCGGTCACCGTGAAACCGCCGCGCGGCGACGGGCCGGCCCGCAGACTGCCGCCCGCCGCCGCGAGCCGCTCGGTCAGCCCCGTCAGGCCGGTGCCCCCGATGCCACCGGCCTGCCGGGGCCGGGCGCCGGCCGCGCCCCTCCCGTCGTCACCGGCCGCGCCCGTCCCGTCGTCACCGACCGTCAGCCGCACCCGCTCGGGGCCGCTGTCCACGGTGATCTCGCAGCGGCTCGCGCCGCTGTGCCGGACGACGTTGGTGACCGCCTCGCGGACCACCCAGCCCAGCAGTGCCTCGGTCTGCGGGGTGAGCGGTGCGCCGGACCGTCCGACCACCGGCTCCACGCCCGCCGCGGACAGCGCCGAGCAGGCCCGGGACAGCTCGGTGGCCAGGCTGCCGTCGCGGTAGCCGGTCACCGCCTCCCGGATCTCGGTCAGCGCCTGCCGGCCGACCGACTCGATGTCACCGATCTGCGTCAGCGCCGCGTCCATGTCGCGCGGGGCCAGGCGCCGGGCCGCCTCCGACTTCACCACGATCACCGACAGGGTGTGGCCGAGCAGGTCGTGCAGGTCCCGGGAGAACCGCAGCCGCTCCTCCTCCACCGCCCGGCGGGCCAGTTCCTCACGGGCCGCCCGCAGCTCCCGCACCGCCTCCGACAGGCTGAGGATCGCGGCCGTCACCATGCTGGACAGGAAGGTGCCGTAGGCGATGTTCACCGCCTCCCAGCCCTCGTGGAGGGCGGCGACCCCAGCGGCCAGCGCGGTCAGTGCCAGCGAGGTCGGGCCCAGCCGCTGCCCGCGCAGGGTGGCGCCCGTGGCCAGGCCGAGCAGCGGGAAGAACAGCAGCCAGCTGCCGCCGTAGGCGAGGGCGAGACCCGTGGTCATCACTCCCATCACCAGCAGCGCGATCCGGGTGGACGGCGCCGTGCGCTTGTCCCGGTCGAAGGAGCGGAAGGTGACGTAGATGTACAGCGAGTTGAAGGTGAACAGGCCCAGGCCGCCGATCCACGGGTTCGGCGTCTCGCCGTGGAGGAGATTGGAGAAGGACCCCAGCCCCATCAGCAGCCAGGGCAGCAGCGTGAAGCCGGTGGCCGGCGGCCCCGGACGGCCGCTGACCGGGTCGGCCTCGGCTCCGCGTACTCTCCGGCGCGTCCGCACACGGCACCACTGCATCTCCAGGTCCCCCGATCGGTCGGTTCCCCCGCACCCGGCGGCGCGGACGGGCGGCACAGCGTACGGACCGCAGACCTCGCGGCGCCGCGCCATGCCTGTCGTCACGACGGTAGGAGTCCGGGGGCCCCGCCCGGCAGATGCGGTTGTACGCGGCCGGGCAGTACATATGTCACCGCACCCACGGCACGCCGCCGACGTCACCGCACCCGAGGAACGAGGAGGACCGCCCATGCCCGTCGACGCGGCGAAGGCCCTCGCCGCCCGCCCCCCTTCCCGCTCGGTCTCCTGGACCGCCAAGGACGTGCGGCTCTACCACCTCGGCATCGGCGCCGGCATCCCGGCGACCGACCCCGCCGAACTGCGCTACACCCTGGAGGACCGCCTGCACGTCCTGCCCGGCTTCGCCACCGTCGCGGGCTCCGGGCAGCCGGGGGTGATCCGGGCCCTGTCCATGCCCGGCGTCGACGTCGACCTGGCCCGCGTCCTGCACGCCGGCCAGTCGCTGCGCGTCCACCGCCCCCTCCCGGTCACGGGCACCGCCACCCTCACCGACCGGATCACCGCCGTGCACGACACGGGCCGGGCCGCCGTCCTCGTCCTGCGCACCGAGGCCCGCGACGCCGGGGGCCCGCTGTGGACCGAGGAGGCCCGGACCCACGTACGCGGCGCGGGAGGCTGGGGCGGCGAGCGCGGACCGGCGACCCGCCTGGAACCGCCCTCCGGCCGACCCCTGCGCACGGTGGAGCGGCCCGTCCGCGAGGACCAGGCGCTGCTCTACCGCCTGACCGGCGACGACAACCCGCTGCACGCCGACCCCGTCTTCGCCCGCCGCGCCGGGTTCGACCGCCCCGTCCTGCACGGCCTGTGCACCTACGGCATGACGCTGAAGGCGGTCGTCGACACCCTCCTCGACGGCGACGTGAGCCGGGTGCGGTCGTACGCGGCGCGGTTCACGGGGGTCGTGTATCCCGGGGAGACGCTGCGCATCCGGATGTGGCGGCAGGAGGGCGGCGTGCGGGTCGCCGTGAGCGCCGTCGAGCGGGACGACGCGCCGGTGCTCGGCGACACGGTCGTCGGCCACCGCTGACCCCGCCCGCCGTCGACTCCGCCCGGGCAGGGGGCGACCGTGGGGACAAAGGGAAAGGGGGTGGTCCGTCGGCCGACGGACCACCCCCTCGCGCGCACTGCCGTCAGGCCGTGCGCACCTGCTGTCAGGCCGCCTCGGACTCCTCGGCCTGCTTGCGGTGACGCCCGCGCGGGGCCGTCTCGCTGTCCTGGGCCGCGACCGGCCCCCGGTGCCGGCCGTGACCGGCGACCTCCTGAGAATCGGCAGTCAGCGGCTGCCTGGTGATGGTGTCACTCATCGGAAGAATTCACCCCGTCAACATGATCTTTCGTACAGCCGGGCGAGTGTAACCAGGCCGACTCGGGTCGAATCCAGGCGGGCACGCCGAGTGGTGCTACTTCGTTACAAGAGGCCCGAGCGGCGCCTGCTGCAACGGCACCGGCCGGGCGGCGGCGGGCTGCACGGGCCCTCCGGCAGCACTCCCTTCCGCCCCCGCGACCTCCGCGCGCGCCGGCTGTCCGGCACCGCCCGGCTCACCCCGGGGCACCCGGACCTCGGTCACCCCGCACGGCACCTCGGCCGTGGCGTACGGCAGCCGCAGCACCCCGTCCGGCGTCCACCGCCCGGCACCGGCCAGCCACCCCTGCGGGACCGGGAGAGGGCGCACCCGCCGCTCGGCGGGCCGCCAGGTGCCGAGCCGGCTGCCGAGGGGGCCGTCGATGCGCAGCGCCACCCCGCAGTGCTCCGGGGTCAGCACCTGCCCCGGCTGGACGGCGAACGGCGTCACCGTGCAGTCCGGCAGCCGCAGGTGCTCGGGGAAGCGGACCGGCAGGGTGCTGCCCAGGACGCCCCAGCCCAGCCGTCGCCGCCCGGGCGAGGGCGCGTCGGAGGAGATCAGCAGCAGCCCGCTGTCGGGGTCGGCCAGCAGCAGCCGGTCGTCGCTGTCGTCGGTGATCTGCAGCAGCGGGGAGACCTCGCCGCCCCGCTCCAGGTCGACCACGACCGTCTTGGTGCGCCCGCCCAGTTCCCGGTCGACGGCGAGCATGCGCCCGGTGTGGTCCAGCCAGACCCCGCCCGAGCAGCGCCCCGGCACCTCGGCGAGGTGCTCGGGCCCGAAGGCGCCGCCCGCCACCAGCCACACCGCCGTGGACCGGGACCCGACGGCGAGCGCGTAGGCGCGGGCGCCGCCCGGGGCCGGCGGGAGCAGGCCGAGCCGGGTGCCGGGCTCCGGGCACTCCACCGCGCCCAGCGGCAGTTCACCGGTGCCGGGGCCGGTCGGGTACAGCAGTGAGAACACGTGCCGCCGCTCCACCAGCCGGTGGATGAGGACCCGCCCGTCCCCCAGGGGCTGCACCTCGGTGCCGGGCTCCTCGGGCTGGTTGCCGGGCAGCGGCACCGCGTAGGGCTCCGGGCCGTCCAGGGTCCAGCGCTCCGGGAACCAGGAGCCGCCGTCCCGCGCGAGCCGGGCCGCGTACGCGCCGTCCACCGTGAGGACGCACCCCGCCCGGGGCACCTCGTCCTCCCCGGCTGCCGAGGGTTCGGTCGCACAGGCCGTCATCGTTCGGTCACCTCCGGCGACGAAGCTAGTTTTCGCACGCGCGGGCGGGGGACCGGCCACCCGGGACTTCACACATAAGGGTGGCGCAGAAGCGATTCGCCTGAGGAGGCCGAGGCCGCTGTGCTGAGCGGGCCGGTGCGCCGGCCGCGGGGGAGCCGAGGCGGTTCTGCGCCACGGAGCAGCCAGGTAGCCTTTCCCCGTGCCCCGTCTGTCTGAAGTCATCGCCGCGCTGGAGAACCTGTGGCCCGCCGAGCGGGCCGAGTCCTGGGACGCGGTCGGCACCGTCGTCGGCGACCCCGACCAGGAGGTCGGGCGGGTCCTGTTCGCCGTCGACCCGGTGCGGGAGACGGTCGAGGAGGCGGTGCGGCTCGGCGCCGGCCTGCTGGTCACCCACCACCCGCTCTATCTGCGCGGCACGACCACCGTGGCGGCCGCCACGCCCAAGGGCCGTCTCGTGCACACGCTGATCAAGAACGACATCGCCCTGCACGTGGCGCACACCAACGCCGACACCGCCGACCCCGGCGTCTCCGACGCGCTCGCCGGCGCCCTGGACCTGAGGGTCCTGCGGCCGCTCGTGCCCGACCCGGGCGACCCCGAGGGCCGCCGGGGCCTGGGCCGCGTGTGCGAACTCCACCACCCGGTCACCGTGCGCGAACTGGCCGCCCGCGCCGCCCAGCGGCTGCCCGCCACCGCGCAGGGCATCAGGGTGGCCGGCGACCCCGACGCCGTCGTACGCACCGTCGCCGTCAGCGGCGGATCCGGCGACAGCCTCTTCGAGAGGGTCCGCGCCGCCGGCGTCGACGCCTTCCTCACCGCCGACCTGCGCCACCACCCGGTCTCCGAGTTCACGGCGGCCGTCACCCACCGTCCTCTCGCGCTGCTCGACGCGGCGCACTGGGCCACCGAATGGCCCTGGTGCGAGCTGGCCGCAGCCCAGCTCGACGAGATCTCCGACCGTCACGGCTGGGACCTGCGCGTCCACGTCTCGAAGACGGTCACCGACCCCTGGACCGCCCACGCGGCATCCACCGTCACCCAACCATCTGGAGCCCCCAACTGAACGCCGCGCCCGCCGACCAGATCCGACTCCTCGACGTCCAGGCCCTGGACGTACGCCTCCAGCAGCTGGCGCACCGGCGCAGGTCGCTGCCCGAGCACGCCGAGATCGACTCGCTGACCAAGGACCTCACCCAGCTGCGCGACCTGCTGGTGGCCGCCCAGACCGAGGAGAGCGACACCGCCCGCGAGCAGACCAAGGCCGAGCAGGACGTGGACCAGGTCCGCCAGCGTGCCGTCCGCGACCAGCAGCGCCTGGACTCCGGCGCGGTCACCTCGCCCAAGGACCTGTCCAACCTCCAGCACGAGATCACCTCCCTCGCCAAGCGCCAGGGCGACCTGGAGGACGTCGTCCTGGAGGTCATGGAGCGCCGGGAAGCCGCGCAGGAGCGGGTGGCCGAGCTGACCGAGCGGGTCTCCTCCTTCCAGACCAGGATCGACGAGGCGACGGCCCGCCGGGACGCCGCCTTCGAGGAGATCGACGCCGAGGTCGCCTCGGTGACCAAGGAGCGCGAGGTCATCGCCGGCTCCGTCCCCGCCGACCTGCTCAAGCTGTACGACAAGCTGCGCCAGCAGCAGGGCGGCGTCGGCGCGGCCCGGCTGTACCAGCGCACCTGCCAGGGCTGCCGCCAGGAGCTGGCGATCACCGAGCTGAGCGAGATCCGCAAGGCCGCGCCGGACACCGTCGTCCGCTGCGAGAACTGCCGCCGCATCCTGGTGCGGACGTCCGAGTCGGGTCTGTAAGGGGCGTACGGGGTGCGGGAGTTCATCGTCGAGGCCGACGGCGGGTCACGGGGCAATCCGGGGCCCGCGGGCTACGGCGCGGTGGTGATCGACGCGGCGACGGGGGAGACCCTGGCGGAGGCCGCCGAGCACATCGGCGTGGCCACCAACAACGTGGCCGAGTACCGGGGCCTGCTGGCCGGCCTGCGCGCCGCCCGTCGCCTCGACCCCGCCGCCCGGGTCCACGTCCGCATGGACTCCAAGCTCGTCGTGGAGCAGATGTCGGGCCGCTGGAAGATCAAGCACCCCGACATGAAGCCGCTGGCGGCCGAGGCGGCCCGCCTCTACCCGGCCGGCCAGGTCACCTTCGAGTGGATCCCGCGCGAGCGCAACAAGCACGCCGACCGCCTGGCCAACGAGGCCATGGACGCCGGCGCCCGCGGCGAGACCTGGTCGCCCGCGGCCTCCCGGGCCGCGCTGGACGCGTCCGCCGCGAGGAGCGCGCCGCCCGAGCCGTCGGGCCCGCCCGGAGACGCGGCGGCGGGCGCGGCGCGGGCCAGAGCGGCCCTGACCAGACCCCGCACCACCCGTGAGGCCTCCCCCTCCGCCTCTCCCGCTGCCGCTTCCTCCCCCTCCGCGCCCGGGTGGAGTGCCGCGCCCGACCTGGGCGCCCCGGCCACGTTCGTGCTGCTGCGGCACGGGGAGACCCCGCTGACTCCGCAGAAGCGGTTCTCCGGCAGCGGCGGCAGCGATCCCTCGCTCTCCGACACCGGCCGGCAGCAGGCGGAGCGGGTCGCGGCGGCGCTGGCCAGGCGGGGGAGCGTACGGGCGGTCGTGTCATCGCCGCTGGCGCGCACGCGGGAGACGGCCGGCGTCGTGGCCGACCGCCTCGGCCTGGACGTGACGGTCGACGACGGGCTGCGCGAGACCGACTTCGGCGCCTGGGAGGGGCTGACCTTCGGCGAGGTCCGCGAACGCCACCCCGAGGACCTGAACGCCTGGCTCGCCGATCCCGCGGCCCGGCCCACCGGCGGCGGCGAGAGCTTCGCCGAGACCGCCACCCGGATCGCCGCGACGCGCGACCGGCTCGTAGCCGCCCACGCGGGCCGCACCGTCCTGCTGGTCACGCACGTGACGCCGATCAAAACTTTGATCCGGCTCGCGCTGGGCGCTCCGCCCGAGTCGCTGTTCCGCATGGAACTGTCGGCGGCGTCCCTGTCGGCGGTCGCCTACTACGCGGACGGCAATGCGAGCGTACGGCTGTTCAACGACACGTCCCACCTGCGCCCCTGACCTCACCGGCGTCCCTGGCCTCACCGGCATCCCTGGCCTCACCGGCGTCCCTGACCCCGCCGGCTTCCCCGGGCGCGCGCCCGTCCCGGAGCCCGGCGGCGGCGCGCGCCAGCTGCTCGACGCGCCCCCAGTCCCCGGCGGCCACCGCGTCCGCCGGGATCATCCAGCTGCCGCCCACACAGCCCACGTTGGGCAGGGCCAGGTACTCCGCCGCGTTCGCAGGACCGATGCCGCCGGTCGGGCAGAAGCGGGCCTGCGGCAGCGGACCGGCCAGCGACCGCAGATAGGCCGTACCGCCCGCCGCCTGCGCCGGGAAGAACTTCATCTCCCGCACCCCGCGCTCCAGCAGCGCCACCACCTCCGAGGTGGTCGACACCCCCGGCAGGAAGGGCACCCCGGACTCCCGCATCGCGGCCAGCAGCGCCTCCGTCCAGCCGGGGCTGACCAGGAACCGCGCCCCGGCCGCCACACACGCCGGCACCTGCCCGGGCGCGATCACCGTGCCCGCCCCGACCACCGCCTCCGGCACCTCCCCGGCGACGGCCCGGATCGCGTCCAGCGCCGCCGGGGTCCGCAGCGTCACCTCGATCGCCCGCAGCCCACCGGCCACCAGGGCCCGGGCCAGCGGTACGGCGTCGGCGGCGTCCGTGACGACCAGCACGGGCACGACGGGCGCGAGGTCCAGCACGGAGCCGGCCGGCACCGGCACCCGGGAGGAGGGCAGGGGTGAGGTCATGCGCACATCGTGCCGAGCGGAAGCAGTGTGCGCAAAGCCCATTGCACATGCTGCAACGACACAATGCTCTGCTGCTCTGCTGCTCTGCCGCGCTGTCAGTGCACCTCGGTGACCAGGACGTCCAGGGCCCAGGCGGTCCCGGCCTTCGCGGGAGCCTGTGCCTCGACGGTGTACCCCAGGTCCCGCAGCGCCTCCACCAGCTCGGCGGGGTCCTTCGGCGCCGGGCCCGCGGTCAGCAGGCTGCGCACGATCCGGCCCTTGGTCGCCTTGTTGAAGTGGCTGACCACCTTCCGGGTGGGCGCGTGCAGCACCCGTACCGTCGCCGTCCGCGAGGCGACCTCGCCCTTGGGCTTCCAGGCCGCCGCGTAGGCCGCCGACCGCAGGTCCAGCACCAGTCCGTCGCCCGTGACCTGGGGCAGCACCTCGGCCATCGGCGAACGCCAGTACGCGCCGAGGGCGCCGAGCCCGGGCAGCCTCACGCCCATCGAGCAGCGGTAGGAGGGGATGCGGTCGGTGACCCGGACGGCGCCCCACAGCCCGGAGAACACCAGCAGGGACCGCGCGGCGCGCTTCTTGGCGGCCGTGTCGAGCGTGGCCAGGCCGAGGGCGTCGTACAGGACACCCGTGTAGATCTCACCGGCGGGACGGGCCCCGGCGGAGCGCAGCACCGCGTTCTTCGCCACCTCGCCGCGCAGTCCCTCGCTCAGTCCGAGCACCTCGCGCGCCTTGTCGTTCTGGCCGGGATCACCGGCGCACAGCGCGATCAGCTCGTCCAGGACGGCCTCGCGGGCCGCGGTCAGCCCGGGCAGCGACAGCGACTCCGGCTTGAGCGGGGCACCCCGGCCCGAGGGCGCCTTGCCCTCGGAGGGCGGCAGCAGGACCAGCACACGTACTCCTTCTCTAGACCTCCGCGCCAGCGTACGGCGTACCACCGGGAGGCCCGGGCCCGCGCCTCAAGGCACCGGGGGCACCCGGAGGGCGGGCACGGCGGGTCCGTGCGGCCGGTAGCATGGTCGGCACGGCAGACGAGCCGGGCGGACGGCCGCGTGGAGCCCCACCAGGGGCTTCCCGAGGAACGTCCGGGCTCCACAGGGCAGGGTGATGGCTAACGGCCACCCGGGGTGACCCGCGGGACAGTGCCACAGAAAACAGACCGCCGAGGACTCCGGTCCCCGGTAAGGGTGAAACGGTGGTGTAAGAGACCACCAGTGCCCAGGGTGACCTGGGCAGCTAGGTAAACCCCACCCGGAGCAAGGTCAAAAGGAGACACCCCGGTGTCTCTGCGCGGACGTTCGAGGGCTGCCCGCCCGAGTCCGCGGGTAGACCGCACGAGGCCGGCGGCAACGCCGGCCCTAGATGGATGGCCGTCACCCCGGCACGCCGCGAGGCAGCCGGGGGACAGAACCCGGCGTACAGCCCGACTCGTCTGCCGCTCCACTTCGCCGGGACCGGGTGCCACTACGCCTGACTGTCCAGCGGGCGCAGCAGCTTCAGCAGCCCGGCACCAGCCGACCACCGGAGCCCGGGGGAGTTCACCGGACACGGGGGAGGGAACCCCTCGGGCCCGCCCCGGAAACCGTCCGCAGGGCGGCTTGACGAGCGCGGATTCTATGGCGAACGACGGGTTGGGCGGGCATTTTCCCCCGGCGGCTGTCTCGCGACTTGCAGGGCTGATAGACAACAAGGCACCCACACCGACCGCACCCTCAGCCCGCCCGGACGACCAGACCAGGTCGAGGAATACAACGAGGACGAGAGACATGCTGCTGGCTGAGCAGGCGCTCGTCGGGCTCAGGCTGCGCGGACAGCAGGTGCATGCGGCCGTCACCGTCATCGGCGACGAGGAGCGCCGCCGTTCCTCAGCCGGCCTCGGTGCCGTCGACAGCCGGGCGCTCCTCACCGTTCTCCACGACCTGCCCGTGGACTTGGCGGTACCCCAGGCCTCGCTCGATGCCCACGCCCTACGGACGCTGCGCGCCGCGCCGCCGGGCGTCGTGGACCTGGGGGAAGGTGAGCAGGACATCGTCGTACGGCGTCTCGTACCCGCTGTCCGTGTCGAGCTGGTCCTCGTGCACGGACCGGACGGTATCTCCTCCCGTGACTGGGACGCCGCCGTGCGGGACGCTTCGCAGTTCGCGCCGTTCTGTGCCCGCGCGATCGTCGTATCGCCTGTCGCGCCGGGACGGGAACCACGCTCCGACATGGGCCTGCTCCTTCTCAAGGCCCGCTTCTACGGCGTCGGCGTCGTCTTGCGTGAACCGGCGAGGCAAGTGCGCTGGCTGCTCGAACCCGCCCGCTACCGGCCCGAGCGCCACTCAGCCGCTCAGTGGCTCTTCCACGAACAGGCCTGGCGTCAGCTCGGCCCCGACCGCTCCTGCGATCGCTGTTCCTGCGCCCCCGGCAACGCCACCGGACTCTGGCGCCGCCAAGCCTGAAGGACCTTCGGGAACGGCACTTCTACCCCCGTCTGGGTGGCCAGCAGGCGGTGGTACTCCCAGGCGTCCGCGAGCTGTTGGCGCCACCAGCCGATGCGCTCCTGACCGGCAAGTGTCATGTCCAATTCCTGGTGAAGCCCGTAGAGTTCGCAGACGCTGTGCTGCAGGGCGGCGACCACGTCGGTTTCGCGGTCTGTGAAGCGGGTGAGGACGGCGCCCTGGCACACCGCGCAGTCGCAGGTCCACGGATCGACGTGGGCGAACCAGTCCTGGAGCGTAGCCACTCGCTGGTAGCGCAGCAGACGCCGCACCAGGACAACCGGGTATGGCTTGTGACCGCCTCCCCCACTGTCGGGGCGAGGAGCCACGCCGTGCCGGAGCACTGCCGAGACTCCGACCGCCGCACCCAGCGCCCCGTGTGCCATCGCGTCGAAGGCGGCCAGGTCGGTGCGCCACAGCGCGAGGCGGGGGCAGGAACGGCACAACTGACGTAATCCCTCGGCTGCCTGATCGCGCTCTAGCGGATCGCCGTCCGCCTGCATGATCAGCGCCACCGGATGTCGGCTCATCCGGATCTGCTCGGCGAGAAGGGGCACGGAGGAACGCCGTAACCATCGCCAGCTGCACGGCAGCAACACCACCATGTCCTCGCGGCTCAGTTGGTTGGTCTGAGCTATCACAGCATTGAGCACCGGCGATCCTCCCGCTTCACTTGCCGGGATGAAGCACGTCGGTGTCACGGCGTAGGACGCCTTGTGGTGAAGCTGTCCGTCCAGGAATTCATCGAGCCCAGCTAGATCGAGGTCGCGCCAGCCTCGACCGGAACTCAGCCCGAAAGGAGTATCAGGGGTGCCCATCCGCTGCGTATGGCTGCCGTAATCCACGACCACCACTGTCTCGGGCAAGGCATTGCGGATCTCCCTGCACCTGAGCGGTGCGGCAGCGCCCGTCAGTACCAGCCCACCTGTACGGACCGGAACGTAGGAGAGGACATCGATAGCCGATCGGCCGTTCACCATGATCAGTAAACGGTCCCGCATCAGTTCATCGACACCCTCCATGTCAACCCCCGTTCTGCGACACGAGATGGTCCCCGCACGGTTACCAGGCCGCCTCGATGGTCCCCACTGTCAGAGCTGCCGAACGCCGGCCACAAGGCCGCGTCCCGGCTACGGAATCGTTCTCAGCCACTGGCATGGCGTCACTGGAGTCTGTCTCCGCCGCATCCGCTTCTCTTCACGGTGTCCCTCGGAGGAAACCTTTCGGACAGCCGGCGCTCCTGATAATGGTCATTGTTTTCCAGCCATCGCCTGGTGTGATCGCGTCAGAAGGTAATCCAGCAGTTATGCGCAGCTTGTGCGTCTGATACCTCTGTGACGACCCACGCTGTAAGGCGTGTCTTGGAACAAGGGGTATCAATGGAAACACGCACGTCCTGGCGAGCACGAATACGTGCCACCGCCGTACTGCTCCCCGCCTTGCTGGCCGCACTGACCACACCGATCGAGATCGCACACGCCGATGGCGTCGAAAACGCGATCATGAACACCTATGCGCTCCCGTTGAGTACCAAGGCGCCCAGCCTCAGCGAGATCAAGCGGCCTGGTGTCCTCGATGCGCTGCATCGCATGGCAGCCAAGGAAACCTCGCAGGCACTCTTGCCACGTGAGGCGGTCGGCCCTGCCAGGACCTATGCGCCGCTGTCCACCGAAGACTCGGCTGTGCCCGAGCTCGCGAAGCCGGATGCTCTCGCCGCAGGTGCCGACCCGGTGGTGACTCTTCCGGAGCCCTCCCACTCCATGACTCCGGCTGAATGCGTCCGCGGACTCGGGACGTCGAAGTTCTACCTCAAGTCACGCTTCGCGGTCTGCTCAGGCCTCTTGCTGAGCCAGGTCTGGCTGGTGAACGGTGAGCCCGTCGGGACGAGCAGTTTCGACGTGCTGGCGATCGGAACCATTCCGAAGAGCAGCCGCACGATCACGGTCACCTACTACTTCACGGCCTTCACCGCGGCAGGGACCAACGCTGCGCCCGGCTTGGGAATCGTGACCAACGGAAAAGTCACGAAAAGCTGGCCTTCCTCGGTCCACTACACCCGAGGCGGCGTTGCGATGCCGGTCAGCCGGACCTGGGCGCAGCTGCTGGAGCAGGGGAGCTTCAGGCACAAGGTCGGCGCCGCTGCGGGCCAGGGAAGCCCCGGAATGAGAGCGGACACCGTCTTCGCCGTCTACCAGCCGAGTGTCACCATCACGGCTCCGCCTGGATGGGTCCTGACCACCCCGGGAGCGCACGACTTGTTCATGCTGCCACCACGCTGGGACAAGGCCGGTTATCTCCCTCACGATGCCACCGGAGCGGCGGTATTCAGCGTCGTGCCCACGCTGAAGTACAGCACGGCGGCCAACGCGCCGGA
The DNA here is from genome assembly GCF_055592085.1 of Streptomyces sp. NPDC041135. Taxonomy (NCBI): domain Bacteria; kingdom Bacillati; phylum Actinomycetota; class Actinomycetes; order Kitasatosporales; family Streptomycetaceae; genus Streptomyces; species Streptomyces sp. NPDC041135. Next base: position 609,955 of record NZ_JBVIYZ010000001.1, read on the forward strand.
ACGGGGTGTGGCACTCCACATCAAGAAGGCCTTCACCAAGCCGTCGAGCACATTACCGCCAAGCACGAGGAAGCACTACCCGGGACGGACCGCCGACGAGCCGCTGACCCGCCTGTATTGGGACACGAGGCGACGCAAGGCCAATTACAACCGGTCCGTTTACAACTGCAAGAAGTATTACGGCGCTGGCTACACCGAGCACAACACAAAAGAGTGTGACGAGTACCCTTTCCAGAGCACCTACGAGGGGGCCGCGCAATCGAACTACGACTCCCGCGCAGAGCCGAACAATTTCAGCGTGCTGCCGGTGAAAAAGTCGGATAACGGTGCCGGTGGAATTCTGCTAGCCCAGTTCTACGACAAGAATCGTGTCCTGGACGGACCGGACGATGGTTTCATCGTCAAAATAGTCTCCTGACGGGAACACGCACGACTCGCCGGCGGACCGCGATGGCACGGCCGCGGCCGCCGTTCGTGCCCGCCGACCGGTCAGGATTCCGGCCAGAACTGGGCCACGTAACGTTCGACCCCGTCCACCGCACCCTCTTCGGACAAGGCGGCAAGTGCTTGTCGCCCCGTGCTCACCACGCGTACGGACCATGTGCCCGGGCCGTCCGACAAGGGAATCCGCTCCGGCATCGGGCCGCTGGTGATCGACCGTGCGCGAAGCTCTCCCGAGGGGCAGTAAATCCTGGCTGTCGCGCTCTCCTCCCAGGTACCGGAGGGGGCGGGAGGTTCGGCATCCCAGACTTCGACTATGACATCGGCGGTGTGAGTGTGGCCCGCGCTCGCGAGGTCCAGGCGCCCGGTATGTGCGGCGAGGAAGATACCGTCCCGGAAATCCTCGGGGAACGGGACCGGCACGTGCCGGTCGTCGGCTTCCTGCAGGGCGAAGCCACCGTGGTCGACCTCTACCGGATACTCATGACGGCTGACCAGCTCGGGCACGTCTCCTCCTCGCACTGTGCGCCCTGGGACACGACCAGCATGGCCGATGGCGGGGCGGCACATCAGCAGAAACGCAAGTTGCTCGGCCGTGGAGATCGAGGAGGAGCGGCAGCCTCTTGGAAGCGTCGCGGGTGCTGAGCCACTTCGGCATGTCTGTGATCGGCCGTCAGTCGGTCTCGAGGGAACGCTGCCTGACCCGCTCCAGGTGCCGGGTGAAGACCTCGCGGGTGTGCGGGGTGAGGGTGCGCAGGGCCACCAGGGCCGTGATGGCGACGTCGCACAGTTCGGCCTGGACGTCGTCCCAGGTGTGGGTGACGCCCTTGCGCGGGTTGCGGCCCAGCGCCCCGATCACCGCCTCGGCGACCTCGCCGACCTCCTCCGACAGCTTCAGCGTCCGCAGCAGCACGCTGTCCGTGCCGTCGCCGGGGCGGTTGGCCTCCAGCCAGGTCCACAGGGCGTCCACCGAGGACCAGATGTCCTCGCCCGTGGCGTCGGCGGTGGCTTGCGTCGGTCGATCGGTCATGGCGGCAGCCTGCCAGGCTCCGGTCACCCGTCGAAGAGGGCCTCCTGCTCCTCCGGGGTCACCGTGCGCACCCGCTTGGCGCGGGCGCCGATCACCAGGGCGGTTCCCGCGGCCACCGTGGCCAGGGCCGCCGGGACCATCCAGCCGCGGTTCAGGGTGTGACCGAGGACGTGGTCCAGGGAGAGGCGGCCGGGGCCGGTGACGGCGAGGCCCGCGGCGGTCAGGCCGAGGCTCCCCGCGTGCTCGAAGCCACCCTCCTGGGCGAAGAAGCCGTTGGGCGCGTGGACCGCCGACGCCCCCGCCATCGCGCCCGCCGCCGCCGCGCCCGCCGCCGGGGTCGCCAGTCCCAGCGCCAGCAGCAGCCCGCCGCCCGCCTCCGCGAGGCCCGCCGCCGTCGCGCTGACCTTGCCCGGCGCGTAGCCGACGGACTCCATGAACTGGCCGGTCCCCTCGATGCCGCCCCCGCCGAACCAGCCGAACAGCTTCTGCGCGCCGTGTGCCGCCAGCACTGAGCCGGTGCCCAGCCGAAGCAGCAGCAGCCCCAGATCACTCCGGTTGTAACAGGTCACGGTGTCTCTCCCAACGCAGGACAGTGGGCAGCAGGAACACGTCCCGCCCGCGTCAACACCGTCGCACCCCCGCCCCGCCGCGGCCCGCCGCAGCCGCCGTCCGGGTGACGCCCGTCGGTCACCGGGCCGGGGCGGATCCAGGGCGGGTGCGGTGGCGGGGGCGGGGGAGCGGTGTGAATCTGACGCCATGACCATTCAGACCACCAGGCTGAGCGATCCGGCTGTCCGGGCGTTCGTCAACGCCGTCAACGCCCGTGACCGCGAGGGCTTCCTGGCCCTCCTGGCCCCGGACGCCACCATGTCGGACGACGGCACCGACCGCGACCTCGCCGACTGGGTCGACCGCGAGATCTTCGCCTCGCGCGGGCACCTGGACGTCGACAACGAGTCCCGCGGCGGCCGCGCCCTGCTCGCCCGCTACCGCAACGACACCTGGGGCGAGATGCGCACCCGGTGGACCTTCACGGTCGACGACGAGGGCCGCATCGCCCGCTTCGAGACCGGACAGGCCTGAGAGGCCACCGCCGCTCCGGGGGCGGGATGGAGCGCGTCGCCCGCGGCTCAGTGACCCTGAGCCCCGTACGGGACGTACGACCGCTGCTCGACCGAACCGTCAGGACTCGCCGAACCCGCCGCCCCCCTGCCTGCTCGGTCAGCGTGATCCGGCCCGCCTCGATCGTGGCCACGCGCGGTGCGCGGCGGGCGATGGAGGAGTCGTGGGTGACCATGACGAACGTCAGCCCGTGCTCCCGCCACAGCCCCTCCAGCAGGCCCATGATGTCGTCGCGGGTGCCCTCGTCGAGGTTGCCGGTGGGCTCGTCGGCGAGCAGGACCCGCGGCTGCTTCACCAGCGCGCGGGCGATGGCGACGCGCTGCTGCTGGCCGCCGGACAGCTCGGAGGGGACGTGGCCGAGCCGTTCGCCCAGGCCCACCGAGCGCAGGGCCTCCGCCGCCCGCTCGCGGCGTTCGGCCGGCTTGACGCCGAGGGGGACCAGGGCCGTCTCGACGTTCTCCTGCGCGGTGAGCGTCGGGATGAGGTTGAACGCCTGGAAGATGATGCCGATCTTCTCGGCGCGCAGCCGGGTCAGCCGGGCCTCGCCGATGCCGCCGAGGTCGACGCCGTCCAGCTCGACGCTGCCGGAGGACGGGCGGTCGAGGCCGCCGATCATCTGCAGGAGCGTCGACTTGCCGCCGCCGGTGGGGCCCTGGATGACGAGCTGGTCGCCGTCCTCGATGGTGAGGTCGACGCCGCGCAGCGCCTCCACCGTGTCCTTGCCCCGCGTATAGCGCTTGGTGACGCCGGTGAGTCGGTACATGGGTGCTCCGTGAGTCGTGAGTCGTGAGTCGTGGGAGAGGGTGGGGCGCCGCCTCCCGGGGGGAGTGGAGGCGGCGCCCCGGCACAGGAGGCGGGCGCCTACGAGACGCTGCGCAGGGCGTCCGCCGGCCGCATCCGGGAGGCCCGCCAGCCGCCCATGGCACCGGCGATCAGGCCGCCCGCCACCGCCAGGCCCACGGCGAGCGCGATGGTGGTGACGGACACGGGCGCCGACAGCGCGATCTCCATGGTGTTCGCGGCGGACTGCCCGCCGCGGCCGCCGCCCGGGCCGCCCATGCCGCCGCCCGGTCCGCCTCCGCTGCCGAGTTGCGCGGTCAGCTTCGGGCTGATCAGGGTGACCGCGTAGGCGGCGCCCAGGCCCAGCGCGATGCCGAGGGCGCCGCCGATCAGGCCGTTGACCATGGACTCGCCGACCACCTGCCGGGTGACCCTGCGGCTGGGCCAGCCGAGCGCCTTCAGCGTGCCGAACTCCCGCACCCGCCGGGACACCGCCGAGGAGGTGAGCAGGGCGGCCACCAGGAAGGCGGCGGCCAGCACGGCGACGGACAGCCACGTGCCGACGCTCGAGGCCAGGTCGGAGGCCGTGGACAGCGAGCCGGAGACGGTGGAGGCCAGGTCGGAGGAGGTGGTGACGGTCGTACCGGAGATGTTGTCCTGGATGGTCTTCTTGACGGCGGCGATCCGCTGCGAGTCGGTCGCCTTGACGTAGATGGTGGTGACCTTGTCCTTGGCGTCGCCGAGTGTCTGCGCCTGCTTCAGCGGCAGGTAGACATCGGTGGTGGACTCGCCGCTGTCCGGGGTGGCGATGCCGATGACCGTGTACGTCGTGCCGGAGATCTTGAAGGCCGAACCGCTCCTGTACTTCTTCTCCTTGGCGTACGACGCGCTGACCACCGCGACCTTGGCGTTCGTCTGCGCCGAGGCGAAGGTCTTCCCGGAGGTGATCTTCATCGTGGCGAGCGGGCCGAGGTCCTGGTGGGTGACGTCGACACCGGCGACGGAGTAGTTGTTGACGTCGAAGTCGGCGCCGCCGCCCTGCACCTGCGGCTGACCGCTGTCACCGCCCGGCTGCCGGCCGCTGCCGCCCCCGGAACTCTGCGCCTTGCCCTGGGTGAAGGAGCCGTCGACCTTGGTGACGTTCAGGGACAGGGCGCCGACCGCCGACGCCACGCCCTTCTGCGCGGCGACCCGCTGGACGAGCGAGGACTTCAGGGTCTGGCCGCCCTGCGTCATGACCCGGTCCGAACTCTGCGAGGTGCCGCTGTCCGACTTGGCGTCGAACGAGAAGTCCGGGCCCCGCGAACCGCTCGACGCGGCCGCCGTCCGGGCCTTGGTGACCGTCATGTCGGTGCCGAGGCCGTAGAGCGACTTGAGGACCTTGTCCTGTGCCTGCGTCATGCCGGCCGACACCGAGTTGACGGTGATGACCAGGGCGATTCCGAGCGCCAGACCCAGTGCGATGACCAGAGCCGCCTTCTTGCGCCGGCTCAGCTCGCGCTTGAGATAGATGCCAAACATCCCGTTCCTCGAGGTTCTTGGCGCCCGCTGTGGGCGCGGCCACAAGCTAGGGAGGAACCTTTGCGACCCACTGAGGAAAGGGTGTGCGGGGCCTGAGAAAGCGCGACGGTGATTCAGATTTCCCTGAGACAGCCCGTTCCCGGGCTGTTGAGGGCCTGCTGCCAGGAAACCGCTGTTGAGTGCGGTGTACGGTCCCGGGATGCGTGATTGTTCACGGCTCACCCGGCGAGCCGCACTCGGTCTGACGGCCGCCGCCCTCCCGCTGTCCGCGGCCACCCCGTCCGCCGCCTCCACCACCACCCGGGTCTCCACCACCACCGCTGCCCCCACCGTCTCCACCGTCTCCACCGTCTCCGCCGTCTCCGCCGCTTCCGGCAGGGCGCGCGCGGTCGTCGGTGGGGAGCGGCTGGCCCGTGCCGGGGTCCAGGCGGGCCGCGCCGCCGGGCTGCCCGCCAAGCTCACCGCCCGGTCCTGGCTCGTCGCCGACCTCGGCAGCGGCGAGGTGCTCGCCTCCTTCCACGCGCACCGGCGGCTGGCGCCCGCGTCCACGCTGAAGATGCTGTTCGCCGACACCGTGCTGAGGAAGCTCGACCGCACCGCGCGGCACACGGTGACCGACGCCGAACTGGCCGACGTCCCCGCCGGCTCCAGCCTGGTCGGCGTCAAGCCCGGGATCACCTACACCGTCGAGCAGTTGTGGCAGGGCGTGTTCCTGCGCTCCGGCAACGACGCCGTGCACGTGCTCGCCCACCTCAACGGCGGGGTCGCCGCGACGGTCGCCGAGATGCAGGCCCTGGCCGACGATCTCCAGGCCCTCGACACCCGTGTCGTCAGCCCCGACGGCTTCGACCACCCGGGCCAGGTCTCCTCGGCGTACGACCTCACCCTCTTCGCCCGGCGCGGACTGAAGGACGCCGACTTCCGCGGCTACTGCGGCACGCGGACCGCCGACTTCCCGGCGGGCGGGAAGAAGACCTTCCAGATCCAGAACACCGACCGCCTCCTCACCGGCGCATGGGGCCTGCACACGTACGACGGGCTCATCGGTGTGAAGAACGGCTACACCAGCCACGCCGGCAACACCTTCACCGGCGCCGCCACCCGGGGCGGCCGCACGCTGCTGGTCACCGTGATGCACCCGGACAGCGGCGGCAACGCCGTCTACGAGGAGACCGCCGCCCTGCTCGACTGGGGCTTCGGGGCGGGCGGTACGGCCCCGGCGGTCGGCACGCTGGTCGAGCCGCTCAGCGAGGGCGGGGCGACTGCGGGTCACACGGCCGCCGGTAAGGCGGCCCGCGCGGCGGCGGGCGCGCCGGGTGCGGCCGCGACCGGGGATTCCACGCCCTGGCGGCTGCTGGAGGGCGCCGCCGGGGCGGTCGTCCTGCTGGGCGCGGGAGCCTGGGCACTGCGGCGGCGCAGGGCGGCCCGGCCCGCACCGGCAACTCCCGCCGTCACCCCGCCGGTTCCCACCACAGCCGTTCCCGCGCCGCCGGTTCCTGCGGCGCCCCCGGCCGACGCGGATGACCGTTCAGCGAGCCGCTGACAGAAAACCGCTGACCGGGACGGTGCTCGCGGCAGCCGCTCCCGCGCTCCGGTGCGTACTCCGCCATCGGCGCGCGAAGTCCACCCCCACCCGGTGCGCGGGAACGGCTGCCGCATCCCCCCTCGGGATGGTCTGCGGAACCCGAGAGCCCCAAGTGTGAAGCTCTCGTGGAGGAGAGTTGAGCATACGGGTGACACCGGCCGCAATACCCACGGAGCGTCAAACTCCGCTTGTGCACGTTGTGCAGGTCCTGATCCGAGCGCCCCTCATCCCCGGCCGACGTACGGCATCGCCGTCGCCAGTACCGTCGCGAACTGCACGTTCGCCGCCAGTGGCAGTTCCGCCATGTGCCGCACGGTGCGTGCCACGTCGGCCACGTCCATCACCGGCTCCGGCGCGATCTCCCCGTTGGCCTGGAGGGCGCCGGTTTCCATGCGCGCCGTCATGTCGGTGGCCGCGTTGCCGATGTCGATCTGCCCGACCGCGATGCCGTAGCGCCGCCCGTCCAGCGACAGTGACTTGGTCAGCCCGGTCAGCGCGTGCTTGGTCGCGGTGTAGGCCGCCGAGTGCGGGCGGGGCGTGTGTGCCGAGATGGAGCCGTTGTTGATGATCCGGCCGCCCTGCGGGTCCTGCTCCTTCATCTGCCGGTACGCCGCCTGCGCGCACAGGAACGCCCCGTTGAGGTTGGTGTCCACCACGTGCCGCCAGGCGTCGTAGGACAGCTCCTCGACCGGGACGCCGCCGGGCCCGAAGGTGCCGGCGTTGTTGAACAGCAGGTCGACCCGGCCGAACCGTTCCACGGTCGCGGCGAACAGCCCGGCCACGTCCTCGGGCCGGGACACGTCGGCGCGCACGACGAGCCGGTCGCCGTCCGGGGCCAGGGCGGCGGTGGTCTCCAGCGTCCCGGTCCGGCGGCCCGCCAGCGCGACCGACCAGCCGGCCCGCAGCAGCTCCAGGGCCACCGCCCGCCCGATGCCGGACCCGGCCCCGGTCACCACCGCGCTCTTCGCATGCGTCTCAGTCATGCCACCGCAGCGTAGGCGCCGAGTCCGCGATGCGGAATCAGGTGTCCGCCATACGGTTACCGGGCCCGGCCGGGCATACGGTCACCGGGCCTCGGCCCGGACGTGGCTCACCCCCGGCGCGGCTCACCCCCGGCGCCGCTCACCCCCGGCGCCGCTCAGGCCGGGCGCCGCTCAGGCCGGGCGCCGCTCAGGCCGGGCGCCGCTCAGGCCGGGACCGGCTCCGTGACGATGTCGCCGGGGTAGCGCACCCCGGTCCGCTCCCGGATCGCGTCCAGGGTGCGCATCACCGCGAGGGTGCCGTCGAGCGGGACCAGTGGCGACTCCTTCTCGCCGGCCCGCAGCGCGCGCATGACCTCCCGGGCCTCGTGGCGCAGGGTGCCGCGCGGCCCGTCCGCCGGGTCGGCGGTGAATTCCTCGGGGTCGCGGCCGTCGCGGTGCAGCACGAAGCGTTCGGGGTGGAAGAAGCCGGACGGGACGTCGATCCGGCCGAGGGTGCCGGTCACGGACGCCGTGTTCCCCGTACCGCCCACCAGCGAGCAGTGCACCGCCGCGAGAGCACCGCTCTCCCACGAGAGCAGCGCACCCGTCTGGAGATCGACGCCCTCATCCGAGAGCACCGCTCTCGCCGTCACCTCGGCCGGCTCACCCAGCAGCAACTGCGCGAACGACACCGGATACACCCCCAGGTCCAGCAGCGCCCCGCCGCCCAGCGCCGGGTCCCGCAGCCGGTGCGCGGGCGGGAACGGGCCCGCCAGCCCGAAGTCGGCCTGCACGGTGCGCACCTCGCCGATCGCCCCGTCCTCGACCAGCGTCTTCAGCCGCCGCACCAGCGGGTTGCAGTACATCCACATCGCCTCCATCAGGAAGCGGTCGTGGTCCCGCGCCAGCGCGACCAGTTCCCCGGCCTCGCGCAGGTTCAGCGTGAACGGCTTCTCGCACAGCACGTTCCGCCCGGCCTCCAGGCACAGCCCGGCGGCCGCGCGGTGCGCCGAGTGGGGCGTGGCCACGTACACGACATCGATGTCCGCGTCCCGCGCCAGCTCCTCCCACGAGCCGTAGGCCCGCCCGATGCCGAACCGCTCGGCGAACGCCTCCGCCGGCTCCGGCCGCCGCGAGGCCACGGCCACGATCTCCGCGTCCGGCAGGTCCACCAGATCCGCCGTGAACGCCGCGGCCATCCCGCCGGTCGCCACGATTCCCCACCGCACCGTCTGTTGCGCCATCCCCGCCCTCACCCATCCGACCCTCGGCAGTGTGTACGAGCTGAGAGCATAGGTGCGGTTCACCCGGACCCACCAAGGAATCTCACCCAGCGATCCCACCCGGCGATCCCACCGAGCGGGACCCACCAGGACAGTGAGGACGACATGCCCGAGCACGCGGCGGCCCCGACACCGGAGACGGGCGCGACGGACGCGGCGGAGGCGACCGCCGTGTCCGACGCGACGGCCGTGACCGATGCGACCGCCGTGAGGGAAGCGGCGGCAGCGCCCGCCGCGCCCGCCGCACCGGCCGTCCGCGCCGCCCGCCGCACCGGCCTGCTCGTCACCGTCGTCCTCGGCGGCCTCACCGCCACCCCGCCGCTGGCCATGGACATGTACCTCCCGTCCCTGCCGGCGGTCACCCGCTCCCTGCACGCCCCCGCCGCCACCGTCCAGCTCACCCTCACCGCCTGCCTGGCCGGCATGGCCCTCGGGCAGCTCGTGGTCGGCCCGATGAGCGACCGCTGGGGCCGCCGGCGCCCGCTGCTCACCGGCCTGGCCGTGTACGTCGTGGCCACCGCCCTGTGCGCGTTCGCGCCCACCGTCGAGACGCTCGTCGCCTTCCGGCTGGCGCAGGGGCTCGCGGGCGCCGCAGGGATCGTCATCGCCCGAGCCGTCGCCCGCGACCTCTACGACGGCGTGGCCATGGCCCGCTTCTTCTCCACCCTGATGCTGATCTCCGGTGTCGCCCCGATCGTGGCACCGCTGATCGGCGGGCAGATCCTGCGGGTGACGGACTGGCGCGGGGTGTTCGTGGTGCTCACCGCGGTCGGGGCGGTGCTGGCCGCCGTCGTCTGGCTGCGGCTGCCGGAGACCCTGCCGCCCGCCGAACGCCACCGCGGCGGCGTCAGGGAGGCGCTGCACGCCATGCGCGGCCTCCTCGCCGACGTGCCCTTCACCGGCTACATGCTGGCCGGCGGCTTCGCCTTCGCCGCGCTGTTCGCCTACATAGCGGCCTCGCCGTTCGTGGTGCAGGAGATCTACGGCGCCTCCCCGCAGACCTTCAGCCTGCTGTTCGGCCTCAACTCCGTCGGTCTCGTCGTCGCCGGGCAGGTCAACGGCAAGCTGCTGGTCGGCCGGGTCCGGCTGGACCGGGTGCTGGCGACCGGCCTGGCGGTGATCGTGCTCGCCGCCGCCGCCCTGCTGCTGATGTCCACCGGAACCTTCGGGGAGGTCGGTCTCGCGCCCGTCGCCGCCGCGCTGTTCGTGCTGATGTCGGCCATGGGCATCACCCTGCCCAACGCCCAGTCCCTCGCGCTGCTGCGCACCCGGCACGCCGCGGGCTCCGCCTCCGCGCTGCTGGGCACCACCTCCTTCCTGGTCGGCGCGGTCGCCTCGCCGCTGGTCGGCGTCGCCGGGGAGCGCACCGCGGTGCCGATGGCCGTCGTCCAGCTGGCCGGGGCACTGGTCGCGGCGGCCTGCTTCGTGACACTGTGCCGTCCCTGGAGAACGGCGGCGGCGCCCCACGTCCCGGGCGCCCGCCGCCCGGACGGGGCCGGGAGCACGGGGGAGGAGAGCTGAGCACACCGCGACTGCGCGTGGACGCACCGGAACGGGCCGGACTCGACCACACCGAACTGCGCCACCTCGCCCGCCTGGTCCACGACGTCACCACCGGGGAGCGTCCCTGGGCGGCCGGCGCGGTGGTGATCGCCGGGCGCGGCCCGGTCATCGCCGTGGCGCAGGCGGCGGGCTGGGCGGTGCGCTACTCCGCCTACGACCCCAAGAGCGACGCGGGCGTCGAACTGCCGCCCGCCGCCCGGGTGCCGATGACCGTCGACACCCCCTTCGACCTGGCCTCCCTCACCAAGCTGTGCACGGCCGTCGCCGCCGTGCAGCAGATCGAGCGCGGCACCCTCGGCATCGACGCGCGGGTCGGCGCCTACCTGCCCGAGTTCCGCGCGGCCGCCGCGTACGGCGTCACCGTGCGGCAGCTGCTCACCCACACCTCGGGGCTGCGCCCCGACCTGCCGCTGTACGACTGCCCGGACGACGCCGCCCGGCTGGCGATGCTGCGCGCCGAGGCGCCGGTGACCGAGCCGGGGACGTACCGCTACTCGGACCTGAACATGCTGCTGCTCCAGTCGGTGCTGGAGCGGATCACCGGCCGCACCCTGGACGTGCTCGTCCACGAGGGCATCACCCGGCCGCTGGGGATGACGGCGACCGGATTCGGGCCGTGCCGGGGCGCGGCGGCCACCGAGGACCAGCGCAAGCCGTGGGCGAAGGCGGACCGCGGGATGCTGCGGGGCGTCGTCCACGACGAGAACGCCTGGGCGCTGGGCGGGGTGGCGGGCCACGCCGGGCTGTTCTCCACCGGCCGGGACCTGGCGGTGTTCTGCCGGGCCCTGCTGGCGGGCGGCGCGTACGGTCCCGCGCGCATCCTCGGCCCCGACTTCGTGGAGCTGCTGCTGGCCCCGCCGGGGCTGGGCTTCGCCGTGGACCAGCACTGGTTCATGGGCGAGCTGGCGGGCCGGGGAGCGGCCGGGCACACCGGCTTCACCGGGACCTCGCTGGTGCTGGACCCGGCGACGGACACCTTCCTGATCCTGCTGGCCAACACCGTGCACCCGCGCCGCCGGCCGCCGGACAACGGGCCGAGGCGGGCGGCGGCCACGCATCTGGCGAGGGCGGTCCACCGGGCCGGCCCGTCGGGCCCGTGAGCGGGGGACCGGTGACCGGGCGCCGCGCACTTAGAATCGCCGGGTGAACGATGCAGTGCCCCCGGCCGACGTCCTCCGCTCCGCGCTCGCGGGGCTGCTCGACGGTCTGCCGCCGACGCAGGCCGCCCGGGCGGTGGCCCGGCTGATCGAGAAGTACCGCGGGGCCACCCCGACCGACGCGCCGATCCTGCGCGACCGCGCGGACGTGGTCGCGTACGCCGCGTACCGGATGCCGGCCACCTTCGAGGCGGTGCGCTCGGCGCTGGCGGCCTTCGCGGACGCGGTGCCCGGGTGGGCGCCCGCCGGCCATGTCGACGTCGGCGGCGGGACCGGCGCCGCCACCTGGGCGGTCAGCGACACCTGGGGCGGGACCCGGCCGGTGACGGTGCTGGACTGGGCGGAACCGGCGCTCGCCCTCGGCCGGGAGATCGCCGCCGCCAACCCGGACCTGCGGGACGCGCGCTGGCAGCGCTCACGTATCGGAGCGGCGCTCTCCATAGAGAGCACCGATCTCGTCACCGTCTCCTACGTCCTCAACGAACTCGACGAGGCCGCCCGCGCCGCCCTGGTCGACGCGGCCGCGGCCGCCGCGCGGGCCGTGGTGATCGTGGAGGCCGGCACCCCCGCCGGCTACGCCCGCGTCATCGAGGCCCGCGACCGTCTCGTCGGCGCCGGTTTCCAGGTCGCCGCCCCCTGCCCACACAGCGCCGCCTGCCCGATCGCGCCCGGCACGGACTGGTGCCACTTCTCGGCCCGGGTCAGCCGCTCCTCCCTGCACCGGCAGGTCAAGGGCGGCTCGCTGGCCTACGAGGACGAGAAGTTCAGCTACGTCGCCGCCACCCGCCTCCCGGCGGGCCCGGCCCCCGCCCGCGTCGTGCGGCGCCCCCAGATCCGCAAGGGCCAGGTGCTGCTGGACCTCTGCGAGGCGGAGGAACAGCTGCGCCGCACGACGGTCACCAAACGCCACGGCGACCTCTACAAGGCGGCCCGCGACGCGGACTGGGGCGACCCCTGGCCACCGCGCTGAGGCGCTCCCTGGCCACCCCGTTGCGGCGCCCCCGGGGTCACCGCCCCGCCGCCGCACCGGCCGCCCCCGCCGTCGCGCCATCCGCCCCGACCGCCCCCGCCGCCGTCCCGGCGGACCCGGGCGGCCGACCCCCGGGGCGCGTCCGGCCGGCCGGATGAGGCATGCTGGCTGTCCGCAGACCAGCGAGGCGAGGGGATCGATGAGCGCGACGTTCGGCGGACCGTCCGGCCGGCAGGGCAGGCTCTCGCGGTGGCTGCGCGGACGCCGCCCGCCGCACCCCGCCGACGACGCCGGCCGGGAGACCCTGCTGCTCGCCGCCGCCCGCGCCGGACTCCCGCTGGCGCCCGCCGCGCACCCCGCGTCCGGCTACCGCTGCTCCTGCGACCGCGTCGGCTGTCCCACCCCCGCCCGGCACCCGGTGTCGTTCGCCTGGCAGACGCAGTCCACCACCGACCCGGCGCAGGTCGAGCACTGGGCCCGGCACGAGCCGCAGGCCAACTTCATCACCGCCACCGGCATGGTGCACGACGTCCTCGACGTGCCCCTGGAAGCCGGCCGGCAGGCGCTGGAACGGCTGCGCGACGCCGGTGTCGAGGTCGGCCCGGTGGCCGAGAGCGACGACGGCCGCATGCTGTTCTTCACCCTCACCCGGGGCACCCCCCAGGACGAGGACGAGTGGTGGCCGTGCGAACTGGACTGCCACCCCGAGACCATGGACGAGCATCCGGGCCTGCGCTGGCACTGCCGGGGCTCCTACGTCCTGGTGCCGCCCGCCCGGCTGCCCGGCGACGACCGCCAGGTGCGCTGGCTGCGCGGCCCCGAGCACGCCCTGCCCGACCCGCTCAGCCTCCTGGAGACCCTCACCGACGCCTGCGCCCGCCACGCAGGCACCGATCCCGGCCCCGCGGGCACCGCCTGGCCCGTGCAGCACTGACCGCCCGCGCCGGGCCGGTCACTCGCCCTGAGCGGCGGTCAGCCCCTGCACCCGGCCCACCACGGACACCTTGCCGCCGCCCGCGCCGGCGGCCGGGACCAGGGCGGCCTCGTTGGACACGAACTCCATCGTCAGCGACTGCTTGACCTCGCCCTTGGTGAGCGCCCGCACGTCCTTGTTGGGGATCGCCACGGTGGCGCCCGCGGCAGCCGTCCGCTTCTCGTAGTGGTGCGTGGTGAAGAACACCAGCGCCCCGCCGTCCGCGGTGCGCAGCGCCAGCGGCGCGTAGTCGCCGCCGCCGAGCGGCTTGTCGATGTACTGCGTGACCAGGCCGGGCCTGCGGGCCCGCTTGCGGCGGTCGGCGCGCCAGCGGCTGGTCTGCGGGCCGTCGGCGAAGGTCCGCCCGCCGCCGCGCAGGTAGCTCGCGTAGTCCTTGCTCAGTGCGGCCGGCGGCACGGCGAGCCCGTCGGCGTCGGCGGGCACCGTCTCGGCGCGGCCGTCGGGGCCGGTGCGGAAGCGCGGCATGTCGCCGGGCGCCACCAGCGTCAGGTACGCCACCTGCCAGCGCTCGGTGCGGTTGTGCCGGACGAACACCAGCAGCCAGCGGGCGTCGCCGCCGCTGTTGCCGTGGGCGTCGGCGACGAACCAGCGCGGCCAGCCCGCCTTCTCGGGGATGGTGAACTTCGCGTCCGTCAGCCGCAGCGGGCTGTGGTTGGCGTTCCCGGAGGGGCTGTTGGCGTGCCCCGCGGCGAGTTTGGCGGAGTCGATGGCGGCGACGGCGCCGGTGACGTAACGGGCGTCCAGGGAGCGGTCGTAGGCCTTGTCGGCCGCGTTGTAGGCGTCCGTGAAGCGGGCCAGCGCGGTGGCGGCCTCGGCGCGGGTGGCGGCGGGGAGCACCACCCGTTCCCCGTGCACCACCACACAGCCGCTCGCCGTCAGCGACCAAGCGGCCAGTACGGCCGCGACGAGTGCGTTCCGGTCACGCCTGCGGAGCCTTCGACGGCTGCGTTCCCTGGTCATGAGGTGCTGTCACCCTCCCCTTTCCGGAGGCGAACCCTACCGGGGAGAGGAACAGCGCGAGCGTCGGGACCAGGTACAGCGCCCAGACCGTGACCTGGGCCACGGTCGGGTCCGGCTGGAAGTTGAAGACGCCCTTCAGCAGGGTGCCGTACCAGCTGTCCGGTGCGATCGTGCCGCTGATGTCGAAGGCCAGGGAGGCGATCCCGGGCAGCCAGTTGGCCTCCTGGAGGTCGTGCACGCCGTAGGCCAGCACGCCCGCCGCGACGACGACCAGCATGCCGCCGGTCCAGGTGAAGAACCGGGAGAGGTTGATCTTCAGGGCGCCGCGGTAGAACAGCCAGCCCAGCAGGATGGCGGTGGCGATGCCGAGGGCCACGCCGATCAGCGGGCGCGGGGTGCCGTCACCGGCCGCGTGCACCGACGCCCACACGAACAGGGCGGTCTCCAGGCCCTCCCGGCCCACGGCGAGGAAGGCGGTGGCGACCAGCGCGCCGGTGCCCATGGCCAGGGCCGCGTCCAGCTTGCCGTGCAGCTCCGCGCGCAGGTGCCGGGCGGTGCGCCGCATCCAGAACACCATCCAGGTCACCAGGCCGACCGCGAGGATCGACAGGGAGCCGCCGAGCGCCTCCTGCGCCTCGAACGTCAGCTCCTGCGAGCCGAACTCCAGGGCGCAGCCGAAGCCCATGGCGATGGCGACGGCGATGGCGATGCCGGTCCACACCGGCCGCAGGGCGTCCCGGCGGCCGGTCTTGACCAGGTAGGCGATCAGGATGCAGACGACGAGGCTGGCTTCCAGTCCCTCGCGCAGGCCGATCAGGTAGTTGGAGAACACGGGCTACGCCTCCTCGGTGAGCAGCGTCCGGCCCCACCAGTCGTCCGCGTCGCGGACGCCGGGCGGGATCGCGAAGACGGCCGAACCGACGTGCTGGATGTACTCGTTGAGCGCGTCGGAGGCCGCCAGCCGGCGCTGGAGCGGGATGAACCCCTTGCGGACGTCGCGCTGGTAGGCCAGGAAGAACAGGCCCGCGTCCAGGCGGCCGAGGCCGTCGGTGCCGTCGGTGAAGGAGTAGCCGCGGCGCAGGATGGTGATGCCGTCGTTGGAGTCGGGGTGCGCGAGCCGCACGTGCGCGTCCGGCTTCATCGCCTTCAGGAACGGCGCGTCGTGCTCCTTGGCCTTGCCGACCGGGGCGCCCTCGCCCTTGTCGCGGCCGAAGACGTCCTCCTGCTCCTGGAGCGAGGTGCGGTCCCAGGTCTCGATGTTCATCCGGATGCGCCGGGCGACCAGGTAGGACCCGCCGGTCATCCAGCCGGGGCCGTCGCCGTCGCCGACCCACACGAACTTCTTCAGGCGGTCGGTCTCGGTGCCCGCGATGTTGCGGGTGCCGTCCTTGAAGCCCATCAGGTTGCGCGGGGTCTGCGCGCCGGGCGTGGTGGACGAGGTCTTGCCGAAGCCCAGCTGGGACCAGCGGATGGCGACCTTGCCGAACCCGATGCGGGCCAGGTTGCGGATGGCGTGCACGGCGACCTGCGGGTCGTCGGCGCAGGCCTGGATGCACAGGTCGCCGCCGGTGCGGGCGGCCTCCAGGTTGTCACCGGGGAACCGGGGCAGGTCGACCAGGGCGTCCGGGCGCTTGTCCGCGAGCGAGAACTTCTCGAAGAACGACGGCCCGAAGCCGATGGTCAGCGTCAGCCGGGACGGGGCGAGGCCCAGTGCCTCGCCGGTGTCGTCCGGCGGCGCCTCGGCGAGTCCGCCGTAGGCGCCCTCGCCGACCGCCTTCCCGGCGCTCATCCGGCGGGCCGCGGCCGTCCAGTCCTTCATCAGCTGGACGAACTCGGCCCGGTCGTCCGTCTTCACGTCGAACGCGGCGAAGTGCAGCCGGTCCTGGACCGGGGTGGCGATGCCGGCCTGGTGGGCGCCGTGGAACGGCACCGCGCCGCCCGCGTCGGCGGCCGCGGGGTCGACGTCCTCGCCCGCCCGGGTCATCGCCACCGTGCCGCCGGCCGCGACGGCGCCGAGCGCGAGCCCGGCGCCGCCCCAGCCGATCAGCGCACGGCGGGAGGGACTCCTGCCGGAGCCGGAGCCGGAGCCGGAAGCGGGACCCGAGCCGGAATCGGAGCCGGACGTGGGGGTGCTGGAGGTGGGCGCGTCGGACATGCTCATCCCTACTTCACGACCGCGGCGGCGAGCTTCGACAGGGGCTCGGCGAGCGCGTTCACCGCGTCCGACAGCTCCTTGCGCTGCTCCTTGCTGACCTTGTCGTAGGACACGAAGTCGTAGTCACCGCTCCCCGAGCGGTAGGTGCCCAGCAGCTTGTCCAGCGCCGCGAACTGCTTGTCCAGCTCCTTGGCCAGCGCCGGGTCGTTCTTCGAGGCGACCGGCCTGAGCAGGTCGTAGGCCTTCTCGGCGCCCTCGACGTTGCCCTTGAAGTCGACCAGGTCGGTGTGCGCGTAGCGGTCCTCCTCGCCGGTGACCTTGCCGGTGGCGACCTCGTCGAGCAGCTCCTTGGCGCCGTTGGCCATGGAGGAGGGGGTGATCTCGGCCTTGCCGACCCGGTTCTGCCAGTCCTTCAGGTCGGTGACGAGCTGACCGGCGAGGGCCTTCTCCTCGGCGCCGATCTTCTTGTCCTGCCAGAGCGCCTTCTCCAGCCGGTGCCAGCCGGTCCACTTCTGGCCGTCCTCCAGGCCGTCCTGGCGGACGTCGACCTTCGGGTCGATGTCACCGAAGGACTCGGCGACCGGCTCGGTGCGCTCCCAGCCGAGGCGGGAGAGGGCGTACGTCTTGCGGGCGGCGTCCAGGTCACCGCCCTGGACGGCCTTGGCGAAGGCCTCGGCCCGCGGCAGCGTCTCGTCGGCCTGGTCCTGGGCGTAGGCGCGGTAGTCGGCGACGGCCTTGTCGAGCCGGGGGTCGCGCTTGGCGGCCGTGCCGCCGCCGGTGACGGTCAGCTTCTGCCGGACGCCGTGGCCCTTCATGCCCGGGCGGCAGGCGATCTCGTACGAACCGGCCTTGACCTCGGCGGTCAGCGTGTACTTGGTGCCGGGGCCGATGTTCTCCTTCTCGGAGACGATCCGGTCGTCGGGGAAGACGATCTCGACCTCGGTGGCCTTCGAGCCCGTGTTCTCGATCTTCAGCGTGACCTGGCCGGCCGGCACCGTCGCGGTGGACGTCTCGCACTTCGCGTCGGCGGCGGTCACCTGGATCGCTTCGCCGTCCTTCGCGTCGCTCTTGGCCGTGCACGCCGTGAGGGCGGTCAGAGCGGCCGTGGCGACGGCGGCGGTGACGGTCAGTCGGACGGCTCGCATGCGGGCTCCCAGCAGGAAACGATGTGGTGAGGCTCGCCTAACTTACCCGAGGCTAACCTGACCTCTACCCGCGGGGGCGGTGATTCAGCTCTCACCGTCGGGACGGCGCGCGCGGGAGGCGGTGTTTCAATTCCCGGGTGACTGAATACGACGTGCTGCGCGTCTTCTGCGCCCCCGACGGTGGGTACGGCAACGAACTCGGCGTGGTCCGCGACGGCTCCCGGCTGCCCGGGCGCGACGACCGGCAGGCCCTCGCCGGGAAACTCGGCTTCAGCGAGACCGTGTTCGTCGACGACCCCGAGCGCGGCCTCGTCGACATCTACACGCCCGGCACCCGGCTGCCGTTCGCCGGACACCCCTGCGTCGGCACCGCCTGGCTGCTGGACGTGCCGGAACTCGTCACCGCCGCCGGGGTGGTGGGCGCCCGGCAGGACGGCGAGTTCAGCTGGATCGAGGCCCGCCCGGAGTGGGCCCCGCCGCGCACCCTGCGCCGGTACGCCGACGTGGCCGAGGTCGAGGCGCTGCCGGTGCCGCCGCCCGGTGCCTGGATCTACGCCTGGGCCTGGCAGGACGAGGCGGCCGGGCGGGTGCGTGCCCGCGGCTTCCCGGGCCGCGGCGACGGCATCGAGGAGGACGAGGCCACGGGCGCGGCGGCGATGCAGCTCACCGCCCTGCTCGGCCGCGCGCTGAACATCACCCAGGGCGCCGGCTCCCAGCTGCTGACGGCGCCGCAGCCCGGGGGCTGGGTGGAACTCGGCGGCCGGGTCGTCCTGGAACGCGAGCCGGAGCGTCAGGCCCTGAGGCCGTCGGGCCCCGGGGCGGGTCCCGCGGCCGCTACGGCAGGGTGAGGATCTCGGCGCCGGTCTCCGTCACGACCAGCGTGTGCTCGAACTGGGCCGTCCGCTTGCGGTCCTTGGTCACGACCGTCCAGCCGTCGTCCCACATGTCGTACTCGTGGGTGCCGAGCGTCAGCATCGGCTCGATGGTGAAGGTCATCCCGGGCCGGATGACCGTGGTCGCGTGCGGGCTGTCGTAGTGCGGGACGATCAGGCCGGAGTGGAACGACGAGTTGATGCCGTGGCCGGTGAAGTCGCGGACGACGCCGTAGCCGAACCGCTTGGCGTAGGACTCGATGACCCGGCCGATGATGTTGATCTGCCGGCCTGGGCGGACCGCCTTGATCGCCCGCTGAAGGGACTCGCGGGTGCGCTCCACCAGCAGCCGCGACTCCTCGTCCACCTCCCCGACCAGGTAGGTGGCGTTGTTGTCGCCGTGCACCCCGCCGATGTACGCGGTGACGTCCAGGTTGACGATGTCGCCGTCCCGGAGCACGGTCGAGTCCGGGATGCCGTGGCAGATGACCTCGTTGACGCTGGTGCACAGCGACTTCGGATAGCCCCGGTAGCCCAGCGTGGACGGGTAGGCGCCGTGGTCGCACATGTACTCGTGGGCGACCTTGTCGAGCTGGTCGGTGGTCACCCCGGGCGCGATGAGCTTCGCGGCCTCCGCCATCGCGCGGGCCGCGATGCGCCCGGCGGTGCGCATCGCCTCGATGGTCTCCGGGGTCTGCACCTCGGGCCCGGTGTACGGGGTCGGCGCGGGCTTGCCGACGTACTCGGGCCGGCGGATGTTCCCGGGCACCGAACGGGTGGGAGAGAGCTCCCCTGGGACGAGCAGCGACTGGCCAGACATGTCAGCGAGTCTAACCAGCGGGCATGGGGGAACATGTCGGTGGCGAGAGGAGCTGGTCATGGCGCTGTTCAAGAAACGGACCGTCGGCAAGCCGGGCGAGTGGTACTACTGCCTGGAGCACAAGAAGGTCGAGGAGGGCCCCGAGTGCCCGGCGAAGGACCGCTTCGGTCCCTACGCCGACCGCGCGGAGGCCCAGCGCGCGATGGACACCGCCCGGGACCGCAACCTCCAGTGGGAGAACGACCCCCGCTGGCACGACTCCCCGGCCGGCGGCAGCGGCCCCGGCGAGGACTGACCCCGGCCGCCCCCTGCCACGCCGTTCCCTGCCGCACCGCCTCCGCCGCTACCAGACGGTCGGAGGCGGTGCGGTCAGGTGGTCGGCCAGGGCCGACAGGCGGTCGCGGAAGCGGCGCCGGGTCCGCGGCGAGGGCACCGCGTTCTCCCCGGCCGCCGCGCTGACCAGGTGCTGCACGCTGTCCAGGTCCAGCTCCGCGCCGTCCGGCACGGCCAGCGCCTCGTGGGCCATCGCCGTCAGCTCGCCCGCGCCGGAGCCCAGCGCCAGGACGGTCACCCCGGCGCGGCGCGCGCTGTGCACCCGCTCCAGCAGCGCCGCCGGCTCCTCCGGGGCCACCACCAGCAGTGTCTCGCCGCGCCCGGCGGCCTCGATGCGGCCCGGGCCGACGGCCAGGTGCGCGGGGTCCGAGGGGCGGGCGGCGTGCCGCACCAGGGTCGGGGCCAGCTCCGGGGTGCCCGACCACGCGGCCTCGTCCACCAGGTGGGCGGCCAGGTGCCAGGGCTCGTACCCGGGCGTCCCCACCAGCAGCAGGCCGCCGCCGTGCGCCACCACCGACCCCCGCAGCACCCCGGCGAACCGCCGGGTGGCCCCCAGCCACTCGGTCCCGGCGAGCACTTCGCGCAACAGCGCCACCCGTACGGCGTCCATGGCTTCGCATCCTGCCGCAACCGCCCGCCCGGGACGCGCCGTTCACCCCGGAATTCCCCCGGCCGGGGACCCGCGGCCGCCCGCACCGCCGCCCGGGACGCCGACCCGGGCGCCCGCCGGACGATCACCGTCCGCCCCGGTGCCCGTGACGCGGCCCACCCCGTCCGGTGGGGCCGCTCCCGCGGCCGTAGAGTCGCCCCATGACCTCTACCGACAGCGCACAGAAGGCCCCCGCCAAGGACCCCTGGGACCTGCCCGACGTCTCCGGGCTCGTCGTCGGCGTGCTCGGCGGCACCGGCCCGCAGGGCAAGGGCCTGGCCTACCGCCTCGCCAAGGCCGGCCAGAAGGTGATCATCGGCTCGCGGGCCGCCGAGCGCGCCCGGGCCGCCGCGGAGGAACTCGGGCACGGCGTCGAGGGCGCCGACAACGCCGAGACCGCCCGCCGCAGCGACGTCGTGATCGTCGCCGTGCCCTGGGACGGCCACGCCGCGACCCTGGAGTCGCTGCGCGAGGAGCTGACCGGCAAGCTCGTCGTGGACTGCGTCAACCCGCTCGGCTTCGACAAGAAGGGCGCCTACGCGCTGAAGCCCGAGGAGGGCAGCGCCGCCGAGCAGGCCGCCGCCCTGCTGCCCGGCTCCCGGGTCACCGCCGCCTTCCACCACCTGTCGGCGGTGCTGCTCCAGGACCCGGAGATCGACGCGATCGACACCGACGTGATGGTGCTCGGCGAGGAGCGCGCCGACGTGGAGACCGTCCAGGCGCTGGCCGGGCGCATCCCGGGCATGCGGGGCGTCTTCGCCGGGCGGCTGCGCAACGCCCACCAGGTGGAGTCGCTGGTCGCCAACCTGATCTCCGTCAACCGCCGCTACAAGGCGCACGCGGGCCTGCGGGTCACCGACGTGTGAGCCCCGGCGGCGCATGGGGGACACTGGTGGCGAAGCAGTGAAGCAGTGTCCCCCGACAGGAGCCGACCGTCATGCCCCGCCTCGCCGTCTACTGCCTGATCGTCTGCGCGCTCGCCGTGGCCGCCGCGGTCGTCTCCTTCGTCCAGGGCAACTGGCTGGGCGTCGTCTGGGTGCTGCTGGCGGGCCTGTCGTCCAACATGACCTGGTACTACGTCAAGCGCGGCCGGTCCGCCCGGGGCGGCTCCGTCACCGGCTGACCGCGCAGTAGGCGTCGGTGCCCTGCCAGAACCGGTACAGCTGCCGGCCGCAGTAGGTGTCCACGTCCGTGATGCCCAGGCCGCGCAGCACCGCGTCGACGCCGTCGAAGAACGCGCTGTTCACCGACGGCAGCCACAGCAGCGCGAACACGAACAGCAGACCGAACTGCGCGAACGGCTCCACCTGGCGCCGGATGCCGTGCGGCAGCCACGGCTCCAGCACGCCGTAGCCGTCCAGGCCCGGCACCGGCAGCAGGTTCAGGATCGCGGCGGTGACCTGGAGCAGCGCCAGGAAGGCCAGCGCGAAGCGGAAGTCGCGGGGCACGCCCGCCAGGGCGTCCAGCCAGAACGGCGCCGTGCACACGGCCGCGAACAGGATGTTCGTCAGCGGGCCGGCCGCCGAGATCAGGCTGTGCCGCCAGCGCCCCCGGATCCGGCCGCGCTCGATGAACACCGCGCCGCCCGGCAGGCCGATGCCGCCCGCGATCACGAACAGCACCGGCAGCACGATGCTCAGCAGCGCGTGCGTGTACTTCAGCGGGTTCAGCGTGAGGTAGCCCTTGGCGCCGACCGAGACGTCGCCGGTGTGCAGGGCGGTGCGCGCGTGCGCGTACTCGTGCAGGCACAGGGAGACGATCCAGGCCGCCGTCACGAACAGGAACACGGCCGGGCCGGTGCGGCCGGCGAAAGCGGTCCACACCGCCCACCCGGCGACCGCGGTGACGGCCGCGATCCCGAGGAAGACGGGGCTGATCCGGCGCTCGCTGCGGCGGCCGGCGGCGGTGGTCATGAGGGCGGCTCCTGGCGGGTGGTCGGGGCGCTCACCGGGACGGACCGGCGGCGGCCGGCGGGGCGGGCGGCGAGAGCGACCGTACCCGCACGGCCGCTCCGCGGGTCCGCGCGGGCACACCGGGTGGCCGGGCGGACGCCGGGAAAACGTCTCGCGGGCGCCGCCGGGTTCCTGGAGGGTGGGCGCATGACGCTGTTACGGGTGTTCTACGAGGACTGGCAGATGGAGTGCTGCGGCACCCCGTTCGCGGTGGGCGACCGGATCGGCTGGCCCCTGGTGGCCATGGACCCGGCGCGGGCCGCCGCCGAGTGGCCGGGGGAGTGGCGCCGGCACGGCGCGCTGTGGTGGGTGGAGAACCACGGTGACGGCCACCGGCCCGTCACCGGCCTGGTCCGCGCCGTCGACCTGGTGCACGAGCTGTGCGCGCCCGCGCGGCGCGGGGCCGCCCCGCAGCCCCTGCCCGGCACCCGCTCGCTCGAACCCGTCGACACCTGCCCCAAGTGGTTCCCGCGGCAGCGGCCCGCGCCGGGGCCGCCGCACGGGCCCCGCCGCGACCGCCGTACGCTCGGTGTCCTCGTCACCCTCGACGTCCCGGACGGCGCGCCGCCGGAACCCGGTGAGCGGCCCTGACCGCAGCGGAGACAATGGACCCCGTGCGCTATCGCATCCTCGGCACCACCCAGGCCCTCCGTCCCGACGGCACGTCCGTCCCCGTCGGCGGGGCGCGGCTGCGTGCCCTGCTGACCGTGCTCGCGCTGCGGGCCGGCCGGACCGTGCCGGTGCGGCTGCTGGTCGACGAGGTGTGGGCCGCCGATCCGCCCGCCGACGCCGCCGGCGCCCTCCAGGCGCTGGTCGGGCGGTTGCGACGCACCCTCGGCGCGGCCGCCGTCGACTCCGCCGAGGGCGGCTACCGGCTCGCCGCCGCCCCCGACGACGTCGACCTGCACCGCTTCGAGCGGCTCACCGCCGAGGGTCTCGGCGCCCTCGCCGACGGCGACCCGGCGAAGGCGGCCGCGGTCCTCGACGACGCCCTCGCCCTGTGGCACGGCCCCGCCCTCGCCGACCTGCCCGACGCCACCGCCGAGGCGGCCCGCGCGGACGCCCGCCGCCTCGACGCGCTGCGCGCCCGGCACGGCGCCGCCCTCGCCCTCGGCCAGGCCGACCGCTGCCTGCCCGAACTGACCGCCCTGTGCGACAGCCACCCGCTGGACGAGTCCCTCCAGGCGCTGCGGCTGCGCGCCCTGCGCGACACCGGTCGCACGGCGGAGGCGCTGGCCGCCTACGACGACGTACGCCGCCTGCTCGCCGACCGGCTGGGCTCCGATCCGGGCCCGGAGCTGCGGGCGCTGCACACCGATCTGCTCACCCCCGGCGACCCCGCGGGCCACCGGCCGGCCCGCCCCGCCGGCCCCGCGCCCCGCACGCCTCCCGCCGGCCGGGCCGCCGACGCGCCCGCGCAGGGCAACCTGCGCACCCGGCTCACCTCCTTCGTCGGCCGGGAGTCCGACATCGAGGCGCTGCGCGCGGACCTCACGGCCGCCCGGCTGGTGACGCTGCTGGGACCGGGCGGCGCCGGCAAGACCCGGCTGTCGCAGGAGGCCGCCGAGGCGGTGCGCGCCGGCCTGCGGGACGGGGTGTGGCTGGCCGAACTGGCGCCGGTGGACGACCCGGACGCCGTACCGGAGGCCGTGCTGACCGCGATCGGCGCCCGGGAGACCGTGCTGCACGGCGCGGGCGCGGAGAGCATGCGGGCCGTCGCCGACCGCCACGACGACCCCGTGGAGCGGCTGGTCGAGCACTGCGCCCGGCGCCGCATGCTGATCGTGCTGGACAACTGCGAGCACGTGGTGGAGGCGGCGGCCCGGCTCGCCGACGAACTGCTGGCCCGCTGCCCGGAACTGACCGTGCTGGCCACCAGCCGCGAACCCCTCGGCGTGCCGGGGGAGTTGCTGCGGCCCGTGGAACCGCTGCCGGAACCGGTGGCGCTGCGGCTGCTCGCCGACCGGGGCGCGGCCGCCCGGCCCGGCTTCACGGTCGAGGAGGACCCCGGGGCCTGCGCGGAGATCTGCCGCCGGCTCGACGGACTGCCCCTCGCCATCGAGCTGGCCGCGGCCCGGCTGCGGATGCTGACCGCGCGTCAGATAGCCGACCGGCTCGACGACCGCTTCCGGCTGCTCACCTCCGGCAGCCGTACCGTCCTGCCCCGGCAGCAGACCCTGCGGGCCGTCGTCGACTGGTCCTGGGACCTGCTGGACGAGGA
This sequence comes from Streptomyces sp. NPDC041135, assembly GCF_055592085.1. NCBI lineage: Bacteria > Bacillati > Actinomycetota > Actinomycetes > Kitasatosporales > Streptomycetaceae > Streptomyces > Streptomyces sp. NPDC041135. The sequence goes on from NZ_JBVIYZ010000001.1 coordinate 634,470, forward strand.
CGAACGCGACGTGCTGGGCCGGCTGTCGGTCTTCGCGAGCGGCTGCGACCTGCCCGCCGCGGAGGCCGTCTGCGGCCCGGCCGCCCTCGACGCGCTCGGCTCCCTGGTCGACAAGTCCCTCGTGGTGGCGGCCCCGTCACCGGAGGGCGGGATGCGCTACCGGCTGCTGGAGACGGTCGCCGAGTACGCGGGCGAACGGCTCGACGAGTCCGGGCGGCGCAAGGACGCCGAGCGCGCCCACCTGACGTACTACCGCGAACTCGCGCGCACCACCGACCCGTTGCTGCGCGGCCCGGGACAGCGCGCCGCCATCGAACGGTTCCAGCTGGAGTACGAGAACCTGCGCATCGCCGTGCGCCGCGCCGTCGCCGCCCGCGACGAGCAGGAGGCGCTCAGCCTGGTGCTGTCGCTGGCCTGGTACTGGCAGATGCGCGACCTGCGCATCGAGGCCCGCAACCTGTGCCGCGAGGTCATGGCGCTCGGCCCCGACCCGTTCGCCGAGCCCGTCCGGCGGGCCGAGCCGCTCTGGCAGCGCTGCACGGACAGCCCGCCCCCGTTCACCGGCGAGCTGCTCGCCGAGGCCCGGCGCGGCCTGCACCTGGCGCACCTCGCCTGCATGGACACCGAGCTGGACAGCTGGCAGACCCCCGCCGCCCAGCACAAGCTGCGCGTCATCACCCAGGTCTACGAGCCCGGCCTGCCCCAGACCTGCCGTCCCCCCGGCATGCTGTGGTTCTTCGCCGTGCTGCTGACCGAGGGCATGGAGCGGCTGCGCGACATCCTCGACGCCTGCGTCCGCACCTGCCGCCGGACCCCGGGCTTCGAGTGGGAGCTGGCCACCACCTTGCAGATGCGGGCCAACCTGCTCGCCAACCGCAGCGAGTGGGCGGGCGCCGCGACCCGGGACGCCGACGAGGCACTTCAGATCTTCGAGCGGCTCGGGGACGGCTGGGGCGCCGCCGAGGCGCTGTCCGCGCGCGGCGAGTCGCGGGAGCGCAAGGGCGAGTACACCGCCGCCGCCGCGGACTTCCGGGCGGCCATCGAGCAGGCCGGCCGGATAGGCGCCCGCGCCCAGACGGAGGTGCTCGGCGTCCGCCTGGCCAGCGTGCTGATGGAGACGGGCGAGCCCGAGGAGGGCGAACGCATGCTGCGCGAGATCCTCGACCGGCAGGACGGCGGCAACAGCGAGGCGATGCCGATGGCCCGGCTGTTCCTGTCCGGCCGGCTCTGCCTGGCGGGCCGCGTCCCCGAGGCCCGGGAGCAGCTGCGGGCCCTGCGGCAGGACTTCAAGATCTCGCACTTCGTCGTCTTCGACGCCCTGATCCTCGGCCACGAGGCCTGGCTGGACACCGCCGACGGCCGCTTCCCGGAGGCCGTGGAGAAGATCCGGCAGGGACTGGGCCACGCCGCCGACCCGCTGACCCTCACCCTCGCCCCGCACCTGCCCGCGATGTACCTCGACATCGCCGCCACGGCCCTCACCGGGCTGGACGGCTCCACCCGTGCCACGGACGCCGCCCGCTGCCTGGGCGCCGCCCACGCGCTGGTGCCCGCCGGGCACGTCCCGACGGTCATCGAGCGTGCGGTGCGCGAGGACGCCGAGCGGGCCGTGCGGGCCGTGCTCGACGAGCGGGCCTACGCGGCGGCACACGCCGAGGGCGGCGGCCTCTCCCTCGCGGAGGCCACCGCCCTGATCTGACGCGCCCGGCGACCGGGACGACCGGCTCAGCTCTTGGTGCGGAACTTGTGGATCGCCACCGGCGCCATCAGCGCCGTCAGCCCCACCGACCAGATCAGCGTCACCCACAGGTCGTGCGCGACCGGGCCGCCCTCCATCAGCCCGCGCGCGGTGTCGGCCAGCGCGGACAGCGGGTTGTAGTCGGTGAAGTGCTGGAGCCAGCCCGGCATCGACGCGGTCGGCGCGAAGATCGACGAGCCGAACTGGAGCGGCATCAGCACCAGGAAGCCCATGGCCTGCACGGACTGCGCGCTCTTCATCATCACGCCGAGGGTGAGGAACACCCACATCAGAGCCGAGCCGAACACCGCGGACAGGCCCACGGAGGCCAGCAGGCCGGCCCAGTGGTGGACGTCGTAGCCCACCAGGACCGCGACCACCATCAGGACCACGGTGGCGAACAGCATCCGCATCAGCTCCACCGCTATCTTGGCGAAGAGCACGGAGCCGCGGCCGATCGGCAGGGACCGGAAGCGGTCCATGACACCGGAGTTGAAGTCCTGGTTGAAGCCGGTGCCCACCCCCTGGGCCATGTTCATGCCCATCATGGCCATCAGGCCGGGGATGACGTACTGCACGTACTGCTCCTGGCCGCCGCCCATCGCCTTGCCGATGGAGCCGCCGAAGACGTACACGAACAGCAGGGTGAAGATCACCGGGAACAGGACGGCGTCGAACATCGACTCCGGGTCCTGCCGGAACCACAGCAGGTTGCGGCGGATGAGCGCGCCGGTGTGGCGCAGGTGGGCGCGCAGCGGGATCGGCGCGTCGGCGGCCTTCCCGGCCGCGGCGGACGCGGGATGCGCCGCGGTGGCGGGAGGCGTCTCGTCCAGGGTGGCGGCGGGGGACGGGTGGGCGCTCATACGGCGACCTCCTCGCGGGTCTCGGCGGGCCGGGAATCCTGCGGGGCACTGGCGCGGTGGCCGGTGAGGGACAGGAAGACCTCGTCCAGGCTGGGCAGTTCGGTGGTGATGGAGGAGAGGGTGATGCCGCGGGCGGTGACCGCGCCGACCACGGCGGTCAGCTGCTCGTCGCTGAGCACGGGCACCAGCAGGGTGCCGCTCGCGGTGTCCACGGTGGTGGTCGCGAGGCCGGTGACCCCGAGTTCGTCGAGCATCCGGGAGAGCGGGCGCAGCTCCAGCGGGTCGAGCGGGCGGACCCGCAGCGTGCGGCCGCCGACCTTCGCCTTCAGCTCCTCGATGCCGCCCTTGGCGATGACCTTCCCGCGGTCCACGACCGTCAGCTCGGAGGCGAGCTGCTCGGCCTCCTCCATGTACTGCGTGGTCAGCAGGACGGTGACGCCCGAGCCGACCATCGCCTTGACCTCGTCCCAGACCTCGTTGCGGGTGCGGGGGTCGAGCCCGGTCGTCGGCTCGTCCAGGAACAGCACCTGGGGGCGGCCGATCATCGACGCGGCCAGGTCGAGCCGGCGCCGCATGCCGCCGGAGTAGGTCGCGGCCGGCCGCTTCGCCGCCTCGGTCAGGGAGAACCGTTCCAGCAGCTCGTCGGCGCGGGTCCGGGCCTCCTTGCGGGGCAGGTCGAGCAGCCGCCCGATCAGGTAGAGGTTCTCCCAGCCCGGGAGCTTCTCGTCGACCGAGGCGTACTGCCCGGTCAGCCCGATCACCCGGCGCAGCTGCCGGGGCTGGCGCAGGACGTCGTAGCCGGCCACGGTGGCCTGCCCGGCGTCGGGGGTGATCAGGGTGGACAGGATGCGGACGAGGGTGGTCTTGCCGGCGCCGTTGGGGCCGAGCACACCCATCACGGTGCCCTCGCGCACGTCCAGGTCGACACCGTCCAGTGCCTTGGTCTCGCCGTAGTGCTTGACCAGCCCCCGTACCCGTACCGCGTGGCTCGCGCCGCTGGGGTTGTCGTCGATTCGCGTCATGCCGATCACGGTTCCAGCCGCCACCGACAGACCACCGACACGTCACCGACAGACCGCGGCGGCGGCCCGCCGGCACCGACAGACACCCGACAGCCGTCCGGCAGGCACCGGAAAAAGGGGCAGCCCCGCCGACGGGGGAAGATCGGCGGGGCTGCCGTGGTGGTGCCGCAGTGGTCCGGGTGTCGCGAGGCGGACGGGGCGGCAGGCCCTAGTGGACGGAGTGCTCGTCCAGCGGGAAGGTGCCGCCCACGACGTCCTGGGCGAACTCCTTGACCGCCTCGCCCATGACCTCGCGCAGGTTGGCGTACTTCTTGACGAACTTCGGCACCCGGCCGCCGGTCAGCCCGAGCATGTCGGTCCACACCAGGACCTGCGCGTCCGTCTCCGGGCCCGCGCCGATGCCCACGGTCGGGATCTGGAGCACCCGGGTCACCTCGGCCGCCAGCTCCGCCGGGACCAGCTCCAGCACCACCGCGAACGCGCCCGCGTCCTGCACCGCCTTGGCGTCCCGCAGCAGCTGCTGGGCGGCCTCCTCGCCGCGCCCCTGCACCCGGTAGCCCATGGCGTTGACCGACTGCGGGGTCAGGCCGATGTGCGCCATCACCGGGATGCCGGACTCCACCAGCAGCCGGATCTGCTCGTGCGAGCGCTCGCCGCCCTCCAGCTTGACGGCGCCCACGCCCGCGTCCTTCACCAGCCGGGTCGCCGAGCGCAGCGCCTGCACCGGGCCCTCCTGGTAGGAGCCGAAGGGCAGGTCGCCGACGATCAGGGAGCGCCGGGTGCCGCGGACGACGGCCGCGGAGAGCATCGTCATCTCGTCGAGCGTGACCGGCACGGTCGTCTCGTAGCCGAGGTGACAGTTGCCGGCCGAGTCGCCGACCAGGATCACCGGGATGCCGGACTCGTCGAAGACGGACGCGGTCATCGCGTCGTAGGCGGTGAGCATGGGCCACTTCTCGCCCCGCTCCTTGGCGAGGGCGATGTCGCGGACCGTGATGCGGCGGGTGCCCTTCCCCCCGTACAGCGCCCTGCTGCCGTCGGAGGTGGTCTGCTGCGTGGTGCGGGCAGCCGAGAGCTGCGTCATGGCAACGGCTCCTTCAGTCATCTCGAGGCGCCCTGACGGCGTCCCCGGATCCCCTCCATGGTGGCACCTCGTGCCACGGACGGCCAGAGCACCCCCCTGTGATCCCGTCGGCTCCCGGCAGCCCCCGGCCGCGGTCCGGATGGAGCCTCGCCGGAGTCCGGCCGGAGTGTCACCGCAGTCCTGGCGGTGTTCGCCGGGCGTTCACCTGGATACCCGTCCGGCGGCGGTCCGGCGGCGCTCCGACCGCGTAAGCTCTCGGTAAAGTATTTCAGATACGAGACGGTTCCGTATCGTAAGTGGCTTAGACTCGCCGGTATGACAATTCCTGCCGACCGTGCTCCTCACGGCTCCCGGATACCGGAAGCGGTGCACCGGCGCCGTTGGGCGATTCTCGGCGTGCTGATGCTGAGCCTGCTCATCGTGGTGCTGGACAACTCGATCCTGAACGTCGCCATCAAGACGATCGCCACTCCGGCGCCGACCGGTCTGGGCGCCACCCAGAGCCAGATCGAATGGGCGATCAACTCCTACACCCTCGTCTTCGCCGGCCTGCTGTTCACCGCGGGCCTCGTCGGAGACCGGCTCGGCCGCAAGAAGGTGCTGCTCGGCGGCATCGTCCTGTTCGGCATCGGCTCGGCCCTGGCCGCCGAGTCCGGCTCTCCCGGCCAGCTCATCGCCTACCGCGCCCTGATGGCGATCGGCGCGGCCTTCGTCATGCCGGCCACCCTCGCCGTGCTGATGAACGTCTTCGAGCGCGAGGAGCAGCCCAAGGCCATCGGCATCTGGGCCGGCGGCGTCGGCCTCGCCATCGCCATCGGCCCGATCACCGGCGGCGTGCTGCTCGACCACTTCTGGTGGGGCTCGGTCTTCCTGGTCAACGTGCCGATCGTGATCGTCGCGCTCGTGCTGATGGTGTGGCTGGTGCCCGACTCCCGCGACCCCAGCCCCGGCCGCCTCGACCCCGTCGGCGTCGTGCTCTCCGTCGTCGGCCTGGTCCTGCTGGTCTACGGCATCATCAAGGGCGGCGAACTGGCCGACTTCACCGACACGGCCGTGCTGTCCACCATCGCCGCCGGCCTCGTCGTCCTCGTCGCGTTCGTCGTCCACGAGAAGCGCAGCGACCACCCGTCGCTGGACGTGAGCTACTTCCGGAACAAGGTCTTCTCGGCCGCCATGAGCGCCATCGCGCTGGTCTTCTTCGCGCTGATGGGCGTGACCTTCTTCTCGGTCTTCTACACCCAGAGCGTGCGGGGCTACTCGCCGTTGCAGTCCGGCCTGCTGATGCTGCCGCTGGCCGCCGCCCAGATGATCTTCGCGCCGCGGGCCCGGCTGGTCGTCGACCGGTTCGGCAACAAGGCCACCACCACCGCCGGGCTCGTCCTGATCGCCGCGACCCTGGCCTCCTTCGCCACGTTCGAGGCCGACACGCCGATCTGGCTGCTCGAGGTCATCTTCTTCCTCATGGGCACCGGAATGGCCCACATCATGACGCCGACCTCGGTGGTCATCATGCAGGCGCTGCCCCGGGAGAAGGCCGGCTCCGCCTCCGCGCTCAGCAACACCTTCCGCCAGGTCGGCGGCGCCCTCGGCATCGCCGTGCTCGGCTCGGTGCTCTCCACCGCCTACCGCAACGGCATCGAGGGCAAGCTCGGCGCGCTCCCGGCCGGACTGCGCGACACCGCGGGCGAGTCCATCGAGGCCACCCTCGGCGTCGCCGAGAAGCTCGGCCCCCGGGGCACCGCCCTGGTCACCCCGGCCAACGACGCGTTCCTGCACGCCATGCACGTCACCGCCCTGTGCGGTGCGGGCGTCGCGCTGATCGGCGCCGTGGTCACGGCGCTGTTCCTGCCGGGCCGGCCGCCGGCCGGTGAGCGCCAGGAACCCGAGCAGCAGCTGGTCGCCGCGGGCGACTGACCGACCGCAACCTACGGGGGAGAGGAGCCCGCTGCGGGACAATCGCCGCAGCACAGTGAGAGGACTGAAGCGACGTGAGCCTTGCCGACAGCCGGCCACAGCCGTGCGGTCCCGCCCGGGGCCGCCCCCGCAGCGAAGCCGTGGAACGCGCCATCCTCGAAGGAGCGATGAAACTCCTGGAGGAGGGCGTGTCCCTCCGCGAGCTGTCCATCGAGCGGATCGCGCGCACCGCCGGGGTGGGCAAGGCCACCATCTACCGCCGCTGGAGCGGCAAGGAGGAGCTGTTCGTCGACGTCATGCGCGCCGCCGAACCGCCCGACCCCGAACTCCCCGGCACCTCCATGCGCGACGACCTCGTCGTCCTGCTGGAGTCGCTGCGGCAGCGGGGACTGGTCAGCCGCTCCTCGGTCATCCTGCACAACGTGCACGCCGAGATGAAGAGCAGCCCCAAGATCTGGGCCGCCTACCACGCCTGCGTCATAACGCCCCGGCGCAACCTCGGCCTCGAGGTACTGCGCCGGGGACAGCTCAACGGCGAACTGCGCCCGGACGTCGACCTGGAACTCGCCAACGACCTGTTCGTCGGCCCCATGCTCGTGCGCTCCGTGATGCGCCCCGACGCCGACCTGCCCGATGGCCTGGCCGAACAGATCGTCGACACCGTCCTGGCCGGCCTACGCCCCGTCAGCCCGCCCGCCCCGCGCGGGAAGTAGGCCCGCCGGCGGGTGGAGCAATGTGCGCGTTTCGTCACAGTCACCGCCTGTTCCGCGGGTAACCGGAACTCACGGCACCGATCTCTTCGTCCTGGTCTTCCGTACGGCCGTCATGGACGGCGGGATCGGCGCCGATCATCCCCTAGGGTCGGATGGACACGGGGGACGACGGTGTGCACGGCAGGCAGTGAGGCAGGCGGTATGGCGCAGCAGGCGTACATGACGGAGACGGACAACGGAGGCTCGGGGCCCGAGCGACCAGGCTCCCGGCTCCGACGCCTGGCGCACCGCCTGCTGGACGGCTGGCGCGGAGATCCGCGCATCTGGCGCCGCGGCCTCGTGTCGGCCGCCCTCGCGCTGCTGCTCGCCCTGGTGATGCTGCTGCACTCCCGCATCCCCAACCGGGTGGGCAACCTGGGCAGTCTCAGCGAGACCTTCCTGCCCTGGCTGGGTCTGCTGATCCCGGTGCTGGTGGTGATCGGCGCGGTCCGCAGGTCGGCGACGGCGCTGATCGCGGTGCTGCTCCCGGCGATCGTGTGGCTCAATCTGTTCGGCGGGCTGCTCACCGACAAGTCCGGGGGCGGCGGCGACCTGACGGTGGCCACGCACAACGTCAACGCCGACAACCCCGACCCGGCCGGCACCGCCCGGCACGTCGCCGCGTCCGGCGCCGACGTGGTGGCCCTGGAGGAGCTGAAGGCGTCCGCCGTGCCCGCCTACGAGAAGGCGCTCGCGGCGACGTACCGGTACCACGCGGTCGAGGGCACCGTCGGGCTGTGGAGCAGGTACCCGGTGTCCGGTGTGCGGGCCGTCGACATCAAGCTCGGCTGGACCCGCGCCATGCGCGCCACCGTGGCCACGCCGAAGGGCCGGGTCGCGGTGTACGTCGCCCATCTGCCGTCGGTGCGGGTGAAGATGCAGGCCGGGTTCACCGCCCGGCAGCGGGACAAGAGCGCCGACGCGCTGGGCGAGGCCATCGCCGACGAGCCGGTGCGGCAGGTGGTGCTGCTCGGCGACCTCAACGGCACGATGAACGACCGCGCGCTGAACGCCGTCACCTCCCAGATGCGCTCCACGCAGGGGGCGGCCGGCAGCGGGTTCGGCTTCAGCTGGCCGGCCTCCTTCCCGATGGCCCGGATCGACCAGATCATGGTCAAGGGCGTCGAACCGGAGACCTCCTGGACGCTGCCGCGCACCAGCAGCGACCACCTGCCGGTGGCGGCCCGCGTGAAGCTGGCCACGTCCTCGTAACCTGCCGGAATACTGCGCCAGGGAGACTTTGTTCCGTAGCTGAACATAGACTGCACGGAACGCGACCCCGCTCTCCCCTGAAAGGCACAGGCCCCTCATGCCCCTGGCCCTGCTCGCACTGGCCGTCGGCGCTTTCGGCATCGGTACGACCGAGTTCGTGATGATGGGCCTGCTGCCCGACGTCGCCGACGACCTGGGCATCTCGATCCCGGCCGCCGGTCACCTGGTCTCTGCGTACGCGCTGGGCGTCGTCATCGGCGCCCCGCTGCTGGCCGCGGTCACCGCCCGGATGTCCCGCCGGACGGTGCTGATCGCCCTGATGGCCCTGTTCGTCGTCGGCAACGCGCTGTCGGCGCTCGCCCCCGGCGAGGGCTGGCTGCTGGCCGCCCGCTTCCTCAGCGGCCTGCCGCACGGCGCCTTCTTCGGCGTCGGCGCGGTGGTCGCGACCACCATGGTCGCGCCGGAGCGCAAGGCCCGTTCGGTGTCGCTGATGTTCCTCGGGCTGACCGTCGCCAACATCGCGGGCGTGCCCGCCGCCACGCTGATGGGCCAGCACCTCGGCTGGCGGGCCACCTTCCTCGGGGTCAGCGCGATCGGCCTGATGGCCATCGCCTCCCTGGCCCTGCTGATCCCGCACGACCGCACCCACGGCGCGGCCTCGGGGGGCCTGCGCGGCGAACTCGCCGCCCTGCGCTCGCTCCCGGTCTGGCTGGCCCTCGGTACGACGGTGGCGGGCTTCGGCGCCCTCTTCGCCGCCTACAGCTACATCACGCCCATGCTGACGGACGCCGCCGGTTTCGCCGGGGCCAGCGTGACGCTGCTGCTGGCCCTGTTCGGCGTCGGCGCCACCGCCGGCAACCTGCTCGGCGGCCGCCTCGCGGACCACTCCCTGCGCGGCACGCTCCTCGGCGGGCTCGTCTCCCTGGTCGTGGTCCTGCTCGCGTTCCCGCTGCTGATGCGGGCCCAGTGGAGCGCCGCCCTGGCCGTCACCCTGCTCGGCACGGCCGCGTTCGTCACCGGTTCCCCGCTCCAGCTGATGGTCATGGAGAAGGCCTCCGCCGCCCCCTCCCTCGCCTCCTCCGCCAACCAGGCGGCCTTCAACCTGGCCAACGCCGGCGGCGCCTGGATCGGCGGCCTCGCCCTGGCCGCCGGCTTCGGCGTCACCTCCCCGGCCCTGACGGGGGCGGCACTGGCCGTGCTCGGCCTGGGCGTGGCCGGGGTGGCGTACGGGGTCGACCGGCACCGGGACGCCTCACCGGCGGGCCGTGTGGTGGCCTCCGGCGTACCGCAGCAGCCGGAGCCGGTACGGCGCTGAGCCGGAGCCGGAGCCCGCACGGGACCGAGCCGGAGCCGGTACGGCGCTGAGCCGGGCCCCGGGCGGTCCCGCCCGCGCTACCCGAGGCGCCGGGTGAGTGCCTTGAGGAGGTCCGTCCTGGCGACGCGCAGGGCGGTGCTGCCGTCGTTGTCGCGAACCGGCCTGGCGTACCAGGGCAGTCCGCGGCGGCGCCACTTCACGGGGGCGAGGGTGTCGGGCAGGGCCGGCAGGTCCCACTGCCAGGGCCCGAGCCGCAGGTGCCCGCGCCACAGCCCCGCGGGCAGGGCGGCGACGGGAACGCGCACGGTGAAGCGGCCGTCCCGTCCCGGCGCGGGACGCACGGGGAAGGCGGCGGTTTCCCCCTGACCGCTCGTCAGCACGGCCTCGAGTGCGCCCTCGGGGTACGCGGCGAGCGTGCAGCGGCCGGTGAACTCCAGCTCGGCGGGTGCGCCGGCGGCCCAGCGGCCCTCCCCGGCGAGGGTGACGTGCGGGGCCACCGCGTGCTTCACCTCACCCAGGTCGACGGTGAAGTTGCCGTACGGCTTGGTGGCGTAGAGGGTGACGGCCCGCATGCCCGGCCCGGTGCCGACGACCCGGGTACTCGGCGTGCCCGGGACGCCGTCCGCCCGCTTGCTGCCGATCCGGACCTCCTTGGACAGACCCTGGGCGCCGACGGCGAGGGAGATGTCCCACAGCCCGTCGGCGAGCGGCCCGCCCGCGGCGGCGGTGGCGATGTCGAAGGCGGCTTCGAACCCGGCGAGGTCGTAGGTGAACCGGCCCTCGTCCTCGGCCGCCCCGAGTCCGGCCGTGGGGGTGTGGGTGACGGGCAGGCGGTACTCGGTGCCGCCGGCCCGTTCGCGCAGCACCAGTTCCGTGCTGACGTCACGGGTCTCCACCCGGTGCAGATAGGCGTGCCCGGCCAGGTGCACCGTGGTGCCCAGCAGTTCGGCCCGGGTGACGTGGTGGCGGCAGCCGAGCTGCGCGGTGACGTCGTAGCAGGAGTCGGGGATCGAGCGGGCGGGATCGCGGAGGTAGGGGTACCGGGCGAGGGCGCGGCCCCCCTCGATGAGCAGGGGCGTGGCCGCCTCGGTCCGGGCGGCCTCCTGCTCGAACTCGACGAGCCGCACCAGCTCGTCGAGCATGCGGTGGCGGACCAGGTGCAGCCGCAGCCGGGCCATGGCCGAGAGCCGGTCGTTCATGCCCTCGTGCCAGAGCGGCTCGATCACCTCGGCCAGCCGGTCCAGCATCTTCTCCTGCGTCTCGCGCGGCTCGTGGACGAGCTGGCCGGCGAGGGTGTTCCACACGTCGGTGGTCAGGTGCCGGTGGGCCAGGTGGTCGCGGCCGGGTCCGGGCGGGACGCTGCCCAGGACGAGATCGACCATGCGCTGGAGGAACCGCAGCCTGCGCTCGGAGCCGGTCAGCCGGCGGGTGATGTTGCCCTCGTCCTCGCGCAGCACCCAGTACAGGCAGTCGTAGTCGGCGACGACGGAGACACCGGACGCGTGCAGGTAGGCGGCACCGACGAAGAGCTGGTCCTCGCCGATGGCCAGATCGGTCGCGAACCGCAGCCGGTGGCGTTCCAGGAGGTCCCGCCGGAACAGTTTCATCGGGTTGAGCGTCCAGTACACGCGCGAGGAGAAGACGTCCGTACGCGGCTGGTTGCGCTTGAACATCGACGTGGGCGCCGTGCGGCCGCCCACCCCCACCATCTTGCCCAGCACGATGTCGGTGCCGTTCTCCTGGGCCATCGCGACCATGCGGGCCAAGGCCTCGGGACCGAGGTGGTCGTCGGCGTCAAGGAAGAAGACGAACTCGCCCGTCGCCTGCTCGATCCCCGCGTTGCGCGGCGCGGAGGGGCCACCGGAGTTCCGCTGCCGGAGGACGCGCAGCAGCCCCGGGTACTGCCCCTGAAGGCGTTCCAGCTCCGCCGCGGTGCCGTCGGTGGACCCGTCGTCGACGACGATCACCTCGAGCCGTTCCGCACCGATGGTCTGCTCGGCGACCGACGCTATGCAGCGCGTCAGATAAGGCATCGCGTTATAAGCGGCGACAATGACGGAAACGGTGGGGGCGGGCATGGCGGTGCGCTCCAAAATACCGGAGAACTCGCTGCTATTGAGCATTCCGGCATCTTCCATAAGGGCTTTCATTGCGTGAAGCCGCGTGAAGGTGAACCGGCAAGTTCCTGTGAACTTACCATGAGCCGACAGCGCCCTGCGAATGGATCACTCGTGAAGTGCCAGTTCAGGGCGGGTTTCGGCCGCGTGGCTGATTGACTGTTTCCCCCGTTTCCCGGGAAGCATGCCGGCTGCACGGAAATGATCGCCCTGTGTGTGCGTGCACTGCGCATGGGGGTTGACCGACCTGAGGTCGGCGATCGTCATCCCGCTCATATCTACGGGCATCGCCCAAGGCGGTCACGCTCCAGTTCGCACCACACCGTCTTGTGGCCCACCCCCTCGTCCACGCCCCAGCGGCGGGAGAGTGCGGCGATCAGCGTCAGACCGCGGCCGGACTCTGTCGTGTCTGTGGCCGGCCGGAGGACGGGTGAGGCGCGCGGGGCCGGATCCGTCACCTCGACGCGGGTGCGGTCGTCGCCCGTGCTGGTGACCCGGACGGTCACGGGCGTGCCCTCCCCGACGTGGGCGATGACGTTCGTGAGCAACTCCGTCGCGCACAGCCGTACGTCGAAGCCGTGGTCGCGCAGGTGGTGGCGCAACTCGGGTGCCGTCTGCGGCGTGGCGAGCAGGTGGAGCACCAGGGGCGTCATTCCTCGACCGCCGCCTTGCGCAGGACGGCGGCGAGCGCACGCGCGGTCGTGGTGTTGCAGTTCCCGAGCGTGACCAGCCCGGCGGGCGGCCGGTACGTACCCGCGAAGGCCGGCAGTTCGACCCGCAGGGACGGCAGCGTGATGCCGTGCAGCGCGAGGGCGCAGCGGAGTTCCTCGACGCAGAGGGTCACGTCGTAGGGGGTGGTGGGGGAGTGGTCGGGCATGGGGGTGGTCGGCCTTCCGTGCGGTCTGTGACGAACTGCTCACAGCCTGTCGCCCCGCTCGCTACCGTGGAAGCCGATTCGCGTCCGCGACGCGAACGGCGGAAACGGCACGGTCAGTTACGGCGGTGGGCGAGTGGCACGCAGCAAGGACATCGACGGCTCCATGAGCGTCCCGACCTTCTACGGCAAGGAGTTGCGCTGGAAGCGGGAGGCGGCGGGCCTGTCACTGGAGGCGTTCCTGGAGGGCAGCTTCTACGGCAAGACCTACCTCAGCGACATCGAGCGCGGGGAGCGGCGGATGCCGGTCGAACTCGCCCGGCACGCGGACCGGGTGCTCGGCACGGACGGGTTCTTCGAGCGGTGCTGTGAGGATGTGCGGAGGGCACGGAGGGGGCCGCATGCGGCGTACTTCGAGAAGGTTCTGGAAGCGGAGAGGTACGCGGAGAGCATTGAGGAATGGTGTCCCGTCACCTTTCCCGGGCTGCTCCAGACAGCCCCGTACGCGCGGGCACTGGTCCGGTCGGCGCACCCGGCGGCCGCGGACGAGTGGGTAGAGGACAAGGTGACGGCTCGGCTCGCTCGTGCCTGCCTCTTCGAGGACGATCACAGCGTCCCGGAGTACTGGGCGGTCCTTCACGAGTCGCTGCTCACAAGCCCGATCCTGCCCTCCCAGGAGATGGCCGAACAACTTGACCAGGTTGTGCAGTTGGCCGAGCGGCGGCGAATCACTCCGCAGATCGTCCCGCGGAGCTGCGGCGCGTATCCCTTGATGGCCGCATCCATCAAAGTGATGACCTTCCCGGACGCGCCACCGCTGGTCTACACCGAGGCGTCCTACAGCGGGGACACCGTGGATGATCCGGCCCTCGTGAAGCAGTACCGCAAGGCATACGATCGGCTCAGGGCCGTCGCGCCGTCACCGGACGTGTCCCTCGCCATGATCAGAGCTGCGGCAGAGGATTACCGAAATGGCAAGCGACCGGATCGACTTGAGTGAAGCGCTCTGGTTCAGGAGCAGCTACAGCAACGGTGACGGCGGCAACTGCGTCGAAGTGGCGAGCGACTTCACCGGAGCCGCCCTGTGGCGCAAGTCGAGTTACAGCAACGGTGACGGCGGCGACTGCGTCGAAGTCGCCGCCAACATCCCCGGTCTCGTCCCCGTCCGGGACTCCAAGGCCCCGCAGGGCCCCGCCCTGTTGCTCACCGCCGCCGCCTGGGCGCCCTTCGTCGCGGCGCTGAAGTCGGCCGCAGGGCAAGGGCTGTGACCGGCCGGGGTGGTGCGCGCTGGGGCTGGTTCCTGGCGTGGGTCGCGGTCGGGGGGTGCTTCGCCCTCGGGGTGGCGGCGCTGCTGTCGGTCGGCGTGGTGCTGGTCGTCGTGGCCGTCGCGGCCGGGGTGCTGCTGCTGCGCAGGGGGCACCGGACGGCCGTCGTGGGCGGCGTCGCGGGGGTGGCCCTGCCGTTGTTCCTGCTCGCCTACCTCAACCGGGGCGGCCCCGGGACCGTGTGCCACGTGACGGCGAGCGGCAGCGCGTGCACGGACGCGTACGCGCCGGTGCCGTTCCTGGTCGCCGGAGCGGTGCTGCTCGCCGTCGGTCTCGGGGCCTTCCTCGTGCTGGACCGCCGGTCCCGGCCGCCGGGCCCCGGTCTCACCAGGTGACGGGCAGGCGCACCGGGAAGCGCCGGATGGTGCCGGTGTCCCACTCGATCTCCTCGGGCGCGACGGCCAGGCGCAGCTCGGGGAAGCGGGCCAGCAGCCCGGTGACCGCGCTCTCCAGCTCCGCGCGGGCGAGCGGCGCGGCCAGGCAGTGGTGCCCGCCCCACCCGAACGTCATGTGCGGGCGCACCGGCCGTTCGAGGTCCAGGGTGTGCGGATCGGGGAAGACGGCCGGATCGCGGTTGGCGGCCAGGTAGGACACGTGCACGTAGTCGCCGGCCGCGATGGCGGTGCCCTCGACCTCCGCGTCCTCCAGCGCGATCCGCGGGATGCCCACGCCCTTGCGGAACGGGATGAACCGCAGCAGCTCCTCCAGCGCGCCGGGGAACCGGGCGGGGTCCCGCGTCAGCGCGGCGCGATCCGCGGGCCGGGTCAGCAGCAGGTAGGCGATGTTGCTGATCTGGCAGGTCGCGGTGTCGTTGCCGCTGAGGATGAGGGTCACGGCCATGACCGCCAGCTCGTCGTCGCTCAGCGGCTCCTCGCCGGCCGGCACCGGGGCGGTGGCCATGGCGCTCAGCAGGTCCTCGCCGGGTGCGCGGCGCCGGTCGGGGAGCAGCCCGGTGAAGTAGTCGCGCAGGGCGGCCTTGGCGTCGGCCGCGTCCTTGCGGGCGCCCGGGGAGGTGGCCAGCAGCCGCATGGTGTAGCTCCGCAGCCGCTCGCGGTCGGCCTCGGGCACGGCCAGCAGTTCGCAGATCGTCAGATGCGGCAGCGGCACCGACAGGGCCGTCACCAGGTCGGTGGGCGGTCCCGTCTCGGCCACCGCCGAGAGCAGCTTGGCCACGATCCCGTCCACGGCCGGCCGCATCGCCGCCACCCGCTCCCGGGTGAAGGCCTGGGCCGCCGCCTGCCGCAACCTGGTGACGTACGGCGGGTCCGTCACGTTGATCGACTCCGGTGACACGATGGGTTCCGGCGTCATCCGGGGATAGTCCCGCCCGATGATCGCCGCCCGGCTGAAGCGCGGATCGGTCGTCACCTGGCGTACTCCGGCGAAGCTGGTCACCAGCCAGGCCTCGGACTCGCCGTAGGGCAGCCTGACCCGGCTGACCGCGCCGCGCCGCGCGAGCGAGTCCAGGGACGGGTCGTACTCCAGCGCGTCGGCGAAGTCGAAGGGGCAGTCGAGCACTGCCGGCTCACGGGACGACATACAGCCTCCTTGGTGCGCCGCTGGGCGCGTCACTGACGAGGGTGTGCGAAATGCCGGGTGTGGCTCCCGCGGCGGTAGAAGGGCACCGACAGGGCCGGCCGTGCGACCTGCGCACGCCGGTCCGCCGGTGCGGTGGCGCCACAGCGGGCCACCCCCGCCCACGGGAAGGTCATCACCTGCCAATATGCGTCAGTTCGGCCCGGCTCGCAGAACAGGAGCTTGAGGCAATGAACCGCCGCGGACACCCGGTCGTCCCACCGGGCCCCGGCAGCCCCGGGCAGCGCGAAGGGGCGCGAGGTCACCAGGACCTCACGCCCCTTCGCCGGGCCGCCGGATCAGTGGCGGCGGAAGGACTGCACGTAGCCGTTCGCGGGCGAGCCCACGCCGGTGACGTCGTCGTAGCCCTTCACCGCGGACAGGGAGCTGTCCTTGCCCAGGCTGCGGACCGAGGTCAGCAGGCCGTCGGCGGCGTCGTAGCCGTTGGCGAAGTCCACGCGGGCCACGGCCAGACCGGACGAGACCGGGTGGTCGGTGACGTCGTGGAAGACGCCCTTCTTGCCGTACTTGGCGTAGATCGACGGGTTGGCGAAGCCGAGCGCCTTGCCGCCGCCCGCCTCCTGGGCCAGGGCCTGGACCGCCGCGATGACCGGAGCGGCCAGCGAGGTGCCGCCGATGCGGTACTCGCTGTACTTCTCCGTGCCGTCGGGGAAGGTCTGGGTCTGGCCGACCAGGAAGCCGGTGTTGGGGTCGGCGATGGCCGCGATGTCCGGGACCACCCGGTTGCCGGCGGCGTTGTTGGCCTTGGCCAGCGAGCCGGGGACGACACCCTTCTGGTAGTACGGCTCGGCGACCGTCTTGCTGGTGCCGCCGCCCGCGCCCGAGGTGAACGCGCCCGGGAAGTTCTCCCAGCTCTTGCCGTCGGCCGACAGGGCGGCCTTCCGGGTGCCCCAGCCGGTCTCCCACTTGTACGCGTCGCCCTTGCCGACGGCCAGCGAGGTGCCGCCGACCGCCGTCACCCAGGCGGAGTTGGCCGGGGTGTCGACCTGCTTCGTACCGGTGTTGTCGACCTCGTCGCCGTTGTCACCGGAGGAGAAGTAGAAGCCGATGCCCTGGACCGCGCCCAGCTGGAAGACCTGGTCGTATGCGGCCAGCAGGTCGGGCGTCTGGTTGGCCTCGATGTCGCCCCAGGAGTTGGAGACGATGTCGGCCAGGTGGCTGTCGACGACCTTGCTGAGCGAGTCGAGCAGGTCGTCGTCGTAGCAGGACGCGGCGCCCACGTAGGTGACGTCCGCGGCCGGCGCGACGGCGTGCACGGCCTCGACGTCGAGGGTCTCCTCGCCGTACCAGCCGGCCGCTCCGCACTCCTCGGTCTTCGTGTAGTCCGCCGGCAGCACCTGGTGCAGCTGACGCGTCTTCCAGGCCGCGTCACCGTGCTTGACGGCGTACTTGCCGGCGTCGAAGGCGATGGTCGGCGAGGCGTACGCGTCCGTGATGGCGACGCGGACCTTCTTGCCGGTGTAGCTGCCGGCGCCGTAGGCGGCGCGCAGCTGCTTGCCGGTGTAGCCCTTGATCGCGTACGGGATCTTGTGGCCGTACGCGTCCGGCAGCGACGTCGCGGTCTTCGAGCCGTAGTACGAGGAGAACGGCCCGGAGTTCTTGAACACGGCGTCCGGCGGCGGCAGCTGCTCGTCGTGCGTCGCCTTGTGCGGGGCGTTGTCCAGGCCGGTGACGGTCAGGACGGCGCCGTTCAGACCGGCCGGCACGGAGGCCGTTCCGGCCGGGGCGCGGTAGGTCTTCGCGCCCTTCGCGTAGTTGTGCAGCTGGGTGCCGAAGGCCTTCTCGGCGGCCGCCACGTCACCGGTGACGGTGACGTAGTGCCGGGTGACCCCGGTGACCGTCAGCCCGGCCGAGGCCAGCCAGGACTTCACGGCGGCCACCTGGGCCTTGGTGGCGCCGAAGCGGGCCTGTACCTTCTTGGCGCTCAGGTAGTGCCCGTACAGCGGCGAGGCCGGGTCGGACACCGCCTTGGCGTAGGCGGCCAGACCGGCCGCGTCCCGTCCGGCGAGGTAGACCCGGGCGGAGACCTTGGCACCGTCCGGGGTGGCACCCTTGTCCGCCTTGGCCGTGGCCCACGTGGGCCTGGTGCCCTTGAGCGCGTCCCGGGACGGGTGGTCCGCGGCGTGGGCCGCGGGTATGCCGAGCGCCAGCGCACCGGCGATCATCGGCAGTGTCGCTGCCATGCTCACGCCGGCGCGCAGCGTGGCGCGGTTGGATCTCATGTAACCCCCTGCGATGCGGTTCGCATGCATGTAGTGGTCGTGACGTCGGGCGATCCGCGCCGGCCCGCGGCGGTGTCGGCCCGCGAAGATCACACGATGGGGGTCACTCTTTCGATGAACCGTTCATGCCAGGGGAACGCGGGAGTCAAGAGAAGCTCAAGGAACGTTCATCCAGGGCGAATTGGGGGCTTTCGTCAACACCGCCCGACGGCCGGAAACCACCGCTCGGCAACACCGGCGGTGTCAGCGGCCGGCCGTGGCGCCGCGCTCCTTCAGCATGTCGGCCATCAGCTGGATCTCCGACTGCTGGCCGTCCACCATCCCCTGCGCGAGCCGCTTCTCCACTCCCACCGTGCACCGGGCCACACAGCCCTCGGCCATGTGGACACCGCCCTTGTGATGGTTCGTCATCAGCTGGAGGTAGAGCACCTCCGCCTGCCTGCCGCTCAGCTTCTCCAGCCGGTTCAGCTCGGTGTCCGTCGCCATCCCCGGCATCAGCGCGCCGCCCTTGCCGGAGGCCATGTCGCCCATGCCCATCCAGGTCATCGGCGGCTGGGCCGACACCTTCGGCAGACCCCACAGATCCAGCCAGCCCAGCAGCATCCCGCGCTGGTTGGCCTGCGTCTGCGCGATGTCGTAGGCGAGCCGCCGCACGTCCTCGTCCCGCGTGCGGTCGCGCACGATGTACGACATCTCGACCGCCTGCTGGTGGTGCACGGCCATGTCCCGGGCGAACCCGGCGTCCGCCGACTCGGCGCCCGGCACGGCCGTACCG
Organism: Streptomyces sp. NPDC041135; assembly: GCF_055592085.1. Taxonomy (NCBI): domain Bacteria; kingdom Bacillati; phylum Actinomycetota; class Actinomycetes; order Kitasatosporales; family Streptomycetaceae; genus Streptomyces; species Streptomyces sp. NPDC041135. Next base: position 653,279 of record NZ_JBVIYZ010000001.1, read on the forward strand.
GCGCCCGACCGCCCGTCCTCGGCGACCGCGTAGGTGATCGCGCCGGCCGCGACCAGCACCGCCGCCGCCGTTCCCGCCACCCACCCGGCGTGCCGGTGCCTCACTTCATCGCCCCGCCGGTGCACGAGGCACCCGGCTCCGGCGTCTGCGCGCCCTGCACGTAGGTCGCGAAGAACGTGTCGACGGCCGGGTCGCCCGCGCCCTTCACCGCCAGCTGGTGGCCCCACGCCGACAGGATCAGCGGCGCGCTCTGCTTCTCGTACGGGCTCATCAGCGAGTACGGCGTCTTCTTCACCTTGGCCGCGAGCGCCGCCACGTCCGCCTTCTTCGCCTTGGCGGTGTACGTCACCCAGACCGCGCCGTGCTCCAGCGCGTGCACGGCGGTCTCGTCCTGCACGGGCGAGGTGTACACGTCGCCGTTGCAGTTCAGCCAGACCGGATTGTGGTTGCCGCCGACCGGAGGGTGCATCGGGTACGCCACCTTCGCCGTGACGTGGGTCCGCCCCAGCTTCCCGCTCCACGTCCGCACCCCGTCCTTGCCGGTCGTGAAGTGCCCCGAGTCCCCGGCGCCCTTCGCGTCCGCCGAGTCGCCCGAGGCGGCCGACGTGTCCGACCGGTGCCGCACCAGGACGACACCGCCCACCACGAGACCGGCGACGACCACGAGGCTCGCGACGACGGTGAGCACCCGGGTGCGCCGCTCGCGGGCCTGCTCGGCGCGCCGCATCTCCGCCACGCGCTCCTGGCGCGCGGTGCTGCTGGTGTTCTTGGCGGAACCCATGGCATGTGTCCTTCTGGGAAACGGACGGGACGGGTGGGGCCAGCTGATCGTAGTGGGGGCAGGCGGCGGTGCCGTAGGCCGCGTCCGCAAAACCGCGTGCGGATGGCCGACGCACGACCTGAGGACTGGCCGATATGCGGCGGTGCCAGGCCCGCCCGGCCGGTGCCCGCCGCCCCGCTCACGACTCCGCTCACGGGTCCGCTCACCGGCCCGCGGCCGTTCCCGCACGCGGCAGGCCGCCCGGCATTACGTACGGCGGCCCGAGCAGGCAAGATGGGCGGCAGAGCGGTACACCTCCCGGATGCCTGGCCTTCAGGCCGCGGACGGCCGGTCGATCATGGTCCGCAACGCGCACGAAATGGTGTTGTGGTGGGATGCTCAGGTGCCCGACCGCCTCCGGGGTCTCGGGGACAGGCGGCCTGACCAGCAAGGATGGGGAAGCGGAAGATGGACAAGCAGCAGGAGTTCGTACTCCGGACCTTGGAGGAGCGCGACATCCGGTTCGTTCGCCTGTGGTTCACGGACGTGCTGGGCTTCCTCAAGTCCGTCGCCGTGGCCCCGGCCGAGCTGGAGCAGGCCTTCGACGAGGGCATCGGCTTCGACGGCTCCGCGATCGAAGGCTTCGCCCGGGTCTACGAGTCCGACATGATCGCCAAGCCGGACCCCTCCACCTTCCAGGTCCTGCCCTGGCGCGCCGAGGCACCGGGCACCGCCCGGATGTTCTGCGACATCCTCATGCCGGACGGCTCCCCGTCCTTCGCGGACCCGCGCTACGTCCTCAAGCGCGCCCTGGCCCGCACCTCCGACTTGGGCTTCACCTTCTACACGCACCCGGAGATCGAGTTCTTCCTGCTGAAGGACCGCCCGCTGGACGGCTCCCGCCCCACCCCGGCCGACAACTCCGGCTACTTCGACCACACTCCGCAGAACATCGGCATGGACTTCCGCCGCCAGGCGATCACCATGCTGGAGTCCATGGGCATCTCGGTGGAGTTCTCCCACCACGAGGGTGCCCCCGGCCAGCAGGAGATCGACCTGCGCTACGCCGACGCGCTCTCCACGGCGGACAACATCATGACGTTCCGCCTGGTCATGAAGCAGGTGGCGCTGGAGCAGGGCGTCCAGGCGACCTTCATGCCCAAGCCGTTCTCCGAGCACCCCGGCTCCGGCATGCACACCCACCTCTCCCTCTTCGAGGGCGACCGCAACGCGTTCTACGAGTCCGGCTCGGAGTACCAGCTCTCCAAGGTCGGCCGCTCCTTCATCGCGGGCCTGCTCAAGCACGCGGCGGAGATCTCCGCGGTCACCAACCAGTGGGTGAACTCCTACAAGCGCATCTGGGGCGGCTCCGAGCGCACCGCCGGCGCCGGCGGCGAGGCACCCTCCTACATCTGCTGGGGCCACAACAACCGCTCGGCCCTGGTCCGCGTCCCGATGTACAAGCCCGGCAAGACCGGCTCGGCCCGCGTCGAGGTCCGCTCCCTCGACTCCGGCGCCAACCCCTACCTGGCCTACGCCCTCCTGCTCGCCGCCGGCCTCAAGGGCATCGAGGAGGGCTACGAACTGCCCCCGGGCGCCGAGGACGACGTCTGGGCCCTCTCCGACGCCGAGCGCCGCGCCATGGGCATCGAACCCCTCCCGCAGAACCTCGGCGAGGCCCTCACCCTCATGGAACGCAGCGAGCTGGTCGCCGAGACCCTCGGCGAGCACGTCTTCGACTTCTTCCTCCGCAACAAGAAGTCGGAGTGGGAGGAGTACCGCAGCGAGGTCACCGCGTTCGAGCTGCGCAAGAACCTGCCGGTGCTGTAGTCGCAGGTCAGGACGGTCTGAGACGCTGACGTTCCCGTGTGGCCGACCGCTCGCAGCGGTCGGCCACACGACGTCTCACGGCCCCCGGGCCGTCCCGGTCGGCTCATGCGCCCCAAGGAAGGGAACGATGAATCTCAAGGACGCCAAGGAGCAGATCGAGCGTGAGCACCCCGAACTCACCGGCGACGCCAAGGTCCGAGCGGTCAGAGCGCTGAGAAGCCAGGTGAGCCAGGGCGTCGTCGCCAAGCAGGACGGCACCGCGCAGGCCGAGGAGACGGACCAGGGGCCGTCGGTCGCCAGGTCCTGGACGTTCGTCGCCACCGTCAGCATGGGTATGGGCGCCCTGGCCTGGGCCGTGTGGGGCGCCCTGTTCGACGCCCCACGCTGGTACGTCCTGCTCTTCGGCACCCAGCTGGTCCTCGGCCTCGTGACCGTCCGTGTCGCCTACAAGCTCCGCCGGAACCGCCGCGCCCCCAGGTGACGTGCCCGCGGCGCCCGCGGGTCAGTCCAGGTAGGCCGGGGAGAGGGCTGAGGGGGTGAGGCGGCGGGGGGTGCCTGTGCCGTCGGCGGGGACGGTGTAGAGGTCGGCGCCGTAGTCGCCGGGGAGGGCGTAGGCGAGGGTGCGGGAGTCGCGCCAGACCGCCTGGTCGTCGACGCTGCGGGTCTCGGCCAGCGGAGTCTCGCGCCCGGTGCGCAGGTCGAGGACGTACAGGCGCCAAGGGGCGTCCGCGGGGAGGCCGGGGACGCGTTTCTTGTAGGCGACGCGGGTGCCGTCGGGGGAGAGGGACGGGCACTCGACGTTGCGGTGCACGGTGGTGACCGTGCGGGCGCGCAGGTCCCCGCGGACCAGGTAGGTGCTGCCCCCGGTCGCCAGCGTCGCGTAGAAGGTGCGGTCGTCCGCCGCGAAGGTGACGCCCCAGAAGTTGACGTCGGCCGCCCGGTAGCCGTGGCCGTCCTTGACGATGCGGAAGGACTCCAGGGTCGGGATCAGCGCGCCGGTCCTGGTGTCCACGATGGCCGCGCGGGTGGAGAACTTCGTACCGGCGTAGGAGTCGCCGCCCACGAACGCCGTCCACGCGGCGAAGTGACCGGTGGGGGAGACCCGGGCCCGGGAGGGGATGCCGGGGACGTCGTAGCGGGCCCGCTCGTGCAGGCGGGCGTCGAGGACCAGCGCCCGGTAGGTGTCCGAGACGGCCCCGTGCACCGCCTGGAGGCACACGCCGGTGCCGGCGGCGGCGTGGAAGCGCAGGCACGTGACCCCGGAGGCGGTGCGCGGGCCGGCGGGGTCGGACGCGGGGACCGTGGTCAGCTCGTCGCGGTGCGGGCCCCACGCCATGTTGCGGAACACCAGGCGGCCGGGGCGCGTGAGGCTCACCGTGCCCGCGGTGACCCGGGGGCCGCCCGCCTGGGTGTGCTCCCGGCGCTCCGCCCGCGCCGACGCGTGCAGGACGGACGCCAGGGCGACCGCCGCCAGCACGGCGACGGCCGACACGAGGACGAGGATGCGGTTGCGTACGGTCATGCGGTCGTCGTGCCTCTCACGTGCGGGACGTCGGGGGTGCCGGGGCCGCCCGGGGTGCCCTCGGTGCGGAGGGTGAGCGAGAACAGGGCGCACCCGGCCAGCGCGACCGCCGCGCCCGCCAGCGCCGCCCGCTCGCCCCACACCGTCCAGGCCGCGCCGAACAGCAGCGAGCAGGCGAACCGGGCCAGCGCCTGCCCGGTCTGCACGAGCGCGAGCCCGGACGAGCGCAGCGCCTCGGGCACGCTGTCCGAGGCGGCGGCCATCAGCACGCCGTCGGTGGCCGCGTAGAAGCCGCCGTGCAGGGCGAGGACGGCGTAGGGCAGGGCGCCGCCGTGCCAGGAGGTGAGCAGGAGCGCGTAGGCGAGGAGCAGCGCGCCGTGGCCGCCGAGGAAGACCCGCCGGCGCCCCACCCGGTCCGCCAGCCGGCCCAGCGGTACGGCCAGCAGCAGGAACCCGGCCGCCGTGCCCAGCGGCAGCAGCGCGAACCAGCGGTCGGGCACGCCGAGCCGGCGCTGGAGCAGCAGGTACACGAACGAGTCGCTGACCGTGGCCAGACCCAGCAACAGCGCGCAGAGCGTGATGCGGCGCAGGTCGCGGCGGCGGAGCAGGGCGAGGGCGGCCCGCAGGGTGGGAGCAGCCTCTGCCTGGGCCGGGTCCGGGGCCGCATCCGGTGCCGGGGTGCGGGCGCCCGGTACGAAGAGGACGAGTACCAGTACGCCGAGGACGGCCACGCAGAAGCTGACCGTGAACACCGCGTCGTACCCGTCCACCGTAGCCCGCAGGATGAGGAACGCCGCCAGGGGCCCGAGCAGGGCGCCCGCCGTGTCCATCGCGCGGTGCACCCCGAAGGCGCGGCCACGGGCGTCCGGGGCGCTGGAGAGGGAGATCAGCGCGTCGCGGGGCGCGGTGCGCAGGCCCTTGCCCGTGCGGTCGGCGGCCAGCACCAGGCCGATGGGGGTGAGGGTGTGCGCGAGCAGCAGCAGCGGCTTGCAGAGGGCCGAGACGCCGTAGCCGAGCCCCGCCACCCACTTGTGCCGGCCGCCGCCCCGGTCGGCGAGGTGGCCCCCGGCCAGCCGTACGACCGCCGAGAAGCCGTTGTAGACGCCGTCGAGGAGGCCGAAGCCGAGCGGGGACAGGCCGAGGCCCGTCACCAGGTAGAGCGGGAGCACCGCCGTGACCATCTCGGACGACACGTCGGTGACCAGGCTGACCGTTCCGAGGGCGAGCACGGTGGGGGCGACCGCGGCGCGGCGCCGCCCGGCGGGGGGCCGGACGGCGCCGTGCGCGGACGCCGGCGCGGGGGAGGTGCTCGCGCGGCTGTCCGCTACGTACATGTCAGGACGCCCAGATACCCGTGATGTCCTTGGCGCCGGCCGCGTTGCCCGCGTGCGTGGTCAGGCCCTGGGAGTCCTCCAGGGTGCGCAGCAGGTCGTAGTGGTTGTAGGTGGTCGACGAGGTGGCCCCGGCCGTCACCGGCTGGCCGTACAGGACCGTCGGGATGCGGTTGCCGCTGAGCCGGTTGTCCTCGTCGAAGGTGACGACCAGGAGGCTGTTGTGGGTCTTCGCCCAGGTGGCGTACGCGCCGAGGTTGTTCTTCAGCCAGGTGTCACCGGTGGCCACCGAGCAGTCGTGCATGTCGCTGCACAGGTCGGGGACCACGAAGGACAGCTGGGGCAGCGTCGAGTAGTCCGCCGGGAACTGGGCGAACGTCTTCGCGGACGACGTCGGCACGTTGCTGAAGCCGAACCAGGGGTTGTGCTTGCGGGCGTAGTCGCCGCTGCTGCACGTGGTCGAGCCCTGGCTGGGCAGGGTCTCGTTGTAGCTGGCCCAGGTGCGGCCCGCGGCGAGCTGCTCGGAGGCCAGGTTGGCGGCCGAGGAGAAGCCGGGGGTGTAGCAGCTGTCGTCGGTGATGCCCTGGGTGGAGCCGGAGAACAGGGCGAAGTAGTTGGGCTGGCTCGGGTGGGTCTCGGCGTAGGACTGGCTGAGACTGGCGCCGCCCGCCTTCAGGGAGTTGATGTAGGGCGCGCTGGAGGAGCCGATGACCTGGCTGTAGGCGTGGTTCTCGAAGACGACGACGACCACGTGGGCGGGGGTCGGCACGGCGCCCGCGGCCTGCGCGGAGCCGCTGCCGAGCCCGGTCCACAGCCCGATCGCGGCGGCGGCGAGGGCGGTCGTGGACGCAACGACGGTACGGGCACGGCGGTACACGGAACTGCCGGACACATCAACCTCCGGTGTCGGGGACGGGGCTGGCGGTGCGGTCAGAGCATGCACACGCCAATATTCCCGTGCGCCACGGGACGCAACCCGGCGGATGAAGACCACGTGAACTGCCGGCCTCCGCCCGCCGGAGGCGCCCGGTCACGGCGTGCCGGTCCCGGTATGCCGATGCCGGTCTCCACGTGCGTATCCCGGGTCCGCCGGGTACCCGCGGCCCATGGCGGACATCCTCGTGGGCGCGTGCGGCTGGACGGACCGGGCGCTGGTGACGAGCGGCTGGTACCCGCGCGGGCGGCGCGACGCCGAGGGCCGGCTGCGGCACTACGCCGAGCGGTTCCCGGTGGTCGAGGCCGACTCGCCGTACTACGCGCTGCCGAGCCCGCGCACCACCCGGCTCTGGGCGGAGCGCACACCGGCCGGCTTCCGCTTCGACGTCAAGGCGTTCTCCCTGCTCACCGGCCACCCCACCCGGCCGGCCGCGCTGCCCGCCGACTTACGGCCGGCGTTCACCCGCACCCGCGGGGCGGACCGGGCTGACCGGGTGGACGGTGTGGACGGAGGGCTGCTGGCGGAGGTGTGGGCCCGGTACGCCGAGGCCGTGCGCCCCCTGCGCGAGGCCGGGCGGCTGGGCACCCTGCTCTTCCAGTTCCCGCCCTCCCTCACCCCCGGCCCCCGGTCCGAGGCCTTCGTCGCGGCGTGCCGGGAGCGCGCCCGTGACTGGCCGTTCGCGGTGGAGTTCCGCCACCCGGGCTGGTGGCAGGGCGACCGGGGGCGGGCCACGGCCGCGCTGCTCACCGGCCTCGACGCCACCGCCGTGGCCGTCGACACCGCCCAGGGGCTGCCCACCTCCATGCCGCCCGTCGCGCCCGTCACCACCGGCCGGCTCGCGGTGGTCCGCTTCCACGGCCGCAGCCCGCACTGGGGGACCGGCAGCAAGGAGGACCGCTTCCGGCACGCCTACACGGAACGGGAGCTGACCGAGTGGCTGCCGCGCATCCGCGCCCTCGCCGACCGCGCGGACCAGGTCCACGTGCTGTTCAACAACTGCTGCGCCGATGCCGCCGTGGACGCGGCGGCCCGCATGCGCCGCCTGCTGGGCGCGACGGTGCCGCACCAGGTCCGGAAGGTCCCGGAGGCCGCACGGGTTCCGCAGGCCTCGCAGCAGCCGCTCTTCGACCTGCCCACGGAGCCCGCGGACGGGCCCGGTCACCGCGTGGGCCGGCCGGCCACCCCGGCACCCGCGCCCCGGCCCACAGGCCACCGGACGGCCACCTGATCCGCACCCCGGACCCGGCGCACCTCAGGCCCGGCGCACCGCCCGCGCCCCGGACCCAGCGCACCTCAGGCGCAGCGCAGCGCACCGCCCGCGCCCCGGCCGGCCCGGAGCACAGCCCGTCCGTCCCGGAGCCACGGCCGTACTCTCCGGTTAGGCTCTGGCCAGGACGACCTTGATCGAGGGGAGGCCGCGGATGACGCCGGGGCGCAGGAGCAGCACCTTCACGCGACTGCTGCGGCACGGCTTCACCGACGCCTCCGCCGCCGAGCGGCTGCTGGACAGCGCCGAGCTGGCCCCGGTCCGCGACGACCCGGTGCTGCTGGAGGCGCTGGGCGCCACCGCCGACCCCGACCTCGCCCTGCTGGGCCTGGTCCGGCTGCTGGAGGCGCAGCCCGGCCCCACCGCCCGCCGCGAGCTGCTGGACACCGTGATAGCCGCCAAGCCGCTGCGCGACCGCCTGCTGGGCGTCCTGGGCGCCTCGGCGGCCCTCGCCGACCACCTCGCCCGGCATCCGCGGGACTGGGAGGCCCTGGTCACCTACGAGCCCCGGGACCTGCACCCGGGGGTGGAGGAGTTCGAGCGCGGCCTGGCCGCCGTCACCGACCCGGTCTCCCTGCGCGTCGCCTACCGCCGCTGCCTGCTGTCCATCGCCGCCCGGGACGTGTGCGGCACCACCGGCGTCGACCAGACCGCCGCCGAGCTGGCCGACCTCGCCACCGCCACCCTGCGCGCCGCCCTCGCCCTGGCCCGCGCCGCCGCCCCCGAGGACGCCGCCGCCTGCCGGCTTGCGGTGATCGCCATGGGCAAGTGCGGCGGCCACGAGCTGAACTACGTCTCCGACGTCGACGTGATCTTCGTCGGTGAGACCGCCGACGGCGCCGCCGGAGCCGACGAGGGCAAGGCGATCCGGGCGGCCACCAAGCTGGCCTCGCACATGATGCGGATCTGCTCGGAGACCACCGTCGAGGGCTCGATCTGGCCGGTCGACGCCAACCTGCGCCCCGAGGGCCGCAACGGCCCCCTGGTGCGCACCCTCAGCAGCCATGTCGCCTACTACCAGCGCTGGGCCAAGACCTGGGAGTTCCAGGCGCTGCTCAAGGCCCGCCCGGTGGCCGGGGACGCCGAGCTGGGGCAGGCCTACACCGACGCCCTCGGCCCGCTGGTGTGGAAGGCCGCCGAGCGCGAGAACTTCGTCGCCGACGTGCAGAAGATGCGCCGCCGGGTGGTGGAGAACATCCCCGTCGCCGAGGTCGACCGCGAGCTGAAGCTCGGCCCCGGTGGCCTGCGGGACGTCGAGTTCGCCGTCCAGCTGCTCCAGCTGGTGCACGGCCGCGCCGACGCCTCCCTGCGCAGCGGCACCACCCTGGACGCCCTCCAGGCGCTGGCGGCGGGCGGTTACGTGGGCCGCGCCGACGCCGAGCAGCTCGACGCGGCGTACCGCTTCCTGCGCTCCATGGAGCACCGGATCCAGCTGCACCGGCTGCGCCGCACCCACCTCGTCCCCGAGGACGCGGCCGACCTGCGCCGCCTCGGCCGTTCGCTGGGGCTGCGGGCCGACCCGGTGACCGACCTGACCCGCGAGTGGAAGCGGCACACCGGGGTGGTGCGCCGCCTGCACGAGAAGCTGTTCTACCGCCCGCTGCTCGACGCGGTCGCCCAGCTCGCCCCCGGCGAGGCCCGGCTGAGCGCCGAGGCGGCCCGCGAACGCATGGTCGCCCTCGGCTACGCCGACCCGGCCGCCGCCCTGCGCCACCTGGAGGCCCTCGCCTCCGGCGTCAGCCGCAAGGCCGCCATCCAGCGCACCCTGCTGCCCGTGCTGCTGGGCTGGTTCGCCGACTCCGCCGACCCCGACGCGGGCCTGCTCAACTTCCGCAAGGTCTCCGACGCGCTCGGCAAGACGCCCTGGTACCTGCGGCTGCTGCGGGACGAGGGCGCCGCCGCCGAGAACCTCGCCCGGGTGCTGTCGGCCGGCCGGCTCGCCCCCGACCTGCTCATGCGCGCGCCCGAGGCGGTCGCCCTGCTCGGCGACGGCGACGGCAGCGGCCTGGAGCCGCGCGCCCGCGCCCACCTGGAGCAGGAGACGCTCGCCGCGGCGGGCCGCGCCGCGAACGCCGCGCAGGGCGTCACCGCGGTCCGCGGCGTCCGGCGCCGCGAACTGTTCCGTACGGCCGCCGCCGACATCGTCGGCTCCTACGGCACCGAGGCCAGCCCGGCCGAGGCCGACGAGGGCGCCCTGGTGGACCGGGTGGGCGGCGCGATCTCCGACCTCACGGCGGCCACCCTGGCCGGCGCCCTGCGCGCGGTGGTCCGCGACGGCTGGGGCGACCGCCTGCCCACCCGGTTCGCCATCATCGGGATGGGCCGCTTCGGCGGCCACGAACTGGGCTACGGCTCCGACGCCGACGTCCTGTTCGTCCACGAGCCCTGGGAGGGCGCCGACGAGCAGCAGGCGTCGGCCGCCGCCAACAAGGTCGTCGCGGAGATGCGGCGGCTGCTCCAGCTGCCCAGCGCCGACCCGCCGCTGCTCATCGACGCCGGCCTGCGCCCGGAGGGCAAGTCGGGTCCGCTGGTGCGCACCCTGCGGTCGTACGAGGCCTACTACCGCCGCTGGTCCCTGGGCTGGGAGTCGCAGGCGTTGCTGCGGGCCCAGCCGGTCGCCGGGGACGCGGAGCTGGGCGACCGGTTCATCGAGCTGATCGACCCGCTGCGCTACCCCGCGCACGGCCTCGGTGAGGACGCGGTCCGCGAGATCCGCCGCCTCAAGGCCCGGATGGAGGCCGAGCGCCTGCCGCGCGGCGCCGACCCCAAGCTGCACACCAAGCTCGGCCCCGGCGGCCTGTCGGACGTGGAGTGGACCGTCCAGCTGCTCCAGATGCGGCACGGCTGGACGCAGCCGGGGCTGCGCACCACCCGCACCCGTGAGGCGCTGTCCGCCGCCCGGGCGGCCGGGCTGCTCACCGACGAGGAGACGGCCACCCTGGACGAGGCCTGGGTGCTGGCGACCCGGGTGCGCAACGCCGTGATGCTGGTGCGCGGCCGGGCCGGTGACACCTTCCCGACCGAGCCCCGGGAACTCGCCGCCGTGGGCCGCTACCTCGGCTACGGGACCGGTCACGCGGGCGACATGCTCGACGTCTACCGCCGTACCACCCGCAAGGCGCGCACGGTGGTGGAGGACCTGTTCTACGCGGCGCCGCAGGTCTGAGGCGCCGGGGCCGGCGCCGCGGCCGCCCTCGGCAGGGCGTACGGCTGGGCGCCGTACCAGAGCCGGGCCAGGGCGAAGCCGAAGGCGAGGCAGAGGACGCCGCCGACCGCGTCGAGCCAGAAGTGGTTGGCGGTGGCGACGATCACGACCAGGGTCAGCGCCGGGTACAGCAGGCCCAGCACGCGCACCCACGGCACCGAGGCCAGCGCGAAGACGGTCAGGCCGCACCACAGCGACCAGCCGATGTGCATGGACGGCATCGCCGCGTACTGGTTCGACATGTGCTTCAGGTCGCCGGAGGCCATCGAGCCCCAGGTGTGGTGGATCATCACGGTGTCGACGAAGTGCCCGGCGTCCATCAGCCGGGGCGGGGCGAGCGGGAACAGCCAGTAACCGGCCAGGGCCACGCCCGTGGTCGCGAACAGCACCGTGCGGGTCGCCGCGTACCGGCCCGGATGACTGCGGAACAGCCACACCAGGACACCGAGCGTGATCACGAAGTGCAGTGTGGCGTAGTAGTAGTTCATGCCGACGATCAGCCAGGACACCGAGTTCACGGCCCGGTTGACCGTCGCCTCGACGGCGATCCCGAGCTGGTGCTCCGCCCGCCAGATCCAGTCGGCGTTGCGCAGCGCCTGGGCCCGCCGCTCCGGCACGGCGTTGCGGATCAGCGAGTACGTCCAGTAACTCACCGCGACCAGCAGGATCTCGACGGCGAGCCGGGGCCGGCTCGGGCTGCGCAGCCGGCGCAGCCGGCCGGGTCCGCGCCCGCCCGTGACAGTGCGCGGAACGGCCGCCTGTTCGCGACCTTCCTGCTCTGTCACGGTCGAATCAGTCATAGGCACGCAGTCTGCCAGAAAAGCGGTCTTCGACCGATCATCCCAAGGCCGGCCGGGCGCCGCACGTCCGCCCGTGAAACACCGGTGTCAGGCCGCCCGGCAGGCGCTCACGCCCCCGTCCGCGCGGGGGTGGTCACGGCCCGTCCCCCCGAAGGAGCGGCGCCGCCCGGAGCGGCTCAGGAGCGGGTGCGGTCCCCGGGGGCGGAGGCGGTCGAGCCGCGCACCACCAGCTCGGGCATGAAGACGAACTCGCTGTGCGGGGCGGGCGTACCGCCGATCTCCTCCAGCAGCGTGCGCACCGCCGCCTGACCCATGGCCGGCACCGGCTTGCGGACCGTGGTCAGCGGCGGGTCGGTGAAGGCGATCAGCGGGGAGTCGTCGAAGCCGACCACCGACACGTCCCGGGGAACCTCCAGGCCGAGCTGCCGGGCCGCCCGTATGGCACCGAGGGCCATCATGTCGCTGGCGCACACCACGGCCGTGCAGCCGCGGCCGATCAGCGAGGTCGCGGCGGCCTGCCCGCCCTCCAGGGTGTACAGCGAGTGCTGGACGAGCTTGGTCTCCACCTCTTCGGCGCCGAGGCCCACCTGGTCCTGCATGGAGCGGACGAAGCCCTCGATCTTGCGCTGCACCGGCACGAACCGCTTCGGACCGAGCGCCAGCCCGATCGTGGTGTGCCCCAGCGACGCGAGGTGCGTCACCGCGAGCGCCATCGCGGCCCGGTCGTCGGGGGAGATGAACGGCGCCTGCACCTTCGGCGAGAATCCGTCGACCAGCACGAACGGCACGCCCTGCGCGCGCAGCCGCTCGTAGCGCTGCATGTCGGCGGTGGTGTCCGCGTGCAGTCCGGAGACGTAGATGATGCCGGCCACGCCGCGGTCCACGAGCATCTCGGTCAGCTCGTCCTCCGTGGACCCGCCCGGGGTCTGCGTGGCGAGCACCGGGGTGTAGCCCTGGCGGGTCAGCGCCTGGCCGATGACCTGGGCCAGGGCCGGGAATATCGGGTTCTCCAGCTCCGGGGTGATCAGACCGACCAGCCCCTCGCTGCGCTGGCGCAGCCGGACAGGACGCTCGTACCCGAGGACGTCGAGCGCGGCCAGCACGGACTGGCGGGTGGTGGCGGCGACACCGGGCTTGCCGTTGAGCACCCGGCTGACGGTCGCTTCGCTCACCCCCGCCTGCGCTGCGATATCGGCAAGCCGTGTGGTCACGGCAATGGACTGTACCGGTCGTCTCTCGCCTTGCCCACCGACCGGACGCCGTGCGCGGCGGGCGGAGAGACGGCCCGCTGCGGGTTGCTGCGTCATCGCGCTACCTCGTCCTTCGTGATGTCGGCCTCCGGTTTTCGGCTCCTGGCGGGCGTCCTTCGCAACGAATGAGAGCGGTTACGGCACCACGCGGCAAGAGCTTGCAGAGTCTTGCACAAGTGCCGCCCACTCCGCTGAGCGGCCCCGCATCCCGGTTGCGGCGGGGTCTAGGGCAGGTCACATCCGGGTAACTCCCCGGTCGTCTTGCACTTTTTTTCTGCAAGGTCTTTCGCAACGCTTACATGGCTGTTACGTTCACGTCGCCCGCTGGCCGCAACGGCGCAGTCGGCAGTCGCAGGGGCGGCGGACGGGACCGCATCCTGCATTTCAGGGCTTTGAACTTCAAGGAGAACTCATGCGGCGTGGCATAGCGGCCTCCGCGCTGGTGGCGTCCCTCGCCCTCACGGCGACGGCGTGCGGCGGGAACGACGACAGCGAAGGCAAGTCGGACGGCCCGGTCACCATCACCTGGTGGGACACCTCCAACGCCACCAATGAGGCGCCGACGTACAAGGGCCTCGTCTCGCAGTTCGAGGCGGCCAACAAGAACATCAAGGTCAAGTACGTCAACGTGCCCTTCGATCAGGCGCAGAACAAGTTCGACACGGCCGCCGGTGCCAAGGGCGCCCCGGACGTGCTGCGCTCCGAGGTCGGCTGGACCCCCGCCTTCGCGAAGAAGGGCTACTTCCTGCCGCTGGACGGCACCGAGGCCCTCGCCGACCAGGCCAAGTTCCAGCCGAACCTGATCGAGCAGGCCAAGTACCAGGGCAAGACCTACGGCGTGCCGCTGGTCACCGACACCCTCGCCCTCGTCTACAACAAGGCCCTGTTCGAGAAGGCCGGCATCACCGAGGCCCCCAAGACCTGGGACGAGCTGAAGAGCGACGCCGCCAAGATCAAGGCCAAGACGAAGGTCGACGGCTACTGGGGTTCCACCCAGGCCTACTACGCCCAGTCCTTCCTCTACGGCGAGGGCGCCGACACCGTCGACGCCTCCGCCAAGAAGATCACCGTGAACTCGCCCGCGGCCAAGAAGGCCTACGGCACCTGGCTGAGCACCTTCTCCGGCAAGGGCCTGCACAAGGCCGACACCACCGCCGACGCCTACGCGCACATCCAGGACGCGTTCGTCAACGGCAAGGTCGCCGCGATCGTCCAGGGCCCGTGGGAGATCACCAACTTCTACAAGGGCAGCGCCTTCGCGGACAAGGCCAACCTCGGCATCGCCACCGTCCCGGCCGGCTCCAGCGGCAAGGCGGGCGCCCCGACCGGCGGCCACAACCTCTCGGTCTACGCCGGCTCGGACCAGGCCCACCAGGACGCGGCGCTGAAGTTCGTGAAGTTCATGACCTCCGCGAAGTCCCAGTCGACCGTCGCCCTGAAGAACTCCACGCTGCCCACCCGGGACGACGCCTACACCGCCCAGGTCAAGACCGACCCCGGGATCGCCGGCTTCCAGGGCGTCCTGCCCGCCGCCCAGCCGCGCCCGGCGCTGCCCGAGTACAGCTCCCTGTGGGGCCCGCTGGACACCGAGCTGCCGAAGATCGCCGGTGGCAAGGAGTCGCTGGACAAGGGTCTGAGCAACGCCGAGCTGGCCATCGCCAAGCTGGTGCCCGACTTCAGCAAGTGAGCCCGTGTGGCCGTCGGAACCTCTCCGCAGGAGGGAAGGTTCCGGCGGCCACCGCCCTGTACCCGGCCCCGACCACGTGAACCAATGAAGGTGTCGAACCATGACAGTCGCCATCGACCGCGCGTCCGGCAAGCGCCGCGGTGACCGCGCGCCTCGGCCCGGGCTCGGGCAGCGCATCAAGAACGGCTACCAGAAGCACTGGTACGCCTACGCGATGATCGCCCCGGTGGTCGTCGTGCTCGGCGTCATCGTCGGCTACCCGCTGGTGCGGGGCCTGTACCTCACCCTCACCGACGCCAACAGCCTGAACTCGGCGCGCACGATCGGCGTCAACCACATCGCCGCCACCTACCGGTTCATCGGTCTGGACAACTACCAGGACATCCTCTTCGGCCCGACGTCGTACGACCGCTTCTGGTCGCACTTCCTGTGGACCGTGTTCTGGACGGCGGCCTGCGTCTTCCTGCACTACACGCTGGGCCTCGGCCTGGCGCTCATGCTGAACCAGAAGCTGCGCGGCCGCACCTTCTACCGGCTGCTGCTGGTCCTGCCCTGGGCGGTGCCCACCTTCGTCACCGTCTTCTCGTGGCGGATCATGCTCTCCGACTCCGGCGTGCTCAACCAGATCCTCGGCACCCTCCACCTGCCCCAGCCGCAGTGGCTGGAGGACACCTTCTGGCAGCGGTTCGCCGCGATCATGGTCAACACCTGGTGCGGTGTGCCGTTCATGATGCTCTCCCTGCTGGGCGGACTGCAGTCCATCGACCCCTCCCTCTACGAGGCGGCGGAGATGGACGGCGCGAGCCCCTTGCAGCGCTTCCGGCACGTCACGCTGCCGGGTCTGCGCTCGGTCAGCTCCACCGTCGTCCTGCTCGGCATCATCTGGACCTTCAACCAGTTCGCGATCATCTTCCTGCTGTTCGGCCCCACCGGCGCGCCCGACGCCCAGATCCTCGTCACCTGGGCCTACTTCCTGGGCTTCGGACAGCAACCGCGTGACTTCGCGCAGTCGGCCGCCTACGGTGTGCTGCTGCTGTCGCTGCTGACCGTCTTCACCTCCTTCTACTTCCGCTGGCTGAAGCGCAATGACCAGCTCGCCGTCTGACGCCGCAGGAGCCGCCGCCATGAGCACCCCGACCCTGGAAAAGACCGTGACCGCACCCGCCGGCGCCCCGGCACCCCGGCCCCGCTCCCGCGGGCGGGGCGCGCGCGGCCCGCTCGGCGTCGCCCTGCTGCACGGCGGGCTCACCGTCGCGAGCCTGATCGCCCTCGCCCCCGTGGTCTGGCTGTTCTACCTGTCCCTCGGCCCGGACAAGGACGACTACCTGCACCCGGGCGCCATCGCGCACAAGCTGACCTTCTCCAACTACAGCTTCGTGCTGGAGCACACCGAGTTCTTCGACTGGTTCAAGTCGACGATGATCGTGGCCATCGGCACCACCCTGATCGGTGTCTTCGCCGCCGCGACCACCGGCTACGCGGTCTCGCGCATGCGCTTCCCCGGCTACAAGTCGCTGATGTGGGTGCTGCTGCTCACCCAGGCCTTCCCGATCGCCATCCTGATCGTGCCGATGTACGAGATCTTCAGCGAACTCGGACTCATCGACACCTACTGGGCGCTGATCGTCATCAACTGCACCACGGCCGTGCCCTACAGCGCCTGGCTGCTCAAGGGCTACTTCGACACCATTCCCTTCGAGATCGACGAAGCCGGACGCGTGGACGGGCTCAGCCCCTTCGGCACCTTCTTCCGGCTGATCCTGCCGCTGGCCCGGCCGGGCCTGGCCGTGGCCGCCTTCTACAACTTCATCACGGCCGTCAGCGAGGTCGCCTTCGCGACGACCTTCCTGCTGGACGACTCGAAGTACACCTTCGCCGTCGGCCTGCAGACCTTCGTCAGCCAGCACGACGCCCAGTGGAACTACATGGCCGCCACCGCCGTGCTGATCGCGATACCGGTGTCCGTGTTCTTCTACCTCGTGCAGAAGAACCTCGTCACCGGCCTCACCGCCGGCGGCACGAAGGGCTGACGCCCCGTCCCGCCCGAGGCTCCCGCGCGGCCGTCCGCGCGGGTGAGACGGCCGCGGTGTCCTCAGACCCCGCCGGCACCGCGGCCGTCTCGCACGTCCGGGCCCGCATCCGCCGCACCCACGCCATGACCCGAACTCCGTCATTCACCAAGGACGCCATGAGCCAGCAGCACTCTGCAGCCCCGGCCACCGACTCCGCCGTCGCCACCGTCGCCCAGCACCGCGACTGGTGGCGGGACGCGGTCATCTACCAGGTCTACCCGCGCTCCTTCGCCGACAGCAACGGCGACGGCATGGGCGACCTGGAGGGTGTACGCGCCCGCCTGCCGTACCTGCGCGACCTGGGCGTCGACGCCGTGTGGCTCAGCCCCTTCTACGCCTCCCCGCAGGCCGACGCCGGCTACGACGTGGCGGACTACCGCGCCGTCGACCCGATGTTCGGCAACCTGCTGGACGCCGACGCGCTGATCCGCGACGCCCGCGGGCTCGGCCTGCGCATCATCGTCGACCTCGTCCCCAACCACTCCTCCGACCAGCACGAGTGGTTCAAGCGGGCGCTCGCCGAGGGCCCCGGCTCCCCGCTGCGGGAGCGCTACCACTTCCGGCCCGGCCGCGGCGAGAACGGCGAACTGCCGCCCAACGACTGGGAGTCCATCTTCGGCGGCCCCGCCTGGACCCGGGTCACCGAGCCGGACGGCACCCCGGGCGAGTGGTACCTGCACCTCTTCGCGCCCGAGCAGCCCGACTTCGACTGGGACCACCCGGCCGTCGGCGACGAGTTCCGCTCCATCCTGCGCTTCTGGCTGGACATGGGCGTGGACGGCTTCCGCATCGACGTCGCCCACGGCCTGGTCAAGGCCCCGGGCCTGCCCGACCTCGGCGCCCACGACCAGCTGAAGCTGCTGGGCAACGATGTCATGCCGTTCTTCGACCAGGACGGCGTGCACGAGATCTACCGCCAGTGGCGGCGCATCCTCGACGAGTACTCGGGCGAGCGCATCTTCGTCGCCGAGGCGTGGACGCCGACCGTCGAGCGCACCGCCAACTACGTGCGCCCCGACGAGCTGCACCAGGCCTTCAACTTCCAGTACCTGTCCACCGAGTGGGACGCCGGCGAGCTGCGCACGGTCATCGACCGCACCCTGGAGGCCATGCGCCCGGTCGGCGCGCCCGCCACCTGGGTGCTGTCCAACCACGACGTGACCCGGCACGCCACCCGCTTCGCCAACCCGCCCGGCCTCGGCACCCAGATCCGCACCGCGGGCGACCGCGCGCTGGGCCTGCGGCGGGCGCGCGCGGCCTCCCTGCTGATGCTGGCGCTGCCCGGTTCGGCCTACGTCTACCAGGGCGAGGAGCTGGGCCTGCCGGACGTCGTCGACCTGCCCGACGAGGTGCGCCAGGACCCGGCGTACTTCCGCGGCGCGGGCCAGGACGGCTTCCGCGACGGCTGCCGGGTGCCGATCCCGTGGACCCGCACCGGCTCCTCGTACGGCTTCGGCAGCGGGGGCAGCTGGCTGCCGCAGCCGGCGTACTGGGGCGAGCTGAGCGTGGAGGCGCAGCAGGGCACGCCCGGCTCGACGCTGGAGCTGTACCGCTCCGCCCTCGCCGCCCGGCGGGAGCACCCCGGCCTCGGCGCCGGGGACGCGGTGGAGTGGCTGCGGGCGCCCGAGGGCGTGCTGGCCTTCCGGCGCGGGGACTTCGTGTGCGTGGCCAACACCACGGGGGAGTCGGTGACCACCCCGGCCTACGGCCGCGTCCTGCTCACCAGCGGTGAGGTGACGGAGGCCGACGGCGAGACGAAGGTGCCGGGCGACACCACGGTGTGGTTCACCACGGCCTGACGGCCCCTCCGAAAGTTCTTGCGACAACTTCCTGCGGCCCGCTGCCCTTTCAGGCAGCGGGCCTTTAACATCTGCGTTACCGCAAGTTTCTGCAACATTGCAGCAAGGGCCTTCAACGGCCCGCGAACGGCCTTCAACGGAGAAGGAACCCCACATGGTACGCAGAATCCTTTCCGGGGCGCTGGCCCTCTCGGCGGCCGCGTTTGTCATGGCCCCGACCATCGCACAGGCTTCCCCGCCCGGCACCAAGGACGTCACCGCCGTCCTCTTCGAGTGGAAGTACGCCTCGGTCGCCAAGGAGTGCACCGCCACCCTCGGTCCCGCCGGCTACGGCTACGTCCAGGTCTCCCCGCCCGCCGAGCACATACAGGGGTCCCAGTGGTGGACCTCCTACCAGCCGGTGAGCTACCGGATCGCCGGCCGGCTCGGTGACCGCGCCGCCTTCCAGAGCATGGTGAACACCTGCCACGCGGCGGGCGTCAAGGTCGTCGTCGACAGCGTGATCAACCACATGGCGGCCGGCTCCGGCACCGGCACCGGCGGCTCGTCGTACACGAAGTACAACTACCCCGGGCTGTACTCGTCCCCCGACTTCGACGACTGCACCGCCCAGGTCACCAACTACGCCGACCGCTGGAACGTCCAGCACTGCGAACTCGTCGGCCTCGCCGACCTGGACACCGGCGAGGACTACGTCCGCAAGGCCATCGCCGGATACCTGAACGACCTGCTCACCCTCGGCGTCGACGGCTTCCGCATCGACGCGGCCAAGCACATCGACTCCGCCGACCTGGCGAACATCAAGTCCCGCCTGACCAACCCCGGCGCCTACTGGAAGCAGGAGGTCATCTACGGCGCGGGCGAGGCCGTCCAGCCCACCGAGTACACGGGCAACGGCGACGTGCAGGAGTTCCGCTACGCCTACGACCTCAAGCGCGTCTTCACCTCCGAGAAGCTCGCCTACCTCAAGAACTACGGGGAGGGCTGGGGCTACCTCGGCAGCGCGTCGGCCGGCGTCTTCGTCGACAACCACGACACCGAGCGCAACGGCTCCACCCTCAACTACAAGAACGGCGCCTCCTACACCCTCGCCAACGTCTTCATGCTCGCCTACCCCTACGGCGCCCCGGACATCAACTCCGGCTACGAGTGGACGGACGCCGACGCCGGGCCGCCCAACGGGGGCACGGTCAACGCCTGCTGGCAGGACGGCTGGAAGTGCCAGCACGCCTGGCCGGAGATCAAGTCGATGGTCGCCTTCCGCAACGCCACCCGCGGCCAGGGACTGACGAACTGGTGGGACGACGGCAACAACGCCATCGCCTTCGGCCGGGGCACCAAGGGCTTCGTGGCCGTCAACCACGAGTCCGCCGCCCTCACCCGGACCTACCAGACGTCCCTGCCGGCCGGAACGTACTGCAACGTGCAGAACAACACGACGGTGACGGTGAACTCCAGCGGGCAGTTCACCGCCACCGTGGGCGCGGACTCGGCCCTGGCCGTCTACGCCGGCAAGTCGAGCTGCTGAGCCGCTGAGCGGGTCGCCGCGGGGGCGGTGACCCGCTCGCACCGGCCCGGGCGGTACGCCGCGGACAGCGGCCCGGCGTACCGCCTGGCCCGGACAGCGGCCCGGCGTACCGCCCGGCCCGGACAGAGGTACGTGACCGGGCCGGGCCACCGCTGTTGAAAACTCTTGCTGTGAGTTGCACAACTCTTGCTGTAAAGCTTTCGTTAGCGATACGGTCACGCCGGCGCCCGGCACCGTGGCCGAGCCGTCGCTCGGGGTCGGACCCGGCCGGACGCAACAGAGCCGTATTCGCTAGGAGTTCACGCCTGTGATACCGAGATGGCCGGCGCCCCGGACGCGCCGCACTCCCCATGTTCGACGGGCCGCAGCCGTCACGGCCGCCGCCCTCGCGGCCGCCCTGGTGCAGCCGATCGCCGCCCACGCGGCCGCTCCGCCCGCACCGCCCTCGGACGCCAGGCTGGCCGCCGCGCCCGCCCGGCACGACGACACCCGCGAGCAGTTCTACTTCGTCATGCCGGACCGTTTCGCCAACGGCAGCACCGCCAACGACAAGGGCGGCCTGACCGGCTCACGGCTGAGCACCGGCTTCGACCCCACCGACAAGGGCTTCTACCAGGGCGGGGACCTCAAGGGCCTCACCGGCAAGCTGGACTACATCAAGAACCTCGGCACCACCGCCATCTGGCTGGCGCCGATCTTCAAGAACCGCCCCGTGCAGGGCACCGGCAGCAACGCCTCGGCCGGCTACCACGGCTACTGGATCACCGACTTCACCCAGGTCGACCCGCACTTCGGCACCAATAAGGACCTCGAGACCCTCATCGCCAAGGCCCACGGCAAGGGCATGAAGGTCTTCTTCGACGTCATCACCAACCACACCGCCGACGTCGTCGACTACGACGAGAAGTCCTACGGCTACCTCTCCAAGGGCGCCTTCCCGTACCTGACGAAGGACGGCGAGCCCTTCGACGACGCCGACTACGCCGACGGCCGCGGCCACGCCGACGGCGGCGGCAGCTTCCCGGCCGTCGACGCGGACTCCTTCCCGTACACCCCGAAGGCCGCCGCCGGCGCCAAGGTCCCGGCCTGGCTCAACGACCCGGCCATGTACCACAACCGCGGCGACTCGACCTACGCCGGCGAGTCCACCACGTACGGCGACTTCTCCGGCCTGGACGACCTGTGGACCGAACGGCCCGAGGTCGTGCACGGCATGGAGAGGATCTACCAGCGGTGGGTGAGGGACTTCCGCATCGACGGATTCCGGATCGACACCGTCAAGCACGTCGACATGGACTTCTGGACCCAGTGGTCGACGGCGCTGGACGCCTACGCGGCCGCGCACGGGCGGAAGAACTTCTTCATGTTCGGCGAGGTCTACTCCGCCGACACCTCGGTGACCGCCCCCTACGTCACCCAGGGCCGGCTGGACGCCACCCTCGACTTCCCCTTCCAGCAGGCGGCCCGCGCCTACGCCTCCCAGGGCGGCAGCGCGCAGGCGCTGGCGGCCCTCTTCGGTGACGACTACAAGTACACCACCGACAAGGCCAACGCCTATGAACAGGTCACCTTCCTCGGCAACCACGACATGGGCCGCCTCGGGTACTTCCTGAACCAGGACAACCCCAAGGCCTCCGACGCCGAACTGCTGGCCAAGGACCGGCTGGCGAACGAGCTGATGTTCCTCAGCCGCGGCAACCCGGTCGTCTACTACGGCGACGAGCAGGGCTTCACCGGCTCCGGCGGCGACAAGGACGCCCGCCAGACCATGTTCGCCTCCAAGGTCGCCGACTACCTCGACGACGACGAGATCGGCACCGCCCGCACCCACGCCGACGACGCCTACGACACCCACGCCCCGCTCTACCGGCAGATCGCCGCGCTCGCCAAGCTCCGCAAGGCCAACCCCGCCCTCACCGACGGCGTCCAGACCGAGCGCTACGCGGCCGACGGCGCCGGCGTCTACGCCTTCACCCGCACCGACGCCGCCACCGGCACCGAGTACGTCGTCGCCCTCAACAACGCCACCGGGGCGCGGACCGCCACCTTCGCGACCGGCTCGCCGGGCATGACCTACCGGGGCGTCTACGGCACCGGCGCCCGCCTCGCCTCGGACGCCGCCGCCAAGGTCACCGTCACCGTCCCGGCCGGCTCGACGGTCGTGTACAAGGCGGCCGGACACCTCGCCGCCCCCGCCGCGAAGCCCACCCTGACCCTCCATGCCCCCGCCGCCGGCGCCACCGGCACGGTCGAGGTCAGCGCCGGCACCGACGGCGGACAGCTCAACCGGGTCGTCTTCGCCGCGCAGGTCGGCAACGGCCCCTGGCGCGTCCTCGGCTCCGCCGACCACGCCCCCTACAAGGTCACCCAGACCCTCGGCAAGGACGTACCGGCCGGGACCGCGCTGCGCTACAAGGCCGTCGTCATCGACTCGGCGGGCCACCGGGCGAGCGCCACCGCCGCGAGCACGACCGGCACCCCGCCCGCCGACGAGGTGCCCACCGCCTCCTCCCGGGACTACGCGGTCGTCCACTACAAGCGCACCGACGGCGACTACGCCGACTGGGGCCTGTACGCCTGGGGCGACCTCGCCGACGGCGAGGCCACGCAGTGGCCCGCCAGCCACCCCTTCACCGGCCGCGACGCCTACGGCGCCTTCGCCTACGTCAAGCTCAAGCCCGGCGCCTCCTCCGTCAGCTTCCTGGTCATCGACAAGGACGGCGACAAGGACGTCTCCGCCGACCGCACCATCGACGTCACCCGCACCGGCGAGGTCTGGCTCGAACAGGGCGACCCGACCGTCCGCACCGAGCGCCCCGACTACCCGGCGCAGGACACCTCCAAGGCCGTCCTGCACTACCACCGCGCCGACGGCGACTACGACGGCTGGGGCCTGCACGTCTGGAGCGGCGCCGCCGCCCCCACCGACTGGGGACAGCCCCTGAAGCCGGTGCGGACCGACTCCTACGGCGCGGTCTTCGACGTCCCGCTCACCGACGGTGCCACCAGCCTCAGCTACATCATCCACAACGGTGACGCGAAGGACCTCCCCACCGACCAGTCCCTGGACCTCAAGGCCGAGGGCCACGAGGTGTGGCTGCTGAGCGGGGAGGACAAGCACCTGCTGCCGCAGCCCGCGGGCAGCGCGGGCGCCCTCGACCTGGCCACCTCCAAGGCGGTCTGGATCGACCGGGACACCGTGGCCTACAACGGCTCCGACGCCGCCGCCTCCACCCAGCTGCGCTACTCCCGCGACGGCTCCATCGCCGTCAAGGGCGGGGCCCTGACCAGCGACGACGAGCGCTGGCTGCGGCTGACGAAGACCACGCTGAGCGACGCGCAGAAGGCGAAGTTCCCGCACCTGAAGGACTACACCGCCTGGTCCGTCGACCGGCGCGACCGCGACCGGGTGCGCGAGGCCCTCGGCGGCCAGCTCGTCGTCTCCCAGCTCGCCGCCAACGGCGCCGTCCTGTCCGCCACCGGCGTGCAGATCGCCGGCGTCCTGGACGACGTGTACGACGCGACGAAGGCGGCCCTCGGGCCGGTCTTCCACCACGGCAGGCCGACGCTGTCGGTGTGGGCGCCGACCGCGCGGACGGTGTCCCTGGACCTCGACGGCACCACCGTGGCGATGCACCGCGACGCCGCCACCGGCGTCTGGTCCGTCACCGGCCCCGCCTCCTGGAAGAACAAGCCCTACCGCTACCTCGTCCGGGTCTGGGCGCCCAGCGTGCACAAGCTCGTGACCAACAAGGTCACCGACCCCTACTCGGTCGCCCTCACCACCGACTCCGAGCGCAGCCTGATCACCGACCTCGACGACCGCTCCCTCGCCCCGGGCGGCTGGTCCGCGCTGCACAAGCCCAAGGCCGTCCCGCTGCGGGACGCGCAGATCCAGGAACTGCACGTCCGCGACTTCTCGGTCGCCGACGACACGGTCCCGGCCGCGCACCGGGGCACCTACCTGGCCTTCACCGACCGCGGCAGCGACGGCTCGAAGCACCTGCGGCGGCTGGCGCGGTCCGGCACGTCGTACGTCCACCTGCTGCCCGCCTTCGACCTGGCCACCGTGCCGGAGAAGAAGGCCGACCGGGCGACCCCCGGCTGCGACCTCGCCTCCTACGCCGCCGACTCCGCCGAGCAGCAGGCCTGCGTGGCGAAGACCGCCGCCAAGGACGCCTACAACTGGGGCTACGACCCCTACCACTACACCGTCCCCGAGGGCTCCTACGCCACGGACCCCGACGGCACCGCCCGCACGGTCCAGTTCCGGCAGATGGTCAAGTCCCTGAACCAGGACGGCCTGCGCGTCGTCATGGACGTCGTCTACAACCACACGGCGGCCGCCGGCCAGGCGGACACCTCCGTCCTGGACCGGATCGTGCCGGGCTACTACCAGCGCCTCCTCGCCGACGGCACGGTCGCCAACAGCACCTGCTGCGCCAACACCGCCACCGAGAACCGCATGATGGGCAAGCTGGTGGTCGACTCGATCGTCACCTGGGCCAAGGAGTACAAGGTCGACGGCTTCCGCTTCGACCTCATGGGCCACCACCCCAAGGCGAACATCCTCGCGGTCCGCAAGGCCCTCGACGCGCTGACCGTGCGCAAGGACGGCGTCGACGGCAAGAAGATCATCCTGTACGGCGAGGGCTGGAACTTCGGCGAGGTCGCCGACGACGCCCGGTTCACCCAGGCCACGCAGAAGAACATGGCGGGCACCGGCGTCGCCACCTTCTCCGACCGCGCCCGTGACGCCGTGCGCGGCGGCGGCCCCTTCGACTCCGACCCCGGCGTCCAGGGCTTCGCCTCCGGCCTGTACACCGACCCCAACTCCTCCGACGCCAACGGCACCCCGGCCGAGCAGAAGGCCCGGCTGCTGCACTACCAGGACCTGATCAAGGTCGGCCTGACCGGCAACCTGGCCGGATACCGCTTCACCGACACCGCCGGCAAGGACGTCACCGGCGCCCAGGTCGACTACAACGGCGCCCCGGCCGGCTACGCCGCCGCGCCCGGCGACGCCCTCGCCTACACCGACGCCCACGACAACGAGTCGCTGTTCGACGCGCTGGCCTACAAGCTGCCCAAGGACACGGCCGCGTCCGACCGGGCCCGCATGCAGGTCCTGGCGATGGCCACGGCCGCCCTCTCGCAGGGGCCGGCCCTCTCCCAGGCGGGCAGCGACCTGCTGCGCTCGAAGTCGCTGGACCGCAACTCCTTCGACAGCGGCGACTGGTTCAACGCCATCCACTGGAACTGCGCCGACGGCAACGGCTTCGGGCGCGGGCTGCCCCCGGCGGCCGACAACGAGTCCAAGTGGGCGTACGCCAAGCCGCTGCTCACCTCGGTGCACGTCGGGTGCCCGCAGATCACCGGCGCCTCGGCCGCGTACCGGGACCTGCTGCGCATCCGCACCACCGAGCGGGCCTTCTCCCTCGCCACGGCCGCGCGGGTGCAGGACCAGGTCTCCTTCCCGCTGTCCGGCACGGCGGAGACGCCCGGGGTGATCACCATGCGCGCCGGTGACCTCGTCGTCGTCTTCAACGCCACGCCCGAACGGCAGACCCAGCACGTCGGCGCCCTGACCGGCACCTCCTACCGGCTGCACCCGGTCCAGGCCAAGGGCTCGGACGCGGTGGTGCGCACCTCGGCCTACGCCGCGGACTCGGGCACCTTCACCGTGCCGGCGCGTACGGTCGCGGTGTTCACACGGGCCGCGAAGTAGCGAACGAGAGGCCCTAGGGTGAGGTCGTTGCCGTAGAACAGGAGTGCCATGCCGCAGATCATCGTCGACTACTCCCACGTGATGGAGGAGGCCTTCGACCGGGAGGGCTTCGCGCGGGCGCTGCACGAGGCCACCGTCGAGATCGCGGCGGCCCGGCCGGAGGCCTGCAAGACGCAGTTCCGGCGCAGCGACCTCACCGCGTTCGGCTACGAGGAGCCGGCGGCCGGGCAGCACGCCGTGGTGCACGTGAGCATCGGTCTCCTCGCCGGGCGCAGCGGGGAGACCAAGGAGAAACTGACGCAGACGGTCCTGGACCTGCTGCGTGAGCACGTGGCGGAGGCGGACGGGTACCGCCTGCACGCCTCCGCCGAGATCCGCGACCTCGACCCGACCTACCGCAAGTTCGAGCGGTAACTAGGACGCCAGGGACAGGAGCCGGCCGGCCAGCCTCGCGAAGGGGCCGTCGGCCGGCTCGTCCCGCACCATCGTGCGCACCAGCGCGGCCATCTCCGCGTCGTAGGCCGCGCTCACCGCCACCAGCGCCGCGAAGTCGTTGACGAGCTGCACCTCCAGCTCGGCGCGCGGGACACGGCGGCCGTCCAGCCACAGCAGCGCCGTCGACTCGGCGAGCGAGATCCAGGAGCGGACCACCAGCTCCAGCCGCGCGGGCGGGTCGCTCACGCCCAGGTGCGACAGGATCTGGACGTACGCCGCCTGCCGTACGGAGTCGATGAGCGCGTTGGTCGTGGAGGAACCGACCGCCGGGCCACCGCGCATCAGCGCCGCGAAACCGGGCCCGTGCTCGTCGACGAAGTCGAAGAACCGGCGCATCACGCGCAGCAGCCGGGCCCCCAGCGGGCCGTCGTGCGGCTCCGTGAACCGGCCCGCCAGATCCTCCGCCGCCCGCTTCAACGCGGCCTCGTACAGGCTGAGTTTGCCGGGGAAGTAGTGGTAGACGAGCGGGCGGGAGATACCGGCGGCCGCCGCTATCTCGTCGATGGAGACCTCGTCGGGCGAGCGCCGGCTGAACAGTTCGAGAGCGACCCCGATCAGCTGCTGCCGCCGCTCCTCGACACCCATCCTGCGGCGCACCCCGGTAGTCATGCGAACATCTTACCGATTCAATCCGGCCGGGCGCGGTTTCCTCCGGCGCCGGTGCGGGCGATGATGTCCCCGGCCCGGGGCCAGGCCCTAGCGCAGGCCGCCGATCGAGCGGCCGTCCGCCAGGGTGCCCTTCAGCTCCGCCCGGGTGCCCTGCTGGACACGGACCGCCAGCACGCTGCCCTGGACGGCCGCCGTGACGCCGCCCGTGGTGCGGATGAACGCGGTGTCCCGGCTGCCCGCGGCCAGCAGGTACCAGTCCCCGGACCCCGCCTTCCACAGCACCCCGGCCAGCACGTGCGGATCGCGCGGGCCGCACGCCGCCACGTCCGTCCCCTTGGCCACGACCGCGCCCACCGGTCCGCCCGGGGTGCGGAACTGGGCCAGCACCGCCGCCCCGCCGCCCCGCCAGGTCTCCGCCCGCGTGCACACCCAGGCGCCGGTGCCACCGGTCTCGGGCAGCGTCTGCCGCGCGTACGCCCAGGCGTTGACGCTGCGCACCCCGGCCGACCGCTCGGCGGCCAGCGAGCAGGCGAACGGCGCCCAGGCCTGCTGGGCCTTCGCCTTGGACACCTCGGTGACCGATCCGGGCCGGCCCGCGGTCAGATGGGCCGGCACCAGCTCGCCGAGGTCGGTGGCGAGCCGGGTGCCCAGGGCGTCGGTCAGCTCCAGCACGGTCCAGGACGTGCACGGCCCGCCGCGCAGGGCCGGGCTGGCCACCGGGGTGGTCACCCCGTCGGTGAGCGGCAGGTCCGTGGCGGCCGACCCGGGCTTCATCAGGTCCCGCTGGGCCGCCCGCTTCACCCAGGGCGCCGTCAGATAGCGGACGTTGCCGTCCGCGCGGCCGAGCACCAGGGCCCCGGCCTCCGCCCTGGTCGCGCCGTCGACGCGGGCGAAGTCGAGGGCGGCGCCCTGGGTGCCGTCCTTCGGTTCGGCGTACCGGGCGATGCGCAGGCCGTCGTAGAGCAGCACCACGCGCGCGTTGTCGACCAGGCCCGCGTACAGCAGCTGGGGCGGTCCGGCGGGGCCGCCGGTCTGGGTGCCGGGGGTCGCCGAGACGCGGACGGTCTCCCCGGGCCGGGCCCAGACCGCGAGGGCGCGGCGCAGCAGGGCCGTGTCGCCGGTGAGGGCGCCGCGCGCGGGCCACACCGAGTAGTCCAGGCGGGCCGAGGACTCCCAGGCCGTTGGCACCGCCCGGATCAGCCTGCCCGGGTCCAGCGCGGCCTGGGCCGCCGGGTTCTGCGCGTACGCGGGAGCGGCGGCGCCGTCGGGGCCCCAGCCGCCGCCGGGCAGCGCGATCAGGGCGCCGCACACCGCGAGCGCGGCCGCCGCGGCCAGCGCCGCCTTGGTGTGCTGCCGGCGCCGCATCAGGTCGGTGGGCCGGGCCTGGAGCGAGCAGGGGTCGAACTCGGGGGAGGCGAGCAGCGCGTACTCGGCGGGCACGCTGTTGGCCTCCGCCAGCGCGGACCCCGCGTCCTCGGCCCCGGCGGCCTCCAGGACCCGGCGCACGTCCGGGTCGGCCAGCTTCTCCAGGCCGCGCAGCACATAGGCGGCCCGGGCCTCCGCGGACAGGGCGGACAGCCGTTGGTCCAGGGCGAGTTCGTCGGCGCCGCCGGAGCGCGGGAACAGCCGCAGCCCCCACACCTGCGGCAGCAGCGACGGCAGCCGGTCGCGCCGCGGCCGCCCGCCCGGACGGGCCGCCGCCAGGGCCGTACGCAGCACCTGCTGGCGGACGAAGGCGTACCCCGGGTCGCCGTCCCGGCCGGTCCCCTGCGGCGGGATCACGGAGGCGGGCTTGCGGCCGCGGGGCAGCGCCCGCTGGGTGAGCGCGTGTGCGGTCAGCACCCGGCGGCCCCGGCCGGAGCCGGGCGGCAGCACCAGGTAGGCGAGCCGGACCAGGCGGGGATAGTGCTCGACGAGCGCGGCCTCGGCCTGCTCGACGTCGACCACCGGGTTCGCCCCGGAGGTGCCGGCTGCGTGACGCTGGGCTACATCCTGTGACTGCACGTCCAGAAGAACGAGCGAGCCGGGGGTGAGTCACCCCCGCGCGGGTGACTCACCCCTGCGCAACAGTTCTAGGGCCTGTCGTCGTGCCGGGGTTCGGTGAGGGCGCGGGCGTAGTTGGCCATCGAGCGCTGGTAGCGCGGGAGATGGGGGGCGAGGGCGCCGAGGACCAGCGAGAGGCCCTCCCGGTCCCGGCCGAGGCTGGACAGGCACAGGGCCAGGCAGGCGCGTATAGCGTCGTCCAGCTCGTCGGAGGGCGCGTCCAGTTCCGGGGTGAGCAGGTCGACGCCCTCCTGGGCCCGGCCGGTGTTGCGCAGGGAACTGGCGAGCTGGACCGCGGTCCGGCGGGCCCGGTAGGGACTGATCTCGCGCAGACCGAGCGCCAGCGCCTCCCGGTACAGCGGGACCGCCTTGTCGGAGTGGCCCGTCGAGTCCCAGGCGCAGGCCCGCTCGAACGGGCCCAGCGGGCTGCCGGCGGGCAGTTCGGCGACGAGGGCGCCGATCACGTCCCGGAACGCGGACGCGTGCTGTTCCGCGTAGGTGTCGAAGCCGGCCCAGGCGGCCGCGACGCGCTCTTCCCAGTCTTGGTCCATCCGCTCACCCTCACACGCCGGTGCCCGCCGCGGCGCCCCCTTTTTTGAGCGCTGCGCGCGCGGGAGCCGTATCCAGGGCGGGGACCCCTCGCCGGGACTCCCTGCGGCATGCTTGGCCCACCAGGACCGGAGGAACAGATGAGGGTGACGCGACCGATGCTCGCCGCGACGGGCGCCGCGGCCGTACTGGCGCTGGCGGGCTGCGGCTCGGGCGGTTCCGGCGCGGCCACCGCCTCCGCGCCGCCGGCCGCCACCGGCAGCCTGGAGAGCCTGGCCGCGCGGGTGAAGTGCGATCCGGACCTTCAGACCGACGCCGACGAGATCCGCCAGGCCATCTGCCACAACCCCGACGGCAGGTTCGTCCTCGCCACCTTCGCCACCGACCGCGGCCAGCGCGAGTGGATCGACGACGCCAAGGACTACGGCGGGTTCTACCTGGTCGGCCGCAAGTGGGTCGCCGTCGGCGACGACGGGGTGGTGCGGGCGCTGCGCGGCAGGCTCGGCGGCGAGGTGGAGCAGGGCACCGACCACCACGCGCACAGCGGCTGACCGCGGGCGGGAGCCGGCGAAGGCCGGTGGCGGAGGAACCCCTCCGCCACCGGCCTTCGTCACTCACCCGCCCGGGTCACTGGCAGCGCTGACCCCGGTTGATGCAGTTGGCGATCCGGTTGGCCAGGCCACCCGTCGTGACGCTGATGAAGTCGTCGTGGTCGGTGGCCGGCTTGTGCAGCTGCTCCGGGAAGCCGTCCACGGCGTACGCGTTCTTCACCACCCCGTTCTGCACGACCGGCGGCGTGATGTTGTACACCAGGCGCATCGTCAGCTGCGGGATGGCCTTGAAGCCGTTCGCGCAGTTGCCGTTCGCGTCGGCGAACGCCACGTGGGTGCGGTGGTTGGCGCTGTCGGTGTTCTGCCCGTCCCAGCAGCTCTGGAAGGCGAACGTGCGCACCACCTGGCTGCCGCGCGGGCAGATCGGGTACTGCGTGGTCAGCTGCACCTTGTTCTCGAAGCCGGTGCAGCTCCAGTGCGCGTTGGCGTTGGCCAGGCCGTTGGTCGTGGTCTTGGCGTCACCGGTGATGATGCGCAGGAACTGCGGCATGGCGACGACCTTGCCGGTCGGGCTGCCGACGTACTTGATCTGGGCCTGCGCGGGGACCAGGATCTTGCCGACGTTGCCCTCCTTGCCACCGCCGTCCGCGTTCTGGTCGAAGTCCTGCTGGCCGTTCTGGACGCGGACCACCGGCCAGTAGTACGACGACAGGTCGCTCTTGTTCTGGCAGCTGGTGCCGCCCTGGAGGAAGGTGCCGTTGCTGGCGAACGCGTTGACCTTCTGGTTGCCGACGTAGTCGTGGAGGTGGTGGGCGCCGTTGGTTACGCCGGGTGCCACGATCACGTTGTCGGTGTTGTGGTTCTTGTTCGCGTTGACCCCGCACCGGGTGGTGAAGGTGCCGGTGGAGGCGTTGCCGGAGCGGCGCGGCTTGGCGGCGACGTTCGGCTGGACCTTGGTGATGTCCACGAAGTCCGCGGCGGCCGGGCCGTTGCCCGCCTGACCGTTGCCGCCCTGCTGCTGACCCGCGCCGCCGTTCTGCCCGGTGCCGGAGCCGGCGCTGGGACTGGCGGTGGCGCTGCCCTGCCCACCGTTGTTCTGGCCGCCGTTCTGCTGGCCACCGGTGTTCTGACCACCGTTCTGCTGGCCGCCGCTGTTCTGGCCGCCCCCCGTGGTCTGGGCCGCGGTGGTGCCGGTGCAGGAGGCGAGGGTCTCCAGTCCGGCGGGCGTGGTGCCGCCGGCCCGGCTGATCTCCAGCTTGATGCGGTCGATGAGCGCCGCCCGCCGGTCCTTCAGCGGTTGCAGGATGGAGTTCTGGACGAAGCTCGCGTCCCTGGTCTGCGCGTCGCGGGTGGTGGCCAGGCGCTGGTAGGCGTCGGTGATCTGGCTGTCCAGGCTGGCCAGTTCACCGTCGACCTCGGTGCGGGCCCGGCCCGGCACGTTCGTCAGCTTCTGGCCGACGTCGGGGCAGGAGATCGTGGCGACCTGCGCACCGGCGGACTTGGTCTGGTTCCACCCGCCGTTGTTCGACTCGTGCGCCGAGGCGTAGAAGTTCGCCCAGATCAGCCCGCCCCCACCGAGCGCTAGGGCCGCCGATGCGGCTATGGCCTTGGTGGCCAGCGGCGTACGGCGTTTTCGTGTGTTGCGTCCCATGGAACTCCTCTGACTTCCTTGCGGGGCAGCATCGAGGCGCCCGACAGGAGTGAAGCGGCTCCCCTCCATACGCGTCCCGCCCCGCGGGTGTTCACCCGTCACACACATTCGTCGGCACGACTCACCGGACGGCGGGCGCAACCAGGCGTCCAGCAGCGCCAGTTGAGCGGGGAACGGGCAGGTCAGCGGTCACGGTCCAGGTGAGCGAGGACCGCCAGGACGCGGCGGTTGTCGTCCTCGGACACCTCCAGGCCCAGCTTGGTGAAGATGTTGGAGGTGTGCTTCGCGATGGCCCGTTCCGTGACCACGAGCGCGGCGGCGATCGCCGCGTTCGACCGGCCCTGCGCCATCAGCTCCAGCACCTCCCGCTCGCGCGGGGTCAGCGCGTCCAGCCGCCGGTCACCGGCCGACCGCCGCGCCAGCAGCTGCTGGATGACCTGCGGGTCCATCGCCGTGCCGCCCGCCGCCACCCGCCGTACGGCGTCCACGAACTGGTCCGCGTCGAACACCCGGTCCTTCAGCAGGTACCCCACGCCGCCGCTGCCGTCGGCCAGCAGCTCGCGCGCGTACAGCTGCTCCACGTGCTGCGAGAGGACCAGCACCGGCAGCCCGGGCCGCCGCCGCCGGGCCTGAAGGGCGCATTGCAGGCCCTCGTCGGTGTGGGTCGGCGGCAGCCGGACGTCGACCACCGCGACGTCCGGCTCCAGTTCGGCCAGCGCCCGGGCCAGTTCGGGGCCGGACTCGACGGCCGCGGCGACCTCGAAGCCGTAGGCCTCCAGCAGCCGGATCAGTCCGTCGCGCAGGAGGAAGAGGTCTTCGGCGAGGACAACGCGCACGGAATCTCCATGGTGACCATCGTGGGACCGCCCGCGGGGCTGCTGACGGCCAGGACGCCGTCGAATGTACCGAGCCGCCGCTCCACCCCCGCGAGCCCCGAGCCGGCCCCGGCCTGCGCACCGCCCCGGCCGTTGTCCGTGACCGAGATCCGCAGCATGCCGCCGGCGTGGTGCAGGTCGACCCAGATCCGGTCGCCGCCGGAGTGCTTGACCGCGTTGGTCAGCACCTCGCTGACCGCGAAGTAGGCCGCCGACTCCACGGGGGCCTCCGCGCGCCCGGGCAGCTCCACGCTCACCTCGGTGGGCACCGGCAGCCGCAGCGCCAGCGCCCGTACGGCGTCCCCGAGCCCGCGCTCGGCCAGCACCGGCGGATGGATGCCCCGGACCAGGTCGCGCAGCTCACCGAGGGCCTCCACGGAGTTCCGGCGGGCCTGGGCGAGCAGCCGCCGGGCCTGCGCCGGGTCCTTCTCCAGCAGCACCTCGATCGTGCCGAGGTCCATGCCCATGGCGACCAGCCGGGCCTGTGCCCCGTCGTGCAGGTCCCGCTCGATCCGGCGCAGTTCGGCGGCGGAGGTGTCCACCGCGTCGCGCCGCGTCTCGGTCAGCACCCGTACCCGCTCGGTGAGTTCCTCGTGGCCGGGGTCGAGCACGGCCCGGGCCAGCCGGAAGTGGACGGCCAGCAGGCCGGGGGTCCAGCGGTAGGCGGCGGGCAGGACGGCCAGGCCCAGCGCGCCCGCCGCGAGCGCGGTTCCCTGCCCGCTGACCGGCACGAAGGCGTACCAGTACGGCCCGTACGCACCGTAGGGGCCGCCGGTCATGGTCCGCCACAGCCCCGCCGCCAGCGCCAGCCCCTCCAAGGGGTAGAGCAGCAGCACCGCGGGCAGCAGCGCGGTGACGAACCCGGCCGTCATGTCCACCGGCAGCCACCGCAGGTCCCGCCGCACCTGGGGGTCGCTCAGCAGCGCGAAGGTGCGGGTCCACGGACGGGCGCCGGGCGGCACCGGCCGGTACGCCGACCGTATCCGCACCCCGCACCACTCGGCCGCGTGCTCCCGCCGGGTGTCCGCGAGGGCCCGGACGGCGGACAGCACCCACGGGGTGGTGACCAGGCCGACGCCGACCGGGATCAGGGCGAGGGAGAGCAGGCTCAGGACCAGGGCGAGTATCGAGAACGGCAGCACCACGAGGGCCAGCACGAGCCCCCGCACGGCGGCCAGCAGGACCTCCCTGGAGCGTGCCCGTACGGCGCCCTGCTTCGCGTCGGTGTTCATGGCGCCAGTCTGGCCGACCCGCCGGCCGCGGTCACTGGTGCGAGGTCCCCCCTCCGGGGGTGGAGCTGGGTACACCCCCACCGGATGCCAGCACCCTCGCCTCCACCTCCGCATCGAGGCCCACGGCCGGCCGGTCCGGCCGTTGCGGGGCGCTGCCGCCGATCTCCGTCAGCCACCGCCAGGTGTCCGCGACCGTCTCCCGGGCCGGCCGGCACGTCAGCCCGGTGGCCAGCGCCCGCGACACGTCCGCGCGGTGCACGCTGTCGTACATCTCCCCGCCGGGCGGCACCCACACCGGCAGCTGGGTCCACGGCTCGATCCCGGCGCCGAGGACGGCGTCCGGGTCGGTCCAGCGCAGCTCGGCCGCCGCGCCGGTGACCCGGACGCAGGCGTCGAGGAGCCCGCCCATGGTGGTGTGACCGGGCGGCCCGGCCAGGTCGTACGGTCCGCTCAGCCGCCGCCGGACCGCGCCGAGGACCCAGTCGGCGAGGTCGCGCGCGTCGATGTACTGCACCGGCAGGTCGTGCGGGCCGGGCGCCAGCACGGGGCCGCCGCGCGCGATCCGGGTCAGCCACCAGGGCAGCCGCCCGACGTTCTCGTACGGACCGAGGATCAGCCCGGCCCGCACCAGCAGCGAGCCGTCCGCGCCGAAGGACTCCACGGCGGCCAGTTCGCCGCCCCGCTTGTCCCGGGCGTAGTCGGACGGCCCGGCGTCGGCGGCGGCGCCCTCCACCACCGCGGCGTCCGCACCGGCGCTGAGTGGCCAGGGCCAGGCGTACACCGACCGGCTGGAGACGTACACGTACCGCCCGGCGCGGCCCCGCAGCAGCCGGGCCGCGTCGCGCACCGCGCGGGGCCCGGCCGACCAGGTGTCCACCACGGCGTCCCAGCCGCCGCCGTCCGCGGCGAGCGCGGCCAGACCGCCGTCGGCGGTGCGGTCGCCGTGCAACGCCCGCACCCCGGCGGGCGGGAGGTGCCGGCCCCGGTGGAAGACGGTCACCTCCCAGCCGCGCCCGAGCGCGGCCTCCACCACGGCCCGCCCCACGAACTCCGTCCCGCCCAGCACAAGAAGTCTCATGCCGGGATCGTGCCCGGTGCGCGGGGAGCGGGGAAGACGGATCTGCCGACGGCAGAGCGGCCGGTCAGCGCCCGGTCGGCGGGGTGTACTTGTAGCCGACCCGGCGCACCGTCTGGATGGCCCTGCGGTGCTCGGCGCCCAGCTTGCGGCGCAGCCGGGCGATGTGCACGTCGACGGTACGGCCGTCGCCGACGTGGCCGTACCCCCACACCGTGGTCACCAGCTGGTCGCGGGTGTGCACCCGGTGGGGGTGCGCCACGAGGTGCGCCAGCAGCTCGAACTCCAGGTAGGTCAGGTCGAGTTCACGGCCGTCGACCTGGGCGGTGCGCCGTACGCCGTCGACCCGCACGAGCGGTTCGCCGGCCGCGGGCACGGCCGGGGCCGCCGCCGTCGCGGCACCTGCCACGGTGTCGGCCACGGTGTCGGTGTGCGGGTGGTCCGGTACGGCGACCGGTGCGAAGGGCGGGAACGGCGGCTGCTGGTCGGCCGGCACCAGCAGCAGGTAACCGACCATCGGCGGCTGGCCGGGCAGGGTGGGCAGGGCGTGCTGCGGCGCGGGCAGCCAGGTGGCGCCCGGCGGCAGGAAGTCCGCGACGTCGACCACCTCGTCCCGGTCGACGGCACGCAGCCGGTGCCGCGGGGCGGCCGGGGACGGGGCGGTGAGGGTGGCGGTGGTCAGGGAACGGGTGGTCGCCATGAGAGGTCAGCTCTTTCGCGCGAGAGGTTCGTCGATGAGGACGGCGGCCGCGATTCGTGGTCGGGCGCGCCGGGACGTACTCGTTCCGCGCTGGCCGAAGGCCGGGTTGTACGGCTTTAGAGGGCCGGCGCGTTCATCGCGCGGCAACACACCCGGTCGAAGTCATGGTGCTGACGGGAAGGCCAGAACGGCTCGAGGTCATGGCGACCCGTCGCGGTGTTCTTCTGGTAGCTGGCCATGCGCCCATTGAAGCAGACACCCGCCCGTTACAGGAGCCTTCTCTCACTGGGTGGACGTTTCCCGTCGCCGGACCCTCCCCGCGCCGTCGCCGGGACGGGCCGCGCGCCGCCGCCGGGTGCCGTCCGGCGGCATGCGCGAGGGGCGCCCACCGTCGCGGTGGGCGCCCCTCGGGACAACAGGCGGGAGAGCGGGGGCCGGTCAGACCTGGTTGGCCTTCTCCAGCGCCGAGCAGCAGGTGTCGACCAGCAGACGGGTCACCACGTACGGGTCGACGTTGGCGTTGGGACGGCGGTCCTCGATGTAGCCCTTGCCGTCCTTCTCCACCTGCCACGGGATGCGGACCGAGGCGCCGCGGTCGGACACGCCGTAGGAGTACTGGTCCCAGGGGGCCGTCTCGTGCAGGCCGGTGAGGCGGTCGTCGATGCCGGCGCCGTAGTTCTTGACGTGGTCCAGCGGCTTGGAGCCCTCGCCGAGCGACTCGCAGGCGGTGAGGATCGCGTCGTAGCCCTTGCGCATCGCCTTGGTGGAGAAGTTGGTGTGCGCGCCCGCGCCGTTCCAGTCGCCCTTGACCGGCTTGGGGTCGAGGGTGGCGGAGACGCCGAAGTCCTCGGCGGTGCGGTAGAGCAGCCAGCGGGCCACCCACAGCTGGTCGGAGACCTCCAGCGGGCTGACCGGGCCGACCTGGAACTCCCACTGGCCCGGCATGACCTCGGCGTTGATGCCGGAGATGGCCAGGCCCGCCTTCAGGCAGTTGTCCAGGTGCGCCTCGACCACGTCACGGCCGAAGATCTCGTCGGCGCCGACACCGCAGTAGTAGCCGCCCTGCGGGGCCGGGAAGCCGCCCTCGGGGAAGCCCAGGGGACGGGAGCCGTCGAAGAAGGTGTACTCCTGCTCGATGCCGAAGATCGGCTCCTGCGCGGCGAACCGCTCCGCCACCTCGGCCAGCGCGGCCCGGGTGTTGGTGGGGTGCGGGGCGAGGTCGATGGTGAGCACCTCGCACAGGACGAGGATGTCGTCCCCGCCGCGGATCGGGTCCGGGCAGGAGAAGACCGGCTTGAGCACACAGTCCGAGGCGTGGCCCTCGGCCTGGTTGGTGGAGGACCCGTCGAAGCCCCAGATCGGCAGTTCCTGACCCTTGGCGTCGTCCGTGAGGATCTTCGTCTTCGAACGGAGCTTGGCCGTCGGCTGGGTGCCGTCGATCCAGATGTACTCAGCCTTGAAGCTCACGGGCCACATCCTTCGGGGGTGGGTCTGGGCGCACTTGCGGGTGCTGCGGTGCCGCGGCACCGGAGCACCGCGTGGATACGCCCGGCAGCCTGTCAACAGGCGATTTCCCGGCCGTTGCCCGTAGGTGAACCACGTGTTACCTGGTGTTCGTGTGCCGCGCCTCACACGGTGAGGACGGCCGCGCGGGGCAGGGGCGCCGCCCCCGGCGCCCCGCGCCGCCGCTCGCGGCGGCCGTAGGGCGGCCCCGCCACGGCTCGGGCACCCGCGGGTTGCGTACGACCGCCCGCCCGGTCACCCGGGCACGGCGGAGGGCCGGGCCGCGCCGATGCCCCCGGACGCGACCCGGCCCTCTCTCACCGGTCGTCTCGCTGCCGCCCCGGCCTCACCCCACCTTCTCGATCAGCGCCCGGCGGATCAGGAACTTGCCGGGCTCCCGGACCTGTTCGAAGGCGGCGTTGTTCAGCAGCGCGCAACTGCCGGACACCGAGGTCACCTTCACGGTCGTGGACTTGTTGTTGTCCAGGTTGGTCACCTTCAGGGTCGTGCCCGCCGGGAACTGGTTGCTGGACGCCGCCGGGGCGCCGCCCTCGCCGGAGAGCGTGACGGTGGAGCCGGCGCACACCTGCCGGCCCGAACCCGCGGCGGCGCTCTGCGAGGGCTGCGCACCCTGCTGCCCGGCCGCCTGGTCCCCGGCCGCCTGTCCCGCGCCCTGCTGACCGTTGCCCTGCTGGGCCCCGGCCGTTTGGGTTCCGCCCTGCTGACCGTTGCCCTGCCGGCCGCCCTGCGCCGCCTGGGGGTCCTGAGCCGACTCCCCGACGACGCAGCCGGCCGCCTTCTGCTGGACCTTGATCTGCGCGATGACCGCCTCGCGGTTGGTGATCCGGGCCGCCGACTGCGCGTCCGGTGCCGCCCGCTGGCCGTCGATGAACTTCTGGTTGTTGCCCAGCGCCGTGGCCAGTCCCTGGCAGACGGTCGAGTCCGCGGCGGACAGCGTTCTGGCGCCCTGCGGCCCCTGCGCGGCGTTCGAGGTGGACGCCAGGGCGAAGGCCCCGCCGCCCGCCACCGCCGCGGCACTGACGAGCAGCGCGACCTTCTTCTTCGTGCCGAGAGTTCTCCTGCGCGACATCCGCGCCTCCTGAAGAGGTAGGGGAGCGTACGCCGCTATGTACGAGATACCGAACGAGGTTGCTCAGCGGTCACAGAAGACGCACAAGTGGCGTACGCCACACGGATCATGGCGCCAGGGCTGGGCGGAGGGGCGAGGGGGAGGTGGGCAGGTGGGGAGGTGCGGCCCGCTCAGCTCGTGCCGCGGGACAGCGCCTCCCGCACCGCCTCCTCGCTGCGCGCCACGAGCGCCGTCCCGTCGTCGGCCGTGATGATCGGCCGCTGGATCAGCGCGGGGTGTGCGGCGAGCGCCGCGATCCACCGGTCCCGCGCGGCCTCGTCCCGGGGCCAGCCGCCGATCCCCAGCTCCCGGGCGGCCGCCTCCTGGGTGCGGGTGATGTCCCACGGCTCCAGGCCCAGCCGCTCCAGCACGGCCTTGATCTCGTCCTCGCCCGGCACGTCCTCCAGGTAGCGCCGGACGGTGTACTCGGCCCCCTCGGCGTCGAGCAGGCCGATCGCGCTGCGGCACTTGGAACAGGCCGGATTGATCCAGATCTCCATGCCCCCAACGTAGCCGAGACCCGGCCGCGCGCCGACCCGGGAGGCCGCCGTGGCGGACACGGTCCCCGATCGTCGTGTTCGAATTTCCCGGCGCCCCACCCGTCCCTCCCGCAGCAGCGGTGACAGCACGTCAATTACCGCTTCCACCAGGCCATTTGTCGAACCGTGCGATCCGTCCGATTGTCAGTGGCGGGCAGTAGACTGGAGGAAGTGTTCGAGGGTCAACCGGAGTTGCCGAAGGCTCCGGTGGAAGGCCCTGATCGCGACAGGAGGATGCTTGTGCCCGCTGCCGCACTGAAGCCGGAGCCGAAGGCGACGGTTACGTTCCCGACCGCCCAGTCCCTCGTGAAGCGTCCGCTGCCGGCCGGACGGCCGCGCGAGTGGTACGTCGCCCACAACCGGCGTCTGAAGGCCATGCGCCTCGCCATCGCGCTGCTCGACTCCGGTGTCTATCTGCCCGCCCAGGCCCGCGACGAGACGATACGGAGCACGGCCCGGCGCGTCGGGATCCACCCGCCGTCGGACACCACGTGCCACATGGTGCGGGCGCTGATGCGCTACAGCCGCTGAGCCGCCCGGTGCCGGACGCTCACTCCTGACAGGGCGTCCGGCACCGGGTCACGCCGACAGCTCCCGCTCCAGCGGGGTCCTGAACCGCGGCGTCACCCTGGTCGCCCCCAGCCACGCCCGCAGCCGCTCCGCCTCCGCGGCGAC
This sequence comes from Streptomyces sp. NPDC041135, assembly GCF_055592085.1. Classification (NCBI taxonomy): domain Bacteria; kingdom Bacillati; phylum Actinomycetota; class Actinomycetes; order Kitasatosporales; family Streptomycetaceae; genus Streptomyces; species Streptomyces sp. NPDC041135. Next base: position 692,621 of record NZ_JBVIYZ010000001.1, read on the forward strand.
CGCCGGCCCGGCCTCCCGCCGCACACCCGGGTCGGGGACGCGCCAGACGACCTCGCCGTCGGGACGTTGGGCCCAGCCGCCCACCACCCGCCCGTTCCACCACACCGTCGGCCCGACGTTGCCGCTGCCGTCGAAGAGGAGCGGGCGCAGCTCGGGGGAGAGGTACCAGTCCCGCTCCCGCCACCCCATGGCGGTCGGGTCGAGAGCGGGCAGCAGGGCCACCCAGGGCTCCTCGGGCTCCGGTACGGCGTCGAGGTCCCCGTCGGCGACGTATCCCGTGCCGTCGTCCAGCGACACCTCCCGGGCCCCGGTCGCGGCCAGGGCCCGGCGGACCTCCGTCACCCGCCACCCCGTCCACCAGGTGAGGTCGGCCTCCGTCGCGGGCCCGCACACCGCGAGCCACCGGCGCAGCAGCTCGGCCTGGGCCCCGGCCGGGTCCAGTTCCGGATGCCCGGGCGCCGGTGCCCAGCGGAACTGGCTGGACGTCCAGGAGCCCAGCGGCCGCCCGCGGACCACCTTGCCCTCGACGCCCAGCACGCGCAGCAGGCGGCCGGAGACGGTGTGGACGCCCTCGTAGCTCTTGCCGGCCGCGTACACGAACCGCTCGCGCAGCCGCGGCTCGTCCGCCGCCAGCTCCGCCGCGGTCGCCTGCCCGCGGCGGGCCAGCGCCGCGAGGGCCGCCGCCTCCACGTCCGCCAGCCAGGCCGCGTCCGGTGCGCCCGCCTTCGCCATGTCCTTCAGCAGCGAGGCGCGTTCGCGGGCGGCCACCGCACGGCCGGTCGAGGCGTGCACGACCGCCGTCAGCTCCGCGGGGAACACGAACACCGTGTGCCGCATGCCGTGCATGCGCACCAGCGTGCGGTCCTCGTACAAGGCCCGTTCCGTCGCCGCCACCGCCCCGGCCGGGTCGGCCAGCCGGGCGGCCACCGCCAGGTGCACCGTCGCCGGGTCCGTGCCGTGCAGCGCCACCAGGGAAGCGGCGACCTGCTCGGGGCTCGCCGCCCGCGCGGTGGCGGCCAGGCGGTGGCGCAGCGCCAGCCGTGCCCGGCGCTCCGCCGCACCGATGTGCCGCAGCCGCCCCCCGCCGTCCCGCGCCCGCCCGTTCCCGCTCATACCGGCCTCCGTCCGTCCCGTCCGTGCCGCCGGGGCCGGCACGCCCGCCGGCCCGGGGGCATCATCGCCGACGCCACTGACAACGGGCCCGGCCGCCGGGCCCGTTCGCCCCGTACGGGCGGAAAACGGGATGCGGGGCGTACGGCCGTCTCCCTACGCTGGACATCCGCCGGACAGACACCGCGAAACCGGCACTTCACCCGATCCGGCCCCGGCGCCCCGCGCGGCGGAGCCGGCCCGTCCACCGAACGGAGGCGTGTCATGGGGACCCTCGTCCTGTCCGGGACCGCCGTCCTGGTGATCCTCGGATTCGGCAACCACGTCTACTGGCTGGCGGCCGTCGCCGTGCTCGTCCTCTACCTGCGCCGGGGACGGGACACACCGGCGCCGCCCACGTCCGGCACGGGCACCGGCGCGGGCGTGCCCGGCTCGTACCGGGCCTACCGCGAGCGCCGCGACCTCCAGGCCAAGTGGGAGCGCCGCTACCGCCGCGAGCGCCCCCGCGAGAGCCGCGGGCAGCGGGAGAACAGCGGCAGGTGAGGGCGGGGCGCCCCCAGTCACAGTCCGGGGGCGCCCCACACCGGGAACCAGCGGCCCAGGTCCGGCTCGACCCGCAGTTCGTCCGTGAGCGCCGCCCGCACCTGGAGTTCCAGCGCGCCGTCCCGCCGCTCCCCGGCACCGGGGAGCGGGGCGAAGGGGTAGAAGGTGCCCCGCTTGTACAGGTACACCAGGGCCAGCGCGCGGCCGGTGCCGTCGGTGAACGCGGCCAGGGAGCACAGCAGCTGCGGGCCGAAACCGGCGGCCTCCAGGGCGCTGTTCACCGCGTGCAGGTCGTTGACCAGCTGCGGCAGCTGCTCCGGGGTCCGCCGGGAGACCAGCCAGCAGTAGCCGTAGTCGTCCCGGAGCAGCTCGACCGGGGGGCCGGTGCGGTCGGTGTCGGCGTCCAGCAGCTCCCGCACCTCCTGGCGGGTCCGCTCGAAGGCCGCGCCCTCGACCGCGGCGAAGCACACCGCGCCCTGCCCGGCCGGGGCGAACCCGGTCGCCGCCTGGAGCGTCACGGCCGCCGACGGCAGCCCGAACAACCGGTCCAGGTCGGGCGCGACCGGTCGCGTACGGCCCAGCAGGATGTCCAGCAGCCCCATCCTCGGCTTCCCTCCTCGACCTCGAACCGCGTCCGCGGCCTCGACCCGCGTTTCGCGGCCTGTCCTCCCGGCCCGCGTCCTCAGCCCGTGGTCTCCGGGGCCGCCGCCTCACCCAGCTCGGCGGAGATCCGGCCCAGCTGCTCCAGCCGCTGCTCCAGGCTCGGGTGCGTGGAGAACAGCCGGGCGATGCCGGGTCCGGCGCCGAGCGCCGGGGTGAAGTAGAACGCGTTGAAGGCCTGGGCCGTACGCAGGTCCCGGGCCGGGATGCGGGCGATGTCCCCGGAGACCTTCGTCAGCGCGGCGGCCAGCACCGAGGGACGGCCGGTGAGGTGCGCCGCCGCCCGGTCGGCCGCCAGCTCCCGGTACCTGGACAGCGCCCGGATCAGCAGGAAGCTGAGCGCGTACACGGCCGCCGAGACGCAGATCACCGCCGCGAACACCGCCGCGGTGTTCTGGTCCCGGCGGCCCCGCAGCAGCTGGGAGTAGAACGCGAAGCGCACCATCAGCCCGGCGATCACCCCGAGGAAGGACGCCACGGTGATCACCGCGACGTCCTTGTGCGCCACGTGCGCCAGCTCGTGCGCGAGCACGCCCTCCAGCTCGGCGGGGTCCAGCCGGTGCAGCAGGCCGGTGGTCACGCAGAGCACCGCGTGGTCGGGGTTGCGCCCGGTGGCGAACGCGTTCGGCATGTCGGTGGGCGCCACCGCGACCGCGGGCCGGGGCATGTCCGCCTGCGCGCACAGCCGGTCCACCACGCCGTGCAGCCCCGGATACTCCGCGCGCTCCACGATCCGGCCGCGCATCGCGTACAGCGCGACCCGGTCGGAGAACCAGTACTGGGCGCCGAGCAGGGCGGCCGCGACCACCACGACCAGCACCCACGACTTCAGCAGCACGATCAGCGCGGCCACGAACCCCACGTACAGCAGTCCCAGCAGGAACAGCGTGACGCCCATGCGCGCGGTCAACCGCCGATCGCTCCGGAAGCGGCTTCGCATCTCGCCTCACCCCGCAGTCAGGCACTCGTCCCGCTGTCCAGTGTGCACCTGCGTGCCCGCGGGCGACCCGCCCGGTGGCGACCGCCTAGTACGGCGAGCGGTACTGGGCGTAGCCGAGCAGGAATATCACCGCGGCCACGCAGCCGAGCACGACGGCCGTCGAGACCCAGGACGAGCGGCGCGGTCCCACCGGGCCGGGGTCGGCCCGGAAGGGGGCCGGGTCCGGGGGGTTCTCCTTCCAGCGGGCGGCGAGCATCCGGGCCCGGGCGGAGGGCTCCTTGTGTTCCGCCGAATTCGCCCACCTGTGGTCGAACTCGCGCTCCCAGTCGTCCAGTTCAGACATCCCCGTGCAACCTCTCTCGTCCGACGGATCAGGAGGGATGATCCCCCGAGAGTAGGAAGCTTGGAAAGCGGCAATGGTTGTACGCCCGCCCGCTCACGACGAAGCCCCCCGGCCGCTCTCCGAAAGAGAGGGCCGAGGGGCGTGCCGGGGTACCCGTCCGTCACACGTCGAAGTACAGCTCGAACTCGTGCGGGTGCGGACGCAGCTGGAGCGGCGCGATCTCGTTCGTGCGCTTGAAGTCGATCCACGTCTCGATCAGGTCCGACGTGAACACGTCGCCCGCGAGGAGGAACTCGTGGTCGGCCTCGAGGGAGTCCAGGACGGCCGGGAGCGAGGTCGGCACCTGCGGGACGCCCGCGTGCTCCTCGGGGGCCAGCTCGTACAGGTCCTTGTCGATCGGCTCGGCCGGCTCGATCTTGTTCTTGATGCCGTCCAGGCCCGCCATCAGCAGGGCGGAGAACGCCAGGTACGGGTTGCCGGAGGAGTCGGGCGCGCGGAACTCGACGCGCTTGGCCTTCGGGTTCGAACCGGTGATCGGGATACGCATCGCGGCGGAGCGGTTGCGCTGCGAGTACACCAGGTTCACCGGCGCCTCGAAGCCCGGCACCAGGCGGTGGTAGGAGTTGACCGTCGGGTTGGTGAAGGCCAGCAGCGACGGGGCGTGCTTGAGGATGCCGCCGATGTAGTAGCGGGCGGTGTCCGACAGGCCGGCGTAGCCCTGCTCGTCGTAGAACAGCGGGTCGCCGTTGGTCCACAGCGACTGGTGCACGTGCATGCCCGAGCCGTTGTCACCGAAGATCGGCTTCGGCATGAAGGTCGCGGTCTTGCCGTTGCGCCAGGCCACGTTCTTCACGATGTACTTGAAGAGCTGGAGGTCGTCGGCCGCGGCGAGCAGCGTGTTGAACTTGTAGTTGATCTCGGCCTGACCGGCGGTGCCCACCTCGTGGTGCTGGCGCTCGACCTTCAGGCCGGACCGCTCCAGCTCCAGGGAGATCTCGGCGCGCAGGTCGGCGAAGTGGTCGACCGGGGCGACCGGGAAGTAGCCGCCCTTGTAGCGGACCTTGTACCCGCGGTTGTTCTCCACGGACCCGGTGTTCCAGGCGCCGGCCTCGGAGTCGATGTGGTAGAAGGACTCGTTCGCGCTGGTGGCGAAGCGGACGGAGTCGAAGACGTAGAACTCGGCCTCGGGGCCGAAGTACGCGGTGTCGGCGATCCCGGTGGAGGTGAGGTACGCCTCGGCCTTCTTCGCCACGTTGCGCGGGTCACGGGAGTACTGCTCGCCCGTGATCGGGTCGTGGATGAAGAAGTTGATGTTGAGCGTCTTGTCCCGGCGGAACGGGTCCACCCGGGCGGTGGACAGGTCGGCGCGCAGGGCCATGTCGGACTCGTGAATGGCCTGGAAGCCACGGATCGAGGACCCGTCGAAGGCCAGCTCCTCGTCCGCGTCGAACGCCTCGACGGGCACCGTGAAGTGCTGCATGACGCCCGGCAGGTCGCAGAAGCGGACGTCGACGAACTTGACGTCCTCGTCCGCGATGAACTTCTTGGCCTCGTCGGCGTTCTGGAACATCCAGCTCCTCCTACTCCCGACCGTCGACGCCGGGGTGGTAGTTCGTTCGTGCGGCCAGTGCGGTGGCACACGCTGACCTCGACCCTAGGGACGGGTGATTTCTCGGGCGTGACCCATTTGTTTCGCAGAAGTTAACCAGCCCTGGGTCCACCGTAGCCCCCACACACCCCGACGCCACCCCCGGCCCCCGGTGGGAAGGCGGGGCCGCAGTACCGTGGACGGGTGGACAACAGGCAAGCAATCGGATCATGGCTGTCCGGACCGCGCGCGGCCATGGAGGACGCCGGCGCCGAGTTCGGCTACCGGGGCGAGCAGCTCGGCCTCCCCGAGGAGGGACCGGGCTCGATCGCGCGTCCCGGGCGGCGGCTCGGCGCGCTGGCCGTGGACTGGGCCCTGTGCGAGTTGATCGCATACGGCCTGATCACCGACGGCTACACGCCCGCCACCGCCAACTGGGCGCTGCTGGTCTTCCTCGTCCTGGGCGTCCTGACGGTCGGCACGATCGGCAGCACCCCGGGCAAGCGGCTGTTCGGCGTCCGCGTGGTCGGCGTCGCCACCGGCCGCGTCCAGCCGCTGCGCGCGCTGCTGCGGACCGTGCTGCTGTGCCTGGCGGTGCCGGCCCTGATCTGGGACCGCGACGGCCGCGGCCTGCACGACAGGCTCGCCGGGACCGTCGAGGTGCGCGCCTGACCGGCGCCGGGAGCGTGCGACGGAGCGGGACCGTACGACGAAGGGGGCGCCCGGAGTGATCCGGGCGCCCCCTTTCTCGTCCGTACGAGGGGTCAGCGGGTCTTTCCGCCGCGGGGCATCCGCATGCCCTTGGGCATCGGGCCCTTCGGCAGCGGCATGTTGCTCATCAGGTCGCCCAGGGCCCGCAGCCGGTCGTTGGTCGCGGTCACCTGCGGGCCGGTCAGCACGCGCGGGAACTTCAGCATGGTCGTGCGCAGCTTCTTCAGCTCGACCTGGCCCTCGCCCGTGCCGACGATCACGTCGTGCACCGGCACGTCCGCGACGATCCTGGCCATCTTCCGCTTCTCGGCGGCCAGCAGGCTCTTGACCCGGTTGGGGTTGCCCTCGGCGACCAGCACGATGCCGGCCTTGCCCACCGCCCGGTGCACCACGTCCTGGCTGCGGTTCATCGCGATCGCCGGTGTCGTCGTCCAGCCCCGGCCGATGTTGTCCAGCACGGCCGCGGCGGCGCCCGGCTGGCCCTCCATCTGCCCGAAGGCGGCCCGTTCCGCACGGCGGCCGAAGACGATCGCCGTCGCGAGGAAGGCGAGCAACAGCCCGGCGACGCCGAGATAGATGGGGTGACCGATCAGGAAGCCGATCGCGAGGAAGACACCGAAGGTGATGATGCCGACTGCCGCGAGCACAAGACCGATCGTTTTGTCGGCCTTGCGGGTCATCTTGTAGGTCAGGGCGATCTGCTTCAGTCGCCCGGGGTTCGCGGCGTCCGCCGCGGTTTCCTTCCTCGCCATGCCACGAAGTCTACGTGGCCCGGGGAGCGCCGACGACGGCGGTGCCCGGCGGGCGGCGGGGGGATCGCAGGCCGGGTCAGAGGCGGGTGGCGGCCTGGTCCAGGACGCGCTGCGCCTCGACCCGGTCCTTGGCGCGGCGGCGGTCCTCCAGGACGGAGGTCCAGGCGTTGCGGCGGGCGGTGCGCTGGCCGCTGCTGAGCAGCAGCGACTCCACGGCGCGCAGCGCGTCGGTGACGGACGGGATGGCGGTGGCGCGGACGGGTGCGGCCTGCATGGCGGAGGTCCCCCCTCGGTAAGGGTGCGAGCACGCTTCCGGTGACGGATGTACGTGGTGTGATTCCAGGGTCACTGATTGGTGTTACCAGGGCATGTCCGACCGGTCAAACAGGAATGAAACCTTGACGCGTGTCACATGCGCGCGGAAGCGGCCCCGGCGTACGCCCTCATCAGCGAGGACGGCCGGGGCCGCGTCCATTCGGTCATTACCGACCAGTAGCTCCCAGTGTGTGAACTCACACGGCCTGGGCGGCGATCTGCGCGCCGTCCCGCGCGGGGGCGGCCGAGCGGCGCTGTTCCACCGCCATGCCGTACAGCCGGCCGGCCCGGTAGGACGAGCGCACCAGCGGGCCGGACATCACGCCGGAGAAGCCGATCTCCTCGGCCTCCTCCTTCAGCTCCACGAACTCCTGCGGCTTCACCCAGCGCTCCACCGGGTGGTGGCGCACGCTCGGGCGCAGGTACTGGGTGATGGTGATCAGCTCGCAGCCCGCGTCGTGCAGCTGGCGCAGCGCCTCACTGACCTCCTCGCGGGTCTCGCCCATGCCGAGGATCAGGTTGGACTTGGTGACCAGCCCGAAGTCCCGCGCCTCGGTGATGACCCGCAGCGAGCGCTCGTAGCGGAAGCCGGGGCGGATGCGCTTGAAGATCCGGGGCACGGTCTCGACGTTGTGCGCGAAGACCTCGGGGCGGGCGGAGAAGACCTCGGCCAGCAGCTCGGGGACGGCGTTGAAGTCGGGGGCGAGCAGCTCCACCTTGGTCCGGCCGCCCTCGCGGTCCGCGGTCTGCCGGTGGATCTGGCGCACGGTCTCCGCGTACAGCCAGGCGCCGCCGTCCTCGAGGTCGTCGCGGGCGACGCCGGTGATGGTGGCGTAGTTCAGGTCCATGGTGACCACGGACTCGCCCACCCGGCGCGGCTCGTCGCGGTCCAGCGCCTCGGGCCTGCCGGTGTCGATCTGGCAGAAGTCGCAGCGCCGGGTGCACTGGTCGCCGCCGATGAGGAAGGTCGCCTCGCGGTCCTCCCAGCACTCGTAGATGTTCGGGCAGCCGGCTTCCTGGCAGACCGTGTGCAGGCCCTCGCTCTTCACGAGGTTCTGCATCTTCGTGTACTCGGGGCCCATTTTCGCCCGGGTCTTGATCCACTCGGGCTTGCGCTCGATGGGGGTCTGGCTGTTGCGGACCTCCAGGCGCAGCATCTTGCGTCCGTCGGGTGCGACTGCGGACACGACCGGCTCCCTAGCAATTGATTCCTCGGCGTCCTCAAGAGTACGCCCGTCGATTTCATGGCCACCCGGCGCTGTGCGGGCGGGATCGGGGGACCGGTCAGGCCGGGGTCCGCACGATCTCCCGCGGTGCGAGCACCGCGTTCTCCAGCACGTCCCGCAGGTGCCGCTCGGCCACCGGCAGCACCTCCTCGATCGTGACGTCCCGGCCCAGCTCGCCCGCGAGGGAGGCGACGCCGGCGTCCCGGATGCCGCACGGGATGATCCGGTCGAACCACTTGTTGTCGGGGTTCACGTTGAGCGCGAAGCCGTGCATGGTGACGCCCTTGGCGACCCGGATGCCGATCGCGGCGATCTTGCGGTCCTCGCGGCGCTGTCCGGCGTTGGACGGGGCGTACTCGGGGCCGTTCAGCCGGGGGTCGAACTCCTCGTCGTGCAGGCGCGGGTCGAAGTCCAGGGAGAGCCCTCCGAGCGCGGGCCGCTGCTCGACCGGGTCGCCGAGCACCCACACCCCGCTGCGGCCCTCGACCCGGGTGGTGTCCAGGCCGAACTCGGCGCAGGTGCGGATCAGCGCCTCCTCCAGCCGCCGCACGTGGGCGACCACGTCGACCGGGCGCGGCAGCTTCTGGATCGGGTAGCCGACGAGCTGACCGGGGCCGTGCCAGGTGATCTTGCCGCCGCGGTCGACGTCGATGACCGGCGTGCCGTCCAGCGGGCGCTCGCTGTCCGCGGTGCGGCGGCCCGCCGTGTAGACCGGGGGGTGCTCCAGCAGCAGGACGGTGTCGGGCACCTCGTCGGCGAACCGGGCGGCGTGCACCCGGCGCTGCTCGTCCCAGGCCTCCTGGTAGTCGACGGCGTCCGCGCCGAACCCCATCCGGACGAACCGCAATCCACTCACGGCAAGCGCCTCCCTCGACGACGGCTGTGTCAGGCGCGTACGGCGCCCACGCCACTGTACGTCCGACCGGGGGACGTCAGCCGCGCGGTCAATTCTCACACGATCGGATGAATGAACGACGGAGCGTGCGACGAGCTGCTCACTCTCCGCTACATTCGCGCCGTCCATGAGGCCATAAGGGCTGCTCACAGGCAATCCGGGCACATCGGCCCGGAAGGCAGGAGACCGCACCGCAGATGACGGACCGACCCGCGCAGCGCACCCCCAACCGCCAGCTCGCCGCGCTCATCGCCGAAGCGGGGTTCTCCAACGCGGGTCTGGCGCGCCGCGTCGACCAGCTCGGTCTGGAGCACGGGCTGGACCTCAGATACGACAAGACCTCCGTGACCCGGTGGCTGCGCGGCCAGCAGCCCCGCGGCACCACGCCCGCCCTCATCGCCGAGGTGTTCACCCGCCGGCTCGGCCGCCGGCTCACCGCCCAGGACCTCGGCCTGGACGCCTGCGCCCCGGTCTACGCCGGGCTGGAGTTCGCCGCCACCCCGGAGGAGGCCGTCGACATCGTCAGCGGCCTGTGGCGCAAGGACTCCGGCAGCCACGCCGAACTGCGCAAGATCGCCTTCACCCCGGCCGGGCTCGTGGTGCCCAGCCGGGACTGGCTGATCGGCCGCGCCGACGACCGGGTCGCCCGCGGCGAGCCGCCCGCCCGGGTGCCCGCCCAGGCACGGCCCGCCGCCCCGCGCGTCCCGGCCCAGGCCGACGGTCCCGCCCCGCCGCGCCTGCGCGGCCCCGCCGACCGGGCCCCCGGGCACCGGGTCGGCACCGGCGACATCGCGGCGCTGCGCTCCGTCGGCGAGCTGTTCCGCACCCTCGACGACACCTACGGCGGCGGCCACGCCCGCCAGGCCCTGGTGCGCTACCTGGAGCACGAGTGCGAGCCGATGCTGCGCGGCACGTACGGCGAGCAGACCGGCCGCCGGCTGTTCGCGGCGGCCGCCGACCTCACCCGGCTCGCCGGCTGGACCTCGTACGACATCGCCGCGCACGGTCTGGCGCAGCGCTACTTCGTGCAGGCCCTGCGGCTCGCCCAGGCGGCCGGGGACCGGGCCTACGGCTCCTACGTGCTGGTCACCATGAGCCGGCAGGCCGTCTACCTCGGGCACGGCCGTGAGGCCGTCCAGCTGGCCCGGGTGGCCCAGCAGGGGGTGGGCACCAACGCACCGCCGGTGGTGCAGGCGCTGCTGCACTCCGCGGAGGCGCGGGCGCACGGGGTGCTCGGGGAGGTGCGGGCGTGCACCGGGGCACTGGTCCGCGCCGAGCGCGCCCTGGAGGTCGCCCGGCCCGGGGACGACGTGCCGTACTGGGCCCGGTTCTTCGACGAGGCCCAGCTCGCCGACGAGCTGGGGCACTGCCACCGGGACCTCCAGCAGTTCCGGGCCGCCGCCCAGCACGCCGAACGCTCCCTCCAGCTGCGCGCCCCCGCCTACGCCCGCAGCCGGCTGTTCTGCCGGGTCGTCCTCGCCACCGCCCGCCTCGGCCTGGGCGAACTCGACCAGGCCTGCGCCCTGGGCGCGGAGGCGGCCGGGCAGGCGGCCCAGATGCGCTCGGTCCGGGCGGTCGAGTACGTCCGGGACTTCGAGCGCCGGCTGGAGCCGTACAAGGACGCGGCGCCGGTGCGCGGCTACCGGGACAAGGTGGCGGCCCTCGGCTGAGGCCCCGCGGCGGCGCCGCACCGGGCCCGGCGGCTCCCCGCTCCCGGCCGTTCAGGCCGCCCGCGGCAGCGGTTCCGCCCGGTGCAGGGAGCCCGCCGCGCCCAGGTCGCCGAGGACGGCCGAGGCGGCGCGGTGGGCCGAGTGCAGGGCGCCCTGGACGGTGCTGGTGTCGCGGTGGTCGCCGCACACGTACAGCCCGGCCAGCAGGCGCACCGGGCGGCGCAGGTCGTGCGGCGGCCGCATGGCGGGCACCGCCTCCGGGGTGTGGTGCACCGCCAAGGTCTCCCAGCGGCGCGTGGAGGTGCCGTACAGCCGGGAGAGGTGGATGCGCACGGCGGTGTCGACGTCGCCGGGCGGGGTGCCGAGCACGGTCGAGGCGATGAGCACCCGGCCGGCGGGCGCCCGGCTCGGGTCGACGTTGCTGAGCACCGCGGTGTGCGCGACCGGACCGCCGCGGTCGGCGTCCAGCAGCAGGCAGGAGCCGGCCGCCAGGGCGGGGGCGGGCTCGTCGGTGGTGTGGTGGACCACCGTCACCGGGTGGAAGTCCGGCACCCGCAGCCCCGGCAGCAGCTCGGCGGCGGCCCGCGCGTCGGTCGCGAGCAGCACCGCGCGGCAGCGGATGCGGCCGTGCTCGGCGGTGGTCACCGAGGTGGTGGACACCGAGGTCACCCGCACCCCGGTGCGCACGGTCCCCGGCGGCAGCCGCCGGGCGAGCAGTTCGGGCAGCGCCTCGGCGCCGCCCTCCGGGACGCACAGCCGGCCGCCGGCGAAGGAGCGCAGCGCCAGGTCGGCGCAGCGGCTGGACGTGGTCAGCTCCGGGTCGCACAGCAGGGCTGCCAGCAGCGGACGCAGGAAGCCCTCGATCGTGCGGGCGGGCACCCCGCGCTCGGCCAGCGCCCGCGCGGCGGGCAGTTCCGGGCGGGCCAGCAGCCGCTCCACAGGGGTGGCGGCGATCCGGCCCAGGGCGGTGCCGAGACGGGCCTGGTCGACGGCGCCGCCCACCGGGGCGCCGGAGCGCGCGGGCGACGCGGCCGAGCCCCTGGGGGCGCTCGCCAAGGCGCGCACCACGTGCAGTGCGCCCCTGGCGCTTCCTCCGCCCGCCGGCGCACCCGTCCGGTGCGTGCGCCCGTCGCGGTGCAGCAGCACACCCGGGGCGAAGCACCGCAGCACCAGGCCGCCGAGCCCCGGGGCGCGGCGCAGTTCCGGGAAGGAGGTGGACAGCAGCTGTCCGATCCGGTCCAGCCGGAAACCGTCGACCTTGTCGGTCGACATGCGGCCGCCCACCCACGGGGCCGCCTCGAGGACTGTGGTCGTGACTCCTGCGCTGTTCAGCCGATGAGCCGCCGAGAGGCCGGCGATCCCGGCTCCCACGATGACGACGTCCACCTGGTACGCGGGCTCAAGCACGAGGCCCCTCCTGTGGTTGCGCGGCCGGTGGAGACGTGATGCCCCCAACCGGCTCCACGGATACCCGAGTTCGGGTCGAGGTTAGGGCCGCAATCGGTCAACGGCAGTCGCGCATGCACAGGGCACGGTCGCACAGCGGTCGCATTCGGTCACAGGAGTACGTCAGGCGGCACGGACGGCGTCCTCGATCCCCGGGAACGCAAAGGTGAACCCCGACTCCAGCAGCCGCTTGGGCACCACCCGCTGACTGCCCAGCACGTCCCCGGCCATCTCGCCCAGCGCCGCCCGCAGCACCGGCGCGGGCACCGGCAGCAGGGCCGGCCGGTGCAGCACCCGGGCCATCGCCTCGGTGATCTCACGGTTCGTCAGCGGCCGCGGGGCGGTCAGGTTGAACGGCCCCGACAGCCCTTCGGTGTCCAGCAGGTGCCGGATCGCGGCGACCTCGTCGTGCAGCGCGATGAACGACCAGTACTGCCGCCCGTCGCCCAGCCGCCCGCCCAGCCCCGCCCGGAACAGCGGGAACAGCTTGCCCCAGGCCCCGCCGCCCCGGGCCACCACCAGCCCCGTGCGCAGGAACACCGTCCGCACGCCCGCCCGCGCGACCGGCTCCGCCGCCGCTTCCCACGCCACGCACACCGAGGGCAGGAAGCCGTCACCGGGCGGCGCGTCCTCGTCGACGACCCGGTCGCCGGTGTCGCCGTAGATGCCCATGGCGCTGCCGTTGACGAAGACCCGCGGCGGCTCGTCCAGGGCGGCGACCGCCTCGGCCAGCGCCGCGGTGCCCCGCACCCGGCTGTCGCGGATACGGCGCTTGTACTCCTCGGTCCAGCGCCGGTCGCCGATCCCGGCCCCGGCCAGGTTCACCACGGCCGCGCAGCCTGCCAGCCCGGCCGCGTCCACCGACCCCCGCTCGGGGTCCCAGCGCACCTCGTCCGTGCCCCGGGGCGCCCGGCGTACCAGCCGCACCACCCGGTGCCCGTCGGCGGTCAGGGACCGCACCAGAGCGCTGCCGATCAGACCGGACGCGCCGGCCACCGCGATTCGCCTAGGTTCCATGCCGCCATCATGACGCCGCCGCCCCCGGAAAACCGTCAGGACTCCGCTGCCCCGCCGACGTAGGCTGCCGTCATGCCGCACCCGCACATACGCACCGCCCTGCCCGACGACGAGGAGGAGCTGGGCCGGCTCGACCGCGCCACCTGGTCCCGGCTGCACGCGGTCACGCCCCGGCCGCGGCCGCCGTACCCGCCCTTCTTCGACGACGGCCACCGGGCCGAGGACCACCTCGTCGCCGAACTCGACGGGCACGTCGTCGGCTACCTCCGGCTCGCCCTGCCCACCCCGCTCGCCGTGAACGCGCACGTCCGCCAGATCCAGGGCCTCGCCGTCGCCGAGGAGGCCCGCGGCAGGGGCGTCGGCCGGGCCCTGCTGCGCGCCGCCGCCGAGGAGGCCCGCCGGCGCGGCGCCCGGCGGCTGACGCTGCGGGTGCTCGGCCACAACACGCCCGCCCGCGCGCTCTACGCGGCCGAGGGGTTCACCGTCGAGGGCGTGCTGCCGCAGGAGTTCCTGATCGAGGGGACGTACGTCGACGACGTGCTGATGGGCCGCTCGCTGTAGGCGGGCACCGGGCGCGCCCGTTCAGGACGTGAGCAGGTCCCCGGTGTCCACCGGTTCGGTCGCCCGGGCCGCCCGTGACGCGTCGGGGGCCACCTCGGCCGCCGTCAGCACGTATCCCGTCTCGGCGTCGGACGTGGAGCGGGCGAAGACCACGCCGAACACCCGCCCCCCGGTGGTCAGCAGCGGGCCGCCGGAGTTGCCGGGCAGCACGGTCGACCGTATCGAGTAGATCTCGCGGGTGACCGTGGCGTCGTTGTAGATGTTCCGGCCCGTCGCCCGCATCCGGCCGGCCACCGTGGCCGCCTGCAGATCGAGGCCGCCGTCCTGCGGATAGCCGGCCACCACCGCCGGGTCCCCGCGCTCGGCACCGGCCTCGAAGCGCAGCACCGGCGCGCTCAGACCCGGCACGTACAGCACCGCCACGTCCCGCTCCGCGTCGAACAGCACCACCCGCGCCGGGTACGGCCGCCCGACCCCGCCCACCCGCACGCTCGGCGCGTCGATGCCCGCCACCACGTGCGCGTTGGTCATCACCCGCTGCGGCGCGTACACGAACCCGCTGCCCTCACGGCCCTCCGCGCCCGCGACGCCCTCGATCTTCACCGAGCTGTGCTCGGCCGCCGCGCGCGCACCGGGCGTGACACTGTCGCCCGAGGGCCGGGGCACCCGGGCCGCCGACTCGCTCTCGAACGGGTCGAAGACCTGCGGGAAGCCCGCCTCGGTGAGCGCGGAGGTGGCCCGCGAGAACCAGGCCGGGGTGGTCGAGGGCATCGTCCGCTGCACCGCACCGAGCAGCGCCGAGTCCCGCACCGGGGCCGTCAGCGCCGGTGCGGAGGCCGCGCCCAGCACGCTCGCCGCGACCCAGGCCACCAGCAGCACCGCGACCGCGTTGGCCAGCGCCCCGCCCAGCCCGTCCGCCACCCGCAGCGGACCCGGCGCCGCCCGGTCCAGGCGCCGCCGCAGCCGCCGCGCCAGCCGCCCCGCCAGCTCGTGCCCGGCCACCGCCGGCACCAGCACCGCCGCCACCGCGGCCGCCGTCGCCGCCGCCGACCCGCGCGCCGCCAGGCCCGTCACCCACGGCAGCGCCCACACCCCGGCGGCCGCGCCGCCCGCGAACCCCGCGAGGGACACGCACCCGGCCACCAGCCCGCGGCGGTACCCGGACGCCGCACAGCCGAGGACCACGAGCGCGAGCAGCAGGTCGAACAGGTTCACGCGGCCGCCTCTCTCAGCCCTCGGTACGGGCACCCCTCAGTACGGGCGGGACCGGCCCGGTGATCAGCCGTGCCCGCGTGCGACCGGACCCGCGCGCGGCGCACGGCGGACCGGCCACCCGTGCGGGTACCCCGCAAACGCCCCGGACCGGGACGATGGTTCCACCGGGTGGCACACCGCACATCAAGGGCAGGGGCCAAGGCCCGGCGGCGGGGCGGTCCCGCGGCCGGGTGAGGGGCGCCGCGCTCACTCCCGGAAGCGCTGCCACAGCTTGGGACAGCGCTCCGCGAGCGCCGCCTCGCTCTCGAAGTCGACGGGCGTGCCCTCCGGCTCGGCGGGCGCCGGGGCGATGCCCAGGTCGGGGGCGACGGTGCCGGTCAGCTGCTCGTAGGCCTCGTCGGCCGCGTAGCCCAGCTCCTCGGCGTCGCCGTCGATCTCCTCGTCGAAGTCGTCCAGCAGGTCGGCCAGCGAGTCCGGGTCGTGCAGGGCGCCCTCGAACACCTCGCGGCCCTGGGCGATCAGCCAGCACCGGAAGAAGTCGAACGCGTCGTCGCTCGCGCCGTCCAGCAGGATCGAGGCGGCCGCCCACAGGTCCCAGCGGTAGGCCCGGTTGTAGCGGGCCTCGAAGTGACGGGCGAAGTCCAGGACCATGTCCGGGTCCAGCTCGAGCAGGCGTGCCACGAGCAGGTCGGCCTGCTCCTCCGGGTCCCCCTCGGCGGCCTCGCGGGTGGTGTCCACCAGCTCCCAGAACTCCGTCTCGTCCATCACGGGTCCAGCATCGGCCCTGCGGGTGCGGGGCGCACGCGGAGTGCGGCGGAGTGCGGCGGATCGTTACCGAGCCGGGCCCGGGCCCCCGCCCGGGTCCTCGGCCCGGCGGCGCGCCCCGCCCGGCCGCGCCGCCCGCGCGGACGACGACGAGGGGGCACGGCGAGACGCCGTACCCCCTCAGGGCCCCAGGGGCCGTGCCGCGGGCTCACAGCCCGTACCGCTTACAGCCCGTACTTCTCCCGCGCTTCCTTCACGGCCGTCGCCTTGACCTCGCCGCGCCGGGCGAGCTGGGCCAGGGCCGCGACCACGACCGACTCGGCGTCGACACCGAAGTGGCGGCGGGCCGCCGCACGGGTGTCCGACAGGCCGAAGCCGTCGGCGCCCAGCGAGGACCAGTCCTGCTCGACCCACTGCGCGATCTGGTCCGGGACCTGGCGCATGTAGTCGGTCACGGCCAGCACCGGGCCCTCGGCACCCTGGAGCGCCCGGCGCACGAACGGCACCCGCTCCTCGCCGCGCAGCAGGGCGGCGTCGGCCTCCAGCGCGTCGCGGCGCAGCTCCGTGAAGGAGGTCGCGGACCACACGTCGGCCGCCACCCCCCAGTCCGCCGCCAGCATCCGCTGCGCCTGGAGCACCCAGTGGATCGCCGTGCCGGAGCCCAGCAGCTGGATGCGCGGGGCGTCGGCCGCCGGGGCCGCACCGGCCGACTCCGCCGTGTTGAAGCGGTACAGGCCCTTGACGATGCCCTCGTCGACGCCGGGCGCGGACGGCTTGGCCGGCTGCGGCATGGGCTCGTTGTAGACGGTCAGGTAGTAGAAGACGTTCGGGTCCTCGTCCGGGGCCGCCGCGCCGTACATCCGGCGCAGACCGTCCTTGACGATCGCCGCGACCTCGTAGGCGAAGGCCGGGTCGTACGTCAGCGCCGCCGGGTTGGTCGCGGCGATGACCGGGGAGTGGCCGTCGGCGTGCTGCAAACCCTCGCCCGTGAGGGTGGTGCGGCCCGCGGTGGCGCCGACCAGGAAGCCGCGGCCGAGCTGGTCGCCGAGCTGCCACATCTGGTCGGCCGTGCGCTGCCAGCCGAACATCGAGTAGAAGATGTAGAACGGGATCATCGCCTCGCCGTGCGTCGCGTACGACGTCGAAGCGGCGATGAAGTCGGCCATCGAACCGGCCTCGGTGATCCCCTCGTTGAGGATCTGGCCGTTGGTGGCCTCCTTGTAGTACATCAGCTGGTCGCGGTCGACCGGCTCGTACGTCTGGCCCTTGGGCGAGTAGATGCCCAGGGACGGGAAGAGGCTCTCCATGCCGAAGGTGCGCGCCTCGTCGGGGACGATCGGCACCCAGCGCCGGCCGGTCTCCTTGTCCCGCACCAGGTCCTTGATCAGCCGGACGAAGGCCATGGTGGTGGCCACGCTCTGGGAACCGGAGCCCTTGTCGAAGGCGGCGAAGGCCTTGTCGGCCGGGGCCGGCAGCGGGGCGACCGGGTGCACGCGGCGGGCCGGGGCGGGGCCGCCGAGGGCCGCGCGGCGCTCCTGGAGGTAGCGCACCTCGGGGGAGTCGGCGCCCGGGTGGCCGTAGGGCACCACGCCGTCCACGAAGTCGCTGTCCTTGATGGGCAGCTCCAGCAGGTCCCGCATGGCCTTGAACTCGTCCACCGAGAGCTTCTTCATCTGGTGGTTGGCGTTCTTCGACGCGAAGCCCTCGCCCAGGGTGTGGCCCTTGACCGTCTGGGCCAGGATCACCGTCGGCGCGCCCTTGTGGGAGACGGCCGCCCGGTAGGCCGCGTAGACCTTGCGGGCCTCGTGACCGCCGCGGGAGAGGTGGAAGCACTCCAGGATCGTGTCGTCGCTCAGCAGCTTCGCCATCTCCACCAGCGCCGGGTCGGCGCCGAAGAAGTCCTGGCGGATGTAGGCGGCGTCCCGGGTCTGGTACGTCTGGATCTGCGCGTCCGGTACCTGGCGCAGCCGGCGTACCAGCGCGCCGGTGGTGTCGAGGCGGAACAGCTCGTCCCAGGCGGTGCCCCACAGCGTCTTGACGACGTTCCAGCCGGCGCCGCGGAACTGGGCCTCCAGCTCCTGCACGATCTTGAAGTTGGCGCGTACGGGGCCGTCGAGGCGCTGGAGGTTGCAGTTGATGACGAAGGTGAGGTTGTCCAGCTCCTCACGGGCGGCGAGCGCGAGGGCCGCGGTCGACTCCGGCTCGTCCATCTCACCGTCGCCGAGGAAGGCCCACACGTGCGAGGCGGAGACGTCCTTGATGCCGCGGTTGGTGAGGTAGCGGTTGAAGCGCGCCTGGTAGATCGCGGACAGCGGGCCGAGGCCCATCGACACCGTCGGGAACTCCCACAGCCAGGGCAGCCGGCGCGGGTGCGGGTACGAGGGCAGGCCGTTGCCGCCGGACTCCTGGCGGAAGTTGTCCAGGTGCGCCTCGGTGAGCCGGCCGTCGAGGAAGGCCCGGGCGTAGATGCCGGGGGAGGCGTGGCCCTGGATGTAGAGCTGGTCGCCGGAGCCGTCGGCCTCCGGGGACTCCTTGCCCTTGAAGAAGTGGTTGAAGCCGGTCTCGTAGAGCCAGGCCGCGGAGGCGAAGGTGGCGATGTGGCCGCCGACGCCGTGCTTCGCGCCCCGGGTGACCATCGCGGCCGCGTTCCAGCGGTTCCAGGCGGTGATCCGGTTCTCCATCGCCTCGTCACCGGGCACGCCCGGCTCGGCGGCGGTGGGGATGGTGTTGACGTAGTCGGTCTCGAGGAGCTTCGGCAGCGCGACGCCGCCCGCCTCGGCCCGCTCCAGCGTGCGCCGCATCAGGTACGCGGCGCGGTGCGGCCCGGCCTCCCGGGCGACGGCGTCGAGGGAGGCCTGCCATTCGGCGGTCTCCTCCGGGTCGCGGTCGGGGAGCTGGTCGAGCGCGCTCGGCCGGATGGCGTGGGGGTCGGTCATGTCGCCGCCTTCCTCAGTCGAAGGGGGTTCCCTCGTCGTCAAGGGGTTCGGGGGTGCCCTTTGTCTTTGGCAGGACAGGGCGGACGGACCCGGATGCGGTGTCGGTGTGCGACGTGCGTCCCGGGTCCGTCGGCGACTGTAACTCCCTGATCGATGATCGATCAAAGGGTTGAGGGCCAAAACCTCTCGATTCCGAGAAACTCGGCACAGGGTGCCCCGCGGCGAGGCACCGGGTGCCGCGTCAAGAGCGGCTTTTGGTCCGGTTTCCGCAGGTGAGGGACGCGTCTGAGCGGCAGCACGCTCGGCTGCGGCGACGGCTACGCGCGCGGTGCGCAGCCCAGCACGTGGGCCTTCACCAGCTCGGGGATGCGGGGGTCGCGCCGCTTGAACGCCTCCACCAGCTCCTGGTGCTCCTCGGCGTACGACTGCTGCACCGTGCCCAGCCAGCGGATGGACAGGGCGGTGAAGACCTCGATGCCCAGGCCCTCCCAGGTGTGCAGCAGCACCGAGTTGCCGGCCGCGCGGACCAGCTCGCGGTGGAAGCCCACGGTGTGCCGGACCTGGGCGGTGCCGTCGGCGTCGCGGTCGGCCTCGTACAGGGCGCTGACGTGCGGCTCCAGGGCCGAGCAGTCACCGGCCAGCCGGTCGGCCGCCAGCTCGGCCGCGATGGCCTCCAGACCGGCCCGCACCGGGTAGCTCTCCTCCAGGTCGGCCGCCGTCAGGTTGCGCACCCGCACGCCCTTGTTCGGCGCCGACTCGATCAGCCGCAGCGACTCCAGCTCCCGCAGCGCCTCCCGCACCGGCGTCTGGCTGACCTCCAGCTCGGTCGCGATGCGCCGCTCCACGATGCGCTCGCCCGGCTTCCAGCGGCCGCTGACGATTCCCTCCACGATGTGCTCGCGGATCTGTTCGCGCAGCGAGTGGACGACGGGCGCGGTCATGGAAGCTCCTTAGGGAGAGGCCCTCCGGCCCCCGGGGGCGTGTGACGTTTAGACAATAAGGCCGCAGCGCCGCGCGGGAGGGGCGCACGGGGGAGCTTTCCCGCAGGTGAGACGAGGCTTACACGCGGTGGCGGCCGGACGCACGCGGCGCCCCCGCCCGGAGGGTTCCGGACGGGGGCGCCGTGCAGCTTCGTCAGCGACCGAGGGCGCGGGCGGGGGTCACAGCCCCAGCTCGACCTCGAACTCGCCCGCCTCCAGGATCGACTTGACCGTCGACAGGTAACGGGCCGCGTCGGCGCCGTCCACCAGACGGTGGTCGTAGGAGAGGGTCAGGTAGGTCATGTCGCGGACGCCGATGACCGTGCCCTCCTCGGTCTCGATGACGGCCGGACGCTTGACCGTGGCACCGATGCCGAGGATCGCGACCTGGTTCGGCGGCACGATGATCGTGTCGAAGAGCGCGCCGCGCGAGCCGGTGTTGGAGATGGTGAAGGTCGCGCCGGACAGCTCGTCCGGGGTGATCTTGTTGCCCCGGACCTTGCCCGCCAGCTCGGCCGTGGCCTTGGCGATGCCGGCCAGGTTGAGGTCGCCGGCGTGCTTGATGACCGGGGTCATCAGGCCCTTCTCGGAGTCCACCGCGATACCGACGTTCTCGGTGTCGAAGTAGGTGATCGTGCCCTCGGCCTCGTTGATCCGGGCGTTGACGACCGGGTGGGCCTTCAGCGCCTGGGCGGCGGCCTTGACGAAGAACGGCATCGGGGAGAGCTTGACGCCCTCGCGGGCCGCGAAGGAGTCCTTCGCCCGGTTGCGCAGCTTCATCAGGCGCGTGACGTCGACCTCGACGACCGACGACAGCTGCGCCTGCTCGTGCAGCGCCTTGACCATGTTGTCGCCGATGACCTTGCGGATGCGGGTCATCTTGACGGTCTGGCCACGCAGCGGCGAGGCCTCCAGGGCCGGGGCCTTCCTGGCGGCGGCCGGCGCGGCGGCGGCCGGGGCCGGGGCGGCGGCAGCGGCCTTCGCGGCCTCGGCGGCGGCGATGACGTCCTGCTTGCGGATGCGCCCGCCCACGCCGGTGCCCTTGACACCGGCCAGGTCGACGCCGTTCTCCGCGGCGAGCTTGCGCACCAGCGGGGTCACGTACGCGCCGTCGTCCGACGCCTGGGCGGCGGCGGGAGCGGCGGCCGGGGCCGCGGCCGGAGCGGGAGCGGGAGCCGGAGCGGACGGCACCGGCTCGGGCGCCGGGGTCGTCTGCTGCTGCGGAGCCGGGGCCGTCGGCGCCTGCGGGGCCGGGGCCGGGGCCGGGGCGGCGGGAGCTGCCGGGGCCGCGGGCGCCGCGGGGGCGGCCGGGGTCTCGGCGGCGGGGGCCGGGGCCGGGGCCTCGGCGGGCGCCGGGGCGGCCGGAGCCGCGGGGGCGGCCGGGGCGGCACCCGGGGCACCGATGACGGCGAGCTTGGCGCCGACCTCGGCGGTCTCGTCCTCACCGACGGTGATCTCCAGCAGCACACCGGAGGTGGGCGCCGGGATCTCGGTGTCGACCTTGTCCGTGGAGACCTCGAGCAGCGGCTCGTCGGCCTCGACGGAGTCGCCGACCTGCTTCAGCCAGCGGGTGACGGTGCCCTCGGTGACGGACTCGCCGAGCGCGGGCAGGACCACGTCCGTGCCCTCGGCGGAACCGCCGCCGGACGCGGCCTCGGCGGTGGGAGCGGGGGCCGGAGCCTCCTGCTCGGTGGACGGCTGGGCCTGCGGGGCCGGCTCGGGGGCCGCGGGGGCCACCTCCTCGGCGGCCGGGGCCTGGGTGGCAGCGGGCGCGCCCGTGCCGTCGTCGATGACGGCCAGCTCGGCGCCGACCTCGACGGTCTCGTCCTCGGCGACCTTGATGGAGGCCAGCACGCCGGCGGCGGGGGAGGGGATCTCGGTGTCGACCTTGTCGGTCGAGACCTCGAGCAGCGGCTCGTCGGCCTCGACGCGCTCGCCCTCGGCCTTCAGCCAGCGGGTGACAGTGCCCTCGGTGACGCTCTCACCGAGCGCCGGAAGGGTTACGGAAACCGCCATGGTTTCGGTTGCTCCTTACGAGTTGCGGAAGTCTGTGTCGTCGCGTTCCGTTGACCGAAGGCTCAGTCGTGGGAGTGGAGGGGCTTGCCGGCCAGGGCCAGGTGGGCCTCGCCCATCGCCTCGTTCTGCGTCGGGTGGGCGTGGATGAGCTGGGCGACCTCCGCCGGCAGCGCTTCCCAGTTGTAGATCAGCTGGGCTTCGCCGACCTGCTCACCCATGCGGTCGCCGACCATGTGGACGCCGACCACGGCACCGTCCTTGACCTGCACGAGCTTGATCTCGCCCGCGGTGTTCAGGATCTTGCTCCTGCCGTTGCCCGCCAGGTTGTACTTCAGAGCGACGACCTTGTCCGCACCGTAGATCTCCTTGGCCTTGGCCTCGGTGATGCCCACGGAGGCGACCTCGGGGTGGCAGTACGTCACCCGCGGCACGCCGTCGTAGTCGATCGGGACGGTCTTGAGACCGGCCAGACGCTCCGCCACCAGGATGCCCTCGGCGAAGCCGACGTGCGCGAGCTGGAGCGTCGGGACCAGGTCGCCGACCGCCGAGATGGTGGGGACGTTGGTCCGCATGTACTCGTCGACGAGGACGTAGCCGCGGTCCATCGCGACCCCGGCCTCCTCGTAGCCCAGGCCCTGCGAGACCGGGCCGCGGCCGACGGCGACGAGCAGCAGCTCGGCCTCGAACTCCTTGCCGTCGGCGAGGGTGACCTTGACACCGT
This sequence comes from Streptomyces sp. NPDC041135, assembly GCF_055592085.1. Lineage (NCBI taxonomy): Bacteria > Bacillati > Actinomycetota > Actinomycetes > Kitasatosporales > Streptomycetaceae > Streptomyces > Streptomyces sp. NPDC041135. The sequence goes on from NZ_JBVIYZ010000001.1 coordinate 715,031, forward strand.
CCTGGGTGTACTCGGCCTTGGAGAAGAAGGTGCCCAGGTTGAACTTGATGCCGCGCTTGCGGAACGCGCGCTCGAGGAGCTTGGAGGAGTTCTCGTCCTCGACCGGGACGAGGTGCTTGAGGCCCTCGATGACCGTGACGTCCGTACCGAAGGACTTCCAGGCGGAGGCGAACTCGACGCCGATGACGCCGCCGCCGAGGACGATCGCGGACTTCGGCACGCGGTCCAGGACGAGGGCGTGGTCGGAGGAGATGATCCGGTCGCCGTCGATCTCCAGGCCCGGCAGCGACTTCGGCACGGAGCCGGTCGCCAGCAGGACGTGACGGCCCTGGACACGCCGGCCGTCGACGTCCACGGAGGTCGGGGAGGACAGCCGGCCCTCGCCCTCGATGTACGTCACCTTCCGGGAGGCGATGAGACCCTGCAGGCCCTTGTACAGGCCGGCGATGACGCCGTCCTTGTACTTGTGCACGGCCGGTACGTCGATGCCCTCGAACGTGGCCTTGACACCGAACTGCTCGCTCTCGCGGGCCTGGTCGGCGATCTCGCCCGCGTGCAGCAGGGCCTTGGTGGGGATGCAACCCCGGTGCAGGCAGGTACCGCCGACCTTGTCCTTCTCGATCAGGGCGACGTCCAGGCCCAGCTGCGCCCCGCGCAGGGCCGCGGCGTAACCACCGCTACCACCGCCGAGGATCACTAGGTCGAAAACGGTGCTGGCGTCGTTCGCCACGTCACGTCCTCCATGCATGTGCGCCACGCCGGTCCTCGATGACCGGTCGGCGGCTGGTGTCCGGCCGCTTTTTGCTTCGGCCCTTCGGTGGGGGCCCTGTCCTGCCGAGCCCCATCTTCGCACTTGTCGCTCGAGATCGAGACGCGGGGCTGTGGTGTGAGACAACACACGCTCGCCTGTGAAAGCCCCGGAAGCGGCCCCTCCGGGGGCCCGGGGAACCGGCGGCCGGCCCCCGCGGCCGCCGGCGGACGGCGGGCGGCCGGACGCCGGCCGCCCGCCGCGGGGCCGGTCCGGCGGATCACGCCCGGTGACGCGGAGCGCCGGGGCGGCGCCGCGTCACCGGCCCGGTCCGCCGGACCGGCCCAGGGCTCTCGGGCGGGCCTCAGCCCAGGTCGCCGGCGGCGGTCAGCTCCGCGAGCCGCACCAGCGTCCGCACCGCGGAGCCCGTACCGCCCTTGGGGGTGTACCCGAACGGGGCGCTCTCGTTGAAGGCCGGGCCCGCGATGTCCAGGTGCGCCCAGGTGATGCCCTCGCCCACGAACTCCCGCAGGAACAGCCCGGCGACCAGGCCGCCGCCCATCCGCTCGCCCATGTTCGCGATGTCGGCGACGGTGGAGTCCATGCCCTTGCGCAGGTGCTCCGGCATCGGCATCGGCCAGGCCGGCTCGCCGACCTCCTCGGCCGCCTCGTGCACCGCGGAGCGGAACGCGTCGTCGTTGGCCATGATCCCGTAGGTGCGGTGGCCCAGCGCCAGCACCATCGCGCCGGTCAGCGTGGCCACGTCCACGATCGCGTCCGGCCGCTCCTGCGAGGCCGCCCACAGCGCGTCGCCGAGCACCAGCCGGCCCTCGGCGTCGGTGTTGAGCACCTCGACGGTCTTGCCGCTGTACATGCGCAGCACGTCGCCCGGGCGCACGGCGGAGCCGGACGGCATGTTCTCGGCCAGCGCCAGCCAGCCGGTGACGTTGACCCGCAGGCCCAGGCGCGCGGCGGCGACGACGGCGGCGAAGACCGCGGCGGCGCCGCTCATGTCGCACTTCATCGTCTCGTTGTGGCCGGCCGGCTTCAGCGAGATGCCGCCGGAGTCGTAGGTGATGCCCTTGCCGACGTAGGCCAGGCTCTTCTCCGCCTTGGAGTGCGTGTACGACAGCTTCACCAGGCGCGGGGCGGCCGCCGAGCCGCCGCCGACGCCCAGGATGCCGCCGTAGCCGCCCTTGGTCAGCGCCTTCTCGTCGAGCACCTGCACCTTGATGCCGTGCTCCTTGGCCGCGGTCTGCGCGATCGCGGCGAACGCCTCGGGGGTGAGGTCGTTCGGCGGGGTGTTGATCAGGTCGCGGGCCCGGTTCAGCTCCTCGCAGACCGCGACGGCGCGGGCGACGGCGCCCTTGTGGGCCGCGTCGCGCGGCTTGCCGCCCAGCAGGGTGGCCTCGGCCAGCGGGGCCCGGCCGCCCCGGCCCCGGGCGTCGGCGCCGTTGTCCTTGTACGCGTCGAAGACGTAGGCGCCGAGCAGCACGCCCTCGCCGATCGCGCCGACCGCGCCGGCGTCGTCGAGGGGGAGAGCGAAGCCGGCCTTGCGGGTGCCGGCCAGCGCGCGGGCGGCCGTGCCGGCGGCCCGGCGCAGCGTCTCGGCGTCGTAGCCGGCGTCCTCGCCGGGCTCCGCGCCCAGGCCCACCGCCACCACGAGCGGCGCCTTGAAGCCGGCCGGGGCGGGCAGCTTCGTCAGCTCGCCCTCGGCCCCGGAGGCGCCGAGGGTCTCCAGGACGCCTGCCAGCCGGCCGTCGAACGCCTTGTCCACGGCTTCTGCGCCCGGCGCGACGACGAGGTGCCCGGACCTGGAGCCGGAGCCCTTGGCGACACCGATCACGATGGCGTCGGCCCGCAGGCCGGGCACCGCGGCGGTGCTGAGAGTGAGAGCAGTCACGGTGGTGAAATCTCGCTTCCGATGTGAAGTTGCTGTGGCCGAGACGGGGTGGGTCGACCGGGCCCGGGAACCGACCCTAGAACTCGTCCGGGGGCCGGTGCCGACCGGGTCCCTCCCCCCTTGCCGGCGAAACACCCGGCACGAGCCTACGCGTGTGTGCGGGTTCGCTCATTCCTGCGGGCGTTCACCCGAACGTGGCGTCGTGTCCGCTTTTCACCTTTACACCTCGGTGATCTGGGCCACACTCATCGGGTTCGGTGGGCGGTTCGCGCACCGATTCGCATGATTTCCACAGATCCCCCGCATTTTCATCACCGGGGGATCCTCTGGGGGGAGAAACCACCGATGAGGCAGAGTCTGCGCCTGTGCAGAGCGGCGGCCGTGACCGCGGCGACGGGGCTGGTCACGCTGGGGCTCGCCGCTCCCGGCGCGTCGGCCGCGACCGATCCGCGCATCGATCTGCGCGTGCTGGTCGTCGACGACGGCGGCAGTTCCGTGGCGGCCATCGCGGCCGAGCTGCGAAGCGAGGGCGTCCCGTACACGCGGGTCGACCTCTCCGACACCGCCCGCCCGACGATCACCGGCGCCTATCTGAGCGACACGGTGAGCGGCCGGCCGCGGGCGAAGTTCCAGGGCGTCGTCCTGCCCGACGAGGCCCCGTTCGGCGCGGGCTCCGCCGAGCAGACGGCCCTGGAGACGTACGAGAGGGTGTACGGCATCCCGCAGGTCGACGCCTACACCTGGGCCCACCCCGAGGTCGGCCTGGACTACACCGACAACAACGGCTACGCGGGCGCCCTCGACGGCCGCCCGGCCACCGTCACCACGGCCGGCCGCTCGGGGCCCTTCGGCTACCTGGACGGCGGCTTCGGCTTCGAGGACAACTCGGCCACCGTCCAGGAGAGCTACGGCTTCGTCGCCCAGCCCCGCGCCGGCTACACCAGCTACGTGGACACCCCCGTGCCGGGCGGCACCGGCACCGGCAGCCTGATGGGGGAGTACGCCCACGACGGGCGCCGCGAGCTGGTCCTGACGTTCGCCTACAACCAGTACCAGCAGCAGTTCCGGGTGCTCGCCCGGGGCATCGTGGAGTGGCTCACCCAGGGCGTCCACCTCGGCCGGGCCCGCAACTACCTCGCCGTGCACGTCGACGACGTCTTCGCGCCCGACGCCCGCTGGGACCCCGACCGCAACTGCACGCCCGGCGACATCGACTGCGCGGGCGGCGGCGAGGACACCGGCGCGCCGATCCGCATGACCGCCGCCGACGCCGCCTACGCCGCCCAGTGGGAGCAGGACCACGGCTTCACCCTGGACATGGTGTTCAACGCGGGCGCCGGGGAGGAGTGGAAGAGCGAGAACGGCGGCACCGACGCGCTCACCGACCGGCTGCTGGCGGACCGGGCCAAGTACCGCTGGGTCAACCACACCTACACCCACCTGTTCCTCGGCTGCGTGCAGGACACCACCAGCGTGCCGTGGAGCTGCGCGAAGAACCCGGACGGCTCCACGCGGTGGACGAGCCTCTCCGACGTCTCCGCGCAGATCGCCGACAACAACGACTGGGCCGCGGTGCACGGCCTCACCCTGGACCGCACCGAGCTGGTCACCGGCGAGCACTCGGGCCTGAAGACGCTGCCCCAGCAGCCGCAGGACAACCCCAACCTGGCCGGCGCCCTGTCGCTGAACGGCGTCAGGTGGACCGCCTCGGACAACTCCCGCGAGCCCGAGCAGCGCGCCGTCGGCAACAGCGTCCTCACCGTGCCGCGCTACCCGATGAACGTGTACTACAACACCGGCACCAAGGCCGAGTTGGCCGACGAGTACAACTGGATCTACACCTCCAAGGCCGACGGCGGCAGCGGCATCTGCGAGAACAACGCCACCTCCACCTGCCTGCCCGCGCCGCTGGACACCGCCACCGGCTTCGACTCCCGGATCGTGCCGGCCGAGGCCCGCACCGACCTCGGGCACGTCCTCGCCAACGACCCGCGTCCGCACTACGTCCACCAGTCCAACCTGGCCGAGGACCGGCTCCTCTACCCCGTGCTGGACCGCGTCCTCGACGACTACCAGGCGCTGTTCGCCGACAACACCCCGGTGGTGAACCTGCGGCAGAGCGCCATCGGCGCCGAACTGCAGAACCGGGCCACGTGGCAGACCGCCCTCGACAAGGGCCAGGTCACGGCCTACCGGATCGGCAACACCGTCACCGTCACCGCCCCGGCCGGGACCCGGGTACCGGTGACTGCCCCCGAGGGCACGACCCAGCAACTCCTGCTCGGCTCCACCGCGTTCGGCACCCCGTACGCGGGCCGCCGCTCGGCCTGGGCCACCCCGGGCACCCTCCAGAGCGCCCTCACGCTGAAGCTGCCGGCGTAGCACCACGCGCATCCCGCACCACGCGCATCCCGCACCACGCGCATCCCGCACCACGCGCATCCGCACCGCACGCACCCCGGCAGGCCCGCGCCTTCCGGGGTGCCCGCGGGGCCGCACCACACGTTCCAGGGGGGAACCGCGCATGCCGCGCACCGGCCGCCAGGTCACCATGCTCACCGAAGGCACCTATCCGCACGTCCACGGCGGGGTCAGCACCTGGTGCGACCAGCTCGTCAAGGGCATGCCGGAGGTCGACTTCCACCTCGTCTCGCTCACCGGCACCGGCCGCGAACCGGTCGCCTGGGAGCTGCCGCCCAACGTCCGCCGGCACACCGCCGTACCCACCTGGGGCCCGCGTCCGGGACACCGGCGCGCCCCGCGCGGCACCGCCCGGCGCCGCTTCACCGACGCCTACGAACGCCTGCTGCTGTCCTTCCTCGACCCGACCGCGCCCTGCGACTTCGGCGAGGCGCTGTACGACCTCGCCGTCCTCGCCCGCGACGGACGGCTGCCGGCGGCGCTGCGCACCGAGTCCGCGCTGCGCTCGCTGATGTGGGCCTGGACCACGCCGCATCTGCCCACCGCGGCCGCCCGGCCCACCGTGCACGACGCCCTCACCGCCACCGGCCTGCTCGAACACGCCCTGCGGCCGCTGGGCGTACGCATCCCCGAGGACACGGTGGCGCACGCGGTCAGCAGCGGACTGGCCACCCTGCCCGCACTCGCCGCCCACCGCCTGGACGGGGTGCCGTTCCTGCTCACCGAGCACGGCATCTACCTGCGCGAGCGCTACCTCGGCCACCGCCACGAGGACGGACGCTGGCCCGTGAAGGCCTTCATGCTCGGCTTCTACCGCGCGCTGAACTCCCTCGGCTACCGCGCCGCCGACCTCATCACGCCCTGCAACCAGTACAACCGCCGCTGGGAGGAGCGCGGGGGCGCCGACGCCGGCCGCATCCGCACCGTCTACAACGGCGTCGACCCGCACGCCTTCCCGCACGCGGGCCCCGAACCCGAGGTGCCCACCCTCACCTGGTGCGGCCGCGTCGACCCCATCAAGGACCTGGAGACCCTGCTGCGCGCCTACGCCCTGGTGCGCGCCGAGATCCCGCCCACCCGGCTGCGCCTGTTCGGCCCGGTCCCGCCCGGCGGCGAGGCCTACGCCACCCGCCTGGCCAAACTCGCCGCCGAACTCGGCGTCACCGACGGCGTCACCTTCGAGGGCCGGATCAGCGAGGTGTGGCGCGCCTACGCCGCCGGTCACCTCGTCATGCTGTCGTCCGTCTCCGAGGGCTTCCCGTTCTCCCTCATCGAGGCCATGTCCTGCGGCCGTACGACCGTCTCGACCGACGTCGGCGGGGTCCGCGAGGCGGTCGGCGACACCGGTCTGGTGGTGCCGCCGCGCGAGCCGGAGAAGATGGCCGCCGCTGCCCTGACCCTGCTGCGCGACGACGAACGGCGCCTCGCCCTCGGCGCCGCGGCCCGCCGGCGGGTCATCGACCGCTTCACCCTGCGCCGCTCGGTGGACAACTTCCGCACCATCTACCGGGAACTCGCCGGCCGCCCCGAGGTCTACCGGCCCACCGTCGAGACGGTCGCCGACTGGACCCTGGAGCTGCGCGACCCCTGGTACACGGCCGCCGCCACGGACGGGGCCGACCGGTGAGCGACGACGTCCGGCCGCCCGCCGCGGCCCTCGACGGCATCCCCCGCCCGCGCCGGGCGCCCGGCTGGGCCGGACCCGACCCGATCGACGAACTCGCCCGCGACCTCACCGACTTCGCGGCGGCCGCCGTCCACCCGGACGAGATCGCCGCCCTGCTGGAGTCCGACGGGCTCTCCGACGACCGGATACGCGAGCGCTACGGCGTCGAGGACTCCTTCGCGCTCGCGGAGGAGCTGTACGACCGCGTCCCGCGCCGCCACCCCGAACCGGCCGGCCCGCCCCACGACCCCTGGCGGATCGGCCTGCCGGGCTGCCTGCTGCGCGGGCTGGTCTTCGCGCTGCCGGGCTTCGCCTACGTCCTGGGCGCGCCCCTGCTCGCCGGGCCGCCCGGCGGCCGGGGCCTGCCCGCGGGCACCCTCCCGCTGCTGGCCGCCGCCCTGTGCGGCTGGGCCTGGAACCAGGGCCTCGCCCACCGCGCCTACTCCTGGCTGGGCCTGGGCGACCGCCCGGCCGCCCTCCGCTGCCTGCTGACCGGTACCCCGGCGGGCGTCCTGCTCGGCGCGCTGGCCGCCCTGGCCGTCACGGGCACCGCGCACCCGGGCGCCGCCGCGTTCGCCACCGGGCAGTCCTGCTACCTCGGCGCCTCCCTGGTCCTGCTGGTGACGGGCCGCGAGCGGGTGCTGCTCGCCGCCCTGCTGCCGGTGACCGCCGGCGCGGTCGTGTCGCTGGCCCGCCCCGTCCCGGCGGCCGCCCGGCTGGTCCTGCTGCTGGGCTCGCTCACCGCCGTCGCCGTCCTGGCCCTGCTGGAGGTCGCCCCGGCGGTGCGGGAGCCGGGAAAGGCCGGCCGGGCGGCCGGGCTCACCGCGCGGCGGCCCACCGGGGCGCCGCGCGCGCTCGCCTCGCTGCCGTACGCCGTGTTCGGGCTGGGCAGCGGGGTGCTGGTGATGTACGCGGCGCTCGCTGACGTGCCGTCCGGTGACCCGGCCGGCGCGGTCGCCACCCCGGCCGCCGTGGCCCTCACCCTCAGCATGGGGCCCGCCGAGTGGCTGCTGTACCGCTTCCGCAGCGCCACCCTGGCCGGGCTGCGCGCCAGCGGCACCCCCCGGGCGTTCCGGCGGACCACCGCCCGCGCCCTCGCCGGGTGCCTCGCCGGCTATCTGGCCGCGCTGCTCGTCCTCGGCCCGGCCACCGCCGCGCTGTGGCCGCACGCCCCGGCCCCGGCCGGCGTCCGCCTCGCCGGGCTGCTGCTGCTCGGCACGGTGCTGTGGACCGGCCTGCTGCTGCAGTCCTTCGGCGCGGTCGCCGGGGCCGCGGCGGTCTGCTGCCTGGCCGCGCTCGCCCGGACGCTGACCCTGCTCACCCCCGGGGCCGGCCCGGACTGGAGCGCGGTGGCCGTGTACGCCACCGCGGCGACCGCCCAGGCCGCCCTCGCCTGCGTCCTGCTGGGAAGGGCGACCGCGCACCGATGAGCGGTGGGAGATCATGCCTGGGGTACGCCGCCGCACACCCTGGAGCCCGCCCGGTGAATCCCCGCCCGCCGCTTCCCGCCCTGCCGACCCTCCTCACCCTGCTCGCGCTGCTGGTGGCGGGCTGTTCCGCGCCCGCCCCGCACACCCGGCCGGACGCCGGGCCCGGCGGCGCCCGGTGGCAGCCGCGGCCCGGGCTGTCCTGGCAGTGGCAGCTCAGCGGCCGCCTCGACACCTCCGTCGAGGCCGCGGTCTACGACATCGACGGCTTCGACCACACCGCGGCCACCGTCGCCGGCCTGCACCGCCGTGGCCGCAAGGTCGTCTGCTACGTCTCCACCGGCGCCTGGGAGGACTTCCGCCCCGACGCCCGCCGCTTCCCCCGCGCGGTGCTGGGGCGCGGCAACGGCTGGCGGGGCGAGCGCTGGCTCGACATCCGCCGCACCGGCGTCCTCGAGCCGCTGATGGCGGCCCGTCTCGACATGTGCCGGGACAAGGGCTTCGACGCGGTCGAGCCCGACAACATGGACGGCTACCGCAACCGCACCGGTTTCCCGCTGCGCGCCGCCGACCAGCTCCGCTACAACCGGCTGATCGCCCGCCTCGCCCACGAGCGCGGCCTGGCCGTCGGCCTGAAGAACGACCTCGACCAGATCCCGCAGCTGGTGGACGACTTCGACTTCTCGGTGGACGAACAGTGCGCCCAGTACGGCGAGTGCGCGCTGCTGAAGCCGTTCGTCGCGGCCGGCAAGGCCGTCTTCCACACCGAGTACGAGCTGCCTACCAGCCGGTTCTGCGCGCAGTCCCGGCGTTTGCGGCTGAGTTCGCTGCTGAAGAGGTACGAGCTGGGGGCGTGGCGCCGGGCGTGCTGAGCCCCAGGCCGCCCACCGAGGTGCCGGACAGCCGGTCGGCGAGGGAACGGCCGCCGGGCAGGAACACCGGCAGCGCGTTGAGCAGGAACAGCAGCACGGCCACCGCCCACACCAGCACCGACAGCACCGGCCGGCCCTCGATCAGCAGCACACAGGCCAGCGCGTAGACGGCGACGTCGGCGGCGGTGGTGACGGCCGCGCGGCGCAGGACGTGCCGCTGCCGGCGCGGGCTGACCCGCAGCCCGAGCAGGCCCTTGCCGAGGGTGCTGCCGAGGAGGGCGAGGCAGGCCCACTGGTAGAGGAAGGTGACGGCGACCAGCGCCCCGAAGGCCTCCTCCACGTCCAGCACCGCTTGGTCCCACAGCGACCGACCGAGGCCCGCGGAGGCGACGAGCACGTCGCCGCGTGAGGTCAGCAGGTCGAAACCGCCCCGGGTGGCCAGCTCGGGCACGTCGGTGACCAGGGCGGCTATCCGGTGGAAGGTCAGCACGGCGAGCAGCGCGGCTCCGGTCAGCACCAGTGCGAAGTCGATGGACCAGGCCACGGCGCGGCGCAGCTTCGGCACGGAGATCCCCCGATCGGTGACGATTCCCTACGGCCGTCCACGGAGCCCGGCCGTCCGGGGCAGGCCTGCGCCGGGGCGGGTTGTCCGTGTACAGCGGGTCGGTACAGCGGATCAGGATAGGGGCGCGGCGCGCGGCGCGGGGCGGTCCGGCCGGATCGTTTCAGCCCAGTGACAGGACGACCAGCGCCACCGTCGCGGCCGTCTCCGCCAGGGCGCCGAACACGTCCCCGGTGACCCCGCCGAAGCGGCGCGTGCAGTGCCGCAGCAGGAGTTCGGCGACGCCGGCCGCGGCCAGGACGGCGAGGGCGGCGCGGACCGCGTCGTACGCCCCCAGGCAGCCGCCCGCCACCGCGGCGGCCGCCGTCACGGCGAGCAGGGCGGCCAGTGCCCCGCCCCGGGGCACCACCCCGGCGACCGCGGCCCCGAGCCCCTCCGTCCGGGCGGCCGGCACCCCGGTGCGGGCGGCCGCGGTCAGCGCGAGGCGGGCGGCGGTCGCCGCGACCACGGCGGCCAGCGCGCCCCGGGCCCACGAACCGCCGTACGCCTGGGCCAGCGCGGCCACCTGGGCCAGCAGCGCCAGGACCAGCGTGATCACCCCGAACGGGCCGATGTCCGACTGCTTCATGATCCGCAGCGCGTCCTCGGCGGGCTTGCCGCTGCCCAGCCCGTCCGCGGTGTCGGCGAGCCCGTCGAGGTGCAGGCCCCGGGTGAGCGCGGCCGGTACGGCGGCCGAGGCCACGGCGGCGAGCAGCGGCCCGGCGCCGAGGAACAGCAGCAGCACCCCGAGCGCCGCCGCCCCCGCGCCGACCACCGCACCGGCCAGCGGCGCGCACAGCATGCCGCCGCGCGCGGCGTCCCGGTCCCAGCGGGTGACCCGGACCGGCAGCACGGTCAGGGTGCCGAAGGCGAACCGCAGGCCGTCCGGCCAGGGGGTGGCGGTGGGTGAGGGTGAGGGCACCGGCGCAGGCTACCGGGCGGCCGCTGGAGGCCGTCTCCCGGCCGGGGACACAGGGGCGGGGATAAAGTTCGCCTATGGGACATTGGTTGCAGCGGAACCTCATCGAGCCGGGCAAACTCCCGCTGCTGCTCGCCCTCACCGCCTTCGTGCTCACCTTCGCGGTCACCCGCCTGATCACCCGGCTGATCCGCCGCGGCAAGGGCCCCTTCGGCAACGTCCAGGCAGGCGGCCTGCACATCCACCACGTCGTCCCCGGCGTCCTGCTCACCGTCGGCGGCGGCTTCGGCGCCGTCGCCAGCGACCGGCACGGCTTCGGCGGGTGCCTGGCCGCCGTCCTGTTCGGCATCGGCGCGGGCCTGGTGCTGGACGAGTTCGCGCTGATCCTGCACCTCGACGACGTCTACTGGAGCGAGGAGGGCCGCAAGAGCGTGGAGGTCGTCGTCCTCACCGCCGCCCTGGTCGGGCTGCTGCTCGCCGGGTTCTCGCCGTTCGGCGTCAACGACCTCACCCCGGGGGAACTCCAGGACCGCGGCGCCGTCATCTCCACGGTCGCGGGCAACTTCGTGCTGTCCCTGGTCGCGCTGGGCAAGGGCAAGGCCCGCATCGCGGTCTTCGGGGTGATCGTGCCCCTGGTCGCCCTCGTCGGCGCCGTCCGCCTCGCCCGCCCCGGCTCGCCGTGGGCCCGCCGCTGCTACGGCCGCCGGCCCAGGGCCCGCGCCCGGGCCATCCTGCGGGCCTACCGCCACGACCGGCGCTGGAACAGGCCGCGCCGGGCCGTTCAGGACTGGATCGGGGGCCGGCCCGACCCCGGCCCGGCCCGGCTGCCCGACGGCCGCTGACCCCGCCGGACGCGCGGCCGGCGCCGCAGCGCCGCCACCCCGCACAGCGCGGCCGCCCCGGCGAGCGCGGCCAGGTGCTCCTTGCCCGCCAGGTTGTCCTTCACCAGCACCTCGGCGACCATCGCCAGCGCCACCGCGGCCACCGTCAGCCGGGCCCCGTACCGCCAGCCCAGGAACACCGCGAGACCCACCACCGCCGCCGACGGGCCGGTGTCCACCACCTGCGCGTCCGAGGCCGGCAGGCCCAGCGGGGCATGCGGCCCCAGCGCGACGCCCACGCGCGCGCACAGCGTCCCGGCGAGCGTGGCGGCGTAGGCCAGGCACAGCGTCCGCCACCGGCCCAGGCACACCTCGGCGATCCCGAACACGCACAGGATCTGCGCCAGCGCCCCCCACACCGGCAGGTCCAGCGCCGGCACGAACAGCGACAGGGGCGTGCGCGGCAGCGCGAGCCACAGCGGGTCCCGCGCCCGTACGGCCCCCGCGTCCTGCACGAGGCGGTACCCCCAGGGCTGGTTCTGCACGAACTGAAGCGCCGCCGTCAGGAACACCGCCCCGAGCGTCATCGGCACCGCCCGCGGCCCCCGCCGCCGCAGCGGCCCGCGCACGGCGTCGTACAGCGGCCCCCACTCCGCGCGCGCCCACCGGACGGCCGGCGGCACCGGCCGCGCCGTCCCCGGGCGGGGCTCGTCTACGGGTCGCTCCGCGGGTCCGGGTGGGTCCGCAGATGCCTGCGGTGCAGCCACTTCGGCAGTCCCGGCGCCTCCAGGAACCCCTCCGCGCGCGCCGACGCCAGCCCGATGCGCGGCAGGTCGGCACTCTTCTCGAAGAGCAGGAACCGCGGCTCCCAGATGGGCCGGTACTTGGCGTTGGCGCGGTACAGCGACTCGATCTGCCACCAGCGGGAGAAGAAGCTCAGCAGCGACCGCCACAGCCGCAGCACCGGCCCCGCGCCGAGGCGCGCACCGCGTTCGAAGACGGACCGGAACATCGCGAAGTTGAGCGAGACCTGGGTGATGCCGTTCTCCCGGGCCCGCCGCAGCAGCTCGATCACCATGAACTCGATCAGCCCGTTGTCGCACGACCGGTCCCGCCGCATCAGGTCCAGGGACAGCCCCGAAGGCCCCCACGGCACGAAGGACAGCAGCGCCCGCAGCCGGCCCCCGGCGTCGGTGCACTCCAGCATCACGCACCGCCCGTCCCGGGCGTCCCCGAGCCGCCCCAGCGCCATGCTGAACCCGCGCTCGGTCGCCCCGTCGCGCCAGGCGTCGGCCCGCTCGACCAGGCGGGCCATCTCCTCGGCCGGGATCTCCTCGTGCCGCCGGATGCGCACCTGGTACCCGGCCCGCCGCACCCGGTTGTGGGCCTGGCGGACCGTGCGCATCGCCCGCCCCTCCAGGGTGAAGTCGGCGACCTCCACGATCGCCTCGTCGCCGAGTTCCAGGGCGTCCAGACCGTGCCGGGCGTACACGGTGCCGGCCTCCTCGCCCGCGCCCATCACCGCCGGGATCCACCCGTGCGCCCGGGCCTCGGCCAGCCAGGGCACGATCGCCCCGGGCCACGCCTCCGGGTCGCCGATCGGGTCCCCGGAGGCCAGGCTGACCCCGCCGACGACGCGGTAGGCGACGGCCGCCTTGCCGGTCGGCGACCACAGCACGCTCTTCTCCCGGCGCAGCGCGAAGTAGCCCAGCGAGTCGCGCTCGCCGTACCGCTCCAGCAGCGCCCGCAGCTTCTTCTCGTCGTCCTCGGTGAGCGGGTCCACGGCCCGCCGGGAGCGGAAGGCGGCGTAGAGCACGGCCAGCACCAGCAGCGTGCTGAGCACGTTGACGGCGACGTTCACCCAGTTCGGCGGGGCGATGCCGGGAAAGCGCGACTCGTCGGCGGCCACCGACACCAGCCGCAGCGCCCCGTAGTGCCAGCGCTCCGCATACGTCGAACGGGCCGCGTCCGGCGCCTGGTTGGTGACCGTCACCAGCAGCGCGGCCAGCAGCGACGCGGCGAGCCCGCCGCCGACGGCGACCGTGGCGGCGAGCCGGGGGTTGGACCGGTCGCCCTTGGCGTAGAACTCCCGGCGCCCGGCCACCAGCGCCCCGACGAAGGCGGCCGTCAGCACCAGGGAGATCCAGTTCTGGGCGTAGCCCCGGATCTCCGGGAAGGTCATGGCGAAGCCGAACAGGGCCAGGAACACGCCGCTGAGCACCAGGTTGAGGATCCACGCGGCCCGCTTGCGGCGGCGCATGGTGATCGCGAGGAAGGCGGTGAACACCCCCGAGGCGAAACCGGCCGTCAGCAGGTACGGGGTGAAGAGGTTCTCCTGGTTGTGCCGGCGCACGTCCTGGCCGAGGGTCACCCACACGGCGCTCAGGAAGTTCACCGACGCCACCGCCCGCAGATACCAGACGGCGAGGGCGGCGGCCCGCGAGGAGGCCGCGCCGCCCGGCCGTTCCGGGTCACGGGGGCGCCCCGGAACGGCTTCCTGCGCCACGGCGATTCGGGCATCTCCCATGGGGAGGGATCATATGGGCGCAGTTGCCGTGAACCGCGTCATCCCGGCCGCGTGAGCCCCCGTCCGCGACGGCGGTCCCGCCGCACGCGCGCCGCGTCCGGAACGCGCGTACTACTCCGGCGCGGCCTCCCCGGCCCGCGCGGCCTCCTCCACGCCCCCGGGCGCGGCGGCCACCCCGGGCCGCACGGGCTCTCCGGGCTCCGGGGTCTCTCCGTCGCCTTCGGGTTCCGCGGGCCGCTCGGGCAGTTCGGCGCAGAGCGCGGCGGCGGCCTGCACCAGCGGCAGGGCGAGCAGCGCGCCCACGCCCTCGCCCACGGTGACCCCCTGGTCCAGCAGCGGCTCCAGGGCCATCCGGTCCAGCGCCTTGGCCTGACCCGGCTCCCCGCTGTCGTGCCCCGCCAGCCACCAGTCCGGCGCCCGGAACGCGATCCGCTGGCCCACCAGCGCGCAGGCGGCCGCCACCACGCCGTCCAGGATCACCGGCAGCTTGCGCACCGCGCACTGAAGCAGGAACCCCGTCATCGCCGCCAGATCGGCGCCCCCGACGGCCGCCAGCAGCTGCAACTGGTCCCCGAGCACCGGCCGGGCCCGCCGCAGCGCGTCCCGGATCGCGGCGCACTTGCGCATCCACGCCAGGTCGTCGATCGCCAGCCCCCCGCGCCCGGTGACCACCGAGGCGTCCGTCCCGCACAGCGCCGCGACCAGCACGCTGGCCGCCGTGGTCCCGCCCACGCTGACGTCGCCGAGCACCACCAGGTCCGTACCGGCGTCGGCCTCCTCGTCGGCGACCGCCATGCCCGCCCGGAAGGCCGCCTCGGCCTCCTCCTCGGTCAGCGCGTCCTCGACGTCGATACGGCCGCTGCCGCGCCGCACCCGGTGCCGTACGACGTCCGCCGGGAACTCCTCCGGCGCGCAGTCCAGCGCCATGTCCACCACCCGCACGGGCACCCTGAGCCGCCGTGCGAGCACCGCCACCGGGCTGCCGCCCTCCAGCACCGCCCGCACCAGCCCCGCGGCGCCGCCCGCGGGCCGGGCCGAGACGCCGAGCGCGGCGATGCCGTGGTCACCGGCGAAGAGCACCACCCGCGGCCGTTCGACCGGCCGGACCGGTACGGCGCCCTGCGCGGCGGCCAGCCACTCACCCAGTTCGTCGAGGCGCCCGAGCGACCCGGGCGGCACGGTCAGACGTTCCCGGCGGGCCTCGGCGTCACGGCGGACGCCGCCGTCGGGGCGCTCGATCAGATCGGTGAAGTCGTCGAGTTCAAGCCTGCTCATTCGCCGAACAGTACCGGCACCGGCCGAACGGTTCCGCGCCACGGGCCCGCCCCGTCGCGGCGATGTCATTGCACCCCGGATCGCCATCCCATACGTTCCGGTTTGCAGCGGAATGTCGCAAAGGGAGTCGCCGATGCCGTCCACGCAGCCGATGCCGCCGGCGCGGTCCGCGCCGCCCGCCCCGCGGGGCGCCGCCCAGGGGTTCCAGGAGCCGCGCCGCGAGGACTGCCCCTGGTGCGGCTCCCGCCGCCTGCGCACCCGGCTGCGCAGCCCCGACCCGCTGCGCCGCCTGCCGGGCACCTTCGTCCTCGACCGGTGCCGGGACTGCGGGCACGTCTTCCAGAACCCCCGGCTCACGGCCGAGGGCCTCGCCTTCCTCCACCGCGACCCGCGCGAAGGGCACCCGGCCGGCGCCGCCGGGCGCCCGCTGTCCGGCGCCCCGGACCACCGCAGGCACCACGCGGCGGCCCGCGCGGTCCTGGCCTGGTCGGACCCGGAGCCGGAGAGCTGGCTGGACGTCGGCACCGGCCACGGCCACTTCCCGGCGACGGCCAGACACCTGTTCCCCTACACCGCGTTCGACGGCGTCGACCTCACCTCGCGCGTCCACCGGGCCCTGGCGGCGGAACGCATCGAGGAGGCGCACCGCGGTCTGCTGGCCTCCTCGGAGATCCGCAACCGCCTGCGCGCCCGGTACGACGTGATCACCATGTTCCACCACCTCCAGCACACCCCCGACCCCCGGGCCGAACTCCGCGCCGCCCTGGCCGCGCTGCGCCCCGGCGGCCACCTGCTGATCGAGGCGCCCGAACCGAGCGGCGTCCTCGCGGTGCTGCTCGGCCGGTGGTGGCCGCACCACGCCCAGCCCGGCCACCTCCACCTGCTGCCCCTGGCCAACCTCCGCGCCGAACTGGAGTCCCAGGGCTGCGCGATCCTCACCGCGGGCCACGCGGCCGCCCACGTCCCCCGCGACCTCGCGGCCGCCGTGTCCCTCGCCCTCGCCCACCGCGGTCCGCTCGTGCGGGCCGCGGCCGCCCCCGTGACCGTCCTCGCCACCGCCCTGGACCACCTCCTGGCCCCCCTGCTGCGCCGCACCCGCTTCGCCGGCGCCTACCGCGTCATCGCCCGCAAGGGCTCCCGCCCGCCCGCCGCCACGGCACCCACCCGCACCGGCTGAGGGCTGTCCCAGGGGAACCCCGCGCGGCCCGCGCCCGCGCCGGTCAGCCGCGCAGCCGCAGCGCCTGCCCGGCGACCACCAGCACCACCTGCTCGCACTCCGCCGCGAACCGCGCGTTCAGCCGCCCGAGTTCGTCCCGGTAGCGCCGCCCGGACGGGGTGGCCGGCACGATGCCCGAACCCACCTCGTTGGACACGGCGACCACCGTCCGGCGGGTCGCGCGCACCGCGTCCGTCAGCTCCCGCACCCGCTTGCGCAGCGCCCGCTCGCCGCCGCCCGCCCACTCCGCGTCGTCCCACGCCCCGACGGCGTCCATCGCATCGGTCAGCCACAGCGACAGACAGTCGATCAGCACCGGCGGCCCGTCCTGCGCCAGCACCGGCACCAGGTCGGTCGTCTCCGCCGTACGCCACGACCCCGGCCGCCGCTCCCGGTGCGTCGCCACCCGCTCCGCCCACTCGGCGTCCCCGCCGCGTGTCCCGCCCGTCGCCACGTACAGCACCCCGGGGAACGCCTCGAGGCGCCGCTCGGCCTCCACCGACTTCCCCGACCGGGCCCCGCCCAGCACCAGCGTGCGGCGCGGCACGTCCGGCACCGCCTCGTACGCCCCCACCGACAGCGTCGTCCCGTCCGGCACCGCCCGCGCCCCGGCCGCCGCCAGCCGCCGCCGCAACTCCGCGCCGGGCGGCACGTCGTGGTCGAGGTGGACGGCGATCACGTCCGTCGTCGGCCCGGCCGAGCCGACCGCGCGCAGCCGGGCCAGCGCGTCCGGCCGCCCCACGACGTCGGCGAGGACCATGTCGTAGGACGGCGCCGAGCCCTCCTCCAGGCCGGCCGGCGCCCCGCCCGGCGGCAGGTACAGCAGCCGGTGCCCGTCCGGGCCGGTCACCGCGTACCCGGTGCCGCCCGCGTCCATCGCCAGCGCCCGCACGCGGTGCCCCGTCAGCAGCGCCAGCTCCCGCCCGTCCGGCACCCGCGCGGGGTGCGGCAGCCCGGCCGGCACCTCCACCGCGGGCCCGTCGTGCGGATGCGACAGCAGCACCTGCCGTACGCCGCCCAGCGTGTGCCCGGCCCGCGCCGCCGCGAACGCCGCGCCCGGCGTCAGGTCCAGCAGCAGCGCCCCGTCCACCAGCACCGCGGTCGCCGCCCGCGCCGCGGGCCCCAGCGCGTCGGCGCAGGACGCGCAGGGGCAGTCGGGGCGGGGCAGGCCCGCGGGGGCGCCGGTGCCGAGCAGAGTGATGTCCACGGACCGATTTTCACCTGTCCGTGCAGGTCTTGCGCATCCGGCTAGGCTGCGGGGGCGGAAGCCGGACCAAGATCCGGCTTCCGCTCCGCAGGTGCTCACACGAGGGAGGCGTACATGGCGGCATGGACGTGGCGGTTCGAGAAGACCGACGGGACGGAGGTCCAGCCCGCGGTGCAGCCCGAGGAGTTCACCACCCAGGGGGACGCCGAGTCCTGGGTCGGTGAGTACTGGAAGGACCTGGTGGAGGGCGGCGCCGACCAGGTGCGGCTGTTCGAGGAGAGCACCGAGATCTACGGGCCGATGAGCCTGCACGCCGAACAGGCCTGACCGGGGGCCGGGGCGGTGAGGAGGCCGTCGCCCTCCTCACTGCTCGCCCAGCGTCACCTCCACCGTCCGCGTCCCGCCGTCGCGGGTGAAGGTCACCGGTGTGCGCTGCCCCGGCCGGTCCGCGGCCAGCGCCTCGGACAGCGAGGTGAGCGTGGTGACGGGGGTGTCGCCCAGCGCGGTGATGATGTCGCCGGGGCGCAGGCCCGCCCGGGCCGCCGCCCCGCCGCTCGTCACCTCGACCACCGCCACGCCGGCCGGCCGGTAG
The DNA here is from genome assembly GCF_055592085.1 of Streptomyces sp. NPDC041135. Taxonomy (NCBI): domain Bacteria; kingdom Bacillati; phylum Actinomycetota; class Actinomycetes; order Kitasatosporales; family Streptomycetaceae; genus Streptomyces; species Streptomyces sp. NPDC041135. The sequence continues at coordinate 733,226 of NZ_JBVIYZ010000001.1, forward strand.
TCCGCGCCGACGACCGTACGGCCCGTGATGCCGAGCGCGGCCCGGCCCGAGTCGGTCACCCGGCCGTACCGGACGATCTGGTCGGCGATCGTGCGGACCGTCGAGGCCGGGATCGCGAACCCGATGCCTGCCGCCGCGCCGCCCTCCAGGGAGGGGTCGGAGGCGGCGAGCGTGGGGATGCCGATGACGTGCCCGTCCAGGTCGACCAGCGCGCCGCCGCTGTTGCCGGGGTTGATGGCGGCCGACGTCTGCACCATGTTCGCGATGGTGGCGCCCGTACCCCCGCCCGTCCGGCCCTCGCTGACGGTGCGTCCGGTCGCCGAGACGATGCCCTGGGTCACGCTGGACGACAGCCCGAGCGGCGATCCCATGGCCAGGACGATCTGCCCGACCTGCACCCGGTCGGAGTCGCCGAAGGGCGCCGCCCGCAGCCCGTCCGGGACCCGGTCCAGCTCGACGACGGCCAGGTCCTGCGCGGGGTAGGAGAAGACGAGGTGCGCGGTGAGCACGTCCTCGCTGTTGGCCGTGGTCACCCGGAAGGTCTTCTCGGCGCCGACGACGTGCGCGTTGGTGACGACGTGCCCGCCGCCGTCGTACACGATCCCCGACCCCAGGTCGCCGCTCGCCTGGATCTGCACCACCGACGGCAGCACGTCCCTGATCACCTTCACGTACCGGCTCTGCAGGTCCTCCGCGCCGGCCGGCGCCGCCGCCCGTGCGGCGGCGGGCTCCTGCCGCGCGCCGGACCCGGCGCAGCCGGCGAGCAGGGCGGCACAGCAGCCGAGCGCGGCGAGCCCGGCACGATACGCACGACACGAACGACAGGCCCCGGCGGAGACGTCCATGGCACGAGTCTCCCGCCGGGGCGGACGCACGGGCCCGCGCGGTACGCCCGAACGGGCTTGGCCCACCACCCCCGCAGAGGCCGGCCCCGCCGCTGCCCGCAGGGTCAGCCCCGCACCCCGCACAGGTGCAGCAGCGCGGCCACCGCGCGGTACGGATCGGTCCGCCCGGCCCGCTCCTCGGCGGCCAGCAGCGTCCGGAGGTCCTCGGGGAGCGGCGCCCCGTCCGCGGCCGTGTCGGTGAAGACCCGCACGCCGTACCAGGTGTGCAGCGGGGCCCCGATCCCGGCGAGGGTGGCGGTCAGCGCCGCCCGCCGGTCGGCGCGCACGTCCAGGCCCAGCCGGTTGGTGTACGAGGTGGTGTCGAACGCGGTCAGCGCCCCGGCGAAGTCGCCGGACAGCCCCGGCCGCATGGCCAGCGCGTCGGCGTTGCGCACCAGCAGCGACAGCAGCCCGCCCGGCGCCAGCACCCGGGCCAGCCCGGCCAGCAGCGGATCGGGTTCCTCGACGTACATCAGCACGCCGTGGCACAGCACGACGTCGAAGCTGCCCGGCAGGAAGTGCACCCCGGTGTCCCGCCCGTCGCCCTGCACCAGGCGCACCCGCTCGCGGATGCCCTCCGGCTCGGCGGCCAGCACCTCGCGCGCGGCCGCGATCATCCGGGCGTCCTGCTCCAGACCGGTCACCTGGTGCCCGGCCCGGGCCAGCCGCAGCGCCTGTGTGCCCTGGCCCATCCCCACGTCGAGCACCCGCAGCCGCTGCCCGACCGGGAAGCGCCCGGCTATCTGCTCGTCGAGCTGCCGGGCCACCAGCTCCTGCCGTACGACATCGCGCAGCGCGCCGAGCCCGCTCAGCCAGGCCCCCGCCGCGTCCCCGGAGAAAGAGGCTGCGCTCAGGGCCGCTCTCCGCGCTTGACCTGCGGCTTCGGCAGCCGGAGCCGGCGCATCTGCAGCGAGCGCATCATCGCGTAGGCGACCGCGCCCCGGGTGTTCTGACCGGCGAAGCGCTCCTTGATCCGCTTGCGCAGCCGGAAGCCGCTGACGGCCGCGTCCAGCACGATCAGCACGATCACCACGAGCCACAGCAGCAGCGCCGTGTTCTTGATCATCGGCACGTTGACCACGCTCATCACGAGGATGACCACGGCCAGCGGCAGGAAGAACTCCGCCACGTTGAAGCGCGAGTCGACCCAGTCGCGGGCGAACCGGCGCACCGGGCCCTTGTCACGGGCCGGCAGGTAGCGCTCGTCGCCGCTGGCCAGCGCCTGACGCTGCCGCTCCAGGGCCAGGCGACGCTCCTCGCGCTGCCGCTTGGCCGCGTCCTTGCGGTTGGTCGGGGTGCTGGCGACGCTGCGGCGCTGGGACTGGGCCGCACTGCGCTTGGGCGTCGGCCTGCCCTTCGGGGCCTGCGGGTCACGGGGCTGCTTGGAGTCGGTCAGGGCCGCCTTGGCGGCGGGGACCTTCTCTTCCTTGGCACGGCTACGGAACACAAAGCCCAAGGGTACGGGGTGGCAGGGCATGGACCCAGCCCGGCCGGGAACGATCCGGCAACACCGTTCGTCTGTAGAAGGACAGGAGGGGACGCCGCGGACGGTTCACCCGTGGGGGGTCACCTACTCCTTGCGCCGGAGCGGGACCGCACGCAGTCGTCCTTGGGGATGAGCGCATCGGTCCCCGAACAGTGCGGTAATGGATGCGGGGCCCGTACTGTGGGTCTTGTCGCAGGATCGGTGAGCCGGAGTCCGTCAGAAGGGGGCGCGCGAAGCCCATGAGCGGTGTCATGAAGCGTATGGGGATGATCTTCCGCGCGAAGGCGAACAAGGCCCTTGACCGGGCCGAGGATCCGCGGGAGACCCTCGACTACTCGTATCAGAAGCAGCTGGAACTGCTGCAGAAGGTCCGCCGCGGCGTCGCCGACGTGGCCACCTCCCGCAAGCGCCTGGAGCTCCAGCTCAACCAGCTCCAGCAGCAGTCGGCCAAGCTGGAGGACCAGGGCCGCAAGGCGCTCGCCCTCGGCCGGGAGGACCTGGCCCGCGAGGCGCTCTCCCGCCGGGCCGCGCTCCAGCAGCAGGTGACGGACCTGGAGACGCAGCACGCCACGCTCCAGGGCGAGGAGGAGAAGCTCACCCTCGCGGCCCAGCGCCTCCAGGCCAAGGTGGACGCCTTCCGTACGAAGAAGGAGACCATCAAGGCCACCTACACCGCCGCCCAGGCGCAGACCCGCATCGGCGAGGCCTTCTCCGGCATCTCCGAGGAGATGGGCGACGTGGGCCTGGCCATCCAGCGCGCCGAGGACAAGACCGCCCAGCTCCAGGCCCGCGCCGGCGCCCTCGACGAACTCCTCGCCTCCGGCGCCCTCGACGACCCCACCGGCATCGCCAAGGACGACCTCCAGGCCGAGCTGGACCGGCTCTCCGGTGGTACGGATGTGGAGCTGGAACTGCAGCGCATGAAGGCCGAGCTGGCCGGGGGCACCTCCGGGCAGCAGCAGGCCATCGAGGGCTCCACCGGCGCGCCGCAGGCCCAGCAGCAGCATCAGGACACCCCGCGCTTCGACAAGCAGTAGCCGCGAGCGCCGTAGCCGACAGCCTGGAGGGCGACGATGGCCGACATGATCGTGCGGATCATGGGGGAGGGTCAGGTGAGGCTGGCGGACAGCCACCTCACCGAGCTGGACACGCTGGACGACGAACTGCTGGCCGAGGTCGAGCGCGGCGACGGCGAGGGCTTCCGCCGCACCCTGCGAGCGCTGCTCAGCCGGGTCCGCGACCTCGGTGAGCCGGTGCCCGACGACTCCCTCGACCCCTCGGACCTGATCCTGCCGTCCCCGGACGCCTCCCTGGAGGAGGTCCGGGAGATGCTGAGCGACGACGGGCTGATCCCCGGCTGACGGCCGTCCCCGGCCCCGCCGGGGACGTACTGTCGTGACTCGTGAGCACTCTGGAACGCGCCCGGTGCAGCCTCAGGGCGCACCCCCTCGCCCTGGACGCGGCCATCGCCGCAGGTGTCCTGGTGTGCATGGTCGTCGGCTCCTTCGTCACCCCGCAGGGGCAGGGCGGGGAGCACGGCGTCAGCTGGGGCGTGCGCTCACCGGACCCGCTCAGCCTGATCCTGATCACCTTCGGAGCCGCCGCGCTCGTCTTCCGCCGCAGCGCCCCGCGCACGGTCCTCGCCCTCACCGCCACCGTCTCCCTCGTGGAGTGCCTCACCGGCGACCCGCGCGCCCCGGTCGCCATGTCCGCGGTCGTCGCCCTCTACACCGTCGCCGCGACCACCGACCGGCACACCACCTGGCGCGTCGGCCTGCTCACCATGTCCGTGCTCACCGCCGCCGCCATGCTCGCCGGACCGCTGCCCTGGTACGCCCAGGAGAACCTGGCCATCGCCGCCTGGACCGGCATCGGCGCCACCGCCGGGGACGCGGTGCGCAGCCGCCGCGCGGTCGTGCAGGCCATACGGGAGCGCGCCGAGCGGGCCGAACGGACCCGCGAGGAGGAGGCCCGCCGCCGGGTCGCCGAGGAGCGCCTGCGCATCGCCCGCGACCTGCACGACGTCGTCGCCCACCACATCGCCCTGGTCAACGTCCAGGCCGGGGTCGCCGCCCACGTCATGGACAAGCGGCCCGACCAGGCCAAGGAGGCGCTGGCCCACGTACGGGAGGCCAGCCGCTCCGCTCTCAACGAGCTGCGCGCCACCGTCGGTCTGCTGCGCCAGTCCGGCGACCCCGAGGCGCCCACCGAACCCGCCCCCGGCCTCAGCCGCCTCGACGAACTCGCCGGCACCTTCCGCAACGCCGGGCTGCGGGTCGACGTCGCCCGCACCGACCAGGGCACCGCGCTGCCCGCCGCCGTCGACCTGGCCGCCTACCGGATCGTCCAGGAGGCCCTGACGAACGTGCGCAAGCACGCGGGCGCCGAGGCGAGCGCCGAGGTCAGCGTGGTGCGGGTGGGCCCCAACATCGAGGTCACCGTCCTCGACGACGGAAGCGGCGGGGGCGGGGCCACCGAGGCGGGCGGCGGGCACGGGCTGCTCGGCATGCGGGAGCGGGTCGGTGCCCTCGGCGGCACCCTGACCACCGGTCCCCGCTACGGCGGCGGCTTCCGCGTGCATGCGATCCTGCCGGTCAAGACCCGCACCGCCGCCCCCGGGGAGCCCGTATGACGATCCGTGTCCTGCTCGCCGACGACCAGGCACTGCTGCGCAGCGCCTTCCGGGTGCTCGTCGACTCCGAGCCCGACATGGAGGTGGTCGGCGAGGCGTCCGACGGCGCCGAGGCGGTCCGGCTCACCCGCGAGCACCAGCCCGACGTCGTCCTCATGGACATCCGGATGCCCGGCACCGACGGCCTCGCCGCGACCCGGGAGATCGGCGCCGACCCCGCCCTGGCCCGGGTCCGCGTGGTCATCCTGACCACCTTCGAGGTGGACGACTACGTGGTGCGGGCGCTGCGCGCGGGCGCCTCCGGCTTCCTCGGCAAGGGCAGCGAGCCCGAGGAGCTGCTGAGCGCCATCCGGGTCGCGGCGGAGGGGGCGGCACTGCTCTCCCCGGCCGCCACCAAGGGCCTGATCGCCCGCTTCCTCGCCCAGGGCGACGCGGACGACGGCGACCCGGCCCGCTCCGCACGGCTCGGCGCGCTCACCGGGCGGGAGCGCGAGGTGCTGGTCCAGGTGGCCGGCGGGCACTCCAACGACGAGATAGCCGAACGCCTCGAGGTCAGCCCGCTCACCGTGAAGACGCACGTCAACCGGGCCATGTCCAAGCTGGGCGCCCGCGACCGCGCCCAGCTGGTGGTGATCGCCTACGAGTCGGGCCTGGTCCGGCCGCGCACCGACTGATCTCCACCCCCGTGTACTGCGGCGGGAGTAGGGCGGGGCCGAGGAACGGGACCTGGGGCTTACGGATCGCCGTGCGCGATGGCGCAGGGTGTGGGAGTGGGTGCCCGCCGGCGCCCTTCCGCTCACCGAAGAGAGACCCTGACCCATGTCCTGGCTGTCCAGATTCAGCCTCGCGCAGCGGGCCCTGATCGGGCTGATGTCCCTCATCGCGCTCGTCTTCGGGGCGATCGCGATACCCCAGATCAAGCAGCAGCTGCTGCCCACCATCTCGCTGCCCATGGTGTCGGTCGTCGCGCCGTACCAGGGCGCGGCACCCGACGTCGTGGAGAAGCAGGTCGTCGAGCCCATCGAGAACAACCTCGAAGGCGTCGACGGCATCAGCGGCATCACCTCCACCGCCGCCGAGGGCAACGCCGTCATCATGGCGTCCTTCGACTACGGCAACGACACCAAGCGCCTGGTCAGCGACGTCCAGCAGGCCGTCAACCGGGCCCGCGCGCAGCTCCCGGACGACGTCGACCCGCAGGTCGTCTCCGGCTCCACGGACGACATGCCGACCGTGGTCCTCGCCGTCACCTCCGGCGCCGACCAGCAGGCCCTCGCCGACCGGATCGACACCACGGTCGTGCCCGAGCTGAAGAACATCGACGGCGTCGGCCGGGTCCAGGTCACCGGCGTCCGCGACCTCCAGGTCACCGTCACCCCCGACGACGCCCGCCTCGCCCGGGCCGGCCTCACCGCCGCGGCCCTCGGCCAGGCCCTCCAGGCCGGCGGCGCCACCGTCCCGGCCGGCTCCTTCGACGAGGCCGGCGCCAACCGCACCGTCCAGGTCGGCGGCGGCTTCACCTCGCTGGAGCAGATCCGCGACCTCATGGTCACCGGGCAGGGCGCCCGCAAGCCGGTGCGCCTCGGCGACGTCGCCGCCGTCCGTGAGCAGCAGGCCCCGGCCGACTCCCTCACCCGCACCGACGGCCGCCCCAGCCTCGCGGTGAACGTCACCATGGACCACGACGGCAGCGCCGTCGCGATCTCCGACGCGGTCCGCGACAAGCTGCCGAAGCTGCGCCGGGACCTCGGCTCCGGCGCCCGGCTGACCGTCGTCAGCGACCAGGGCCCGGCGGTGTCGAAGTCCATCAAGGGCCTGACCACGGAAGGCGCCCTCGGCCTGCTCTTCGCGGTCCTGATCATCCTGGTCTTCCTGGCGTCGGTGCGCTCGACGCTGGTCACGGCGGTGAGCATCCCGCTGTCGGTGGTCCTCGCGCTGATCGTGCTGTGGACCCGCGGCCTGTCCCTGAACATGCTCACCCTGGGCGCGCTCACCATCGCCATCGGCCGGGTCGTCGACGACTCGATCGTGGTCCTGGAGAACATCAAGCGCCACCTCGGCTACGGCGAGGAGCGCCGCGCGGCGATCCTGGGCGCCGTCCGCGAGGTGGCCGGCGCGGTGACCTCCTCCACCCTCACCACGGTCGCCGTCTTCCTGCCGATCGGCCTGGTCGGCGGCATGGTGGGCGCGCTGTTCGGCTCCTTCAGCATCACCGTGACGGCGGCGCTGCTCGCCTCCCTCCTGGTGTCGCTGACGGTGGTCCCGGTCCTGTCGTTCTGGTTCCTGCGCGCCCCCAAGGGCACCCCCGAGGACGCCGAGGAGGCCCGCCGCCGCGCGGAGGAGAAGGAGGCCGCCAGCCGGCTCCAGCGCTTCTACGTCCCCGTGCTGCGCTTCGCCACCCGCCGCCGGCTGACCAGCGTGCTGATCGCGGTGTTCGTGCTGATCGGCACCTTCGGGATGTCGGGGCTGCTGAAGACGAACTTCTTCGACCAGGGCGACCAGGAGGTCCTCACCGTCAAGCAGGAGCTGAAGCCCGGCACCAGCCTCGCGGCCACGGACGAGCAGGCCCGCCGGGTGGAGAAGCTGCTCGCCTCGACCGAGGGCGTCAAGGACTACCAGGTCACCGTCGGCTCCTCCGGCTTCATGGCGGCCTTCGGCGGCGGCACGGACAGCAACCAGGCGTCGTACCAGGTCATGCTGGCGGACTCGGCGTCGTACGACGACGTCCAGCGCCGCCTGGAGGACGGCCTGAAGGAGCTGAAGGGCATCGGTACGACCACCGTCTCCGGCGGTGACGGCTTCGGCAACCAGGACCTCAGCGTGGTGGTCAAGGCCGCCGACCCGGCGGTGCTGCGCACGGCGGCGGAGCGGGTGCGCTCCACCGTGGCCGGCCTGGACGACGTCACGGACGTCACCAGCGACCTGGCGCAGAGCGTGCCGCGCATCTCGGTCAGGGCGAACTCCAAGGCGGCCGCCGCGGGCTTCGACGACCGGACGCTCGGCGCGGCCGTCACCGAGGCGGTGCGCGGCACCATGGCGGCCACCGCCGTCCTCGACGACACCGAGCGGGACGTCGTCGTGCGCTCCGCGAAGCCGGCCCGGACGCTGAAGCAGCTGCGCGCCCTGCGTCTGGGCACGGTGCGGCTCGGCGACATCGCCACGGTCCGGCTGGTGGACGGGCCCGTCTCCATGACCCGCATCGACGGCCGGCGCGCCGCGACGATCACGGCCAAGCCGACCGGTGACAACACCGGCGCGGTCAGCTCCCGGCTCCAGTCCGCGATGAAGTCCGTGAAGCTGCCCGCGGGCGCGACCGCCGAGATCGGCGGCGTCACCTCCGACCAGGACGACGCGTTCAAGAACCTGGGCCTGGCCATGCTGGCGGCGATCGCGATCGTCTTCCTGCTCCTGGTGGCGACGTTCCGCTCGCTGGCCCAGCCGCTGATCCTGCTGGTCTCCGTGCCGTTCGCGGCGACGGGCGCGATAGGCCTGCTGATCGTCACCGGCACCCCGATGGGCGTCCCGGCGATGATCGGCATGCTGATGCTGATCGGCATCGTGGTGACCAACGCCATCGTGCTGATCGACCTGATCAACCAGTACCGCCGGCAGGGTCACGGCGTCGTGGAGGCGGTGATCGAGGGCGGCCGGCACCGGCTGCGCCCGATCCTGATGACCGCCCTGGCGACGATCTTCGCCCTGCTCCCGATGGCCCTGGGCGTCACCGGCGAGGGCGGCTTCATCGCCCAGCCGCTGGCGGTGGTCGTCATCGGCGGCCTGATCAGCTCCACGCTGCTGACGCTGCTGCTGGTGCCCACGCTCTACGCGATGCTGGAGCTGCGCAAGGAGCGCCGCGGGGCGAAGCGGGCGGCGAAGCGGGAGGTGCGCGAGACCCAGGTGCGCGAGCCCGCCGGCGTCTGACCGCACCGGCACCCCGCACCCCCGGCACCCCGCACACCCGAGGCCCCGGCCCCCGCGTTCGCGCGGGGGCCGGGGCCTCGGGCTCGGAGAAAGGGTGGGCGGCAGCCGTTACGGCAGTGCCAGCATCCGCTCCAGCGCCAGCTTGGCGAACGCCTCCGTCTCCTTGTCCACCTCGATGCGGTTGACCAGCGTGCCCTCGGCCAGGGACTCCAGGGTCCACACCAGGTGCGGCAGGTCGATGCGGTTCATGGTGGAGCAGAAGCACACCGTCCGGTCGAGGAAGACGATCTCTTTGCCCTCGGGCGCGAAACGGTTCGCCAGCCGGCGGACCAGGTTCAGCTCGGTGCCGATCGCCCACTTGGAGCCCGCCGGGGCCGCCTCCAGGGCCTTGATGATGTACTCGGTGGAGCCGACCTGGTCAGCCGCCGCCACGACCTCGTGCCGGCACTCGGGGTGGACCAGGACGTTCACGCCCGGGATGCGCTCGCGCACGTCCTTCACCGACTCCAGGCTGAAGCGGCCGTGCACCGAGCAGTGGCCCCGCCACAGGATCATCTTGGCGGCGCGCAGTTCCTCGGTGGTCAGCCCGCCGTTCGGCTTGTGCGGGTTGTACAGCACGCAGTCGTCCAGGGACAGGCCCAGGTCGCGCACGGCGGTGTTGCGGCCGAGGTGCTGGTCGGGCAGGAACAGGACCTTCTCGCCCTGCTCGAAGGCCCACTCCAGCGCCCGCTGCGCGTTCGACGACGTGCAGATGGTGCCGCCGTGCTTGCCGGTGAACGCCTTGATGTCGGCGGAGGAGTTCATGTAGGAGACCGGCACGACCTGCCCGGCGACGCCCGCCTCGGTCAGCACGTCCCAGCACTCGGCCACCTGCTCGGCGGTCGCCATGTCCGCCATGGAGCAGCCGGCCGCCAGGTCGGGCAGCACGACCTTCTGGTCGTCCGAGGTCAGGATGTCCGCGGACTCGGCCATGAAGTGCACACCGCAGAAGACGATGTACTCGGCCTCCGGGCGGGCGGCCGCGTCCCGGGCCAGCTTGAAGGAGTCACCCGTGACGTCGGCGAACTGGATGACCTCGTCACGCTGGTAGTGGTGGCCGAGCACGAAGACCTTGTCGCCGAGTCTCTCCTTGGCGGCGCGGGCGCGCTCGACCAGGTCCGGGTCGGACGGCGAGGGCAGGTCACCGGGACACTCGACGCCCCGCTCGCTCTTCGGGTCGGCCTCGCGGCCGAGCAGCAGCAGGGCGAGCGGAGACGGCTGTACGTCCAGCTCCGGGGTCTGGGCGGTGGTCACGTCACGCACCCTTTCTACTTTTCGTCTAACTGACGCTATCTATCATATCCGGTTCACGTCACTTTGACGACGGCCATAGTGTCGATGTGACATGAATCCCGGTCGAGCCGATGCCGGCCGGACGTCCGACGTTTCCCGCCCGGGCGGCGTGTGCGAGCATGAGAAGGGAACGAAAGACGAAAAGCCCGGCCCGGAATGAATCCGCGGCCCCGGCGGTTGCACCCGTCGGCAAGCAGTCTCCGTACAACCCGGGAGAGATGTAGATGTCCGTATCGGACGAGACCACCACCGTCACCGACGGCATCGTCCTGACCGACGCCGCCGCGTCCAAGGTCAGGGCCCTGCTCGACCAGGAAGGCCGGGACGACCTCGCCCTGCGCGTCGCCGTCCAGCCCGGCGGCTGCTCCGGCCTGCGGTACCAGCTCTTCTTCGACGAGCGCTCCCTCGACGGTGACGTGGAGAAGGACTTCGACGGGGTCAAGGTCGTCACCGACCGGATGAGCGCTCCGTACCTCGGCGGCGCCACCATCGACTTCGTGGACACCATCGAGAAGCAGGGTTTCACGATCGACAACCCGAACGCGACGGGCTCCTGCGCCTGCGGCGACTCCTTCAGCTGAGCCGCCGGCCCGGCCGCACCCCGCACGTCGCGAAGGCGGCGGTCCCCGTACCGGGGCCGCCGCCTTCGCGTGCGTTCACCGCCGTGCGCCGCGGGGCGCCACCGGGGCCGTCAGCGGGACCCGGCCGCCGGCGGCGAGGAGTGGGCCGTCTTCGGCAGGCGCGCGCCCGGCCGCTCCTTCGCGATCCGCCGGCCGTCCGGCGCGGCCACCTTCCGGTCCCCGAGCGGCCGCTTCAGATGCACCGTGCGGTGGTAGACCTTGGCGATCAGCACACAGACCTTGTCCGGCCAGGGTGTCTCGGTGACGGTGACGGTGACCGTGCCGGGGCTCTCGGTGGCCGAAGCCGTGTAGTCGGCGCACACCCCGCCCTCGAAGGCGACGGTCAGGGCGGTGCCGGCCGTGCTGTAGCCCGTCACCCGCGCGGTCCGCTTCCCGGCCGGCGGCGAGACCGGCGCCGACCCGGGCACGGACCCGGACGCCGACGCGGACTCCGGCGAGACCAGGTAGGCCGGGTCGACCGCCGGGTGGGCCACCGTGAAGGCGCCCCGGGCCTGCGACCCGCGCACCCCGAACAGCCAGGACGGCACCAGCGCCCGGTGCCCGCCGACGGACTGCGCGGACAGACCGAACACCGCCCTCTCCACCGTCACCGAGGAGCCCTGGGAGCCCCCGGAGCCCTGGGAGGGGGTCACGGGGTGCGCCGGGGTCAGCGGGGCCGCCGAGGCCGACGCCCCGCACGGCTGCTCCAGCCGGTCCTTCAGGGGCACCGGCGACGCACAGCCCCCGATCCCCATGCGGTGCCGGCCCGCCGGCGCCGTGTTCATCAGCTCCAGCGTGCTCGCGGCACCCAGCACCGGATACGTGTCGCCCTTCACCGGCGCCACCAGCAGCCCGTGCCCGCCGATCAGCTCACCCCGCGCGTCCACGCTCAGCCCGGTCGTCCAGCCGTAGGTGGGCAGTCCGTCCACCACCGGCTCGGCGTCCACCACCCGCTGGGAGCCCATCACCTGACCCGCGTCGAGCTTCGCGGTCCGCTGGCCGAGCGCCGCCAGCACCGGCGCCGCCGCCTTCTTCGCCGCCGCCACGCTCACCGGGTCGTCGGCGGGCACGCCCGGGTCCTGCGCGCACACCGTGATCTTGGTGCAGTTGTCGGTGCCGGGCGCGTACCGGGTGTACGTCCACGCCCCCGGCGCCTGCCGGCTCACCCGCAGGCTCGCCCCCGAACCGTCCCGGCCGGCCCCGACCCGCCAGTCCTGCCCCTCGGCCACCGGCGCCCCCGCGACACCCAGCGCCTTCGCCAGCCGGGCCACGTCGTCCTTGCCGACCCGGCCCGACGCCACGTACACCGGGGCCGACCCCGGGCCCGCCGGCAGCGTGCCCGCCGCCCGGTAGGTGACGCCGTAGGGGTTGGGCTCCCCGGGCGCGATGCCGTTCGCGGCGCCCGGGTACCCGTCCAGCGCGAGCGGCGGGGGAGTGCCGTGGGCGCCGGACGCAGCGGAGCCCGTACGGTGTCCCGGGCCGCCGTTCGCCGCCACGTACGCCCCGCCGCCCCCGGCCAGCAGCACGGCGGCCGCCACGGAGGCGATGATCACCGGGGAGCGCCGTCGCCCGGCCCGCTCACCGGGACCGTCGTCCTGGCCGCTCGCGGCACCGGGACGGTCGCCGGGGCCGGGGCCGGAGTCGGAGCCCTCCCCGGGGCCGCTCGGCGGCCGCTCGCCGCGGGTGTCCCCGGGCGCGCTGCCGCTGCCGGCGCCGGGCGCCCCGCCGTCCGCCGCGGGGGTCGTCCCGGCGTCCTCGGGCTGCTCGGGGGGCTGCTCGGGGTTCTCAGGCCGCTCGGTGTCCACCGCATCGCTCCTTGCCGGTCCGTGTCCCACGTCTGCTGCGTCCCCCGCGCGGGGGACGGTGATGGGACGGGCCAGGGGAGCGCGCGGTTCCCTCCTGCCGGAGTACGAGCCGGCGTACTAGAGGGTGTCGCCGTACTCCGACAGGGCGTCCAGCAGCCGGGCGGACCTGGCCGGGACCTCCACCCCGTGGATGAGCGAGGGCGGGACCGGGCGGCTGCCGGTGTGCCGGGGCGCCGCCCAGCGCGGGGCCATCCGGGCGCAGTCGCCGCGCAGCGACGCCAGGTCGCCGTCCAGCTCGGCCTGGGCGGGGGCGTGATCCTCGAGGTTCGTCATGACCGCACCGTAGGCACGCCGAGGCGTGCGAAGAAAGAGCTACTATCGGGTAGTTTTGTCGGCTTCAGTGACGCGATCCGACCCGGTAGCGTGAACTGTCACTTCGCCTCCCTCCAGGAGAGTCCACGCCGTGCGCATCGCAGTCACCGGCTCCATCGCCACCGACCACCTCATGACCTTCCCCGGCCGCTTCGCCGACCAGCTGGTCGCGGACCAACTGCACACGGTCTCGCTCTCCTTCCTGGTCGACAACCTGGACGTGCGCCGGGGCGGCGTGGGCGCGAACATCGCCTTCGGCATGGGACAGCTGGGCACCCGGCCGATCCTGGCCGGCGCCGCCGGCTTCGACTTCGACGAGTACCGCGCCTGGCTGGACCGGCACGGCGTCGACACCGAGTCCGTGCGCATCTCGGAGACCCTGCACACCGCCCGCTTCGTGTGCACCACGGACGCCGACCACAACCAGATCGGCTCCTTCTACACCGGTGCCATGAGCGAGGCCCGCCAGATCGAGCTGAAGACCGTCGCCGACCGGGTCGGTGGCCTCGACCTGGTCCTGATCGGCGCCGACGACCCCGAGGCGATGCTGCGCCACACCGAGGAGTGCCGCTCCCGGGACATCCCCTTCGCCGCTGACTTCTCCCAGCAGATCGCGCGGATGGACGGCGAGGAGATCCGGATCCTGCTGGACGGCGCGACCTACCTCTTCTCCAACGAGTACGAGAAGGGGCTCATCGAGTCCAAGACCGGCTGGGGCGACGCCGAGATCCTCGGCAAGGTCGGCCACCGCGTCACCACCCTCGGTGCGCGCGGCGTGCGCATCGAGCGGGCCGGCGAGGACGTGATCGAGGTCGGCTGCCCGGACGAGGAGCGCAAGGCCGACCCCACGGGCGTCGGCGACGCCTTCCGGGCCGGTTTCCTCTCCGGCCTCGCCTGGGGCGTCTCCCTGGAGCGCGCGGCCCAGGTCGGCTGCATGCTGGCCACCCTGGTCATCGAGACGGTGGGCACCCAGGAGTACCAGCTGCGCCGGGCCAACTTCATGGACCGCTTCACCAAGGCCTACGGCGACGAGGCGGCCGACGAGGTCCGCACCCACCTGCGCTGAGCCCCCGGCCGCGTTCCGGGACCGGACGCCGGGACGGCCGCCCGGGTACGGAGGCACCGCCCGCCCGGGTACGGAGGCACCGCCCGCCCGGGTACGGAGGCACCGCCTCCGTACCCGGGCGGCCGCACGGCCCCCTTCAGTCCACCCGCCGCACCACGTACGCCGCCCCGCGCTCCGCCGGTTCCTCGCCCACGTACTCCTGCCCCCGCATCTCGCACCACGCCGGGATGTCCAGCCGGGCCGCCGCGTCGTCGGAGAGCACCCGGACCGTGCTCCCCACCGGCACCGTGCCGATCACCTTGGCCAGCTCGATGACGGGGATCGGGCACCGCTTGCCGAGGGAGTCGACGACCAGCTCCCCGCTCCGCACCTGGGTGGCCGCCCGCGGCGCCCCGAGCTTCTCCCGCACCCGGGCCACCGCTCCCGGCAGCACCGTCAGGAACCGCTCCACGTCCGCCTCCGCCGCACCCGGCGGCAGCGACACCCGCACGTTCCCCTCGCTCAGCACTCCCATCGCCGTCAGCACATGGCTGGGCCGCAGCGTGCTGCTCGTGCACGACGACCCGGAGGAGACGGAGAAGCCCTCCCGGTCCAACTCGTGCAGCAGCGCCTCCCCGTCGACGTAGAGACAGGAGAAGGTGACGATCCCGGGCAGCCGCCGCAGGGGGTCGCCCACCACCTCCACGTCCGCCACCAGCCCCGGCACCCGCGCCCGGATGCGCTCCGTCAGCTCCCGCAGCCGTACCGCCTCCTCGGCCGCCCGGGCGCGTACCGCCCGCAGCGAGGCCGCGGCCGCCACGATCGCCGGGATGTTCTCGAACCCGGCCGCCCGGCCCGACTCCCGCTCGTCCACCGCCCCCTGGGCCGCGAACCGCACACCCTTGCGCACGGCGAGCAGCCCCACCCCGGGCGGCCCGCCCCACTTGTGGGCGCTGGCCGCCAGCAGCGACCAGTCGCCCTCCACCGGGCCCCACCCGAGCGACTGGGCCGCGTCCACCAGCAGCGGCACCCCGGCCGCCCGGCACGCCTGTGCCACCTCCGCCACCGGCTGCTCGGTCCCCACCTCGTGGTTGGCGGACTGAAGACAGGCCAGCGCGGTGTCCGGCCGGAGCGCGGCGGCGTAGGCGGCCGGGTCCACCGCTCCGGTCCGGCCGACGGGCACCTGGCTCACCGTCCCGCCGGCCGCCTCGAACACCTCCGCCGAATGGAGGACCGACGAGTGTTCGACCGCTGACACGATCAGGTGGCGTCCGGTCCGCCGCCGTCCGGCCAGCGCCCCCGAGACACCCGTGTGGACGGCCCGGGTCCCGGAGGAGGTGAAGACCAGCTCGTCGGGGCGGCACCGCACGGCCTCGGCGGCCGCCTCCCGGGCCGCGTCGAGCAGCATCCGGGCCTTGCGGCCCTCCCGGTACAGCCGGGCGGGGTCCGCCCAGCCCTCGTCGAGGGAGGCCGACAGCGCCTGGCGGGCGACGGGATGGAGCGGGGCGGCGGAGGCCGCGTCGAAGTAGGACACAGGGCAACGGTAGGACGCCGGAGCGGGAGGGCGGGGCACGGGGCGCGGCGCGACCGCAACGGACCGTGCCACCAGCCACGATGGGTCCGCGACCGCACGTCAAACCGCCACAACCGGAGCTATTGGGCGCCCGATCCCACCCCTTCGGGGTGACGGGCGGCGCGTATGCCCCCCTCCCCGCGAAGCCCCGGAGGGCGTCGGCTAGGGTTTGGTCCGCATAAACATCCAAACCCTGCCCGACGCAGGGCGGCGACCGACCAGCGAGAAGGCCGCAGCCGACCGCGCGGGCGAGACTCTCGGGAAGGCGCTACGTGAGTCCCAACGGCTCCGACCGCTCGCCGCGGCGCCCGATGCGGCGGAAGCTGCTGCAGGCACTGACCGCGGGCCTGGTCCTGGCGACCGCTACCGGTTGCACATACAAGGACTTCCCCCGCCTTGGCATGCCCACCCCGACCACGGAAGAGGCTCCGCGGATCCTCTCCCTGTGGCAGGGTTCCTGGGCTGCCGCGCTCGCCGTCGGCGTGCTGGTGTGGGGCCTGATCCTGTGGAGTGCGATCTTCCACCGGCGCAGCCGCACCAAGGTCGAAGTTCCTCCGCAGACCCGGTACAACATGCCGATCGAGGCCCTGTACACGGTGGTCCCGATCATCATCATCTCGGTGCTGTTCTACTTCACGGCCCGGGACGAGTCGAAGCTCCTGGATCTCGACAAGAAGCCGGACGTCACGGTCAACGTGGTCGGCTTCCAGTGGAGCTGGGGCTTCAACTACATCGAGAGCGTCCCCGGTTCCACCGGCGACGCCAAGACCGACAAGAACCTGGCCGGCGTACCGGACCGGTACAAGAAGTACTTCCCGGCCGACGCGGGCGGTGTCTACGACGTCGGTACCCCGGGCACGCGGAACCCGCAGACCGGCAACCCCGGCCCGACGCTCTGGCTCCCCAAGGGCAAGACGGTCCGCTTCGTCCTCACCTCGCGCGACGTCATCCACTCCTTCTGGGTGCTGCCGTTCCTGATGAAGCAGGACGTCATCCCGGGCCACCCCAACGCCTTCCAGGTGACTCCCAACCAGGAGGGCACCTTCAGGGGCAAGTGCGCCGAGCTGTGCGGCGTCGACCACTCCCGGATGCTGTTCAACGTGAAGGTCGTCTCTCCGGAGCGCTACGAGCAGCACCTCAAGGACCTCGTCAAGAAGGGGCAGACCGGTTACATTCCCGCGGGCATCGAGCAGACGGCCCACGAGAAGAACCGGGAGTCGAACATCCTGTGAGCATCCTCAACGAACCCCAGGGTGCCGCGGCAGCAGGGTCCCACTATGAGGACGAGCTGCCGGTACGGCGCCAGCGTCGCGGCGAGGTCGTCGTCAAGTGGCTGACGACCACGGACCACAAGACGATCGGCACGCTGTACCTGGCGACGTCGTTCGCGTTCTTCCTGATCGGCGGCGTCATGGCGCTGCTGATGCGCGCCGAACTCGCCCGCCCGGGTCTGCAGATCCTGTCGAACGAGCAGTTCAACCAGGCGTTCACGATGCACGGCACGATCATGCTGCTGATGTTCGCGACGCCGCTGTTCGCGGGCTTCACCAACTGGATCATGCCGCTGCAGATCGGCGCGCCCGACGTCGCCTTCCCGCGGCTGAACATGTTCGCCTACTGGCTGTACCTGTTCGGCTCGCTGATCGCGGTGGCCGGCTTCCTCACCCCGCAGGGCGCCGCCGACTTCGGCTGGTTCGCCTACGCCCCGCTGTCGGACGCGATCCGCACGCCGGGTCTCGGCGCCGACATGTGGATCATGGGTCTGGCCTTCTCCGGCTTCGGCACGATCCTCGGCTCGGTCAACTTCATCACCACGATCATCTGCATGCGCGCGCCCGGCATGACGATGTTCCGCATGCCGATCTTCACCTGGAACGTGCTGCTGACCGGTGTGCTGGTCCTGCTGGCCTTCCCGGTGCTGGCCGCGGCCCTGTTCGCCCTGGAGGCGGACCGGAAGTTCGGTGCCCACGTCTTCGACGCCGCCAACGGCGGCCCGCTGCTGTGGCAACACCTCTTCTGGTTCTTCGGCCATCCAGAGGTGTACATCATCGCGCTGCCGTTCTTCGGCATCATCTCCGAGGTCATCCCGGTCTTCAGCCGTAAGCCGATGTTCGGTTACATGGGCCTGATCGCCGCGACGATCTCGATCGCGGGTCTGTCTGTGACGGTGTGGGCGCACCACATGTACGTCACCGGCGGTGTGCTGCTGCCGTTCTTCTCCTTCATGACGTTCCTGATCGCCGTCCCGACCGGTGTGAAGTTCTTCAACTGGATCGGCACGATGTGGAAGGGCTCCCTGTCCTTCGAGACGCCGATGCTGTGGGCCACCGGCTTCCTGATCACCTTCACGTTCGGTGGTCTGACCGGTGTCATCCTGGCCTCGCCGCCGATGGACTTCCACGTCTCGGACTCGTACTTCGTGGTGGCGCACTTCCACTACGTGGTGTTCGGCACGGTGGTGTTCGCGATGTTCTCCGGCTTCCACTTCTGGTGGCCGAAGTTCACCGGCAAGATGCTCGACGAGCGTCTCGGCAAGATCACCTTCTGGACCCTGTTCATCGGCTTCCACGGCACCTTCCTGGTCCAGCACTGGCTGGGCGCCGAGGGCATGCCGCGCCGGTACGCCGACTACCTGGCGGCCGACGGCTTCACCGCGCTGAACACGGTCTCGACGATCAGCTCGTTCCTGCTGGGCCTGTCGATCCTGCCGTTCCTCTACAACGTGTGGAAGACGGCCAAGTACGGCAAGCCGGTCGGCGTCGACGACCCGTGGGGCTACGGCCGTTCGCTGGAGTGGGCGACCTCCTGCCCGCCGCCGCGGCACAACTTCCTCACCCTGCCGCGGATCCGCAGCGAATCCCCGGCGTTCGACCTGCACCACCCCGAGATCGCCGCGCTCGAGCAGCTCGAGCACGCCGGTCAGGGCGGCGCCATCGCGGGCAGCAAGGAGGCCGGCAAGTGAAGATCCAGGGCTGGATGTTCGTCTGGCTGAGCGCCTTCATCCTGGTCATGGCCATCGTGTATGGCGTGTGGTCGGGGGAGCCCGCCGGCACCACGGCGCTCTTCCTGGCGTTCGGTCTGTCCATGATGATCGGCTTCTACCTGGGCTTCACCGCCCGCCGGGTGGACGCCGGTGCCCAGGACGACAAGGACGCCGACGTCGCGGACGACGCGGGCGAGCTGGGCTTCTTCAGCCCGCACAGCTGGCAGCCGCTCGCGCTGGGCGTCGGTGGCGCGCTGGCCTTCCTCGGTGTCGCGGTCGGCTGGTGGCTGCTGTACTTCTCCGCACCGATCATCATGATCGGCCTGTTCGGCTGGGTGTTCGAGTACTACCGCGGTGAGAACCGCACCCAGTAGCACGCGCCGCACGGCCCGGGAGCCCGGACACTCCGTCAGGAGAGTCCGGGCTCCTGCCGTTGTCGCAGTGTCGTTCGCTCGTTTGAGTCACCCGCCGCGACTGGACGTCCGCCAGCTCATAGCGTGATCATATGAACCACTTTCCGCGGACCCGCACGGTCGCCAGCTGCGCCTTGCTGGTGACCGCCGTCGGCGCGGGCGTCACCGCCTGCGGTTCGGACGGCAACCCCCTGTCGGCCAAGCCGTACGACGCGGCGGACCAGATCTCCTTCAGCGGCCCCACGGACGCGGGGAAGCGGGCCGACCCGGACAAGCCCCTGGAGGTCACCGTCGACAGCGGCGACGGCCGTATCACGGACGTCACCGCCCAGGACGCCACGGGACGCTTCGTGGCGGGCGAACTGGCCGCCGACGGCCGCCGGTGGCACAGCACCTCCCCGCTGGCCGCCAACGCCCACTACACGGTGCGGATCAGTACGGAGGACGACGACGGCGCCCCCGGCCGCAAGGTCCTCGTCTTCGACACCAGCAAACCCACCAGCACCAAGCGCCTGAACGTCACCTTCGGCCCGCAGTCGGGCGAGTACGGCGTCGGGCAGCCCATCACCGCCCAGCTCGACCAGGCGGTCAAGGACAAGGCCCAGCGGGCCGTCGTGGAGCGCGCCCTGCGGGTCGACTCGGTGCCCGCCGTCCCGGGCTCCTGGTACTGGGTGAGCGACAAGGAACTGCACTACCGCCCCAAGGAGTACTGGCCCAGCCACGGCACCATCCAGGTGCACAGCAACCTGGAGGGCATCAGGATCAACGACCGGCTGTGGGGCGGCGCCGCCAAGCCGCTGAAGATCACCACCGGCGACAAGCTGGTCGCCGTCACGGACGCCTCGGCGCACCAGATGACGGTCTACCGCAACGACCAGGAGATCAACCAGATCCCCGTCACCACCGGCAAGCCCGGCTACGAGACCCGCAACGGGGTCAAGGTCGTCCTGGCCAAGCAGTACTTCGTACGCATGCGCGGCACGACCGTCGGCATCGCCGAGGGCAGCGCCGACTCCTACGACCTGCCGGTCTACTACGCCACCCGGGTGACCTGGTCCGGCGAGTACGTGCACGCCGCCCCCTGGTCGGTGGGGTCCCAGGGCTACGAGAACGTCAGCCACGGCTGCACCGGCATGAGCACCAGCAACGCCGAGTGGTTCTTCGACACCGTCCACGAGGGCGACGTCGTCAAGGTCGTCAACTCCAACGGCGACGACATGGAGCCCTTCGGCAACGGCTTCGGCGACTGGAACGTCGACTGGGCCAAGTGGCGCGGCGGCAGCGCGCTGACCGGCGGCGCACCGGAGGGCCCCGCACCGCAGGACGCGGTCAGACTCCAGCCGCAGAGTCTGTGAGGCCCACCCGCGGCGGACGGATACGCCGCGGACGGACCCACCGGCGCGGCAGGCCGCGCGGCCGGCCCCTCGCGGGTCCGGGCCGCGCGGCCGCGGCGCGCCCGCCGGACTCAGGCGCTCAGCAGCCGCTTGCGGCGCAGCAGGGCGGCCAGCTCGGCGGCGAACTCCACCGGGTCCACCGGCAGGGTCACCGCGGCGTCGGCGCGGCTCCAGGTCGCCAGCCAGGCGTCCTGCGGCCGCCCGATCAGCAGCAGCACGGGCGGGCAGTCGAACACCTCGTCCTTGATCTGCCGGCAGATCCCCATGCCGCCCATGGGCACCGCCTCGCCGTCGAGCACGCACACGTCGATGCCGCCCCGGTCCAGCTCCCGCAGGACGGCCGCCGGGGTCGCGCACTCCAGGATCTCGACCGCGGGGACGTCGGGAGCCGGCCGCCGGCCGGTGGCCAGCCGTACCTGCTCCCGGGTGTTGGAGTCGTCGCTGTAGACCAGCACCGTGGCGGTCGGCTGCATTGTTCCTCCGAGACGTCAGTGTCGTACGGACAGGACGGACAGGGCCGTTCGGGCGGATGTTACCCCTCTGAAGACCACGTCAGCACCGGTTCGGGAGGCAGCAACACTCCGAACGGCACCCCCCGGAGTGAGGGCGGGATAAGCGACCGACATAATGTCGGTCGTGGCGACAGCAACGACAGTAGAAACCGGGCACGCGCACCCGTCGGTCAACCGGCCGAACCTCACCAGCGTCGGAACCATCATCTGGCTGAGTTCCGAGCTGATGTTCTTCGCGGCCCTCTTCGCGATGTACTTCACCCTCCGATCGGTGACCGGACCGGATCACTGGAAGGAGATGGCGCGCGCGCTCAATGTGCCCTTCTCCGCGACGAACACCACGATCCTGGTGCTCTCCTCGCTCACCTGCCAGCTCGGCGTGTTCGCCGCCGAGCGAGGTGACGTGAAGAAGCTCCGGGGCTGGTTCATCGTCACCTTCATCATGGGCGCGATCTTCATCGGCGGTCAGATCTACGAGTACACCGAGCTGGTGAAGAAGGACGGGATCTCCCTGTCCTCCGACCCGTACGGCTCGGTGTTCTACCTGACCACCGGCTTCCACGGCCTGCACGTGACCGGTGGCCTCATCGCCTTCCTGCTGGTCCTCGGCCGCACCTACGCGGCCAGGAGGTTCACCCACGAGCAGGCGACCGCCGCGATCGTCGTGTCCTACTACTGGCACTTCGTCGATGTCGTCTGGATCGGCCTCTTCGCCACGATCTACTTGATCAAGTAATCGGGGTAGCCGGAAGCGGCCATCCGATCCATATACGCAGCATCGACGCAGAAGATCCTGACACCGGGGTAATCCGTGAAAAAGCTCTCCGCACGACGACGCCATCCGCTGGCGGCGGTCGTCGTCCTACTCCTCGCGCTGGCGGCCACTGGGGGGCTGTACGCCGCGTTCGCACCCGCGAGCACGGCACAGGCCGATGAGACGTCCCAGTCCCTGACCATTCAGGAGGGCAAGAAGCTCTACCAGGTCGGCTGCGCCAGCTGCCACGGCACCGGCGGTCAGGGCACCTCCGACGGGCCCAGCCTGGTGGGCGTGGGCGCCGCGGCCGTCGACTTCCAGGTCGGCACCGGCCGCATGCCGGCGTCCACCTCCGAGATGGCCCAGATCCCGAGCAAGAAGGTCTCGTACTCCCAGGGCGAGATCGACCAGCTCGCGGCCTACATCTCCTCGCTGGGTGCCGGTCCGGCCGTACCCACGGCGGAGCAGTACGGCCCGAACGGCGCGGACATCGCCGCGGGTGGCGAACTGTTCCGCACCAACTGCGCCCAGTGCCACAACTTCGTCGGCAAGGGCGGCGCGCTCACCAAGGGCAAGTACGCGCCGAGCCTCGACGGCGTCGACCCGAAGCACATCTACGAGGCCATGCAGACGGGCCCGCAGAACATGCCGTCCTTCCCCGACACCACGCTGACGGAGAAGAACAAGAAGGACATCATCGCGTACCTGAACGCGGTCAACGGTGACCAGACGGAGAACTTCGGCGGTCTCTCCCTGGGCGGCCTCGGGCCGGTCAGCGAGGGTCTGTTCGCCTGGATCTTCGGACTCGGTGCCCTGATCGCGGTCGCCGTCTGGGTCGCCGCTCGGACCGCAAAGGCCAAGAAGTCATGAGTAGCCAAGACATTCCAGAAGAGAACCTGCCTGCCGAGCAGTCCGCAGGACACAACGCGCACGGCGCGGTGAGCGTCGCCGACGAGCGGAACCCGTTCGCCGACCCGGGCCTCCCGCCGCACGAGCACCGGATCCAGGACGTCGACGAGCGGGCCGCCAACCGGTCCGAGCGCGTGGTCGCCCTGCTGTTCACGGTGTCCATGCTGGCCACGGTCGCCTTCATCGCCGCGTACGTGACGATCCCGGCCGACAAGTCGGTCTTCATCTTCCCGATCGGTCACATGAGCGCGCTGAACTTCGCGCTCGGCCTGACCCTCGGTACGGCGCTGTTCTGCATCGGCGCGGGCGCGGTCCACTGGGCCCGCACCCTGATGTCCGACGTGGAGGTCGCCGCCGAGCGTCACCCGATCGAGGCTCCGGCCGACGTCCGCGCGCAGGTGCACGCGGACTTCCGGGAAGGTGCCAAGGAGTCGGCGCTGGGCCGCCGCAAGCTGATCCGCAACACGATGCTCGGCGCGCTCACCCTGGTGCCGCTCTCCGGCATCGTCCTGCTGCGCGACCTCGGCCCGCTGCCCGGGACCTCGCTCCGCCACACCCTGTGGTCGAAGGGCAAGCTCCTCGTCAACGTCAACACCAACCAGCCGCTGCGCGCCTCCGACGTGGCCGTGGGCTCGCTGACCTTCGCCAAGCCGGAGGGCCTGGAGGAGAACGACGAGAACTTCCAGAACGAGATCGCCAAGGCCGCCCTGATGATCATCCGGCTCCAGCCGGACAACATCAAGGACAAGCGCGAACTCGCGTGGTCCCACGAGGGCATCGTGGCCTACTCGAAGATCTGCACCCACGTCGGCTGCCCGATCTCGCTGTACGAGCAGCAGACACACCACGTGCTCTGCCCGTGCCACCAGTCCACCTTCGACCTCTCCGACGGTGCCCGAGTGATCTTCGGCCCCGCCGGTCACGCCCTGCCCCAGCTCCGCATCGGCGTGAACGACGAGGGCTACCTCCAGGCGCTCGGCGACTTCGAGGAGCCCGTCGGTCCTGCATTCTGGGAGCGCGGATGAGCACTGAACGCAACGCTTCGACCACACCTGCCGCCGACGCGTCGGGCCGCTCACGCGGAAAGGCACCGGCCGGCGAGCGAGTCGCCGACTGGGCCGACGGCCGGCTGGGGATCTACTCCCTGGCCAAGTCCAACATGCGCAAGATCTTCCCCGACCACTGGTCGTTCATGCTGGGCGAAGTGTGCATGTACAGCTTCATCATCATCATCCTCACGGGTGTGTACCTGACGCTGTTCTTCCACCCGTCGATGAACGAGGTGGAGTACCACGGCAGCTACGTCCCGCTGCAGGGACAGCTGATGTCCGAGGCGTTCAACTCGACCCTGCACATCTCCTTCGACGTGCGCGGTGGCCTGCTGATCCGGCAGATCCACCACTGGGCCGCGCTGATCTTCCTCGCCGGCATGTTCGTGCACATGATGCGCGTGTTCTTCACCGGCGCGTTCCGCAAGCCGCGTGAGATCAACTGGCTGTTCGGCTTCCTGCTGTTCGTCCTGGGCATGTTCACCGGTTTCACCGGTTACTCGCTCCCGGACGACCTGCTCTCCGGCACCGGTGTCCGCTTCACCGAGGGCGCGATCCTGTCCACGCCGATCGTCGGCACGTACATCTCGTACTTCCTCTTCGGCGGGCAGTTCCCCGGCCACGACTTCGTGGCCCGGTTCTACTCGATCCACATCCTGCTGCTGCCGGGCATCATGCTCGGCCTGATGGTGGGCCACCTGATCCTGGTCTTCTACCACAAGCACACGCAGTTCGCGGGTCCGGGCAAGACGGAGAAGAACGTCGTCGGCATGCCGCTGCTGCCGGTGTACATGGCGAAGGCCGGAGGCTTCTTCTTCCTGGTCTTCGGTGTGATCGCGGCCATCGCCGCGGTGACCCAGATCAACCCGATCTGGGCCATGGGCCCCTACCGGCCCGACCAGGTCTCCACCGGCGCCCAGCCCGACTGGTACATGGGCTTCGCCGAGGGTCTGGTCCGCTACATGCCGGGCTGGGAGATCAACTTCTGGGGTCACACGCTCGTCCTGGGCGTGTTCATCCCGCTGGTGCTCTTCGGTCTGGTCCTCGCGGTGATCGCGCTCTACCCGTTCGTCGAGTCCTGGGTCACCGGCGACAAGAGCGAGCACCACATCCTGGACCGCCCGCGCAACGCCCCGACGCGCACCGCGTTCGGCGTCGCCTGGGTCACCGTGTACATGGTCGGACTGGTGGGCGGTGGCAACGACCTCATCGCCACCCACTTCCACCTGTCGATCAACGCCGTCACCTGGTTCGTCCGGATCTTCTTCTTCGCCGGACCGGTCATCGCGTTCATTACCACCAAGCGGATCTGCCTGGGGCTGCAGCGCCGGGACCGCGACAAGGTGCTGCACGGCCGCGAGACCGGCATCATCAAGCGGCTGCCGCACGGTGAGTTCATCGAGGTGCACGAGCCGCTCAGCCAGGAGCAGCTGCACACCCTCACGGCCCACCACCAGTACCAGCCGGCCGCCATCGGTCCGGCGGTCGACGACAACGGCGTCGAGCGCAAGGTGAAGACCACCGAGCGCCTGCGCGCCAAGCTCAGCGGCGCCTACTACGGCGAGGACAACCAGATCGCCAAGCCGACCGCCGAGGAGTACAAGGAGATCACGAGCGGCCACGGCCACCACTGATCCCACGTCGCCACGCCACGGTCGAAGGGCCCCGTCCGGTGTTCGGACGGGGCCCTTCGCGGTCCCCGGGGCTGGATAGGGTGGACTCTCCGAGACTCCCCGTCCCGCGGTGCGGGACACCTGACCCAGGAGCGGCTTATGAGCGCTGTGACCCCCGCTGGAGGCGACACCGCGGCGGGCCGTTCCTGGCCCGGCGTGCTGAACGCCCTGCTGGACGGCCGGGACCAGAGCGCCGACGCGACCGCCTGGGCGATGGACCGCATCCTGCGCGGTGAGGCGACCGACGCGCAGATCGCCGGTTTCCTGGTGGCGCTGCGCGCCAAGGGCGAGACGGTGGAGGAGATCACCGGCATCGTCCGCGCGATGTACGAGCACGCCAACGTCATCGAGGTGCCCGGCCGGACCGTCGACATCGTCGGCACCGGCGGCGACGGCGCCAAGACGGTGAACATCTCCACCATGTCCTCCATCGTCGTGGCCGGCGCCGGCGCGAAGGTCGTCAAGCACGGCAACCGGGCCGCGTCCTCGGCGTCGGGCTCCTCGGACGTCCTGGAGAAGCTGGGCGTCAACCTCAACCTGCCGGTGGAGCGGGTCCCCCAGGTCGCCGCGGAGGCCGGGATCACCTTCTGCTTCGCGGTGAAGTTCCACCCGGCGCTGCGCCACGTCGCCTCCGCCCGCGGCCAGCTCGGCATCCGTACGACCTTCAACGTGATCGGGCCGCTGACCAACCCGGCCCGGGTGCGGGCCCAGGCGGTCGGTGTCGCCGACGCGCGCATGGCGCCGATCGTGGCCGGCGTCTTCGCCGAGCGGGGCAACTCCTCGCTGGTGTTCCGGGGCGACGACGGGCTGGACGAGCTGACCGTCACCACCACCTCCCGGGTGTGGGTGGTGCGGGACGGCAAGGTCAGCGAGGAGACCTTCGACCCGCGTGACGTCGGCATCGAACCGGTCCCGGTGGAGGCCCTGCGGGGCGCGGACGCGTCGTACAACGCGCAGGTCGCCCGCCGGCTGCTGGACGGCGAGACGGGCCCGGTGCGGGACGCCGTCCTGCTGAACTCGGCGGCGGCCCTGGTGGCCCTCGACCCGACCGGGGAGCCCCTCGCGGCGCAGCTGCGCGCCGGTATGGAGCGGGCGGCGCTGTCCATCGACTCCGGCGCCGCCAAGCGCACGCTCGAGCGCTGGGTGGCCGTCAGCAACGCCTGAGCCGGGCGGTGGCGGGGGCCGGCCGGCCCCCGCCACCGTGGTCTCCGCCCGCGGCGCGGGGGTCGTTTTCCCGTTCCGGCATCCGGACACGGGTTGCGGCGCGGCGATCACGTCGCGTACGTTTTCCGGCAGGTCATGAGCGACAGTCATTCGGCCCCGGCCGACTGTCCGGCAACCCTCCGTCCGTGGCGGGGTGCCCCGGGTGAAGACCAGGTCGCGGACAGCAAGGTCCGCGGCAAGCGCGGACCCCTCGCGCGCTTCTGAAGGAGCGCGGGGCCAGGGGTCCTGGTCGTTCGAGGGAGCCTTCCGTGAGCAAGCGAATGCGATAGGGCCGCAGAGCCCCGCCTCCGCGTTTCCCGCGCCCCGCGGCCCCATACCCGCCGTCGTGGCGTTCTCCGGCATCCGCCGTCCTTCACCTCATCGCGCTCGAGCGCCGCCGCTCGCGTGGTGGGTTCCGCCTGCCTGCACGGGAGTTCACCCATGTCTGTCTCCACCGCTGCCACCGACCGCTCCGTCTGCGCCCCGCTGCCCGTCCTCGGCCGGGACGTCACCGTCCCGCTGGTCACCGGCGGCGAGGTCACCTACGCGGCCCTCGACTACGCGGCCAGCGCGCCCGCCCTCCAGCGCGTCTGGGACGACGTGGCGGCCTACGCCCCCTACTACGGCAGCGTCCACCGCGGTGCCGGGTACCTCTCCCAGCTCTCCACCGACCTGTTCGAGAACGCCCGCCGGACGGTCGCGGAGTTCCTCGACTGCCGCGAGACCGACCAGGTCGTCTTCACCCGCTCCACCACCGACTCCCTGAACCTGCTGGCCCGCGCCCTGCCGGCCGGCTGCCAGGTCTTCGTCTTCGAGACCGAGCATCACGCCTCCCTGCTGCCCTGGCAGGACGCCCGCGTCAGCTACCTCGACGCGCCCCGCACCCCCCGCCAGGCCGTGGAGACCCTGGAGCGGGCGCTGGCCGACCGCGACCCGTACGGCCCGGCCCTGGTCTGCGTCACCGGCGCCTCGAACGTCACCGGCGAGCTGTGGCCGGTCAGGGAACTGGCCGCCGCCGCCCACGCGCACGGCGCCCGGATCGTCCTGGACGCCGCCCAGTTGGCCCCGCACCACCCGGTGTCCCTGCGCGACCTGGACGTCGACTGGGTCGCCTTCTCCGGGCACAAGCTGTACGCGCCGTTCGGCTCCGGGGTGCTGGCCGGCCGCGCCGACTGGCTGCGCGAGGCCGAGCCGTACCTGGCCGGCGGCGGCGCCAGCCGCAAGGTGACCCGGCGCGCGGACGGCGGCGTGGACGTGGAGTGGCACGAGAACGCCGCCCGCCACGAGGCCGGCTCCCCGAACGTCATCGGCGCCTACTCCATCGCCGCCGCCTGCAAGGCGCTCACCGAGGCCGGCTTCGACACCCTCGTCGCCCGCGAGCAGCACCTGATCGACACCGTCCGGGCGGGCCTGGCCGATGTCCCGGGGGTGCGGGTGCTGTCCCTGTTCGGCGACGACGCCCCGCGCGTCGGCGTGATCTCCTTCGTCGTCGAGGGCTGGAACAGCTCCCACTTCGCCGCCGCGCTCTCCGCCGAGTACGGCATCGGCGTGCGCGACGGCCTGTTCTGCGCCCACCCGCTGGTGCGCACCCTGCTGGGCAGCGACCCGCAGAGCCAGGGCGAGTGCGGCGCCCCGGAGGCGGAGCCCGGCGAGAAGTCCCTCAACGCCATCCGGGTCAGCTTCGGCGCGGGCACCCCCGACGAGCACGTCGAGCGGTTCGTGAACGCCGTGCGGGAACTGGTCGAGGACGGCGCCAAGTGGCGCTACCGCACCGAGGACGGGCGCTGCGTGCCGGCCGTCTGAGCGGTCCGGGCCGTCCGAGCGGTCCGGGTCAGTTGTCCAGCCCGATGGCGAAGGCCGCCTCCAGGTCGTGCTGGGAGTAGGTGCGGAAGGCGACGTGCGTGTCGGTCGCCTCCACGCCCGGGATCTTGCTGATGCTGCCGGGGATGACCTCGGCCAGGTCCTCGTGGCGGCGCACCCGGACCATGGCGATCAGGTCGTAGGTGCCGGTGACGGAGAAGACCTCGCTGACGCTGTCCAGCGAGGCGATCCGCTCCGCGATCTCGGGGATCCGGTCCACGCTGGTCTTGATGAGGACGATCGCGGTGATCACGGCTGGTTCTCTCCCTCGGGTGCCGGAGCTGGGGCGGCCTTCACTTTAGGGCCTGTACGCCGCTCGGCCACCACCGTCCCGCCGTCGCCGCCCCGCGCCCGGCGCCGGCGGCCGTAGCGCGCCCAGGCGTAGCCGAAGCCGGTGGCGAAGCCGATCAGGTGGGCCAGGTACGCCACCCCGGGCCCCTGGGCGGCCCGGCCCGCCGCCAGCCACTGAAGCGCCGCCCAGAAGGGCAGCACGACCCAGGCGGGGAAGCGCACCGGCAGGAAGAACAGGAACGGCAGGAGACTGGTGACCCGGGCGCTGGGAAACAGGTAGAGGAACGCTCCGAGGACCGCCGAGATCGCCCCGGATGCGCCCACCAGCGACTGCTCGGAGGCGGCGTTGGCGGCCGCGTAGCCGAGCAGCGCCAGGCAGCCGCAGCCGACGTAGAACAGCGTGAACCCCACGCGGCCCATGCGTTCCTCGGTCATCGCGCCGAAGACGAAGAGGAACAGCATGTTGCCCAGCAGGTGCACCCAGCTGCCGTGCACGAACAGGGCGGTGAGCGGGGACGCCGCCTCCTGCCCGGGGGCGGCGAACAGCTCCGCCGGCACCACCCCCCAGCGCCGGAAGTACGCCCGCTGGACCGCCGCGAGCCCGTCCCCGGAGCCGTACCCCGGGGTGAGGCCGGACGCGGGGCCCAGGACGAACAGCAGGCAGCACAGGGCGATGAGGGAGTACGTCATCGGCGCCGACGTGCCGCGGGCCGCCCGGACAGTCCGGGCGGCCGCCACGCCCCTGTTACGGATCATGGACACAGAGCATGACGTAACCGGACGCATGCGCACAGACCGCCTCGCCGCCGTGGACGGACGGGCGGCGAGTACCCGCCAGGCCGTAGGGTTACGAGCCACACGCGCCGGGGACACGGCGCGTCACGGAGACTAGAAGGAAGCGAACAGTCACGATGACGGTTCCCCTGCCGACCGCCACGACCCGGTGGCGCTGCACGCTGTGCGGCAATCTCACCCGCTTCGACGTGACCCGCTCGTCGAAGGTCGTCGAGTACGTCCACCTCGACCTGGCGGGTGAGCCGAAGGTCGAGGAGCGCGAGGTGGTCAGTGAGACCATCGAATCGGTGCGCTGCCGCTGGTGCAACGCGCTGGACCAGGTGGAGCTCGTGGACAGGCCGGGCGCCGACTCCTGAAGCCAGGAGCGGCCCCGCACAGGCATTGGGGTGTGACGGATGGTGGAGAGCGCAGGCGGGGGGCCGGGCGACGGCACCGCCGAGGTGCTTGACCGTCCGCTGCCCGACGGCGTGCGGCGCCGGGTCGTGCAGATCGTCGCCGACGGCTTCGGCGGGCTGACCGTGACGGAACTGCCCGCCCAGCTGCGGCAGTACGCCCGGTTCGCTCCGAACCGGCGCGCCAAGTTCGCCGGGACCGCGATGGCGGCCGCGCTGGAGACCGATCCGCTGTTCCGCCAGCGCATCGGGGAGAAGCTCAGAGAGGCCCAGCCGGAGCTGTCCGGCGCCCTGGACTGCGGCGCGCCGCCCGCGGCCGCGGACCCGCTCGACGTGGCGGCCGCGGCCTACGTGCTGCGCCCGGCGGGCTGGGTGAAGCTGGTCACCGCGGCCGGCGAGGAGGCGCAGCGGGCGGACGCCGAGCGCGCCGACGACGAGAGCCGGGCGGAGCTGGAGCGGCTGCGCGAGGAGCTGGCGCACGCCCGCGAGGCGACCCGGGCCGAGTCCGACCGGCTGCGCGCCGAGCTGGACGCGGCGAAGAAGGAGGCGGAGTCGCTGCACCGCAAGCTGCGCGCCGCCCTCAGCGACGTCAAGCGCGGCGAGGCCGCCCTGCGCAAGGCGCAGGGCGAGATGGAGGCCGTGCGCGCGGAGGGGCAGGCGCAGCTGTCCGCGGCGGACAGCGAGACCAGGCGGCTCAAGGCCCGGCTCGCCGAGGCGGAGGCCGCCGTGGAGGCCACCCGGCGGGCCGCCCGCGAGGGCCGCAGCGTCGAGGACATGCGGGTGCGGCTGCTGCTGGACACCGTGCTGGAGGCCGCCCAGGGGCTGCGCAGGGAGCTGGCGCTGCCGCCCGTGTCGGTCCGCCCGGCACAGACGGTGGACGCGGTCGAACCGGGGCGGATGACCCCGAAGGACATCGCCGCCCGGGCGCTGTCCGACAACGATCCGGCCATCCTGGACCAGCTGCTCGCCCTGCCGCAGGCGCATCTGGTGGTCGACGGCTACAACGTCACCAAGACCGGCTATCCGCAGATGCCGCTGGAGAAGCAGCGGCTGCGCCTGCTCGGGCAGCTCTCCCAGCTCGCCGCGCAGACCGGCGCCGAGGTGACGTGCGTCTTCGACGGCGCCGAACTGGCCGCGCCGGTGCTGCTGGCGCCCCCGCGCGGGGTGCGGGTGCTGTTCTCCAAGCCGGGTGTCACGGCCGACGAGCTGATCCGTCAGCTGGTGCGCGCCGAGCCGCCGGGCCGGCCGGTGATCGTCGCCTCGACCGACCGCGAGGTGGCCGACGGGGTCGCCAGGGCGGGTGCCCGGCCCGTCGCCTCTGCGGTGCTTCTGAAGCGACTGTCCTGAACGTTCAACCTGCATATGCAATGACCGAATTGACCGAACCGCTACGCAACGTAGCGTCAATCGAGCATCACTGCATGTACGTTGAGTGCAAAGAATGCATTGCGTAACCAGGTTTTTTCGCCTCAGGATTTGAACTGATCACAGCAAGGTCACTAGGGTCTGGGCTCGAACCTCCACACGGGTGATCACTCAAAAGAAGGAGCCCGTCTCCGTGGCGTCCCACCGTCGACCCAAGCAGCCCAGTCGCGCCCGCGTGACCGTGCTGACCACCGCGGCAGCAGCCGCCGTCGCCCTGAGCGCTCAGGCCGCCAACGCGGCGCCCAGCGAGAAGCTGAGCAAGGACGAGGTCAAGGCGAAGGTCGACAAGCTCTACGAGCAGGCCGAGCAGGCCACCGAGAAGTACAACGGCGCCAAGGAGAAGCAGCAGAAGCTGCAGAAGGAGATCTCCACGGTCCAGGACGACGTCGCCCGCGGCCAGGAGGAGCTGAACAAGCTGCGCGACGGCCTCGGTTCGATGGCCACCGCCCAGTACCGCTCGGGCGGGCTCGACCCCTCCGTGCAGCTCCTGCTCTCCTCGGACCCGGACGACTACCTCGACAAGGCGTCCACGCTCGACCAGTTGAGCGGCCAGCAGGTCGAGGCGCTGAAGAAGATCCAGGACAAACAGCGCGAACTCGCCCAGGAGCGCGCCGAGGCGAGCGAGAAGCTCAAGGACCTCGCCTCCACGCGGACCCAGCTGAAGAAGAAGAAGGAAGAGGTCCAGGGCAAGCTCGCCGAGGCGCAGAAGCTGCTCAACACCCTGACCGCCAAGGAGAAGGCGGACCTCGCCGCCGAGCAGGCGCGCGCCAGCCGCTCCTCCAGCGAGCGGGTGGACCTCGGCGACACCCCTCCCGCCTCCGGCCGGGCCGCCGCCGCCTTCGCCGCCGCCCAGAGCGTCATCGGCTCGCCCTACGTCTACGGCGCCTCCGGCCCGTCCTCCTTCGACTGCTCGGGCCTGACCTCCTGGTCCTACGCCCAGGCGGGCGTCAGCATCCCGCGCACCTCCGAGGCCCAGGCCAACGCCGGCACGCGGATCTACAGCATGAGCGACCTCCAGGTCGGCGACCTCGTCATCTTCTACGGCGACGCCCACCACGTCGGCCTCTACGCCGGCAACGGCCAGGTGCTGCACGCCCCGCACACCGGCGCCGTGGTCCGCTACGAGTCGATCAACAACATGCCGTTCCAGTTCGGCGTCCGCATCTGACCCGCCCTCCTCGCACGGCCGGAGATCAACGCGGCGAGGCGCCCGAACGGGCGAATCGCGGCAACCGGACCTGAACTCCACGCCCCGCCGGTGACCTGCGTCAGCGGCGGGGCGTGGCGGTGTGTCGCCGCCGGTGGTCGTTGGCCGCCGCCGCTGCCCGGGGCTACTGTCTGGCCCGCTCCCCCCGACGCCGGGGCATCCCCGTCCCCGGCGCCGGGGAGCGGTATCTGTCAGCCAGCGGAAGGAAAGCGGCCTCGTGGGCTCCCATCGCCGCCCTGTACCGTCCGGGTTCGACCGCGGCGCCGGCGCCGCCCTGTGCGCCCTGTCCGCCGCGGCCGCCGCCCTCGGCGCCGTGCCGGCCCACGCCGCGCCGCTGCCGGGCACCCGCGCCGAGGTGGACCGGCTCTACCAGGAGGCCGAGCGGGCCACCCAGGCCTACGACAAGGCCGACGAACGCGCCGACGCGCTGCGCAGGCAGCTCGGGGACTCCCAGGACCGCGTCGCCCGGCAGCAGCAGAGCGTCAACTCCCTGCGCGAGGAACTGGGTTCACTGGCCGGCGCACAGTACCGGGCCGGCGGCGTCGACCCGGCCGTCGCCCTGCTCTTCGCCGACGACCCGGACGACTACCTCGCCAAGGCGTCCACCCTGGACCGGATCGGCGCCCACCAGGCGGGCCGGCTGCGCGAACTGCGGTCGGCGCTGCGGGAACTGGCCCAGGAGCGCGCCGAGGCGGCCGGGAAACTCGCCGAGCTGGAGCGCAGCCGCAAGGCCGTCGCCGCGCACAAGCGGACCGTGGAGCGCAAGCTCGCCCTGGCCCGGCGGCTGCTCGACGCCCTGCCCGACGCCGAGCGCGCCGCCTACGCCCGGGCCTCCCGGGGCGGCCGCGGGGACCTGCCGGACCTGTCGGGCGCCGGCGCCCCGGACGCCCGCGCCGCCGCGGCCGTGGCCGCCGCCCGCGCCGCCCTCGGCCGCCCCTACGTCTGGGGCGCCAACGGCCCCTCCGGCTTCGACTGTTCCGGCCTGATGCAGTGGTCGTACGCGCACGCCGGCATCCAGCTGCCGCGCACCTCGCAGGAGCAGCGGTACGCCGGCCGGCGCATCCCGCTCTCCCAGCTCCGCCCCGGTGACCTGGTCGTCTACCGCTCCGACGCCAGCCATGTGGGCATGTACGTCGGCCACGGCCAGGTCATCCACGCCCCCTACCCGGGTGCGCCGGTGCGCTACGACCCCGTCGGGATGATGCCTGTGTCCTCCGTCACCCGGGTCTGACCGGGCGCCGTGCCCGTACGATCGTGAAGTGGCTGGTCGCAGACGGGCGTGGGGCTCAGGAGCCGTGGCGCTCTGTCTGCTGCTCGCGCCCCTGTCCGGGTGCGGCGGGCCGACGCCGGCGCAGGCCGCACGGGCCGAGGTGCAGCGGGTGCTCGACCGGCGTGCGGCGGCGCTGCTCGCGCACGACGCGCGGGCCTATCGCACCACCGGCACCCCCGCCCCGTACACCCGGCTGCGCGCGGTGCCGCTGGCGTCGTGGACCTACCGCCTGACCGGCCTGCACCGCGGCGGCGCGAGCGCCACCGCCGACGCCGAGCTGCGCTACCGGGTCAGCGGCTACGACCGGGTGCCGGTCACCGCCGAGCGCACCCTCACCCTCGGCCGCACGGCCGACGGCCACTGGTACGTGGCGGCCGAGCGGCCCGCGGAGCAGGCCGGCCGGCAGCTGTGGGACGAGGGCACGGTGACCGCCGCCCGCGGCACGCACAGCCTGGTCCTGGGCGTCGGGCACTCCGCGGCGGCGCTGCGCGGCTACGCCCGGCTCGCCGACCGGGCCGTCCCGGCGGTGTCCCGGCGGTGGGGCACGGCCTGGACGCGGCGGGTGGTGGTGGTCGTCCCGCGGTCGCTGGAGGGCATGGCGGCCCTGCTCGGTTCGCCCGCCTCCGGCTACCGGGGGATCGCGGCGGTCACCACCGGCGAGACGGGCGGCCGGGCGCCCGCCGACCGGATCGTCGTCAACCCGGAGGCGTACGCCGTCCTCGGCCCCGTCGGCAAGCAGGTCGTCCTCACCCACGAGGCCACCCACGTGGCCACCCGGGCGCACACCACCGCCGCCACCCCGCTCTGGCTCTCCGAGGGGTACGCCGACTTCACCGGCTACTCCGGCACCGGCCGCACCCCCGCCCAGGCCGCCCCGGAACTGGGCCGGGCGGTGCGCGACGGCCACCTGCCCGCGGACCTGCCCACCGACCGGGACTTCGGCTTCAGCGGCGAGC
This sequence comes from Streptomyces sp. NPDC041135, assembly GCF_055592085.1. Taxonomy (NCBI): domain Bacteria; kingdom Bacillati; phylum Actinomycetota; class Actinomycetes; order Kitasatosporales; family Streptomycetaceae; genus Streptomyces; species Streptomyces sp. NPDC041135. The sequence continues at coordinate 767,982 of NZ_JBVIYZ010000001.1, forward strand.
CGGCCCGGCTCGCCCAGGCCTACGAGGGCGGCTGGCTGGCCTGCCGGATGATCGCCGAGCAGTGGGGGGAGGACCGGCTGGTCGCCTTCTACCGGGCCGTCGGCGACCACGGCAAGCGGGCCGGGGCCGTCGAGGAGGCGCTGCGCACGGTGCTCGGCACCGGCGAGGAGGAGTTCACCGCTCGGTGGCGGCGGTACCTGACGGCCCGGCTCGGCTGACCGGCGGAGGCGGGGGCGGTTCAGGAGACCGGCGCGTCCTCGGCGCGGGCGGGCCGGGGGTCCGGTTCCGGCTCCGGCGGCTCGCCGCCGTCCGCCGTGGAGCGCCACAGCACCCGGGCCGCGGTGGCGGTCGCGGCCACCAGCAGGCCGTTGCGCACGAACAGCAGGGTCACGCCGTACCCGTCGCTCAGCACGACGTGCGTGAAGCCGGCCGGGAACTCCAGCACCGTGACGAAGGTCGCCGCCAGCACCAGCAGGGCGGCCGGGCCCATCCGGCTGCCCCGGAAGCACAGGCAGACGGCGGCCAGACCGACCAGCCACACCAGGTACTGCGGGCTGATCACCCGGCTGGTGGTGGTGAACATCAGCACCGCCGTGAACGCCGCGTCCGCGTACGTGTGCGGCAGGAACCGCGCCGCGCGCAGCCGCCACAGCAGCAGCCACCCGAACGCGGTGCCGGTCAGCGCCAGCGCGGCCGTGCTCACCGTGTCCACGTGCGGGCCCAGGAACTCCACCGAGCCGTAGTTCAGCAGCACCTGGCCCGGCCAGCCGTGGTGGCGGGCCACATGGAACACCAGCGCGCCCAGCGACTCCACCTCGGTGCCCCGGTCGCGCTGGAAGGTCAGAAAGGCGAACGCGCCCGGCATGGCGGCCGAGAACAACAGCGCCACCCCGGCCGCACACAGCGCCGCCGCGGCCCACGCCCGGCGCCGCACCACACCCACCAGCAGCAGCGCCGGCCACACCTTCAGCAGCGCCCCGAAACCCGCCAGGGCGCCCATCACCCGGGGACGGCGGGTGCCGGCGAGCAGCGCGGCCACCGCCACCGCGGTCACCATCACGTCGTAGCGGGCGTACAGCGTCGGGCCCAGCAGCGGGGCGCCCACCACCCACACCCAGGCGCCGCGCACCGACCTGCCGGGGCGCAGGGCCGCGTACTGCAACAGCCCGAACACCACCAGGTCGGCGAGGAAGGCCAGCACGAAGAACGCGTGGGTGTAGCCGAGGAACGGCAGGACGGCCGGGGCGAGTATCGCCAGCGCGGCGGCGGGCGGGTACTGCCAGGTCACGTCGTCCAGCGGGAACGTCCCCGTGCGCAGCACCTCGTACCAGCCCTGGTAGATCACCGACACGTCCGTCGTGACGTCCGCGCCCGGAAAGACGAACACCCGGAAGACGAACAGCAGCACCACCAGCCGGGTCGCGCCCCAGGCAACCGGCAGCCCGGCCAGGGACCACCTGGCGCCCCTCGTCTCCACGCGCTCCCCTGCCGTTCGCATCCGTCTTGAGGGGAACATGATGTCCTGCCGGGCCGTGCGGGGGCCACAGACCCGGCCGCAACGGACCGCGCACCCGGCCGCCCCGGCGGCCCGGGGCCGATCGGTTAGGGTCGGCGGCGATGCACAAGACCCTGATCGTCACCAACGACTTCCCGCCCCGGCCGGGCGGCATCCAGGCCTTCCTGCACAACATGGCACTGCGGCTGGACCCGGACCGGCTGGTCGTGTACGCCTCCACCTGGAAGCGCGGCCGCGAGGGCGCCGAGGCGACGGCCGCGTTCGACGCCGAGCAGCCCTTCACCGTCGTCCGCGACCCCACGACGATGCTGCTGCCCACCCCGCGGGTGACCCGCCGGGCGGCCGGGCTGCTGCGCGAACACGGCTGCGCCTCGGTCTGGTTCGGGGCGGCCGCGCCGCTCGGGCTGATGGCACCGGCGCTGCGCAGGGCGGGCGCCGAGCGGCTGGTGGGCACCACCCACGGGCACGAGGCCGGCTGGGCCCAGCTGCCGGCCGCACGGCGACTGCTGCGCCGGATCGGGCAGTCCACGGACACCCTCACCTACCTCGGCCCGTACACGCGCTCGCGGATCGCGCCCGCGCTGACGGTGGAAGCGGCCGGGCGGATGGTGCAACTGCCGCCCGGGGTCGACGAGAAGACCTTCCACCCCGGCGCGGGCGGCGACGAGATGCGCGCGCGCCTGGGGCTGACGGAGCGGCCGGTGGTGGTGTGCGTCTCCCGGCTGGTGCCGCGCAAGGGCCAGGACACGCTCATCCTCGCCATGCCCCGCATCCTGGCCGCCGAGCCGGACGCCGTGCTGCTGCTCGTCGGCGGCGGGCCGTACGAGGCTGACCTGCGCCGGCTGGCCCGGGAGACCGGCGTCGAGGCCTCGGTGCGCTTCACCGGCGCCGTGCAGTGGTCCGAGCTGCCCGCCTACCACGGCGCCGGGGACGTCTTCGCCATGCCGTGCCGGACCCGGCGGGGCGGCCTGGACGTCGAGGGCCTGGGCATCGTCTACCTGGAGGCCTCGGCCACCGGGCTGCCCGTCGTGGCCGGCGACTCCGGCGGCGCGCCCGACGCGGTGCTCGACGGCGAGACCGGCTGGGTGGTGCGCGGCGGCGCTCCCGCGCAGGCAGCCGAGCGGATCGTGGCCCTGCTGGGCGACGCCGGCCTGCGCCGCCGCATGGGCGAGCGCGGACGGCGGTGGGTGGAGGAGAAGTGGCGCTGGGACCTGCTCGCGGAGCGGCTCGAATCCCTGCTCTGACCGGCCGCGTGCGGTCGCGCCGCCGCCGGGGCCCGAGTCCCCCGGCGCGGGCGCGGGCCCTGCCGGACGGCCGCACCGCGACCCCCGGACGCACGGCGGCGCGGTGTCCTCGTCGAGGACACCGCGCCGTGACGCTCCGGCGGGCTCGGCCCTACTTGGCGTAGATCGCCTCGATCTCGGCCGCGTAGTCCTTCGCCACCACGTTCCGCTTCAGCTTCAGCGACGGGGTGAGGTGGCCCGACTCCTCCGAGAACTGCTGGGACAGCACGCGGAACTTGCGGACCGACTCCGCCTTCGACACCGCGGCGTTGCCGTCGTCGACCGCGGCCTGGATCGCCGCGAGCAGGTCCGGGTCCTCGCGCAGCGACGCCGCGGTGGAACCGGCCGGCTTGCCGTGCTCGTCGGCCCAGCGGCCCAGGAACTCCTCGTCCACGGTGACCAGCGCGCCGACGAACGGCCGTCCGTCGCCCACCACCATGCACTCCGCGACCAGCGCGTGCGCCCGGATGCGGTCCTCGATCACGGCCGGGGCCACGTTCTTGCCGCCCGCGGTGACGATGATCTCCTTCTTGCGGCCGGTGATCCGCAGGTACCCGTCCTCGTCCAGGGTGCCGATGTCACCGGTGTGGAACCAGCCGTCGGCCAGCGCCTCGGCGGTCGCCGCCTCGTTGTTCCAGTAGCCCTGGAACAGGTGCTCGCCGTGCAGCAACACCTCGCCGTCGTCGGCGATGCGCACCACGGAACCCGGCAGCGGCTGCCCGACCGTGCCGATCTTCTGCCGGTCCCAGGGGTTGAACGCGGTCGCCGCACAGGACTCGGTCAGGCCGTAGCCCTCCAGCACCGTGAAGCCGATGCCGCGGAAGAAGTGGCCCAGCCGCTCGCCCAGCGGTGCGCCGCCGGAGATGGCGTACTCGCCCCGGCCGCCGAGCACCGCGCGCAGCTTGCTGTAGACCAGCCTGTCGAAGACCTTGTGCTTGACCTTCAGGCCGATCGACGGGCCCGACGGGGTGTCGAGCGCCTTGCTGTAGGCGATCGCCGTGTCGGCCGCCTTGTCGAAGATCGCGCCCTTGCCGTCCGCCTGCGCCTTCGCCCGCGCCGAGTTGTAGACCTTCTCGAAGACCCGCGGCACGCCCAGGATCAGGGTCGGGCGGAACGCCGACAGCTCGTCGGTGAGGTTCTTGATGTCGGGGACGTTGCCCAGCTTGATCGGCGCCATCATCGGCGCGACCTGCACCAGCCGGCCGAAGACGTGGGCCAGCGGCAGGAACAGCAGCACGGAGCACTCGCCGGTGCGGAACAGCGGCCGCAGCCGCTCGACGACGTTGCCGCACTCGGCGAAGAAGCTGCGGTGGGTGAGCACGCACCCCTTCGGCCGGCCGGTGGTGCCGCTGGTGTACACGATGGTCGCCGGGTCGTCCGCCCGGGCGAGCGAACTGCGCTCGTCCACGGTCGCGTCCGTGACGTCCTTGCCGAGCCGGCCCAGCTCCGCCACGCCCCCGGCCTCGATCTGCCAGACGCTCTTGAGGGCGGGCAGCGCCGCGCGCACCGACTCGACGGTGGCGGCGTGCGCGGCCGTCTCCACGACGCAGGCGGTGGCGCCCGAGTCGGACAGGATCCACTGCACCTGCTCCGGGGAGCTGGTCTCGTACACCGGCACGGTGATGGCGCCGGCGCTCCAGATGGCGAAGTCCAGCAGGGTCCACTCGTAGCGGGTGCGGGACATCAGGCCCACCCGGTCGCCCGGCTGGACGCCGGAGGCGATGAGCCCCTTGGCGGCGGCGTGCACCTCGGCCAGGAACGCCGTGGCCGTCACGTCCTGCCAGGCGCCGCCGACCTTGCGGGCGATGACGGCGACGTCGGGATGCTGCGCGGCGTTTCTGCGGACGATGTCGGTCAGGTTTCCGTCCGCAGGGACCTCGTACAAAGCCGGAAGGCTGAACTCGCGCAAGACTGCTGCTCCTCATAGGGCGCCGGCGCCACGACGTTGTGTGCTGCGACGGTGCGGTCCAAGGCTCGGGCAGGTGCCCCGGGTGTCCACCCCGGAGCCCGGGGCCCAGAGGTTGAAATCCAGAGCACGACTGGACTGCCCGGACGTTACCCGTCGGTATGGCTCTTTCGACAGGGGGTCCCGGCGAGATGTTCGCTGCGTCACACAGGCTGGTGTCTCCCCGCGCAGAGTAGTCGACGGCTTTCCCGCCGGGCCAGTCACCGCAGGTCCGGCCGCCGTTGTTCACCTGCGCCGCACAGACCTACGCTTGATCCTCATGGCACCCACACCCTCCGCCGGCCGGACCCACCGCGTGCACGTGGTCAGCGACGTGCACGGCAACGCCCGTGACCTGGCCCGCGCCGGAGAAGGCGCCGACGCCCTGCTCTGCCTGGGTGACCTGGTGCTCTTCCTCGACTACGCCGACCACTCCCGCGGCATCTTCCCCGACCTCTTCGGCAGGGAGAACGCCGACCGCATCGTCGAGCTGCGCACCGCCCGGCGCTTCGCGGAGGCCCGCGAGTTCGGCGCCCGCCTCTGGGGCGGCATCGGCACCGACCGGGCCACCGCCATCGAGAAGGCGGTGCGTGCCCAGTACGCCGAGATGTTCGCCGCGTTCCCCACCCCGACGTACGCCACCTACGGCAATGTCGACATGCCGCCGCTGTGGCCGGAGTACGCCGGGGCGGGCACCACCGTGCTGGACGGCGAACGGGTGGAGATCGGCGGCTGGACCTTCGGCTTCGTCGGCGGCGGCCTGCGCACGCCGATGCGGACGCCGTACGAGATCGACGACGAGGAGTACGCCGCCAAGCTGGAGGCGGTCGGCGAGGTCGACGTGCTGTGCACGCACATCCCGCCGGAGGTGCCGGAGCTGGTCTACGACACCGTCGCGCGCCGCTTCGAACGGGGCAGCCGCGCGCTGCTGGACACCATCCGGCGCACCCGCCCCCGCTACTCCCTCTTCGGCCACGTCCACCAGCCGCTGGCGCGCCGGATGCGGATCGGCGCCACCGAGTGCGTGAACGTCGGCCACTTCGCCGGGACCGGGCGGCCGTGGGTGCTGGAATGGTGAAGACCCGCTGGATACGGGCGCCGTACACGGATGAAGGCGCCAGGTCGCACGCGCGGTAGCCTTCACGCTGCACACACCTGCGCACCCCCGCGCACGGCCGGCGGCGCACCCTGCGCGCACGGCGGCCCGCGCACCCCCCGCGCACGGCGACCTGACTGACGGCCCGCACCCGGAGGAGCCACGGCGATGGCGGAACACACCAGTTCGAGCATCACGATCGAGGCCGCTCCGGCCGACGTCATGGCGGTGATCGCCGACTTCGCCCGCTACCCGGACTGGACCGGCGAGGTCAAGGAGGCCGTGGTGCTCGCCACCGACCCGCGCGGCCGCGCCGAACAGGTCCGCCTCGTCATGGACGCGGGCGCCATCAAGGACGACCAGACCCTGGCCTACACCTGGACCGGCGACCACGAGGTCTCCTGGACCCTGGTCAAGTCCCAGATGCTGCGCTCCCTGGACGGCACCTACCTGCTGCGGCCCGCGGGCGCGGGCACCACCGAGGTCACCTACCGCCTCACCGTCGACGTCAAGATCCCCATGCTCGGCATGATCAAGCGCAAGGCGGAGAAGGTCATCATCGACCGCGCCCTGGCGGGCCTGAAGAAGCGGGTGGAGTCGGGCGAGAAGTGACCGGGCCGGGCCCCGCCCGCGGCACCGGACGCCGCGCGGGCCCGCCCGCACCCCTCCTCGGTTACGGTTCCCCTCTATGCGCACCATCCTGATCACCGGCCCGGGCGGCAGCGGCCGTACCACCGTCGCCGCCGCCACCGCACTGCGCGCCGCGGCCGACGGCCTGCGCACCCTCGTCCTGAGCGCCGACCACGCCGACACCCTCGGCGCGGCCCTGGGCACGGAGACAGGACCGGTCCCGGGGCAGGCCGCGCCCCGGCTCACCGCCTGGCGCCCCGACGCCACCGCCCGCTTCCGGGACGACCTCACCGCCTTCCAGAACCGCGCGGCCGGCGCGCTGGACCTGCTCGGCGCCTCCCGGCTGGACGCCGAGGAGGTCACCCCGCTGCCCGGCGCCGAGGAGCTGTCCCTCCTGCGGGCCCTGCGCGACGCCGCGCTGTCCGAGCGCCACGACCTGCTCGTCGTCGACCTCCCGCCCCTCCCGCAGGCCCTCGCGCTGCTCGCCCTGCCCGGCGAACTGCGCCGCTACCTGCGGCGCCTGCTGCCGCCCGAGCGGCAGGCCGCCCGCGCCCTGCGGCCCCTGCTCGGCCGCCTCGCCGGGGTGCCCATGCCCGCCGACTGGCTGTACGAGACCGCCGCCCGCTGGGAGGCCGGTCTGGCCGCCGTCGAGGCCGTCGTCGCCGACCGCGGCACGGCCCTGCGGCTGGTCGCCGAACCCGGCCCGGCCGGCGCCGACGCCGTGCGCGACGCCACCCCCGGCCTCGCCCTGCGCGGCCTGCGCACCGAGGCGCTGATCGCCACCCGGGTGCTGCCCGACACCGCCTCCGACCCGCTGCTCGCCTCCCTCGCCGCCCAGCAGCACAAGACCCTCGCCGAGTGGTCCGGCACCCATGACGTCCACCAGGTCGCCCACCTCGGCCGCGACCCGCGGGGCGCCGACGACCTCACCGCGCTCGGCGTGCCCGGCGCCGGCCCGGCGCCCGCCCCCGTCGAGTGGCCCGTCGCCGACCGGCTCGCCGACGACGGCGTGCTGGTCTGGCACATCCCGCTGCCCGGCGCGATACGGGAGGACCTCGACCTGATCCGCCGCGGCGACGAACTCGTGCTCACCGTCGGCCGCTTCCGCCGGATCGTCCCGCTGCCCTCCGCCCTGCGCCGCTGCACCGTCGCGGGCGCCGCGCTGCGCGACGGCGAGCTGCGCATCCGGTTCGCGCCGGACCCCGGCCAGTGGCCGTCGCCGGGACGGTGAAGCGGGTACGCCGTTCGGGTACCGTCGAAGGGACGAACCGTAGTCAGGAGCCCGTCATGAGCGAAGAGCGCCCCACCCCTGACGGACCGGAGCCGGTGACGCCGCCGGCGGCGGAGCAGCGGGCGAACGACGCCGACGCCTGGGCCACGGCCTGCGCCGAGGACCTCGCGGCCGAGAAGGCCCGCCGCCGTGCCGGGAACGGGCCGCCGCCGGGTTCGGCCGCCGAGGAGCTGCGCAGGCTCGTCGACGCGGTCGCCGGCAAGCTGGAGAAGCTGTCCGGCGACGGTCCGCTGCTCGGCCCGGTCGCCGGACCGGCCGCCCAGCAGGTGGTCCGGCAGGTGGTGCAGCAGGCGAAAGCCGCCGTCGAACCGGTCATCGAACGCAATCCGGACGTCTTCGACCACCTCGCCGCCGCGGGCGGTGAGCTGCTGGCCGCCTACCGTTCGGCCGTCCGGTCCCAGGAGCGCCGCTGGACCGCCCGTGCAGAGGGACTGAAGAACGAGTCGAGCGAGCGCCGCGACCCGGGTGACGGGACGGGTCCGGGGGAACGCATCGACGTGGAGTGACAGCCCCCTCGGGTACGGTTGGCCGTAGCGGGGCTCGACCGGAACTGAGGGATTCATGGGACTCACCATCGGCGTCGACATCGGCGGCACCAAGATCGCGGCCGGTGTGGTCGACGAGGAAGGCAACATCCTCTCGACGCACCAGGTGCCGACCCCGGGCACGCCCGAGGGCATCGTGGACGCCATCGCCGCCGCCGTCGAGGGCGCGCGCGTGGGACACGCCATCGTCGGCGTGGGCATCGGTGCGGCCGGTTACGTCAACCGGCAGCGCTCCACCGTCTACTTCGCGCCCAACATCGACTGGCGCCAGGAGCCGCTGAAGGAGAAGGTCGAGGCCCGCGTGGGCCTCCCGGTCGTGGTGGAGAACGACGCGAACGCGGCCGCCTGGGGCGAGTACAGGTTCGGCGCGGGCAAGGGCCACCGCAACGTCATCTGCATCACGCTCGGCACCGGCCTCGGCGGCGGCATCATCATCGGCAACAAGCTGCGCCGCGGGCACTTCGGCGTCGCCGCGGAGTTCGGCCACATCCGGATGGTCCCGGACGGCCTGCTGTGCGGCTGCGGCTCGCAGGGCTGCTGGGAGCAGTACGCCTCCGGGCGGGCGCTGGTGCGGTACGCCAAGCAGCGCGCCAACGCCACCCCCGAGCGCGCCGAGGTCCTGCTGGCCCTCGGTGACGGCACCCCGGACGGCATCGAGGGCAAGCACATCTCGGTGGCCGCCCGCCAGGGCTGCCCGGTCGCGGTGGACTCCTACCGCGAGCTGGCCCGCTGGGCCGGCGCCGGCCTCGCCGACCTGGCCTCCCTCTTCGACCCCTCCGCCTTCATCGTCGGCGGCGGTCTCTCGGACGAGGGCGACCTGGTGCTCGACCCGATCCGCAAGTCGTACAAGCGCTGGCTGGTCGGCGGCAACTGGCGCCCGGTCGCCGACGTCATCGCGGCCCGGCTCGGCAACAAGGCGGGCCTGGTCGGCGCGGCGGACCTGGCCCGCGAGCCCGACCCGGTCATGTAGCGCGCCCGTCCCGAGCGCCCCGCGCCCCGTCCGGGGTCGCGGGGCGCCCGCGTGTCCGGGCGGCCCCGCGGCGCCGGGTGCTGCGGTCCGGCGCCGCGGCGTACATTGATCCACATGGCGACCCCGACCCCGCTGCTGCCCAACTCCCGTACCGAGCCCGACGGTTCCGCCGTCGTCCGGGTCCTGAGCTACAACGTCCGCTCGCTGCGCGACGACACCGGCGCCCTCGCCCGCGTCATCACCGCCTGCGCCCCCGACATGGTCCTGGTGCAGGAGGCGCCCCGGTTCTTCCGCTGGCGCAAGAAGCTGTCCCGGCTGGCGGCGGCCTGCGGGCAGGTCGTCCTCACCGGCGGCGCCACCGCCGCGGGACCGGCCGTCCTGTGCAGCCTGCGGGCCACCGTCGAGCGGACCGAGGACGTGCTGCTGCCCCTCACCCCGGGACTGCACCGCCGCGGCTTCGCCACGGCCGTGGTCCGCTTCGGCGGCGCCCGGCTCGGCGTCCTCAGCTGCCACCTCAGCCTGCAGAAGGACGAGCGGTACGCGCAGGCCGGGATGCTCCTGGACCGGCTGGCGGGGCTCGGCGTGCGGCACGCCGTCGCGGGCGGCGACCTCAACGAGCGGCCGGACGGACCGGCCTTCCGGCGGCTGGCCGCACAGCTCCAGGACTGCCGGGCGACCGCTCCCTGGGGCGGCGAGCACACCTCCGGGACCACCGACCCGCACCAGCGCATCGACGCCGTCTTCGCCACCCCGGGCGTGGAGGTGCTGGGCTGCGGGGTGCCGCTCGGGCTGCCCGGGGTGAGCGGGGCGGACCTGAGGGCGGCCACCGACCACCTTCCGGTGCTGGCCGCCCTGCGCGTCCCGGCGTCCTAGGCCGCCGCACCCGCAGGAGACGCCGGACCCGCGGGAGCCGCCGGACCGGCCGGGGCGTCAGACCACCGCGCCGCGTCCGGGATCGTCCTCGCCGTCCTCGTCCGTCCGCATCCGCATCACCAGGGTGACGAAGCCGCCGAGGAAGCCGCCGATGCCGAGCGTCGTCAGCCACCACGTCATCTGCCAGCCGAGCAGCACCGCCAGCAGGAGCAGCAGCGGGCCGCCCACCACACCCAGCCAGGCGAACTTGGCGGTGGTGTCGGCCTCGGGCAGCGGCGGCGGCTCGGGCGGCACGAAGTGGCCCTCGTCGTCGTCGCCATAGTCGTCCTCGGACGCCTCGGCCGGCGTGTGGTCGCGCGGACCGACACCGGGGGCGAAGGAGACCGAGCTGCCCAGCGGCCGGACGGGCCGCTGCCCGGTGGGCTCCTCGTCGTTCGGTTCCGTCTCGAGCAGCGCGAGGTCCTCGACCGGCTTGAAGGGCTTGGCGCCCGGCGGATCCGGCGGCTCGTCCCCGTAGCCCGCGACGATGGCCGCCCACGCGGCCGCCTCGTCGAAGGGCACCCCTGTGTCGTCCGGCTCGCGGTCCTCGCGGTCGGAGTCGTGCTCAGCCAACTGCGGCCGTCCCTTCCTTGCCGGTACCCGATGCGACCCGGCCGATGAAGGCGAGGCTCTCCTCGAAGATCCGGTCCGCGTCATGGTCCAACGTCGCGACGTGGTAGCTCTGTTCCAGCACGATCTCCCGGACGTCCGTCGACGACACCCGGCCCAGCACGCGGGCGGAGTCGGCGGCCGGCACCACGTGGTCGCGGGCGCTGCGCAGCAGCAGCAGCGGCTGGGTGACCTGCGGCAGCTCGCCGTCCACCATGCGCAGGAACCGCCGCAGCGAGTGGGCCGCGTGCAGCGGCACCCGGTCGTAGCCCACCTCCGCCGCCCCGGGCAGCGCGATGTCGCTGGCGATGCCCTTCGTGGTGCGCACGAGGTGGCGGGCGACCGGAAGGGCGTACGCGGACAGGCCGTGCACCCTGTTCGCCGGGTTGACGACGACCACGCCGGCCACCGCGTCCCCGTGCCGGGCCGCCAGCCGCAGCGCCAGCGCGCCGCCCATCGACAGGCCCGCCACGAACACCCGCGCGCAGCGCTCGCGCAGGGCCCGCAGCTCGCGGTCCACCTCCGCGTACCAGTCCTGCCACCCCGTCACCTGCATGTCCTCCCAGCGCGTGCCGTGCCCGGGCAGCAGGGGGAGCGAGACGGTCAGGCCGTGGTCGGCGTGGTGGCGCGCCCAGGGGCGCAGCGACTGGGGTGAACCGGTGAAGCCGTGGCAGAGGAGGACACCCGTCTCCCCGCCCTCGTGGCGGTACGGCTCGGCGGCGGGGAGGACCGGCACCTCGGTCTCCTGTTCCTGTCAGGGGCTGGACGACTCGGATGCCCTTCACCGTACGCGACCGCACTGACACCGACCAGGGTCGTCGGGTCCTTTGCAGGTGCGCCGGGTTATGGTCTGACCGACGGGAAACAGGAGGCACTCGGTTGTTGTACGGCACGATGAAGGTCGCCATCGGGGGACCGCTGAAGGTTGCCTTCAGACCCTGGGTGGAAGGCCTCGAGCACATTCCGGCCGAGGGCGCCGCCATCCTGGCGAGCAACCACCTGTCCTTCTCGGACTCGTTCTTCCTGCCCGCGGTCCTGGACCGCAAGGTCACCTTCATCGCGAAGGCCGAGTACTTCACGACGCCCGGGGTGAAGGGCCGGCTGACCGCGGCCTTCTTCAAGGGCGTCGGCCAGCTCCCGGTGGACCGCTCCGGAGCGCGCGGCGCCGGCGAGGCGGCCGTGAAGAGCGGCATGGAGGTGCTGGAGCGCGGGGAGCTGTTCGGCATCTACCCCGAGGGCACCCGCTCGCCCGACGGCCGCCTCTACCGGGGCAAGCCCGGCGGTCTCGCCCGGGTGGCCCTCGCCACCGGTGCCCCCGTCATCCCGGTCGCGATGATCGACACCGAGAAGATCCAGCCGCCCGGCAAGGTCCTGCCGAAGCTGATGCGGCCCGGCATCCGGATCGGCCGGCCGCTGGACTTCAGCCGCTACCAGGGCATGGAGCACGACCGCTTCGTCCTGCGCGCGGTGACCGACGAGGTCATGTACGAGATCATGAAGCTCTCCGGGCAGGAGTACGTCGACATCTACGCCACCGCGGCCAAGCGGCGCATCGCCGACGCGGCGAAGGCGGAGAAGGAGGCGGAGAAAGCGGCGAAGGAAGCCGAGAAGGCCGCCAGGGAAGCCGAGCAGGCGGGGCGCACCGGGCAGGCCGGGCAGGCCGGGCAGGACGCGGAGCCGGCCGGGACGAAGAAGGCCGGAGCCTAGGACGGCCGGCCCCGCCCCGGACACCGGGCGCGGATAACGGCGCCCGGACGGCGCACACCGGGACAGGACAACCGGGACAGGACAACGGGGCAGGGGACGCCGGGTCAGCGGACACGGGGTCGGGGGACACGGGGTCAGGGGGGAACGTGCCCGAGCGCGAACGGGTCATGAGGATGTCGGTCGAGCAGCCGCTGTGGCGCGCGCTCACCGGCTTCCGCGTACTGGCCCTGCTGTACGCCGTCGGCCTGTTCGCCACCGCCTACGGCCACTTCGTCCGCCCCTGGATCGCCATCGGCTTCTACGTCGTCCTGACCGGCTGGACCCTGTCCACGCTGCCCCGGGTGGCGAACGCGGCGAGCTGCACCAAGCGCTTCCTCGCCGCCGACCTGGCCGTCGCGGTCGGCGGCATCCTGCTCACCCCGCTCGCGGACACACACCAGCGGATCGCCACCGACGGCCCGACGCTGCCGTCGATCTGGACCGCCGGATCGGTCCTCGCCTTCGCCGTCAAGGGCGGATGGCGCTGGGCCGCGGCCGCCTCCACCGCCGTGGCCGCCGCCAACCTGGTGGAGCGCGGCGGCCCGGCCCGCGACACCGTGCACAACGTCGTCCTGGTCTGGGTCGCCGCCATCGCCATCGGCTACGTCGTGGAGGTCGCCCGCGCCTCCGAGCGCACCCTGGCCCGCGCCCTGGAGATCGAGGCCGCGACCCGGGAGCGGGAACGGCTGGCCCGGGACATCCACGACAGCGTGCTGCAGGTGCTGGCGATGGTGCAGCGGCGCGGCGCGGTGCTCGGCGGCGAGGCGGCCGAGCTGGGACGGCTGGCGGGGGAGCAGGAGGTCGCGCTGCGCACCCTGGTCGCCGGCGGCCTGGTGCCGGTCTCCCGGGTGTCGCGGGACGCGGCCGCGGGCGCGGTCGTCCACACGGTGCACGAACCCGACGCACCCGACGGTCCCGGCGCCCCGCTCGACCTGCGCGCGCTGCTCGCCCCGTACGCCGGTGCCCGGGTGAGCCTCGCCGAGCCGGGCGCCCCGGTGCCGCTGCCGGCGGCCGCGGCGCGGGAACTGGCCGCGGCCGTCGGCGCCGCGCTGGACAACGTCCGCCGGCACGCGGGCGGTCAGGCCCGGGCCTGGATCCTGGTCGAGGACGAACCGGACGAGGTCGTGGTGACCGTACGGGACGACGGGCCCGGCATCCCCGAGGGGCGGCTGGCCCAGGCCGAGGGAGAGGGACGGCTCGGGGTGGCCCAGTCCATCCGGGGGCGGCTGCGCGACCTCGGCGGCAGCGCCGAGCTGATCTCGGTGCCGGGACAGGGCACCGAAGTGGAACTGACGGTACCGAAGAGCGCCGGCCGGGCGCGGGGGAAGGCGGAGCGGCGATGACCGAGCGGCGGGACCCGATCAGGGTCATGGTGGTCGACGACCATCCCATGTGGCGCGACGCGGTCGCCCGGGACCTGGCCGAGGCCGGGTTCGAGGTGGTCGCCACCGCCGCGGACGGCGAGCAGGCGGTGCGCCGGGCCCGGGCCGCCGTGCCCGACGTCCTGGTGCTGGACCTCAACCTGCCCGCCAAGCCAGGGGCGCAGGTGTGCAAGGAGGTCGTCGGCCATCATCCGGCGCTGCGCGTGCTGGTGCTGTCGGCGAGCGGGGAGCACGCCGACGTCCTGGAGGCCGTGAAGTCCGGCGCGACCGGCTACCTGCTGAAGTCGGCGTCCACCGAGGAACTGCTGGACGCGGTGCGCCGTACGGCCGCGGGCGACCCGGTGTTCACGCCCGGCCTGGCCGGCCTGGTCCTCGGCGAGTACCGCCGGCTGGCCGCCGAGCCCGCGCCCGCCCCGGGCGCTCCGGAGCCGGGGGCGCCCCGGCTGACCGACCGGGAGACGGAGGTGCTGCGGCTGGTCGCCAAGGGCCTGAGCTACAAGCAGATCGCCGAACGCCTGGTCATCTCCCACCGCACGGTCCAGAACCACGTGCAGAACACGCTCGGCAAGCTCCAGCTGCACAACCGGGTCGAACTGGTGCGGTACGCCATAGAACGCGGGCTTGACGACGAGTAAAGCCGCCGCCCGACAATTCACCGGAATTGCCTTGTCCGCCCATCACTGTGTGACGTGTATCACCACTAGCGTGACAGTCCATCAGGCAACCGCGGCGAAGGGACATTTCCATGCGGGTCGGAGTACTGACCGGAGGCGGCGACTGCCCCGGGCTCAACGCCGTCATCCGGGGCATCGTCCGCAAGGGCGTGCAGGAGTACGGCTACGACTTCGTCGGCTTCCGGGACGGCTGGCGCGGGCCCCTCGAGGGTGACACCGTCCGCCTCGACATCCCGGCCGTGCGCGGCATCCTGCCCCGCGGCGGCACCATCCTCGGCTCGTCCCGGACCAACCCCCTCAAGCAGGAGGACGGCATCCGGCGGATCAAGGACAACCTCGCCAAGCAGGAGGTCGAGGCGCTGATCGCGATCGGCGGCGAGGACACCCTCGGCGTGGCCGGCCGGCTGTCCGAGGAGTACGGCGTGCCCTGCGTCGGCGTGCCGAAGACCATCGACAACGACCTGTCCGCCACCGACTACACCTTCGGCTTCGACACGGCCGTCGGCATCGCCACCGAGGCCATCGACCGGCTGCACACCACCGCCGAGTCCCACATGCGGGTCCTGGTCTGCGAGGTGATGGGCCGGCACGCCGGCTGGATCGCCCTGCACTCGGGCCTCGCGGGCGGCGCCAACGTCATCCTCATCCCGGAACAGCGCTTCGACCTCGACCAGGTCTGCGCCTGGATCACCTCCCGCTTCAAGGCCTCCTACGCCCCGATCGTGGTCGTCGCCGAGGGCGCCATGCCCAAGGACGGCGACGTGGTGCTCAAGGACGGGTCGCTGGACTCCTTCGGGCACGTCCGGCTGTCCGGCATCGGCGAGTGGCTGGCCAAGGAGATCGAGCGGCGCACCGGCAAGGAGGCCCGCACCACCGTGCTCGGGCACATCCAGCGCGGCGGCACCCCCAGCGCCTTCGACCGCTGGCTCGCCACCCGCTTCGGCCTGCACGCCATCGAGGCCGTCCGCGACGGCGCCTTCGGCATGATGGTCGCCCTGCGCGGCACCGACATCGTGCGGGTGCCGATCGCCGAGGCCACCGCCCGGCTGAAGACGGTGGACCCGGCGCTCTACAAGGAGGTCGGCGTCTTCTTCGGCTGACGCCGTCCCGCCCGGCCGCCCGCCGGCCCCCGCGCACCGGCGCCGCCGCGGACCCCGCGTCGGCGCCCGCGCGCTCCCGGCCGGGCGACCGTACGTTCCCCGGCCGCCGAGGACGACCGCCCGGCCCGCCCGGTCACCCGACCGGCGTCCCGGTCACCGCGCGCCAGGGAACGTGGTGGTCCCGCGCAGCTGACCGAGCAGCTCGCGCACCACGGCCGCGCCGTCCAGGGTGAGGACCGACTCCGGGTGGAACTGCACCCCGGCGAACCCGGGGCCGCGCAGCGCGTGCACCTCCCCGTTCGCCGCCCGGCTCACCTCCACCCCGCCGGCCGCCAGCTCCCGGGCCGCCGCGTCGTCGCAGCGGGCCACGAAACTGTTGTAGAAGCCGACCGTCTCCTTGCGGCCGAACAGGTCGATCGTGGTCTGCGCCCCCTGGTAGGGCACCTCCTTGCGGACGATGTCCAGACCCAGCGCGGCCGCGATCAGTTCGTGCCCCAGGCAGACGCCGAGCACCCCGTGCCGGTGCGCCGGGCCCCGCCCGTGCGGGCCGGCACCGGTGCGGGGCCCGAGCAGCTCGGCCGTCAGCTCCCGCAGCAGCCGCATCTTCGCGTCCGTCTCGTCCGTCGGGTCACCGGGGCCGGGCCCGAGCACGACCGGCCCCGCGTGCCCGCGCACCGCGGCCCGCAGCCCGGGCTCGTCGTAGCGCCGGACGGTCACCTCCAGGCCGCCGGAGCGCAGCACGTGCGCGAGCATCGCGGTGAAGGTGTCCTCGCCGTCCACCACCAGCGCGTGCCCGGTCAGCCGCGCCGCCGGCTCCTGCATCCGCAGCCAGAACGGCGCCAGCGACGCCCGGCGCCCGTCCAGCGCCGCCCGCACCCGGGGGTCGTCGGCGAGCTTGGGGCGCTCCCGCTCCTCGCGCGGCCGCGACGGCCGTACCCCCAGCGCCGCCAGCACGCCCGCCGCCTTCGCGTGCGTCTCCGCCACCTCGCCCGCCGGGTCCGAGCCGCGCACCAGCGTGGCCCCCACCGGCACCCGCAGCCCGCCGGCCGCGTCGATGTCGGCGGTGCGGATGAGGATGGGGGAGTCCAGGGTCTGGGCGCCCCCGGAGTCCCGGCCGAGCAGCGCCAGCGCACCCGCGTAGTAGGCGCGGCCGGCCCCGTCCCGCCCGACGGGCTCGTACCGCTCGATCACCCGGCAGGCGTTCTGCACCGGCGAGCCGGTGACCGTGGCCGCGAACATGGTCTCCCGCAGCACCTCCCGCGCGTCCAGCGAGGAGCGGCCGCGCAGCTCGTACTCGGTGTGCGCCAGGTGCGCCATCTCCTTCAGCCGGGGCCCGACGACCACGCCGCCCATGTCGCCGACGGTGCACATCATCTTCAGTTCCTCGTCGACGACCATCGACAGCTCCTCGATCTCCTTGCCGTCGGCGAGGAACTCCAGCAGGCGGTCGGCGGTCGGGCCGTCCTCGGGATAGCGGTAGGTCCCGCTGATCGGGTTCATCACGACCGTGCCGCCGGACATCCGCACGTGCACCTCGGGACTGGCGCCCACCAGCGTCCGGTCCCCGGTGTGCACCAGGAACGTCCAGTACGCGCCCCGCTCCCCGGCCAGCAGCCGGCGGAACAGCGCCAGCGCGTCGGCGCGGCCGAAGCCGTCGATCCGCCCCTCGTAGGTGCGCCGGATCACGAAGTTGGCGCCCTCGCCGCGCCCGATCTCGTCGCGCAGCACCCGCCCGACGATCTCGCCGTACTCCTCGTCCCCGACGTCGAAGCCGCCCTCCTCCACGCGCACGGCACGGTCCGGCAGCTGGGCGAGCGCGTCCGCGAGCGGGACGGCGTGGCTCTCCTCGGGGGTGAGCGCCAGCAGCGGGGTGCCGTCGTCGCGGACGTCGAAGCCGCGCTCCCGGATCTGCCGGAAGGGCACCAGCGCCAGACACGCGTCGGGCAGGTCGGCGAGGCGGTCGTAGGCCGCGACCGGCCCGAGGAAGACCTCGACGGTGTTCTCGTCGTGGCCCGGCGTGCGGCGGCGCAGCAGGGCGAACGGACGGGGGTCGCGCAACAGCTGTGCCAGGTCCATGGTGTCCTCTTCCGTCGACTGGGTGATCGTCGATGTCGGTGAGGAGCGGCCCCGGAAACGCCGAAGGCCGCCCCCCGGGCGGCCTTCGCGAAGTCGTGCGTACGCGCAGTCAGTGGGCCGCCGGAGGAGCGGTCCACCACCAGTTCTGGATCGACGGCGCGAACATGCCGGGAACCTTACCCCATCCGCGGGTGTCCGCAGGGCAAGAGATGCGTCTCATCTTTCGAGCGGGGCCGAAATCATCGCAGACGACCCCGTAATGTTGATGAGGTGACCGTGAACGCTAAGACCAGCGCGAGCGCTGGCAACACCTGGCGAGACCTGCCCGCGGCGCAGCAGCCCGAGTACCCCGACCCCGAGGCTCTGCGCGCAGTGATCGCGGACCTCGAGGCGTATCCGCCACTCGTCTTCGCGGGCGAGTGCGACCAGCTGCGCGCCCGGATGGCGGCCGTCGCCAAGGGAGAGGCGTTCCTCCTCCAGGGGGGCGACTGCGCCGAGGCCTTCGACGCCGTGTCCGCAGACCAGATCCGCAACAAGCTCAAGACCCTGCTCCAGATGGGCGCCGTGCTGACGTACGCGGCGTCCGTGCCCGTGGTGAAGGTGGGCCGGATCGCCGGCCAGTACTCCAAGCCGCGCTCGAAGCCGACCGAGACCCGCGACGGGGTGACGCTGCCGACCTACCGGGGCGACTCCGTCAACGGCTTCGAGTTCACCGAGGCCGCCCGCATCCCGGACCCCGAGCGGCTGAAGCGGATGTACAACGCCTCCGCCTCCACGCTCAACCTGGTGCGTGCCTTCACCACCGGTGGCTACGCCGACCTGCGCCAGGTGCACGCCTGGAACCAGGACTTCGTGAAGTCGTCCCCCTCGGGCCAGCGCTACGAGCAGCTCGCCCGGGAGATCGACAACGCCCTGCACTTCATGCGGGCCTGCGGCACGGACCCGGAGGAGTTCAAGACGGTCGAGTTCTACTCCTCGCACGAGGCGCTGCTGCTGGACTACGAGTCCGCCCTGACCCGGGTCGACTCCCGCACCGGCCGGCTCTACGACGTCTCCGCGCACATGGTGTGGATCGGCGAGCGCACCCGGCAGCTGGACCACGCCCACATCGAGTTCGCCTCGCAGATCCGCAACCCGATCGGCGTCAAGCTGGGCCCGTCCACCACGGCCGAGGAGGCGCTGCAGTACATCGAGCGCCTCGACCCCGACCGGGAGCCGGGCCGGCTGACCTTCATCGTCCGGATGGGCGCCGACAAGGTCCGCGACAAGCTGCCCGAGCTGGTGGAGAAGGTCAGCGCCTCCGGGGCCACCGTGGCCTGGATCACCGACCCGATGCACGGCAACACCTACGAGGCGGCCTCCGGGCACAAGACCCGCCGCTTCGACGACGTGCTCGACGAGGTCAAGGGCTTCTTCGAGGTCCACAAGGCGCTCGGCACCCACCCGGGCGGCATCCACGTGGAGCTGACCGGCGACGACGTCACCGAGTGCGTGGGCGGCGGTGACGAGATCTTCGTCGACGACCTGCACCAGCGCTACGAGACGGCCTGCGACCCGCGGCTCAACCGCAGCCAGTCGCTGGACCTGGCGTTCCTGGTGGCGGAGATGTACCGCGACCAGTGACGGCACCCGTCACCCGGTGGGGCGCGGATCACACGATCCGCGCCCCGCTGCGCTTTTCCGGCCCCGGTGCCACGGGTAAGGTTAGGTTTGCCTCACCGGTCATCGGGACGGCACCCTCATCGATCCCGGCGGGAGGTGGCACACGCGTGTACGTCTGCAGCTGCTTCGGCGTGACCGAGGCGCAGGTCAAGCGGCACGCGGAGGACGGTGCCTGCACCCCCCGGCAGATCGCCTCCGCCTGCAAGGCGGGCACCGACTGCGGCTCCTGCGTCCGCCGCATCCAGGCGATCCTGGGCCGCGGCGCGTGCCCCCGCCGCGACCTGGCCGACCAGGGCCGGCCGGTCCTCTCCGACCTGGACGCACCCGGCGCCCTGGACGAGGCCGCCTGAGGCCACGCGGGCCTCCCGGCCGCTCAGCTCTCCGGCTGCTCGATGATCTGCGCGATGTACAGCGCCTCACCGAGCTTGTCCACCAGCTCCAGCTGGGTGTCGAGGTAGTCGATGTGGTGCTCCTCGTCCGCGAGGATCGACTCGAAGATGTTCGCGGACGTGATGTCGCCCTTCTCGCGCATCACCTTGATGCCCCGCCGCAGGCGGTCGATCGCCTCGGCCTCGATCTGCCGGTCCGCCTCGAACATCTCCCGCACCGTCTGCCCGACCCGCACATGGAACAACCGCTGGTAGTTCGGCAGGCCGTCCAGGAACAGGATCCGGTCGGTGAGCACCTCCGCGTGCTTCATCTCGTCGAACGACTCGTGCCGCGTGTACGCGGCGAGCTTCGTCCAGCCGAAGTTCTCCTGCATCTTCGCGTGCAGGAAGTACTGGTTGATCGCGGTCAGCTCGCCGGTGAGCTGCTCGTTGAGGAACTCGATGACCTCGGGGTCGCCCTGCATCGCAGAGGCTCCTTCCACCTGGGAGGAACGGGAGGTGTGCGGCCGCATGATGTCACCGGCGCCGAAGATCGTCCAGTAAGTGCGCACTTAGTAAGTTAATGCCTACTTGGCAGTATTTGTCCGGCTACAGGGCTGGCTGGTCAGAGGCACTGCCCGGGGTCTGTCAGGATGGATACATGGGTCATCCGGTGGAGCGCGCGTCTGGAGAAGCGGCACGGTCCGAGCTTCCGCCGGGACAGCGACTGCAGCGCGGCTGGCCCGTCACGCACTACGGCCCGGTGCCCAAGTTCCGGCCCGAGCGCTGGGAGTTCCGGGTCTTCGGCGCCACCGCCGGCGGCGACAAGCGCTGCTGGAACCACGAGGAGTTCACGGCCCTGCCGTACACCACCGTGGTCTCCGATCTGCACTGCGTCACGAAGTTCAGCATGCTCGGCGCCGAGTGGGGCGGCATCCCGGCCCGGACCGTCCTGGAGCTGGCCCCGCCCGCGCCCGACGCCACCCATGTGATGGTCTGGGCGGAATACGGGTTCAGCTCCAACCTGCGCCTGTCGGACTTCGCGGCCGACGGCACGATCTTCGCCACCCACAAGGACGGCGAACTCCTCACCGCCGAGCACGGCTTCCCGGTCCGGCTGATCGTGCCCCACCTGTACGCCTGGAAGGGCCCCAAGTGGGTCCGCGGCGTGGAGTACATGACCGCCGACCGCCGCGGCTTCTGGGAGGAGCGCGGCTACCACAACATCGGCGACCCCTGGAAGGAACAGCGCTACTCCTACCAGGAGGAACCCGGGGACGGCCCCGGCCTCTGACCCCGGCCGCCGCACGGCCTCAGCGGTCCCGCGGCCTCGACGGTCGCGGAGCCTCAGCCGTCGCGGAGCTTCTTCAGGCGCTCCACGTCCGCCGCGTGGCCGGCCGTGCCGCCGGGGGTCTCGATGATCAGCGGTACGCCCGCGGTGGCCGGGTGCGTCATCAGCGCGCGGAAGGGGTCCTCGCCGATGTGCCCGGCGCCGATGTTCTCGTGCCGGTCCTTGTGCGCGCCGGCCACGTCCTTGGAGTCGTTGGCGTGGATCAGCTTCAGCCGGCCCTCGCCGACCGTGCCGACGAGCAGGTCCAGCGTCTGGTGCATGCCGCTCGGCCCGGTCAGGTCGTGCCCGGCGGCGAAGACGTGACAGGTGTCGAGGCAGACACCGAGCCGGGGGTGGGCGTCCAGCGCCTCGAAGTAGGGGCCGAAGTCCCAGGTGCGGGAGCAGAGCGAGGACCCCTGCCCGGCGGTCGACTCCAGCAGCAGGAACGGGTCGTCGTCGTGGGTCAGCTCGTCCAGCAGCGGCAGCAGGTGCGCGCGGACCTGGCGCAGCGCCACCTCCCGTGACCGCCCGCCGGTCGCGCTGCCGGTGTGCACCACCACACCGAGCGCCCCGATCTCCCGCCCCCGCCGCAGCGAGTGCCGCAGGGACTCGACCGACCGCTCGACGGTGGCCTCGGTGTGCGAGCCGAAGTTGATCAGGTAGGGGGCGTGCACGTACGCCGGCAGGGACGCCTCGGCGCAGGCCGCCCGGAACGCCTCGTCCTGCCGCGGGTTCCCGGCCGGGGTGGCCCAGCCGCGGGGGTTGGCGACGAAGACTTGCACGCTCTCCGCCGCCAGCTCACGGGCGTACGACAGCCCCACCGAGTGCAGCCCGCCGGCCACGGGCACGTGGCTGCCGACGGGGTTGCGGAGGGGGCCGGGGGGAGGGGCGGACGTGGAACCGGACTGCTGACTGCTCACCCGTTCAGGGTGTCACGCCCGGCGGGTGCCCCCGTCACCGGATGGTGATGGTGATGGTCGACCCCTTGGGCGCGGTGTCCCCGCCGTCCACCGACTGCCGCTTCACGGTGTCGCCGAACAGGCCGAGCAGCCCGCGGTCCTCGTCCACGTCGAACCCGGCCCGCTCCAGCCGGTCCTTGGCGTCGTCGACGCTGTCCCCGACCACGTCCGGCACCTCGATCTGCTCCGGGCCCTTGGACACCGTCAGCGTGACCGTGTCGCCCTCGGCGGCCCGGCCGTCGCCCTCCGGGGTCTGCCGGGCGATCTCGCCCTTGTCGTAGTCGGAGTTCACCTGCTGCGGGGCGATCCGCACCTTCAGCCCGGCGTCCGACAAGTCCTGCCGGGCGCTGTCCACGTCCTCGCCGGTGACGTCGGGGACGTCGACGGGGCTGCCCTTGCTCACGGTGAGCGCGATCGCCGAGCCCGCGTGCCGCTCGGTGCCGGCGTCCGGGGTGGTGGCGACGACCGAGCCCCGCGGGACGTCGTCGCTGAAGTCCTGGGTCACCATGCCCGGCTCCAGCCCCTTGTCCCTCAGCGCCGCCCGCGCCTCGGCCAGCGTCCGGCCCGACACGTCCGGCACCCTGACCGTCTTGGGGCCGAGGGAGACGGTGAGCGTCACCGCGGCGTTGTCCCGGACGCGGGCGCCGGGGCCCGGGTCGGTGCTGATGACGGCGCCCCGCTTCACCGTGTCGTTGTACTCGCGCCTGACCTGCTTGACGTCGAGACCGGCCGCCCGCAGCCCCTGCCTGGCCTGCGCCTCGGACTTGGCCAGCAGCGGGGGCACCTTCGTGAACTGGCCGGAGTTGATGTACCAGAACCCGGCGCCCAGGCCCAGCACCACCAGCACGGCCGCGAGGATCGTGGCCGGCCCGCGCCGGGACCGCGCAGACCGGCGCGCCGGCGGGGGCGGCGACGCCAGCACGCTGGTGTGCAGGACATCCCCCCGGGGGTCCCCGGAGTCCCGGGAGTCCGCGGAAGCGGGGAAGGCCGGCGGGGCCGGGAAGGCGTCCGCGGGCTCCTCCCCGGGCAGCGGCCGGGGCACGGTCAAGGAGCGCGGGATCACGCTCGTGCGGTCCTCGGCGTTGTCGTGCGCAGCGGTCAGCGCCTGCGGGGGCATGGCGTCCAGCTGCGCCTCGCTCAGCCGGGCACGGGCCTGCCGCGCCAGGGCCAGCAGCGTCACCGCGTCCTGCGGCCGGATCTCCGGGTTGCGCGCCGTACCGGTGGCGACCAGCTCGTCCAGCTCGTACGGCAGCCCGGGGACCACGGCCGAGGGCGGCGGGACGTCGTCGTGGAGGTGCTTGTAGAGCACCTGGGCGGGGGTGTCCCCGCTGTGCGGCTTCAGCCCGGTCAGCATCTCGTAGAGCACGACACCGCAGGCGTACACGTCCACGCGCGGGTCGGCGGTGCCCCGCTCGATCTGTTCGGGGGCCAGGTACGACACCGTGCCCAGGACCGTTCCGGTGGTGCTGGTCACCGTGTCCACGGACCGGACGAGCCCGAAGTCGGCGACCTTGACCCGGCCGTCGTCGCCTATGAGGACGTTCTCCGGCTTCATGTCCCGGTGCACGAACCCGGCGCGGTGCGCGGCGCCGAGCGCGGCCAGCACCGGCTCCAGGATGTCGAGGGCGGCCCTGGGCTGCAGCGCCCCCCGGTCGCGCAGCACGTCACGCAGGGTGCACCCGGCGATGTACTCCATCGCCAGGTACACGTACGACCTGTCGGTGCCCTGGTCGAAGACCTGCACCACGTTGGGGTGGGCGAGCCGGGCCACCGACTTGGCCTCACGGATGAACCGCTCCACGAACGAGCCGTCGGCCGCCAGCGCCGGATGCATCACCTTGAGCGCCAGCACCCGGTCCAGACGCGTGTCCAGAGCCCGGTAGACCGTGGCCATCCCGCCGACCGCGATCCGGGCGTCGACGCGATAGCGGCCGTCGAGCACCTGCCCGACGAGAGGGTCCTGAAGGGTCGTATCCACGCGGTGAGTCTACGAGCCGGGACCGACACGCCTCCCGTTCCGCCCGTATCGGGGCAGTACTGCAGCCGAGCTGTGACGCTTCCCACGCGCGCGGGACCGGGCGCCCGGGACCGGGGCGCGGGCCCAGGGCGGGCTGGTTCAGAAGGCCGGGCGCTCGGGATCGAGCACCGCGCGGCCCTGCGCCGGGGACGAGGCCTCGGCGAGGTAGCGGCGGGGGATGCGCCCCGCCAGCCGGGCCAGCCGGCCCGCCTCCACCGCGCCGCGCATGGCGGCCGCCATCAGCACCGGCTCCCGCGCCCGCGTCACCGCCGAGGCCAGCATCACCCCCGCGCACCCCAGCTCCATCGCCAGCGCCACGTCCGACGCGGTGCCGGCGCCCGCGTCCAGGATCACCGGCACGCGCGCGTGCTCCACGATCAGCTGGAAGTTGTGCGGGTTGCGGATGCCGAGGCCCGACCCGATGGGCGAGCCCAGGGGCATCACCGCGGCGCACCCGACGTCCTCCAGCTTCCGCGCCAGCACCGGGTCGTCGTTCGTGTACGGCAGCACGGTGAAGCCGTCGTCCACCAGGGTCTCGGCGGCGTCCAGCAGCTCCACCGGGTCCGGCAGCAGCGTCCGCTCGTCGGCGATGACCTCCAGCTTGACCAGGTCGGTGCCCAGCGCCTCCCGGGCGAGCCGGGCCGTCAGCACCGCCTCGCCCGCGGTGAAGCAGCCCGCGGTGTTGGGCAGCACCCGGATGCCCAGCCGCTCCAGCACGGACAGCACGGACCCGTGCACCCCGGGGTCCACCCGGCGCATCGCCACGGTGGTCAGCTCGGTGCCGGAGGCGACCAGCGCCCGCTCCAGCACGTCCAGGCTGGGCGCGCCGCCGGTGCCCATGATCAGCCGGGAGGCGAAGGGCGTACCGCCGAGGACGAAGGGATCGTCGGCCATGGCTCAGCCTCCCTGGACGGCGGTGAGGACCTCGACGCGGTCGCCCTCGGCGAGGGCCGTAGCCGGCCACTGCGCGCGCGGGACGACGGTCTCGTTGAGCGCGGCGGCCACCCCGGAGGGCGCGGCCGTCAGGGACCGCACGAGCGTGTCGAGAGCGGTGCCCGGGGCGATCTCCCGGCGCTCCCCGTTGACGGAGATGTTCATGCGGGCTGCTCCATGCGGTGGACGGCCGGGGCGCCGAAGCGCGTCGGCGCGAAGGGGCGGGCTTCCTCGGGGAGCGCACCGGTGACCAGCGCGTGGGCCATGACGTCACCGGTGACCGGGGTGAGCAGGACGCCGTTGCGGTAGTGCCCGGTGGCCAGCAGCAGCCCCGCCAGGGCGGTCGGGCCGAGCAGCGGCGCGTTGTCGGGGGTGCCGGGCCGCAGCCCGGCCCGGGTCTCGGTCAGCGGCAGCTCGGTGATCCCGGGCAGCAGCTCGTGGGCGTCCCGCAGCAGCTCGTACACGCCGCCCGCCGTCACCGTCGTGTCGAAGCCCAGCTCCTCGCTGGTGGCGCCGACGACCAGCTCGCCGTTCTCCCGGGGCACCAGGTACACCCGGCTGCCGCGCACCACGGCCCGCACCGTCCGGCTCAGGAACGGCGCGTACCGGGGCGGCACGGCCAGCCGCAGCACCTGCCCCTTCACCGGCCGCACCGGCGGCAGCACCCGCGGCGGGACGCCGGCCAGCCGCCCGCTGAGGCTGCCGGCGGCGAGCACCACCCGGTCCGCGTCCAGCTCGGTGCCGTCCGCGGTGCGCACCCCGGCGGCCCGGTCGCCCACGACGCGCAGCCGCTCGGCGAGGGTGCGGTGGAACACCACCCCGGACCGCTCGCAGGCGGCCAGCAGGGCGGCCGCCAGCCGCCGCGGGTCGATCTGGTGGTCGCCGTCCACCCGCAGCCCGCCGCGCACGCCCGGCGCGAGCATCGGCTCCAGCCGCCGGCACTCCCGCCCCGACAGCCACGCCGACTCCAGGCCCGAGCGCTCGTGCAGGGCGTGCAGCTCGCGCAGCTCGGCGCGGTCGTCGGCGTCGAGGGCCACGGCGAGCGTGCCGCAGCGGCGGTGGCCGAGGTCGTGACCGGTCAGCTCGGTCAGCTCGGCGGCGAACGCCGGGTAGCGGCGGGCGGATTCCAGGGTCAGGGCGAGCAGCGTCTGCTCGCCGTGGTGCAGTTCGGTGACCGCGGCCAGCATCCCGGCCGCGACCAGCGCCGCGCCACCCCCGGGCGCGGGGTCCACCACGGCGGTGGCGAAGCCCGCCTGCGCGGCACGCCAGGCCGTGACCAGGCCGATGATCCCGCCCCCGATGACGAGGACGTCGGACGTACGTGACGACATGGGCGTCCAGCCCCTCCCTTCGCCGGCATGACCCGGATCAGGTTCGTACGGTCGGAGGCCGCCAGCCTCCCTCTCAGCCCGGTGCGTCCGGGCTCCCGCGAGTGCTTGTACGGTGGCCACCCTAGCCCGCCGCCCGCGCACCGGGTAAGGGAGCCCGTGCCCGCGGCCCCCCCGCCGGGGCCCGCCGGAAGCGCGCCCGCCGGTTCACCGGGCACGCCCCCTGACCGCTCGTCAGCCCGGTGACTATGGTGATCAGGTGAGTGAGCAGACGCGGGAACAGGGCACGGAGCGGGAGCGGCGCGTGGTCGTCGTCGGCGCGGGCATGGCCGGGGTGCAGACCGCGGTCGCGCTGCGGGAACGGGGCTTCGCCGGGACCGTCACGGTGATCGGCGCCGAACCCCACCAGCCGTACGACCGGCCGCCGCTGTCCAAGGCGGTGCTGCTGGGCACGGCCGAGGGCGCCGCCTTCGACGTCGACTTCGAGGCCCTCGGCATCGGACTGCGGCTCGGCCGGCAGGCCCTGGGCGTCCGCCCCGCGGACCGGGAACTGGACACCGACGCCGGGCCGGTGCCGTACGACGTCCTGGTCCTCGCCACCGGCGCCGAACCGGTGACGCTGCCCGGCAGCGAGGGCGTGCCCGGCGTGCATCTGCTGCGCACCCTGGACGACGCCGAACGGCTGCGGCCGGTGCTGACCGGTCGGCACGACGTCGTGGTGGTGGGCGCGGGCTGGATCGGCGCCGAGTTCGTCACGGCCGCCCGGGAGGCGGGCTGCGCGGTGACGGTCGTCGAGGCCGCCGACCACCCGCTGGCCGGCGCGCTGCCCGCCGAGGTGGCCGCGCCGATGACCGCCTGGTACGCCGACAGCGGCGCCGAACTGCGCACCCACGCGCGCGTGCGGCGCGTGGAGCCCGGCGCGGTGGTGCTGGACGACGGCTCGCGGCTGCCCGCGGACGCCGTAGTGGTCGGCATCGGCGCCCGCCCGGCCACGGCGTGGCTGGCCGGCTCGGGCATCGAGCTGGGCGCGCACGGCGACGTGGTGGCCGACGAGCGCCTGCGCACCGGCGTCCCGGACGTGTACGCCGTCGGCGACTGCGCCTCCTTCCCCTCGCGCCGCTACGGCGAGCGGCTGATGGTGCACCACTGGGACAACGCCCTCCAGGGGCCGCGCACGGTCGCCGCCGACATCATGGGGGAGGCGGAGGCGGTGTACGACCCGGTGCCGTACTTCTGGTCGGAGCAGTTCGGGCGGTTCGTCCAGTACGCCGGGCACCACACCGGCGCCGACCGGATCGTGTGGCGCGGCGACCCGGCCGGCCCGGCCTGGACGGTGTGCTGGCTGCGGGAGGGGAGGCTGGCCGCGCTGCTCGCGGTCGGGCGGCCGCGGGACCTGGCGCAGGGGCGGCGGCTGATCGAGGCGGCCCGGCTCATGGACGCCGACGCGCTGGCGGACCCGGCCCGGCCCCTGAAGGACGCGACCGCCGGGTGACGCCCCGCCCGGTGGCGCGACCGCCCGGTGGCGCCTCGGGCCGGCTCCGGCGGGGTGGTGCGTCGTCCCAGGTGGACCGGCCTGGCTTCCGACTGTCGGTGGCAGATGGCAGGCTAGATTCCGTGACCGAGATTGACGCAAAGATCGATGCTCTCGTCCCCGCCTGGCTCACCCTCCCCGACATCGCCGAACAGCTCGGCGTCGAGGTGACGCGTGTGCGGCAGCTGGTCCGAGAGGGCCAGCTCGTCGCCGTGCGCCGTGGTGAGAACAGGGCGCTGCACGTCCCCGCCGCCTTCATCGACGGCGACAAGGTGGTCAAGGGCCTCGTCGGCACCCTGACCCTGCTGCGGGACGACGGCTTCACGGACGAAGAGATGCTGGAGTGGCTGTTCACCCCCGACCCCTCCCTGCCCGGTACGCCCGCGCAGGCTCTCAGTGAGAACCGCGGCACGGAGGTGAAGCGCCGAGCCCAGGCCCTCGCCGTCTGACGCCCGCGGCCGCCCGCCCGGCCGCGGACCGGGCTCCCGTCGCGCCCTGGGCGTGCCGCGGGAGCGCCGGTCCGCTGCCGGGCCACGCCCGCCCACCACAGCCCGCACCCACGCCCAGCAGCATCCACCGGGGGATACACGCATGTCCGACACCGCCCGTCGCGCCGCCCTGGCCGACGCCCGTCTCTACCTCTGCACGGACGCCCGCAAGCGGCAGGGCGACCTCGCCGGGTTCCTGGACGCGGTCCTGGCCGGCGGGGTGGACATCGTGCAGCTGCGGGACAAGGGCATGGAGGCCGGTGAGGAGCTGGAGCACCTGGCCGTCCTCGCCGACGCCTGCGCCCGGCACGGCAAGCTGCTCGCGGTCAACGACCGCGCGGACGTCGCCCACGCCGCCGGGGCCGCCGTACTGCACCTCGGCCAGGGCGACCTGCCGGTCCCGGCGGCCCGCGCGATCCTCGGCGCGGACGTCCTCGTCGGCCGCTCCACGCACACGGAGGCGGAGGCGTCGGCCGCCGCCGTCCAGGAGGGCGTGGACTACTTCTGCACCGGCCCCTGCTGGCCCACCCCCACCAAGCCGGGCCGTCACGCGCCCGGACTCGGCCTGGTCCGGCACACCGCCGCGCTGGGCACCGACCGGCCCTGGTTCGCCATCGGCGGCATCGACCTGGCCACCCTCGACGAGGTGCTGGACGCGGGCGCCCGCCGGGTGGTCGTGGTCCGCGCGATCACCGAGGCCGACGACCCCGGGGCGGCCGCCGCCGAGTTCGCCGCACGCCTGCGGCAGGTGTGACGGCGGTCCCACCTGTCCGAAAATCTGTCCAAAGGGTGGACAGGAGGTCGGCAAATCCGGCAAATCACCGATGCCCGGTTGGGCGACCGGCCGCCCCTGGCTAACCTGCGAGTATGGCCCTCGGAACCGCATCCACCAGGACGGACCGCGCACGCACTGTGCGTGACATCCTGGCCACCGGCAAGACGACGTACTCGTTCGAGTTCTACGCGCCGAAGACCCCGCAGGGCGAGAAGAGCCTGTGGAACGCGCTGCGCCGGGTCGAGGCGGTGGCCCCCGACTTCGTCTCCGTCACCTACGGGGCCGGCGGCACCACCCGCGCGACCACGGTGAAGGAGACCCAGCAGATCGTCGTCGACACGACGCTCACGCCGGTCGCCCACCTCACCGCGGTCGACCACTCCGTCGCCGAACTGCGCAACATCATCGGCCAGTACGCCGACGCCGGCATCCGCAACATGCTCGCCGTGCGCGGCGACCCGCCCGGCGACCCGATGGGCGACTGGGTGGCGCACCCCCGGGGACTGACCTACGCGGCCGAACTGGTGCGCCTCATCAAGGAGTCGGGCGACTTCTGCGTGGGCGTCGCCGCCTTCCCGGAGATGCACCCGCGCTCCAGCGACTGGGACACCGACGTCGCCCACTTCGTCGACAAGTGCCGCGCGGGCGCCGACTACGCCATCACACAGATGTTCTTCCAGCCGGAGTCGTACCTGCGCCTGCGCGACCGGGTCGAGGCCGCCGGCTGCGCCACCCCGGTCATCCCCGAGATCCTGCCGGTCACCAGTGTGAGGATGCTGGAGCGGCTGCCCAAGCTCAGCAACGCGCTGTTCCCGGACGCCCTGAAAGAGCGGATCCTCACAGCCAAGGACGATCCGGCGGCGGTACGCTCCATCGGTATCGACTTCGCCACGGAGTTCTGCGCGCGGCTGCTGGCCGAGGGAGTGCCAGGGCTGCACTTCATCACGCTCAACAACTCCACGGCGACTCTGGAAATCTACGAGAACCTGGGCCTGCACCACCCCCCGCAGGCCTGGACCGGCCGCCCCGCGGTACGACACACTGCGTAGCGGTTACTGGGAGAGGGGCGTACATGGGCTGGACGGTCCTCTACATCGCGTTCGGTGTCGTCGCACTGTGGCTGCTGGGCGAGGTGCTGCTCCAGTACAAGGCGCGGCTGCGCTGGCGGCTGCTGGCCTTCGTCGGCTTCCTCGGCGTCGTCCTGGGCGTGCTGATCCCGTCGGTCGTCGTCATCGGACTGGGCGCCATCGCCTTCGCGGTCGGACAGACCTACGTCACCCTGTCGTTCCGCCGCGGCTTCGCGTCCGGCTGGGCGGTCAGCCGCCGCGGCGCCGACGGCCGCCCGGAGGAGGGCGGCGGCAGCAAGCGACGGCGCGGCGGACGCAAGGACCCCGTCCAGGAGGACTCCGGTCCGCGGAGCGCCGAGGACGGCTACGACGCCGGCTTCCCGGACGACGCCCCGGGCGCCGGGACCGGAGCGGACGACCGCTACGGCCCCGACGACCACGACGACGACCGCGACGACGTGTTCACCCCGGCCCGCGCCGCCGACCCGGCCGCCGCGCAGGACACGGCCGTCTACGCGCCGCAGCCGCTGCCCGACGACACCGGCTCCTACGGCGTCTACGGCGACACCGGTTACGCCCCCGCCGCCGCGGCGCAGGATCCGGGCTACGCGACGGCCGCCCAGGGCGCCGACCCGGGCTACGCCTACGACCACTCGGGCTACGGCCAGCAGCAGTACGGCTACGAGGCGACCGGCCAGCAGGGTTACGCCAACTACTCCGACCCCTACATCGGCACCCAGACCTACGGCGGCGCCTCCTACGACACCGCCTACGGCGGCCAGTCCTACGACCAGCAGGGCTACGCCCAGGCCCCGTACGGCGGCGGCTACGGCGAGACCCCGGCCGACGGGGTGTGGGTGCCGCAGCAGCGCACCGACGAGACCTACGGCGGCGAACTCCCGCAGGAGCAGCCGTACCCGTACCAGGACGACGGGCAGCAGCGGCCGGGCCACGGCTACGACGAGCAGTACCGCTTCTGACGCCGCCGGGCCCGCCCGGGGCTCACTGCGAGCCCCGGAAGTCCGGCCCCTCCACGATCAGCCCCGCCACCAGCGCGCCCGACATGCCCGCGTGCGGCAGCCCGCCGCCGGGATGCGACCAGCCGCCCACCGTGAACAGCCCCGGCAGCGCGGTGGTGTTGCCCGGGTGCAGCAGCCGCCCGGCACCGGCCGCCAGCGCCGGCGCCGGGATCGCGCCGCCCGGGGCGCCCGTCGCCTCCGCGACCGCCTCCGGCGTGCGCACCTCCTGCCACAGGACGCGCTCCCGCAGACCGGGGACCGCCCGCTCGGCCACGCTCACCAGAACCCGGGCGAGGTCCTCGGGGCCGCGCCGCCCGTCCGGGCCTGCCGCGACGGTGGCGACCAGGGTGACCGCCTCGTGCGCGGCGTCCGGGACCAGCGCCGGGTCGTCGGGGCGCAGCACGGTGACGGTGGGCCGGGCGGCCGGCCCGGACGCCGTGCCGAACAGCCCCTGAAGCTCCGCCTCCCGGTCCTCGGCGTGCACCACGGTCCGGTGCGCGGTGCCCGCCGGGCGCCCGCCGCGCAGCGCCAGCAGCACCGTCGCCCGGCTCGGCGTCCCGCGCGGCGGCGCCGGTTCGCCGTCGTCCCGCGGGTCGCCGTCCGGGCACAGCCGGGCCAGCACCTCCGGGGCGACACCGGCCACGACGAAGTCCGCCTGCGCCACCGTGCCGTCCGCCAGCTCCACGCCCGCCGCCCGGCCGTCCTCGCGCAGGACGCGCACCGCCTCGGCGCCGAAGACGAACTCCACCCGCCGCCGCACACACCGCTCGTACACCGCCCGGGCCAGCTCCCGGATGCCGCCGCGCACGTACCAGACGCCGAAGGCGTGCTCCATGTACGGCAGCACCGCCGCACTCGCCGGCGCGGTGCGCGGGTCCAGGCCGTGGGCGAGGGCGTGGCCCTCCAGCAGGGCCGCCAGGCGCGGGTCGCGCAGCTCCCACGCGCCGACCTCGGCCAGGGTGGCGGCGCGGCGGGTGCGCAGCAGCCGCCGGTGCGGGACGGCCGGGTACGGCTCACGCCCCGCCAGCACCTGCCAGTTCGGCCACAGGGGCTCCTCCAGCAGCGGCCGCCGGGTGCGGTCCCAGGCCTCGCGGGCCCGCACCAGGAAGTCGCCCCAGCGCTGCCCGGCGCCCGCCCCGAGGGCCTCGTCCAGTGCGGAGACGACCCCCGCGCGCGAGGCGTTCGGCAGGGACACCTCGGTGCCGTCCGCGAACACGTGCCGCGAGGAGGGGTCGACCTGGACCAGGTCGACGCACGACTCCAGCGGCTCCTTGCCGGTCTTGACGAACAGGTCGCGGTAGACCGCGGGCAGCGGCAGCAGCCCGGGGCCGGTGTCGAAGGCGAAACCGTCCCGTTCGAGGCGGCGCACCGCACCGCCGTACGTCTCCGTACGCTCGTACACCACCACCCGGTGGCCCGCGACGGCCAGCCGGGCGGCGGCCGCCATGGCGCCCATCCCGGCGCCGATCACCACAATCCGTGCCATGCCCGCGACCCTATCGACCGCCCGCGGCACCGCCGCCCGCGGGCGGCCCGCTCAGGGGCCCGGGCCCGGCGGATGAGCGGCCAGCCGCCGCTCCTCCCGCCGCTGCGCCCGGCGCCGCAGGAAGCGCCGGATGCGGGAGACCAGGAACACCAGCACGGTCAGCCCGGCCAGCAGGAGCACCCCCGCGACGACCGACGCCGCCACCGGGTGGAAGATCGCGAAGGTCACCACGACGCCCACCCCGAGGTCCTCGGCGAGGCTGAGCGCGATGTTGCTGAACGGCTCGGGCGAGGTGTTGACCGCCATCCGGGTGCCGGCCTTGACGGTGTGGCTGGCCAGGGCCGTGGAGCCGCCCAGCAGCCCGGCGGCCACGTCCGGCAGCGAGCCGCTGTGCCCGGCCAGCAGCGCTCCGACCCAGGCGCCCGCGGCCGGCCGGATCACCGTGTGCACGGAGTCCCACACCGAGTCGACGTACGGGATCTTGTCGGCGACGGCCTCGCACAGGAACAGCACGCCCGCCACGATCAGCACCTCGGGGCGCTGGAGGGTCTGCGGAACCTCGTCGCTCACCCCGGTCGCGCCGAAGACGCCGAGCAGCAGCACCACCGCGTAGGCGTTGATGCCGCTGGCCCAGCCGCTGGTGAAGACCAGGGGAAGTACCGACACGCAGGCGATCGTAGCCAGTCCGGCGGCCGCGCGCCCGGTCCCCGTGCACCGGAATGAGTACGAGTACCTGCACGACGAGTTGAGTACGTACGCGGATGGGCGGCGGCCGGTGGGCGGGGGAGAGTGGGGACACGGAGACGGGGCGCGGCCGCGGTACCGGCGACACGGGGCGCCGGAACGCGCCCGCCCTCGCTCCGCTCCCTCCGCCGGCGCCCTCTTCCGCACGCGCGCGGGTCAGCGCCTCCCGCTCACCCGTCCCTGGAGGAGCCGGGACAGCGCCGCGTGGACGTCGTCCAGCGACCGCTCCGGCTGGAAGGACTGCCAGTCCAGCGCGGCCACCAGGACCATGCCGACCAGCGCGGCCGCCGTCAGCGGCACGTCGATCTCCTCGCTGAACTCGCCCGTCGCGACGCCCTCGCGCAGGACGCCCTCGACCACCGCGACGGCCTCCTGCCGCACCACCATCAGGGTCGACTGCCAGGCCCGGTTGGTGCGCCACAGCTCGGCCACGTACAGCTGGGTGAAGGCCGGGTAGCGGTCGATGAAGACCAGGCCGGCGCGGATCATCGCGTCCAGGGCGTCGACCTTGCCGCCGCCCTCCCGGTCGGTGCGCTGCGCCGCCTCGCGCAGGGAGGCCGTGAGCAGGCCCACGCCGTGGCGCAGCAACTCCTCGAAGAGGACCGACTTGCTCGCGAAGTTGTAGTACACCGTGCCCTTCGCCACCCCGGCCCGCTCGGCGATCTCGTCCACGGTGGTGGCGGAGAAGCCCTGCTCGGCGATGAGTGTGACGGCCGCCTCGTAGAGCTTCTGCCGGGTGGCCGCGCGGCGGGTGCTGCCGCCGGACGTGGCGCTGCTGCTTTCCATGGCCCCGATTGTCACAGGTACGCGCGCGTGCGGGCGCTTCGCGGGTCTCACAGGCTCAGCTCCGGGTGCAGCCGGTCCAGCGTCCACACCTGGTGGCGGCGGGCCGACAGCGCGGTCAGGGCGAGGGCGCCCGCGGTGAACGCGGTCAGCACGGCGCACGCCTGCCACACCGGTCCCAGTCCGCCGCCCGTGATCAGCCGGCGCAGGGCCGCCACGATGTAGCTCATCGGCAGGAAGGGGTGGATCGCGCCGAAGAAGCCGGGGCTGGTCTGAACGGGGTACGTGCCGCCCGCAGAGGTCAGCTGGAGCATCAGCAGCGCCAGGACGAGGATGCGGCCCGCCGCGCCGAACCGCGCGTTCAGCCACTGCACGATCGCCGCGAAGCAGGCGGCCACCAGGAACAGGAAGCCGATCGTGCCGGCCGCCCGCACCATCCGCAGGCCGATCAGCCAGTGCAGTACGGACATCAGGGCGGCCGTCTGCAGCACGCCGACCGCGACGACCGGCAGCCAGCCCGCGAGCGCGATCCGCCGGGCGGGCGAACCGGCCGCCAGGGCCCGCCGGTTGAGCGGCGGGATCAGCATGTACGCCACCATCGCGCCCACCCACAGCGACAGCGGGATGAAGTACGGGGCGAAACCGGTGCCGTAGTTGGGCGCGTGGTGCAGGTCGCCGGAGGCGAGGCGGACGGGGTCGGCCATCACCGAGGTGCGCCGGTCGCGTTCCCCCTCGTCGTAGTCCGGGATCTTCCCCGCCCCGTCGTGCAGGCCCCCGGCGAGCTTCCCGGAGCCGTCGACGAGCTTGTACAGGCCGCCGCTCAGCGTCTCGGCCCCCGATTCGGCCCGGCCGACGCCCTTGTCGAGCTTGACGGCGCCGGTCCTCGCGGTGCCGAGCCCGGTGTGCAGCTTCTCGGCGCCCGCCGCGACCTTGCCGGCGCCCTCGTTCAGCTTGTTGATCTTCTTGACGGCGTCGTCGACGTCCTCGTACAGGTGCGGGGAGCGGTCGGCGAGCGCCTGGGCCTGCTTCTGGAGGGTGGTGAGGTTCGTGCGCAGCGTCTTGAGGTCGCCGTCCTGGTCGGCGATCAGGGTGTTGAGGTCGTCGGCGACCGCGGCCACGTCGGCGGCGGCCGTCCTGGCCTTCTTCAGATCGGGGCACACGCCGTCCGGCAGCGTCGCCGTCCCGCAGCGCGTCCGGTAGACCTCGTCCAGCGCCCGGGATGCCGCGTGGGCGGTCTTCGCGGCGGCCGGGGCGGTCTTCACCAGGACGCCGAGGTTGTCCCGGACCGTCTTGGCGGAGTCGGCGACCAGCCGGGCCGTGTCGCCGATGGTCTTCTCGTTGTCCTTCAGGAACGGTCCGGCCGTGCCGTAGACGCCGTTGACCTTGTCGGCGAGCGACTGCGTGCCCTCGGAGACCTGCCGGGAGCCGTCCTCCAGGTCGCCCGCGCCCTTGTCGAGCTTCTTCAGTCCCTTGGCCAGCTTGCCGCTGCCGGCCTTGGCGTCCCGCAGGCCGTCCGCGAGGTCCTGGGAGCCCTTCTCGGCCTTCCCGATGCCGCCCTTCAGCTTGTCGGCGCCCTTGGCGGCCTTCACGGTCCGGCCGTGGATGTCGGAGAAGGAGATGAAGATCCGGTCCAGGAAGGAGCGGGACGCCTTGGTGGACGCGGCCGAGCGGACCTCGCTGAAGACGGTCTTGGAGATCTGGCCGACGATGTAGTTGTTGGCGTCGTTCGTGCGCACCCGCAGGGCCCCCGTCTCGGGGTGGTCGCCGGCGCTGGAGGCGATCCGCCGGCTGAAGTCGGACGGCATGGTCAGCGACAGGTAGTAGGTGCCGTCCTCGACGCCCTCGCGGGCCTCGGCGGCGCTCACCTCGTGCCACTCGAAGGTGCGGCTGTCGCGCAGCCCGTCGGCGATGTCGTCGCCCGCCGTGATCCGCCGGCCGTCCGCGTTCGCCCCCTGGTCGGCGTTGACCAGCGCCACCGGTATGCGGTCCAGCCGGCCGTACGGGTCCCAGAAGGACCACAGGTACAGGGCGCCGTACAGCAGGGGCAGCACCAGCAGCGCGACCAGGGCGGCACGCGGCAGCCTCCCCCGGCCGAAGCGCCGCAGTTCAAGGGCGGCCAGTCTCGGCGAGCGCATCGGCCGCCTCCTTCGCGTCGTCGTGGGGGGCTCGGGTGGTGCGGGTGGTCCGGGTGGTCCGGTTGGCCCCGGCGGAGTCAGCGGGGTCGGCTTCGGTTTCGGCGGCGGCCTCGGCCTCGGCTTCGGCGTCGGCCGTGTCGGTCGTCCCGTCCGGCCGGGTGGAGACGGTCACGGCGCCCTCGGGGGCCTCGGCGAACACCGCGACGACCGTCGTCCCGGCCGCGGCGAGGGAGGTCAGCAGCGCCCACGCCTCGGCCCGTTCGGGGTCGGAGAGCTTCAGGTCGGCGTCGTCCACGGCCAGCAGCCCCGGACCGCCCACCAGCGCCAGGGCGATCGACAGCCGCAGCGCCTCCAGCCGGTCCAGGTCCCGCACGTGCGTCCGGACGCCCTTGGGCAGCGCCTGCGGATCGAGCCCGGCCGCGGCCAGCGCGTCGTCGATCCGCCGCCGCGCCCGCTCGGCCCGCTCCGCCCGGGGCCGCAGCAGCCCACGCAGGGAGCCGCCGAAACGGCGCTGGAGCAGCGCCCGTTCGCGCAGGTGCTCGCCGACGGTGAGGGCGGGCTCCAGGTCGGTCACGCCGGCGACGTTGGCCACGGCACTGATCCCGCGCAGGGCGGACATCCGGCGGGGAAGTGTGAGACCGCCGACGGTGGCCACTCCATGGGTGGGCCTCATACGCCCCGTCAGCGCCAGCAGCAGGCACGTCCGGCCGGAACCGGAGGGCCCCTCGACCACGGTCAGCGAGCCGGGTTCCGCGTCGAGGCAGACGCCGCGGAACGCCCAGCCGCGCGGGCCGCGCAGCCCGAGGTCGCGGGCGGTGACGAGCAGGCCGTGCGCACCGCGCGCGGGCGGGGCGTCCGGAGGGCCGGCGGACGGGCTGTCCGCCGGTGCGGTGTCCCGGTCGGCGGGCGCGGTGTCCGCCGGGTGGTCCTGTGACGGGTCCATGACTGCCGCCTTCCCCGAGTGCGGTCCCTTGAACTGACTGGTCAGTGCAAAAACTAACCCGAACCTACGATCGAGGCAAAAGCCCAGGTCAGAACGGATTGTCAGTGCCATACCTCACGATGGGTCACATACGGCACCTCATAGCAGGGCGTGCCGTCACCCAGACGACAGGAGGTTCGTCATGGCCAACTCGTCCGCAGCCGCCGCCCGTCGGCGTCGCGCCGCCGGCCCTGCCCCCTCACTGACCGGCCCGGCGAGCGACGTGCACCCCGTGCTGCGCCGGGCCACGGCCCCGCCCGCCGCCCTCGATCTGCTCGCCCAGGCCCGTGCCGGGCTCGACGAGGCCGCCGTCCTCGAGACGCCCAACGAGCGCTACGCGACGGCTCATCTCGCCGCCCTGCGCACCGCCGCCGCCGTGCTCGCCGCCCGGGGCCGCCCCGAACCCCCGTCCCGGCGCCGGGCCCGCATCCGCAGCGCCTGGGAGGTGCTGCCCGAGATAGCACCCGAACTCACCGAGTGGAGCGCGCTGTTCGCCTCCGGCGCCCAGCGCCGCGCCCGGGCCGAGGCGGGCATCCGGGGCGCGGCGAGCCGCCGGGACGCCGACGACCTGATACGGGACGTGGCGATGTTCGTCCGGCTCGTCGAGCGGATGCTCGTCCTGCAGCCCGTGCTGCCCCAGCCGCGCCAGGACGCCGACGAGCCGGACGCGCCCCGCGCCCGCGGCGACCTCCCGGACGCCGGCTGACCCGGGCCGCGGCCCGTGCCGGGCGAGCCGCGCACGGCCGGGCACCGCCGCGGTGATCGGAGCCTGCCCGGGGCCGGGCACCGGCGCGGTGACCAGCGGGGCGGCCCGGGCGAGCGGCGGCGAACGAAGGCGTGGGGGAGGCGGCGAAGGCAATAGGGTGGGAAACGCCGAAGCCCTACGCGCTCCCGAGGAGTCAACTGCCGTGTCGGACCCGACGCGCCCCCGCGCCTCTCTCCGTACCGCCGTGGTCTGGGAGGTCCTCCGGGACGCCCTCGACCGCCGGGTCAAGGCCACGGGTCGCGACTCGCTGGACGTGCTCGACACGGGCGGCGGCAGCGGCAACTTCGCCGTGCCCGTCGCCCGCCTCGGTCACCGCGTCACCGTCGTCGACCCCAGCCCGAACGCCCTGTTCGCCCTGGAGCGCCGGGCCGCCGAGGCCGGTGTCGCCGACCGCGTCAAGGGCGTCCAGGGCGACGCCCACGGCCTCTTCGACGTGGTCGGGCGCGGCGGCTACGACGCCGTGCTGTGCCACGGCGTCCTGGAGTACGTCGACGACCCCGCGGAGGGCGTGCGCAACGTGGTGGCGGCACTGCGCGGCGACGGCGTCCTCAGCCTGCTCGCCGCCGGCCTCGGCGGCGCCGTGCTCGCCCGCGCCCTGGCCGGCCACTTCAAGGAGGCCAAGCAGGCCCTTGAGGACCCCAGCGGCCGCTGGGGCGCGGGCGACCCGGTGCCCCGCCGCTTCACCGCCGAGCAGCTCACCGCGCTCGTCGAGGGCGCCGGACTGCGGGTCGGCGCCGTGCACGGCGTGCGGGTCTTCGCCGACCTGGTGCCCGGGGTGCTGGTGGACACCGAGCCCGGGGCCCTGGACGCCCTGCTGAAGCTGGAGGCCGCGGCGGCCGAGCTGCCCGCCTTCCACTCCGTCGCCACCCAGCTGCACGTGCTCGCCGAGAGCCGGGGCGGCGCCGCGGCCTGAGCCGGCCGGCGGGTCCCGGACCGGGCCCGGCCCCGACCGGACCGGCCGGGGGACGGGACGGGGGAAGGGGCGTACGCCACAGGCCCCCCGATCGAAGGGTTTGCGCCGTATGATCGAGGGAGACCGCCCGGCATGACGGGTCGGCCACCGGGGAATGGACACCCCAGTGAGCCGGGCCGGCCATGGCGGCTCGCGGTCGGCCGATTGGCGCAGAGGGGCGGGTTTCACGGGGGCGATTCCCTGCCTATCCTGAAGGGACCCCCCGGGTCGCCCCGGCGACTGCACGATGAGGAGGACTCCGTGCCGCTCTCGGAGCACGAGCAGCGCATGCTCGAGCAGATGGAGCGAGCGCTGTACGCCGAAGATCCCAAGTTCGCGTCGGCGCTCGAGGGAAGCGGGCTGCGTACGTACACCCGGCGGCGGGTCTACCAGGCGGTCGCAGGCTTCCTCGTGGGTATCGCGCTCCTCATGGCCGGAATGGTCGCGCAGCAGATCTGGATCAGCGTCGTCGGCTTCCTGGTCATGCTGGGCTGTGCCGTGCTCGCCGTCACCGGCTGGCGCAAGGCCCCCAAGCCGGGCGAGCAGCCCGCGGCGGGCCCGCACACCCCGCGTCAGCTGCGGCCGAAGCGCTCCATGATGGACCGCATCGAGCAGCGCTGGCAGCGCCGCCGGGACGAACAGGGCCACTGACCCGCGGCACCGGGAACTCCACAGACCGCGAGAACTCCGTGAGGGGTGACCACCGGACGGTGGTCACCCCTCACGCATGTCCGCCGCGGCTCCCGCGCCCCGGGCCGGCCGCCACCGGGCGGACGGCCGGGCTCAGCCCCGCTGCCCGGACGGCCCGCGCAGCGTCGGGCGGGCCGTCGCCAGCCGGGTCCGCAGGGCCGACCAGCGCGCGGACGCCGCCCACAGCACCCGCACGATCGACCGCGGGGCGAACTCCGCCCGCAGCCGCCTCCGGCCGCTCACCGCACCGCCGAGGGCGGCGATCACCCGGCGCGCGTCCTGGGCCGGGGCCGCCGCCGGACGCGGCGCCGGCGCGTACAGCACCTGCTCCACCGCGTCCGCGACCCGGTGCACCGCCGCCGTCGCCTCCGCGTCGAGGTGCCCGAGCCGGGCGATCCGCGCGGCCGCCTTGCGCGGGGTGCGCGACTCGTCCGGCACGATGCCGAAGTCCCACGCGGTGTCGGTCAGCTCCGCCCAGACCGCCAGCGCGTGCGCCGCCGCGCCCGCGTCGGTACGGGCGTGCGCCCCCAGCCGCCGGGCCCGCAGCCGGGTGCGCCACAGCAGCGGCGACAGCAGGAGCGCCGCCAGGGCCGGCCCGGCCAGCACCGCGAGCACCGTCCCCACCCGGTCCCAGGTCAGCCGGTCGTCGTCGCCGTGGTGCGCCGCCGCGGCGGACGGGCTGCCACAGGCCTGGACGTCGCGCTGCCCGTCCGCGCAGCTCTCGCTCGGCGAAGCCGACGCCGAGGGCGCCGAGGACGCGGCCTTGGAGGGCAGCGCCTGCTCGGGCAGGGAGGTGCCGGGCGTCTGCGACCGCGTGTACGACGGCGTCGTGCCCCGGGTCGGGGTCGGCTCGAAACGGGTCCAGCCCACCCCCTCGAAGTACAGCTCCGGCCAGGCGTGCGCGTCCTTCAGGTTCACCGCCACCGTGCCGTCGGCCTGCGGGGAACCCGGCGCGAAGCCCACCGCCACCCGGGCCGGGATGCCCAGCGTGCGGGCCATCGCGGCCATCGCGAAGGAGAAGTGGACGCAGAAGCCCTCCTTCTTCTCCAGGAAGTTCGCTATGGCGTTGCGGCCGTGGCCGACCTCCACCCGGGTGTCGTACTGGAACCCGCCGCTCACCGCGAACCAGTCCTGGAGCCGGACCGCCTCCTCGTAGTGGCTCGTCGCGCCGTCGGTGACCTCGCGGGCCGTGCGCGCCACCACGTCCGGCAGCGAGGACGGCACTTCGGTGTACTCCCGCCGCAGGGCCGCGCCCGGCTCCGGCGCCGCGTCCAGCTGCCGGGCCGTCGGCCGCACGTCCAGGCTGGTCACCTGGTAGGTCTGGCCGCGCGTGGTCTGGCCGTGGTCGCCGACGAGCGTCATGCCGACCGGTTCGTAGCGCCAGCGGCCGTCGACGGCGACCTTGCTCGGCGGGTACGGCATCGGCAGCCAGTCCTGCGCGTACCAGTCGGCCGCCGAGACCGTCGTGCGCACCGTGCCCCGCCTGACGTCCGGGCCGAGTCCCACGGGCGTGGGCAGCTCGTCCGGCACGGCCACGATGTGGCGCTGGGACGGCTTCCAGGTGGTGCCGTCGAAGTCGTCCAGGGAGACGATGCGCAGGTACAGGTCGGAGATGTCGTCCGTGTTGGTCCGCAGGGTCAGCACCTGGCGGTCGTCGTCCGCGTTCAGGCTGTCGCGCAGCGACACCAGCGGGTTGACCGCGGAGATCGTGCCGCCCCGGCCGGAGCCCGGGCCCACCCCGGTGCCGGCCCCGTCCAGCAGACCGCCCCGCATGACGGGCAGTGGCAGCAGCGCGGCGACGCACAGCGCCACCGCGCCGATCCGGCGCCCGGTGCGCAGCCGGGGCGCGGCCGCGTCGGGATCGCCCGGCGAGCGGGCGGCGCCGGGGAAGACCCGGCCCCACTGCGCGAGCCGGTCGCGGCCCTCGACCAGCAGCAGGAGCAGGTAGCCCGCCGCCGCGACCATGAACCACAGCCAGTCGGAACCGCCGTCGTGCAGCCCGGCGGCGACCGAGTACAGCGCGAGCAGCGGCAGCCCGGCCGGGGCCGCGTTGCGGAAGGTCACCGCGAGGGCGTCCACGCACAGCCCGATCAGCAGGACGCCGCCGACCAGCATCAGCTCGATGCCGTCGGTGACCGGCGCCGGTATCGCGTACCGGCTGACGTCGTCCGAGCCCTGCTGGAGCAGGTCACCGAAGTGCCGGAACGCCTCCGGGCCCGGGATCAGCCCGAACAGCGCCTGCTGCCGGGCGAAGGTCAGGGTCAGCATGGAGAGGGAGACCAGTGCCTGCGCCGCCACCGTCACCGGCCGGGCCAGCGGCACCCGCCGGGTCGCCGCGCCGACGCCGGTCTGCACCGCCACCAGCACGATCGCCTTCAGCAGCCAGGTGGGCCCGTCCACCAGGGGCAGCAGGGAGCAGGAGGCCATCAGGGTGGCCGCCGCGGCACACAGGGCGAGTCGGGCCCGGCCGCTCATCGACGGCCCTCCCCGCTCAGGGCGGCCAGGCCCGTACGGTCCCGGTCCGCCTGCCGCCACACGTCGTCCAGCGAGGCGCCGCGCGGCACGCCGACGGCCGTCCAGCCCGCCTCGCGCAGCATCCGCAGCCGCTCCTGGTGCCGGTCGCCCGGGCCGGGCACGTCGGTGGGCTCGCGGCCCCAGGTGCCGGGGTCGAGCACGAAGGCGACCGCGCCGGAGCTGCGCCGGCGCATCCGGGCGACGTCCGCGGCCTGTTCCTCGTCGAGGTCCCCGAGGAAGGCCACCAGCACCCCCTCGTTGCCGGCGCGCAGCACGTCGTAGGCCCGGGACAGCCCCGAGCCGTCGGAGTGGTCGATCACCGCGAGGGTGTCGAGCATCAGCCCCGCCGCGTCCGCGCTCTCCTGCCCGCCGCCCGCGAAGCCGTCCGCGCCCTCCCCGGGCACCGAGCTGCCGGTGTCCGTCAGCAGCCGTGCGGAGAAGCCCCGTTCGAGCATGTGCACCAGTACGGAGGCGGCGCCGGAGACGGCCCACTCGAAGGCCGACTCGGGGCCGGCGCCCTCGTAGGCGATGCCCCGGGTGTCGAGCAGCACCGTGCAGCGGGCGCGCTGCGGCTGCTCCTCGCGGCGCACCATCAGCTCGCCGTAGCGCGCGGTGGAGCGCCAGTGCACCCGGCGCAGGTCGTCGCCGTAGCGGTAACCGCGCGGGATCACGTCGTCCTCGCCCGCGAGGGCCAGGGAGCGCTGCCGCCCGTCGCCGTAGCCCCGGGCCTCGCCGCTGAGCCGGACCGGCGTCAGCGCCGCCACGCGCGGGACGACGGTCAGGGTGTCGTACGCCGAGAAGGAGCGGGTCAGCTCGCACAGGCCGAACGAGTCGCTCAGGCGCAGCTGGAGCGGGCCCAGCGGGTAGCGGCCGCGCAGGTCGGAGCGGACCCGGTAGGACACCTCGCGGCGGCCGCCCGGCTCCATCCGGTCGAGCACGAACCGCGGGCGCGGGCCCAGGACGTAGGGCACCCGGTCCTGGAGCATCAGCACGCCGGTGGGCAGCCGGGAGACGTTCTCCATCCGCAGGTGGACGCGGGACTCGCTGCCGGCGGGCACCCGCGAGGGGGTCAGCCGGCGGTGGCCGGACACCCGGTAGCGGGTGCGGTAGAGCACGCCCGCGCAGATCAGCGGCAGCAGCGCCAGCAGCAGCCCGACCCGCAGCAGCTCGTCCTGGCCCAGTACCCAGGCGCAGACCGCGGCCGCGATCCCGGCCGCCAGGAAGGACCGCCCGCGGGTGGTCAGCCCCGCCAGCGCGGTCCGCACGCCGCCCCGCTCGCCCCGGCCGGCCTCCGCCTGCGCCGTCCCCCCGGCGCTCATCACAGCCTCCGGGGCGGCTGCTGACCGAACGGACCGGTGCCCCGGCCGAGCCCGAAGCCGGCCTGCTGCGGGCCCGTGGGCAGCGGGGTGTGCTGGAGGATCTCCAGTACGACCTGCTCCGCCGTGCGCCGGTTCAGCTGGGCCTGCGCGGTGGGCAGCAGCCGGTGCGCGAGGACGGCGACGGCGAGGGCCTGCACGTCGTCCGGCAGCGCGTACTCCCGGCCGCTGAGGGCCGCGGACGCCTTCGCCGCGCGCAGCAGGTGCAGGGTCGCGCGCGGGGAGGCGCCGAGTCTGAGGTCGGGGTGGACGCGGGTGGCGGCGACCAGGTCGACCGCGTACCGCCGGACGGAGTCGGCGACGTGCACCCCGCGCACGGCGTCGATCAGCTTCACGATCTCGTGCGCGTGCGCCACCGGCTGGAGGTCCTCCAGCGGGGAGATCCCGCCGTGCACGTCCAGCATGCGCAACTCGGCGTCCGCGCTGGGGTAGCCGACCGAGACGCGGGCCATGAAGCGGTCGCGCTGGGCCTCGGGCAGCGGGTAGGTGCCCTCCATCTCGACCGGGTTCTGGGTGGCCACCACCATGAAGGGGCTGGGCAGTTCGTAGGTCTGCCCGT
The DNA here is from genome assembly GCF_055592085.1 of Streptomyces sp. NPDC041135. Taxonomy (NCBI): domain Bacteria; kingdom Bacillati; phylum Actinomycetota; class Actinomycetes; order Kitasatosporales; family Streptomycetaceae; genus Streptomyces; species Streptomyces sp. NPDC041135. The sequence goes on from NZ_JBVIYZ010000001.1 coordinate 812,221, forward strand.
CGATGGTGACCTGCCGCTCCTCCATCGACTCCAGCAGCGCGGACTGCGTCTTGGGCGAGGCGCGGTTGATCTCGTCGCCGATCACGATCTGCGCGAAGATGGCGCCCGGCTTGAACTCGAAGTCCCGGCGCTGCTGGTCCCAGATGGACACCCCGGTGATGTCCGAGGGCAGCAGGTCGGGCGTGAACTGGATCCGCCGCACCGAGCAGTCGATCGACCGCGCCAGCGCCTTGGCCAGCATCGTCTTGCCGACACCCGGGACGTCCTCGATCAGGAGGTGTCCCTCGGCGAGCAGCACGGTCAGCGAAAGCCGTACGACCTCGGGCTTGCCCTCGATCACACCCTCCACCGAACTGCGGACACGCTCCACGGTGGCGGTCAGATCACTGAGGCTCGCCCGATCGTCATAGGTCGTCACCCGGCCCTCCTCGGCCCGTTCTTGCCCGGGCCGGCGCTCTGCGATGCGAACCGGCCCAACCCCGAAACACGGACACCACGCGGAAAGGTTCCCCGTGGTGTCCCTACCCCCGCATTCTTGCTGCCGTTACCGATTCGTGTCACTCGCCTGTGGACAACTGCCCGTGCGATGCCGGTCTTACGTCCTTTTCGACGACCGTTTTCGACGGCCGATGACGGATTCCGGCCGTCCGGCAAGGTTTCGCGGCGGGCGGCGCGGCCGGTCAGGCCGGGTCGATCTCCCGCAGCAGGCCCGTGCGGACGTCGAAGACGAAGCCGCGCACGTCGTCGGTGTGCGGCAGGAACGGCGAGGTGCGCACCCGCCGCAGGGACTGGCGCACGTCCTGGTCGACGTCCGTGAAGGACTCCACCGCCCACGCCGGACGCTGGCCGACCTCCCGCTCCAGCTCGGTGCGGAAGTCCTCGGTGAGGGACTCCAGGCCGCAGCCGGTGTGGTGGATGAGCACCACGCTGCGGGTGCCCAGCTTGTGCTGGCTGATGGACAGGGAGCGGATCACGTCGTCGGTGACCACACCCCCGGCGTTGCGGACGGTGTGGCAGTCGCCCAGCTCCAGGCCGAGCGCCGCGTGCAGGTCGAGCCGCGCGTCCATGCACGCCACCACGGCGACCCGCAGGACGGGCCGGGCGTCCATGCCGGGGTCGGTGAAGGCGGCGGCGTAGCCCCGGTTGGCGGCCACGAGGCGGTCCGTCACGGTGCCACCGCCGGGTGTGGCGCCCCCGGAGCCGGGGGGAACTGCCGCGGAAGTCGTCATGGCCCCGACGTTACTGGTCACCCGGGTCCCAGCCCGGTGGGAGAGGGGACAAAGAACGTCATCGTGGCGTGTTGTGAGCTAACCCACACGGAGGGCAAAGTGGGGCCGGGCGGGTGATTCCCGCCGAATTGCGGCCTCCGGCAGGATGCGGTACGCGACGCGCAGGCCGGTTGATTGACCGGGCGACACCGTGGACTAAAGTGACGCGAAGCGGGAGGCGAAGCCCCTTCCCGCTGGTGACATCCCCGGAGACCCCGGCACGCGCCCGGTCCGTCTCCCCACGTGCGCGGCGCGTACGTACGGCTCGGCCTCCTCCCGCTCCCGGTCGGCTGACGCTTCCGGCGCCGGCCGGCCTCCCCTTCCGCGAGCGGGCGGGGACCCGGCGGTGCGTACGGGCCCCGCGCCGGACCTGAGAGGCCGCCTTGAGCCAGAGTCGACACGTCCCGGTGATGCTCCAGCGGTGCCTGGATCTGCTGGCACCCGCGCTGGAGCGGCCGGGATCGGTGGTCGTCGACTGCACCCTCGGCCTCGGCGGGCACAGCGAGGCACTGCTGGAGCGCTTCCCCGGGGCGCGGCTGATCGGCCTCGACCGCGATCCGGAGGCGCTGCGGCTGTCCGCCGAGCGGCTGGCGCCCCACGGGGACCGGGCCACCCTCGTGCACGCCGTCTACGACGAACTGCCCGAGGTGCTCGACCGGCTCGGCGTCCCGCGCGTGCAGGGCGTCCTGTTCGACCTCGGCGTCTCCTCCATGCAGCTCGACGAGGCCGACCGCGGCTTCGCCTACGCCCAGGACGCCCCCCTGGACATGCGGATGGACCAGACGGCCGGCATCAGCGCCGCCGAGGTCCTCAACACCTACCCGGCCGGTGAACTCGTCCGCGTCCTGCGTGCCTACGGCGAGGAGAAGCAGGCCAAGCGGATCGTCTCCGCGATCGTCCGGGAACGCGACAAGGAGCCGTTCAGCAGCAGCGCGCGGCTCGTCGAACTCATCCGGGACGCACTGCCGCAGGCCGTCAAGCGCACCGGCGGCAACCCGGCCAAGCGCACCTTCCAGGCGCTGCGCATCGAGGTCAACGGCGAACTGTCCGTCCTGGAACGGGCGATCCCGGCCGCGGTGAAGGCGCTCGACGTCGGCGGACGCATCGCCGTGCTGTCGTACCACTCGCTCGAGGACCGGCTGGTGAAGCAGGTGTTCGCGGCCGGCGCCGCCACCACCGCGCCGCCCGGGCTGCCCGTCGTACCGGAGCGCTACCAGCCCCGGCTCAAGCTCCTCACGCGCGGTGCCGAACTTCCCACGGAGGAAGAGATCGCCGAGAACCGCCGGGCCGCTCCGGCGCGACTGCGCGGGGCCCAGCGCATCAGGGAGGACGTCGGTGAGGGGCGTGAGTGAGTTGGGGAACCGGACTCACCGGAGGGCGAGTGAGTAGGAAACCCGAACTGAAAGGGAGGGGCGCCCGGCTGGCGCGGCTCCTGCCGGCCGGGCCGGGACAGGCGGCCCGGGCCCCGTTCGTGCTCCTGGTCGTCCTGCTCCTCGGGGGCGGCCTCATCGGGCTGCTGGTGCTGAACTCGGCACTCAGCGAGGGCTCGTTCAAACTCGACGACCTGCAGAAACGGACCAAGAGCCTGACCGACGAGGAACAGGCCCTCCAGCGGGACATCGACGGCTACTCCTCGCCCGACGCCCTCCAGCGCCGCGCCCGCGCCCTGGGCATGGTCCCCGGCGGTGACCCGGCCTTCCTCGGCCCCGACGGCACCGTCAAGGGCGTCCCCAGCCCCGCCGCCACCGACCCGGCCGCGGCCCTCACCGCCGCCCCGTCCCCCGCCCCCTCGACGCCGCCCCCGGCGGCCGCACCCGCCGGCACCCCGGCCGGGGCCGCCGCTCCGGTCGACGTGATCGAGCCGACCGACCTGCCCGAGCTGCCCGACCCGGCCGCCCCGGCCGGGGTGAGCGACCTGGCCCCGACCGAGACGGCCCAGGTGGCCCAGCCGCCGGCCGCCCTCCAGCCCCCGACGACCCCGACCCCCGGCAGGTGACGGAAGTGTCCGACAGGGAACCACCGCGCCGCCGCGTGCCCGGCCCCGCCAAGCCGCCCCGCCCCCGCGCCGCCGTCCGGCGGCAGCCCGCGCCCGGCCCCCGCCCGGCCCGCCGCCCGGGCGCACCCCGATCCCGGGCCCCCATGCACCGCCCGCTGCGGCTCGGCAGCCCCCGGCCGCGGCTGCGCCTGGTCGGCCTGGCGCTGACCCTGGTGCTGCTGGCCTTCGTGGTCCGGCTGCTCCAGGTCCAGGCCGTCGACGCGAGCGCGTACGCCGCGAAGGCCGAGCAGAACCGGTACGTCGTGCACACCGTGGCCGCCGACCGCGGCGGCATCACCGACCGCAACGGAGTCGCCCTCGCCATCAGCGAGGACGCCTACGACATCACGGCCGACCCCACGATGTTCACCCGCAAGCAGCTCAAGGTCGACAACGGCCCCGAGCAGGCCGCCGCGCTCCTCGCCCCGATCCTGGGCCAGGACCAGGCCGCCCTCGTCCGGAAGCTGCGGCCCGAGAACAAGGACTCCCGCTACGCCCGGCTCGCCGCCCGGCAGACGCCGCAGGTCTGGAAGCAGATCAAGGACCTGAAGAGCGCGCTCGCCAAGAAGTCGGCGGCGGACCCCGCCACCGCCAACGTCCTCGCCGGTGTCTTCGCCGACCCCAGCAGCCAGCGCGTGTACCCCAACGGGGAGCTGGCCGCCGGGATACTGGGCTGGGTCAACGCCGACGGCCAGGGCGGCGGCGGCATCGAGCAGCAGCTGAACAAGCAGCTGACCGGCAAGGACGGCAAGGTCCGCTACGCCCAGTCCGGCGGCCGTGAGGTGCCCACCGCCGGCTCCACCGAGACCCCGGCCGTCCCCGGCGCGGACGTGGAACTCACCATCGACCGCGACATCCAGTGGGCCGCGCAGAACGCGATCACCGAGCAGGTCCGCAAGTCCAAGGCGGACCGCGGGTACGTCATCGTCCAGGACACCCGCACCGGCGAGATCCTGGCCATGGCCGACTCGCCCGGCTTCGACCCCAACGACCTGTCCAAGGCGGACGCCGCCGCGATGGGCAACGCGGCGCTCCAGGACGCCTACGAGCCCGGCTCCACCGCCAAGGTCATGTCGATGGCCGCGGTGCTGGAGGAGAACGCCGCCACCCCGCTCACCCACGTCGTCGTACCCAACCGGCTGCACCGCGGCGACCGGCTCTTCCAGGACGACGTCGACCACGCCACCTGGTACCTGACCCTCAACGGCGTGCTCGCCAAGTCCAGCAACATCGGCACCATCCTGGCCGCCGGGCAGCTGGGCAAGACCCAGCCGCAGGCCAACCAGGTCCTCTACACGTACCTGCGCAAGTTCGGCATCGGCAGCTACACCGGCCTCGGCTTCCCCGGCGAGACCAAGGGCATCCTGGCGCCCCCCGGGAAGTGGTCCACCTCGCAGCAGTTCACGATTCCTTTCGGCCAGGGCTTCTCGATCAACGCCATGCAGGCCGCCTCCGTGTACTCGACCATCGCCAACGGCGGAGTCCGCGTCGAACCGACCCTGGTGCGCGGCACCAAGGGCGCGGACGGCCGCTTCGCGCCGGTCGCGAAGGCCAGGAAAACCCGGGTGGTCAGCGCGAAGACCGCCAAGGCCCTCGCCCAGATGCTGGAGTCGGTCGTCGACGACGAGGAGGGCACCGGCATCAAGGCCCGGATTCCCGGGTACCGGGTGGCGGGCAAGACCGGTACGGCCAACCGTGTGGATCCGGCCACCGGCAGGTACCGCGGCTACACCTCGTCGTTCGCCGGATTCGCCCCGGCGGACAACCCGCGCGTCACCGTCTACTGCGCGATCCAGAACGCCACCGCGGGCAGCTACTTCGGCGGCCAGATCTGCGGTCCCATCTACAAGCAGGTGATGGAGTTCGCCCTCAAGACCCTCCAGGTCCCGCCGACCGGGGCCGGCGCCGCGAACCTTCCCGTGAACTACCGGCCCTGACCGGCGCGGCAGCACCGCCGAAGCACCTCGCCAAGACCACCAGGAACTCGCTCGTGACGACGATCACCCCCGACCCCGGCAACCGCGGCACCCCCGCCCCCTCGCTTCGCTCCCAAGCGGGTGCGCCCGGTACGCTCACCGCCGTGCCACACGCTGATCAGTCCCAAACCACCCAGAAGGGCGCTTCCGTGACCCATCCGGGACCGCCGCGACCGGCCCAGGTCTCCGCCACACCCCTCGCGGTACTCGCCGGTCAGCTGGGTACCGCCGCGCCGGAGCGGGCCGCCGCCGTCACGGGCATCACCCATGACTCGCGCGCCGTCCGCCCCGGCGACCTGTACGCCGCGCTGCCGGGCGCCCGGCTGCACGGCGCCGACTTCGCCACCCAGGCCGCCGGACTCGGCGCGGTCGCCGTGCTCACCGACCCCGCGGGCGCCGAGCGCGCGGCCGCGGCCGGCCTGCCGGTCCTGGTCGTGGACGACCCGCGCGCGCGGATGGGCGAACTGGCGGCCACCGTCTACGGCCGTCCCGGCCGCGATCTGCTCCAGATCGGCATCACCGGCACCTCCGGCAAGACCACCACCGCCTACCTCGTCGAGGGCGGCCTGCGGACCGCGCGCAGCACGGGCCTGATCGGCACCGTGGAGATGCGCATCGGCGACGAGCGCATCAAGTCCGAGCGCACCACCCCCGAGGCCACCGACCTCCAGGCGCTGTTCGCCGTCATGCGCGAACGCGGCGTCGAGGCGGTCGCCATGGAGGTCTCCAGCCACGCCCTGGTGCTCGGCCGGGTCGACGGCTGCGTCTTCGACGTCGCCGTCTTCACCAACCTCAGCCCGGAGCACATGGAGTTCCACTCCGGCATGGAGGACTACTTCCGGGCCAAGGCGCAGCTGTTCACACCGGAGCGCAGCAGGCTCGGCGTCGTCAACGCCGACGACGAGTACGGCCGCCGGCTCGTCCGGGAGGCGGGCGTCCCGGTCGTCACCTTCTCCGCCGAGGGCCACCCGGACGCCGACTGGCGGGCCGAGGACGTCCAGATCGGGCCGCTGGACTCGACGTTCACCGTGGTCGGCCCCGGGGGGCAGCGGATCGCCGCCCGGTCGCCGCTGCCCGGCCCCTTCAACGTCGCCAACACCCTCGCCGCCGTCGTCGCCCTCGCCGCCGCCGGCCTCGACCCGCAGACGGCCGCCGACGGCGTCGCCGCCGTACCGGGCGTGCCGGGCCGGCTGGAGCGGGTGGACGCCGGGCAGCCGTACCTCGCCGTCGTGGACTACGCCCACAAGACGGACGCGGTCGAGTCGGTGCTCAGGGCGCTGCGCAAGGTCACCAAGGGCCGGCTGCACGTCGTCCTCGGCTGCGGCGGCGACCGGGACGTCACCAAGCGCGCGCCGATGGGCGCCGCCGTGGCACGGCTGGCCGACACCGCCGTCCTCACCTCCGACAACCCCCGGTCCGAGGACCCCCTCGCCATCCTGGCGGCCATGCTCCAGGGCGCGGCCGGTGTACCCGCGCACGAGCGCGGCGAGGTGCTCCTGTTCGAGGACCGGGCCGCCGCGATCGCCGCCGCCGTGGGCCGCGCGCGGCCCGGGGACACCGTGCTGGTCGCCGGCAAGGGCCACGAGCAGGGCCAGGACATCGCCGGAGTGGTCCGTCCCTTCGACGACCGCCAGGTGCTCCGCGAAGCTATCCAGAACACCCAGGGATGAATTTGTGATCGCCCTCTCCCTCGCCGAGATCGCAGCAGTCGTCGGCGGGCAGACGCACGACATACCGGATCCGTCCGTCGAGGTCACGGGGCCGGTCGTCCGGGACTCCCGGGACGTCGGGCCGGGCAGCCTCTTCGTCGCCTTCGTCGGCGAGCGCGTCGACGGCCACGACTTCGCGCGCGCGGTCGTCGCGGCCGGCGCGGCCGCGGTGCTGGCCTCCCGGCCGGTCGGCGTGCCCGCGATCGTCGTGGACGACGTCCAGGCCGCCCTCGGCGCCCTCGCCCGGCACGTCGTACAACGGCTCGGCGCGACCCTCGTGGCCCTCACCGGCTCCGCGGGCAAGACCAGCACCAAGGACCTCATCGCCCAGGTGCTGTCCCGCAAGGCGCCCACCGTCTTCACGCCCGGCTCGCTGAACAACGAGATCGGGCTGCCGCTGACCGCCCTGTCCGCGACCGCCGAGACCCGTTTCCTGGTCCTGGAGATGGGCGCCCGCGGCATCGGCCACATCCGCTACCTCACCGGCCTCACTCCGCCGCGGATCGGCCTGGTGCTCAACGTCGGCACCGCGCACATCGGGGAGTTCGGCGGCCGCGAGCAGATCGCCCAGGCCAAGGGCGAACTCGTGGAGGCGCTGCCGCCGGCCGCGGACGGCGGCGTCGCCGTCCTCAACGCCGACGATCCGCTGGTGCGGGCCATGGCCTCCCGTACCCAGGCGAAGGTGCTCCTTTTCGGAGAGTCGGCCGAAGCGGACGTACGCGCCGAGAACGTACGACTCACGGACACCGGACAGCCCGCCTTCAGACTTCACACACCCTCCGGTGCAAGTGATGTGACCATGCGCCTGTACGGTGAGCACCACGTGTCGAACGCGCTCGCCGCGGCCGCCGTCGCCCATGAGCTGGGCATGTCCGCGGAAGAGATCGCCACCGCGCTCTGCGAGGCGGGCTCCCTCTCCCGCTGGCGGATGGAGGTCACCGAGCGCCCGGACGGCGTGACCATCGTCAACGACGCCTACAACGCCAACCCCGAGTCCATGCGGGCCGCCCTCCGGGCGCTCGCGGCCATGGGCCAGGGGCGGCGCACGTGGGCGGTGCTCGGCAAGATGGCCGAGCTGGGGGACGAGGCGCTCGCCGAGCACGACGCGGTCGGACGGCTCGCCGTCCGGCTCAACGTCAGCAAGCTCGTCGCGGTCGGGGGGATCGAAGCCTCCTGGCTGCAACTGGGCGCATATAACGAGGGTTCGTGGGGTGAGGAGTCGGTGCACGTGTCCGACGCACAGGCGGCGGTCGACCTGTTGCGCAGCGAGTTGCGCCCAGGGGACGTCGTGCTCGTGAAGGCGTCCCGTTCGGTGGGGCTGGAGAGCGTTGCCCAGGCGCTGCTCGAGACCGGTGCCGAGGGTGAGGTCGCCGCCCGATGATGAAGCAGATCCTGTTCTCGGGAGTCATCGGTCTGTTCCTGACGCTGGTCGGCACCCCGCTGCTGATCAAGCTGCTGGCCCGCAAGGGATACGGCCAGTACATCCGGGACGACGGCCCGCGCGAGCACGCCAGCAAGCGCGGTACGCCCACCATGGGCGGTATCGCCTTCATCCTGGCGACGATCGCGGCGTACTTCCTGAGCAAGCTCATCACCGGCTTCCCCCCGACCTACTCCGGCCTGCTGGTGCTCGGTCTGATGGCGGGCATGGGCCTGGTCGGCTTCCTCGACGACTACATCAAGATCGTCAAGCGGCGCTCGCTGGGCCTGCGGGCCAAGGCGAAGATGGCCGGCCAGCTGACCGTGGGCATCGCCTTCGCGGTGCTGTCGCTGATGTTCTCCGACGCCCGCGGCAACACCCCGGCGTCCACGAAGCTGTCGTTCATCACGGACTTCGGCTGGTCGATCGGCCCGGTGCTGTTCGTCGTCTGGGCGCTGTTCATGATCCTGGCGATGTCGAACGGCGTGAACCTGACGGACGGCCTGGACGGCCTGGCCACCGGCGCCTCCGTGCTGGTCTTCGGCGCCTACACCTTCATCGGCGTCTGGCAGTTCCAGGAGTCCTGCGCCAACGCCACCACCCTGACCAACCCGGGCGCCTGCTACGAGGTGCGCGACCCGCTGGACCTCGCGGTCATCGCCTCGGCGCTGATGGGCGCCTGCCTGGGCTTCCTGTGGTGGAACACCTCGCCCGCCAAGATCTTCATGGGCGACACCGGTTCGCTCGCCCTGGGCGGCGTCCTGACCGGCCTGGCCATCCTCTCCCGCACGGAGCTGCTGGTGGCCATCATGGGCGGCCTGTTCGTCCTCATCACCATGTCGGTGGTGATCCAGGTCGGCTCCTTCCGGCTCACCGGCAGGCGCGTCTTCCGGATGGCGCCCCTGCAGCACCACTTCGAACTCAAGGGCTGGTCCGAGGTCCTGGTGGTGGTCCGTTTCTGGATCATCCAGGGCATCTGTGTGATCGTCGGACTGGGCCTCTTCTACGCGGGATGGGCAGCGGACAAGTGACCTCCTCGGTGCCGGGCGGAGCCGGCGAACTTGAGGGCCGGCGCGTCACCGTCGCCGGGCTCGGCGTCTCCGGCGTCCCGGCGGCCCGGGCCCTGCACGCGCGCGGGGCGCTCGTCACGGTCGTCAACGACGGCGACGACGCACGCGCGCGGGAGCAGGCCGCCGGCCTGGAGGCGCTCGGCGTCACCGTCCGCCTCGGCGCCGGCGCCGCCGACACCCTGCCCGAGGGCACCGAACTGATCGTCACCGCCCCCGGCTGGAAGCCGGACAAGCCGCTGTTCACGGCGGCGGCCGAGGCGGGCGTGCCCATCTGGGGCGACGTCGAACTGGCCTGGCGGCTGCGCGGCCCGGACGCCGCCCCCTGGCTGGCGGTCACCGGCACCAACGGCAAGACCACCACCGTCCAGATGCTCGCCGCCATCCTGAAGGCGGCGGGCCTGCGCACCGCGGCCGTCGGCAACATCGGCGTCTCGCTGCTGGACGCCGTGCTCGGCGACGAGCCGTACGACGTCCTCGCCGTGGAGCTGTCCAGCTACCAGCTGCACTGGGCGCCCTCGCTGCGCGCCCACTCCGCCGTCGTGCTCAACCTGGCCCCCGACCACCTCGACTGGCACGGCTCCATGGCCGCCTACGCCGCCGACAAGGGCCGCGTCTACGAGGGCAACCGGGTCGCCTGCGTCTACAACGTGGCGGACCCGCTCACCGAGGAGCTGGTGCGCGAGGCGGACGTCGAGGAGGGCTGCCGGGCCGTCGGCTTCACCCTGGGTCCGCCCGCGCCCTCCCAACTCGGCGTGGTGGAGGGCATCCTGGTCGACCGCGCCTTCGTGCCGGACCGGCACAAGAACGCCCAGGAGCTGGCCGAGGTCACCGACGTCCGGCCGTCCGCCCCGCACAACATCGCCAACGCCCTTGCCGCCGCCGCCCTCGCGCGCGCCTTCGGGGTGCCCGCCACGGCCGTACGGGACGGGCTGCGGGCGTTCACCCCGGACGCCCACCGCATCGCGCACGTGGCCGACGTGGACGGCGTGGCCTACGTCGACGACTCCAAGGCGACCAACACCCATGCCGCGGAAGCCTCTTTGGCGGCATATGAACCGATCGTATGGATTGCGGGCGGTCTGGCGAAGGGCGCCGACTTCGACGAACTGGTCGCCCGGTCCGCGAAGCGGCTGCGCGGCGTGGTGCTGATCGGCGCCGATCGCGCGCTGATCCGCGAGGCCCTGGCGCGACACGCCCCGGAGGTACCCGTCGTCGACGTCGACCGGACCGACACTGGGGCGATGCTCCAGGCGGTGACCCAGGCGCGGCGGCTCGCACGGCCCGGTGACACGGTGCTGCTGGCCCCGGCCTGCGCCTCCATGGACATGTTCACCAACTACAACCAGCGCGGTGACGCGTTCGCGGACGCGGTCCGCGGACTCGGCGCGGGCGCCTGACGACGGGTTCCGGCCACTTCCGGGTGCCTCGGGACCCTTGGAGGGACGGGTGACTCGGATGTGGCTCAGGTCGGGAGGAACCGGTGATGTCCGGTAGCCGTACAGGTCGTCCTCCCATCCAGCGGGCCGCCCGGCGGCCCGCCGCGCCCCGCCCGCCGCGCGAGAACCCTGTGCAGCGGCTCGTCCGGCGGCTGCGCAAGGCCTGGGACCGACCGCTGACCGCCTACTACCTGATCCTCGGCGGCAGCGCGCTGATCACCGTGCTGGGCCTGGTGATGGTCTACTCGGCCTCCCAGATCACCGCGCTGCAACTGTCGCTGCCCGGGTCCTACTTCTTCCGCAAGCAGGCCCTGGCCGCGCTCATCGGCGGCGCCCTGCTGCTCGCCGCCTCCCGGATGCCGGTGCGCCTGCACCGCGCGCTGGCCTACCCGATCCTCGCCGGTGCCGTCTTCCTCATGGTCCTGGTGCAGGTGCCGGGGATAGGGATGGCGGTCAACGGCAACCAGAACTGGATCTCCCTGGGCGGCTCCTTCCAGATCCAGCCCAGCGAGTTCGGCAAGCTCGCCCTGGTGCTGTGGGGCGCGGACCTGATCGCCCGCAAACAGGACCGCAAGCTGCTGACCCAGTGGAAGCACATGCTGGTGCCGCTGGTGCCGGTCACCTTCCTGCTGCTCGGGCTGATCATGCTCGGCGGCGACATGGGCACCGCGATCATCCTCACCGCGATCCTGTTCGGCCTGCTGTGGCTCGCGGGAGCGCCGACCCGGCTGTTCGTCGGCGTGCTGTCGGTCGCCGCCGCGATCGGCGTGCTCCTGATCAAGACCAGCCCCAACCGGATGGCCCGGCTGGCCTGCATCGGCGCGACCGAGCCCAAGTCCGGCGTCGCCGACTGCTGGCAGGCCGTGCACGGCATCTACGCCCTGGCCTCCGGCGGACTCTTCGGTTCCGGACTCGGTGCGAGCGTGGAGAAATGGGGCCAACTCCCCGAGGCGCACACCGACTTCATCTTCGCCGTGACCGGTGAGGAACTGGGCCTGGCGGGGACACTGTCGGTGCTCGCCCTGTTCGCGGCTCTAGGCTATGCGGGTATCCGCGTGGCCGGACGCACGGAGGACCCCTTCGTGAGGTACGCCGCGGGAGGCGTGACCACCTGGATCACCGCGCAGGCGGTGATCAACATCGGTGCGGTGCTCGGTCTGCTGCCGATCGCCGGTGTCCCGCTCCCGCTGTTCTCCTACGGAGGGTCCGCCCTGCTGCCGACCATGTTCGCCATCGGGCTGCTGATCGCCTTCGCGCGCGACGAGCCCGCTGCGCGGGCGGCGCTCGCGATGCGGCAACCTCGCTTTGGTAGAAAGCGGGCGGGAGGCTCCGGCGCCGAGCGGGTCTCCGACCGGGGATCACGGAGATGGAACACGATGCGACGGCGTGCCTCGGCGGCGCGCACGTCCGGAGAGCGGTGAATTTCGGTGCATGTCGTACTCGCCGGCGGGGGGACCGCCGGCCACATCGAGCCCGCGCTCGCCCTCGCGGACGCCCTGCGCAGGCAGGACCCGACCGTGGGGATCACGGCCCTGGGCACGGAACGCGGCCTGGAGACCAGGCTGGTCCCGGAGCGCGGCTACGAGCTGGCGCTGATCCCGGCCGTGCCGCTGCCGCGCAAGCCCACCCCTGAACTGATCACCGTGCCGGGCCGGCTGCGCGGCACCATCAAGGCCGCCGAGCAGATCCTGGAGCGCACCAAGGCGGACGCCGTGGTCGGGTTCGGCGGTTACGTCGCCCTGCCCGGCTACCTGGCCGCCAAGCGCCTCGGGGTGCCCATCGTGATCCACGAGGCCAACGCCCGCCCCGGCCTGGCCAACAAGATCGGCTCCCGGTACGCCGCCCAGGTCGCCGTCTCCACGCCCGACAGCAAGCTGCGCGGGGCGCGGTACATCGGCATCCCGCTGCGCCGCTCCATCGCCACCCTGGACCGGGCCGCCGTCCGCCCGGAGGCTCGCGCCGCCTTCGGGCTCGACCCCAACCTGCCCACGCTGCTGGTCACCGGCGGCTCGCAGGGCGCCCGCCGGCTGAACGAGGTCGTCCAGCAGGTCGCGCCCTGGCTCCAGCAGGCCGGCATCCAGATCCTGCACGCGGTCGGCCCGAAGAACGAACTGCCGCGGGTGCAGCAGATGCCGGGGATGCCCCCCTACATCCCGGTAAGTTATCTGGACCGGATGGACCTCGCGTACGCGGCGGCCGACATGATGCTCTGCCGCGCGGGCGCGATGACCGTCGCCGAACTCTCCGCCGTCGGGCTCCCGGCCGCCTACGTCCCGCTGCCCATCGGCAACGGCGAACAGCGGCTCAACGCCCAGCCGGTGGTCAAGGCCGGCGGCGGACTCCTCGTGGACGACGCGGAACTGACGCCCGAGTGGGTCCAGCAGAACGTGCTGCCCGTGCTGGCCGATCCGCACCGGCTGTACGAGATGTCCCGCTCGGCGAGCGAGTTCGGCCGCCGGGACGCCGACGACCTGCTCGTCGGCATGGTGTACGAGGCGATCGCCTCGAACCGTCGCTGAGGCATGGGCGGGTGGGCCGCAGGGGCCGAGGCCCCTCGGGCGCACCCGGCCCGGAGAGGGAGTGAGCGTGGCCGGACCGACGACCGCCGAGCGCGGTGAACGCCGGCAGGAGTCGTCCGGCCCGCCGCCCGCGAGCCGCTGGCGCAACCCCCGCTTCCGCACGACCGTCCTCCTCGCGGCGCTCGTGGTCCTGCTCGCCGCCGGTGCCGGCTGGCTGCTGTACGGCTCCTCCTGGCTGCGCACGGAGCGCGTCGCGGTCTCCGGCACCCGCGTGCTGAACCCCGCCGAGGTCCGCCGCGCCGCCGCCGTACCGGTCGGCTCGCCGCTGGTCTCCGTCGACACGGACGCCATCGCGGCCCGGCTGCGCCGGAGGCTGCCGCGCATCGACACGGTGGCCGTCGTCCGCTCCTGGCCGCACGGGATCGCGCTGAACGTGACCGAGCGCACCCCGGTCCTGCTCGTGCGCACGGGCGGGCGGTTCACCGAAGTCGACGACGACGGCGTCCGGTTCGCCACGGTCTCGCGGGCGCCCGAGGACGTCCCGACGCTGGAGATGGCCCCCGCCCGGTCCGGTCCGGCCGCGGCCAGCCTGCGCCGCTTCGGCACCCGGCGGCTGGTGCGCGAGGCGGTGCGGGTGGCCGGTGACCTGCCGGGCGCGGTCTCCCGGGGCACCGCCACCGTCAAGGTGCGCTCCTACGACGACATCACGCTGGAGTTGGGCGACGGGCGCACGGTCGCGTGGGGCAGCGGCGAGGACGGCCGCGCCAAGGCACGGACCCTCACCGCACTCATGAAAGCAGCTCCGCGCGCGCGTTACTTCGATGTGAGTGTCCCCACCGCCCCTGCGTCAGCGGGGAGTTGACGCACATCAGCGCAGGCCAGCACCCTGGTTGGGCACTGCTACGGCTGATCACATAGGGTGAAAAGAAAAATGGGAGGTTCGGCGTGTTCGTTGAACGGGCGCCACGTGTCGACTTAGTGTCCTGTTCAGAAGACTCCAGGGAACAGACACACTGGTAACCCTAAACTTCAGGCTTAGGGTTCGGGTCGGCGTTCGGACCGTCCCATTCGGCATCAGTCGGCGCAGTGCGGGGAACCGCGCGGCGGCGGCAACGTAATTCGAGGCGAGAGGCCTTCGACGTGGCAGCACCGCAGAACTACCTCGCAGTCATCAAGGTCATCGGTGTCGGCGGCGGTGGTGTCAATGCCATCAACCGGATGATCGAGGTCGGTCTCAAGGGCGTCGAGTTCATCGCCATCAACACCGACGCACAGGCGCTGTTGATGAGCGACGCCGACGTCAAGCTGGACGTCGGCCGTGAACTCACCCGCGGACTCGGCGCCGGAGCCAACCCGGCCGTCGGCCGCAAGGCCGCCGAGGACCACCGCGAGGAGATCGAGGAGGTCCTCAAGGGGGCCGACATGGTCTTCGTGACGGCCGGCGAGGGCGGCGGCACCGGCACCGGCGGCGCGCCCGTCGTGGCGAACATCGCCCGCAACCTCGGCGCCCTCACCATCGGCGTGGTCACCCGCCCCTTCACCTTCGAGGGCCGGCGCCGCGCCAACCAGGCCGAGGACGGCATCGCGGAACTCCGCGAAGAGGTCGACACCCTCATCGTCATCCCCAACGACCGGCTGCTGTCCATCTCGGACCGCCAGGTCTCCGTCCTCGACGCGTTCAAGTCGGCGGACCAGGTCCTGCTCTCCGGTGTCCAGGGCATCACCGACCTCATCACCACGCCCGGCCTGATCAACCTCGACTTCGCCGACGTCAAGTCGGTCATGTCCGAGGCCGGTTCGGCCCTCATGGGCATCGGCTCGGCCCGCGGCGACGACCGCGCGGTGGCCGCGGCCGAGATGGCGATCTCCTCCCCGCTGCTGGAGGCGTCCATCGACGGCGCCCGGGGCGTCCTGCTCTCCATCTCCGGCGGCTCCGACCTCGGCCTGTTCGAGATCAACGAGGCCGCCCAGCTGGTCAGCGAGGCCGCGCACCCCGAGGCCAACATCATCTTCGGCGCCGTCATCGACGACGCCCTCGGCGACGAGGTCCGGGTCACCGTGATCGCGGCCGGCTTCGACGGCGGCCAGCCGCCGGCCCGCCGGGACAACGTCCTCGGCTCGGCGTCCTCGTCCTCCGCGTCGGCCTCGCCCGTCCGCCGCGAGGAGCCGGCCCCGGTACGGCAGCCCGAGAGCCGCCCGTCCTTCGGCTCGCTCGGCAGCGTGACCCCGAAGGAGGAGCCGGAGCC
The DNA here is from genome assembly GCF_055592085.1 of Streptomyces sp. NPDC041135. NCBI lineage: Bacteria > Bacillati > Actinomycetota > Actinomycetes > Kitasatosporales > Streptomycetaceae > Streptomyces > Streptomyces sp. NPDC041135. The sequence continues at coordinate 827,900 of NZ_JBVIYZ010000001.1, forward strand.
GGCGCCCGAGCCGGTCGCCGAGATCCCGGTCGCCCCGCCGGTGCCGCCGTCGCGCAGCTACTCGGACAGCGCGGCCGAGGAACTGGACGTACCGGACTTCCTCAAGTGATCCTTCCGACGTGACATCAGAGCGCGACAACGTCGACGGCGCGCACTTCGCCTTCACCGACCGGTGGGGCGGGGTGAGCGCCGTTCCGTACGAGGAGCTGAACCTCGGCGGTGCGGTCGGCGACGACCCGGCCGCCGTACGCACCAACCGTGAACTGGCCGCCCGCTCACTGGGTCTCGACCCGGACCGGGTGGTCTGGATGCGGCAGGTGCACGGGCCGGAGGTGGCCGTGGTGGACGGTCCCTGGGGCGAGCGGCCGGTGCCGGAGGTGGACGCGGTCGTCACCGCCCGCCGCGGACTCGCCCTCGCCGTCCTGACCGCCGACTGCGTGCCGGTGCTGCTCGCCGACCCCGTCGCCGGGGTCGCCGCCGCCGCCCACGCGGGCCGGCCCGGCATGGTCGCCGGGGTCGTCCCCGCCGCCGTACGGGCCATGGTGGAACTCGGCGCCGAGCCGGGCCGGATCGTCGCCCGCACCGGACCGGCCGTCTGCGGCCGGTGCTACGAGGTGCCGGAGGCGATGCGCGCCGAGGTGGCCGCGGCCGAACCGGCGGCGCACGCCGTCACCGGCTGGGGCACCCCGGCGGTCGACGTGCGCGCCGGGGTGCACGCGCAGCTGGAGCGGCTCGGGGTGTGCGACCGGGCGCAGTCGCCGGTGTGCACGCTGGAGTCCAAGGACCACTTCTCCTACCGCCGTGACCGCACGACCGGGCGGCTGGCGAGCTACGTATGGCTGGACGATCGGGCATGACGGACCGTGAGAGCGAACTCGCCGCGAACCTGGCGGCGGTGGAGGCGCGCATCGCCGCGGCGTGCGCGGCCGCCGGGCGGGGGCGCGAGGAGGTGACCCTGATCGTGGTCACCAAGACCTACCCCGCGAGCGACGTGCGGACCCTGAGCGGACTCGGCGTGCGCCACGTCGCCGAGAACCGCGACCAGGACGCGGCGCCGAAGGCCGCCGCCTGCGCGGATCTGCCTCTGGCCTGGCACTTCGTGGGCCAGTTGCAGACCAACAAGGTCCGTTCCGTGGTGGGGTACGCGGACGTCGTGCAGTCCGTCGACCGGGCCCGGCTCGTCACGGCGCTGTCGAAGGAGGCGGTGCGGGCCGGGCGCGAGGTGAGCTGCCTGGTCCAGGTCGCGCTGGACGCGGACGCGGGCGGCCGCGGCGAGCGCGGTGGCGTCGCGCCCGGCGGGATCGGGGAGTTGGCCGACCTGGTGGCCGCCTCGCCGGGACTGCGGCTGGGCGGACTGATGACCGTCGCACCGCTGAGCGGGGAGTACGCGGGACGCGAACAGGCGGCGTTCGAGCGGCTCATGGATTTGTCGACCGACCTGCGCCGGGCCCATCCTGCTGCAACCATGGTGTCCGCGGGGATGAGTGCGGACCTCGAGCAGGCCGTGGCCGCCGGAGCGACACATGTACGCGTCGGCACTGCGGTACTCGGAGTCCGCCCCAGGCTCGGGTAACGTCGCCAGGAAGTCGGACCACAGCAGAAAATATGGTCAATGCCGCAGCAGGCGGGCAGAACGACCTCGTGGATCGCGGGCACTTGGCAGTCGTCAGCCGATCCACCACAGAGCGGAGGACTCAGAGAATGGCCGGCGCGATGCGCAAGATGGCGGTCTACCTCGGCCTCGTGGAGGACGATGGGTACGACGGCCGCGGGTTCGACCCCGACGACGATTTCGAGCCCGAACTGGACCCGGAGCCCGAGCGGGACCACCGACGACACGAGTCGTCGCACCAGTCGCTCGGGATGCATCAGTCCCAAAGGGACGAATCGGTACGAGTGGTGCAGCCATCGGCACCGCGCGACCCGGTTCCCCACGTCGTTTCGCCCGCCGCGGATTCGGGGCGCCCGGCGCGGATCGCGCCCGTGGCGTCCATCACACAAGAACGTCAGTCCCTGGAGAAGAACGCACCGGTGATCATGCCCAAGGTCGTGTCGGAACGAGAGCCGTACCGGATCACCACGCTGCACCCCCGGACGTACAACGAGGCCCGTACCATCGGGGAACACTTCCGCGAGGGCACCCCGGTGATCATGAATCTGACTGAGATGGACGACACAGACGCGAAGCGACTTGTCGACTTTGCGGCCGGTTTGGTGTTTGGTCTTCATGGCAGCATCGAGCGGGTGACGCAGAAGGTGTTTCTGTTGTCGCCTGCTAACGTCGATGTCACGGCGGAGGACAAGGCCCGCATCGCAGAAGGCGGGTTCTTCAACCAGAGCTGAGACGTACGACCGGACCAGGCACGGAAACAGGGGAGAGGGAAGCGCAAGCCATGAGCGTGTTCGCGCAGGTGATCTACATCGCGCTGATGGTGTTCCTGATCGTCCTCATCTTCCGGCTGGTCATGGACTACGTGTTCCAGTTCGCCCGCTCGTGGCAACCCGGCAAGGCGATGGTGGTCGTCCTGGAGGCCACCTACACTGTCACCGATCCACCGCTGAAGCTTCTGCGGCGGTTCATCCCGCCGCTGCGTCTCGGGGGCGTGGCGCTCGACCTGTCCTTCTTCGTACTGATGATCATCGTCTACATCCTCATCGCCATCGTGCGGAACTTCGTGGGGTGACTGTGGACGATACGGTCTTGCCGACTGCCGATGACTACGTTGAGGTGAAGAGATGCCGTTGACCCCCGAGGACGTGCGGAACAAGCAGTTCACGACCGTCCGCCTCCGAGAAGGCTATGACGAGGACGAGGTCGATGCCTTCCTCGACGAGGTCGAAGCCGAACTGACCCGTCTGCTGCGCGAGAACGAGGACCTGCGCGCCAAGCTGGCCGCGGCCACCCGTGCCGCCGCGCAGAACCAGCAGAACATGCGCAAGCCTCCGGAGCAGCAGGACCAGCAGGGCATGCAGCAGCAGGGCATGCGCGGTCCCGGCGCTCCGGTGCCCGCCGGCATATCGGGCCCGCCGCAGCAGCAGATGGGCGGCCCCATGGGCGGCCCGCCGCAGCTGCCGAGCGGCGCCCCGCAGCTGCCCGCCGGCCCCGGCGGTCAGGGCGGCCCGCAGGGTCAGGGCCCGATGGGTCAGGGCCCGATGGGTCAGGGTCCCATGGGGCAGGGCTCGATGGGCCAGGGCTCGATGCAGGGTTCGATGGGTCAGGGCCCCATGGGCCAGGGCCCGATGGGTCAGGGTCCGATGGGCCAGGGTCCCATGGGCGGTCAGCCTCCCATGCAGCAGCAGATGGGCGGCCCGATGGGCGGTCCCATGGGTGGTCCGATGGGCGGCCCCGGTCAGGGTCCCGGCGGCGACAGCGCCGCGCGCGTCCTGTCGCTGGCCCAGCAGACCGCCGACCAGGCGATCGCCGAGGCCCGTTCCGAGGCCAACAAGATCGTCGGCGAGGCCCGCAGCCGCGCCGAGGGTCTGGAGCGGGACGCCCGTGCCAAGGCGGACGCGCTGGAGCGGGACGCGCAGGAGAAGCACCGCGTCGCCATGGGCTCCCTGGAGTCCGCGCGCGCCACGCTGGAGCGCAAGGTCGAGGATCTGCGCGGCTTCGAGCGCGAGTACCGCACCCGGCTGAAGTCGTACCTGGAGTCGCAGCTGCGTCAGCTGGAGACGCAGGCCGACGACTCCCTGGCCCCGCCGCGCACTCCGGCCACCGCCTCGCTGCCGCCGTCCCCGGCGCCCTCGATGGCCCCGGCCGGTGCGTCCGCCCCGTCGTACGGCGGCAACCAGGGCATGGGTGGCGGTCCGGCCCCGTCCGGCCCGTCCTACGGCGGCCAGCAGCAGATGACGCCGGCGATGACCCAGCCGATGGCTCCGGTCCGTCCGCAGGGCCCCTCGCCGATGGGTCAGGCGCCGTCGCCGATGCGTGGCTTCCTCATCGACGAGGACGACAACTGACGGCCGGCGCGGTCAGTAGTACGCCTTAGGCATCGGCAGCGTTCAGGGCGGGGCCCCGGATCCGAGGATCCGGGGCCCCGCCCTTGTGCCGTGTGCGGACGGTGCGCCCGGCCCCGCCGGTGGACCCGCGGGGCGGGGGGTGACCGCCCCGGTGACGGCGAAGGGCCCGACCCCCCGAGGGGGTCGGGCCCTTCGCCGTCACCGCGGGCGCCGGTTACGCCTTGCGCAGCCGGAAGGTGAGGGACAGACCCTCGTCCGTGAACGGCTCGCCGTAGCCGCCGTCCGCCTCGCCCTGGGCGAAGTCGGTGGCCAGCACCTCGTCGGCGATCAGACCGGCGTGCTCGCTCAGCGCGGCGACGACCGCCGGGTCGGTCGAGGTCCAGCGCAGCGCGATCCGGTCGGCGACGTCCAGGCCGCTGTTCTTGCGGGCTTCCTGGATCAGCCGGATCGCGTCCCGGGCCAGACCCGCCTGCCGCAGCTCCTCGGTGATCTCCAGGTCGAGGGCGACCGTGGCGCCGGAGTCGGAGGCGACCGACCAGCCCTCGCGCGGGGTCTCCGTGATGATCACCTCGTCGGGGGCCAGGGTGACCGTCTCCCCGTCGACCTCCACCGACGCCGTGCCCTCGCGCAGCGCCAGCGACAGCGCGGCGGCGTCGGCCGCGGCGACGGCCCTGGCCACGTCCTGCACCCGCTTGCCGAACCGCTTGCCCAGCGCGCGGAAGTTGGCCTTGGCGGTGGTGTCCACCAGGGAGCCGCCGACCTCGGACAGGGAGGCCAGCGAGGAGACGTTCAGCTCCTCGGTGATCTGGGCGTGCAGCTCCGCGTCCAGGGAGGCGAAGCCGGTGGCCGCGATCAGGGCACGCGACAGCGGCTGGCGGGTCTTGACGCCCGACTCCGCGCGCGTGGCGCGGCCCAGCTCCACCAGGCGGCGGACCAGGACCATCTGCTTCGACAGCTCCGGGTCGATGGCGTCCAGTTCAGCCTCCGGCCAGGTGGCCAGGTGCACGGACTCCGGGGCGCCGGGGGTGACCGGGACCACCAGGTCCTGCCAGACCCGTTCGGTGATGAACGGCGTCAGCGGGGCCATCAGCCGGGTGACCGTCTCCACCACCTCGTGCAGGGTGCGCAGCGCGGCCCTGTCGCCCTGCCAGAACCGGCGCCGGGAGCGGCGGACGTACCAGTTGGAGAGGTCGTCGACGAACGCGGACAGCAGCTTGCCGGCGCGCTGGGTGTCGTACGCCTCCAGGGCCTGGGTGACCTGGTCGGTGAGGGCGTGCAGCTCCGACAGCAGCCAGCGGTCCAGCACCGGACGGTCGGCCGGGGCCGGGTCCGCCGCGCTGGGCGCCCAGCCGGCCGTACGGGCGTACAGGGCCTGGAAGGCGACCGTGTTCCAGTACGTCAGCAGGGTCTTGCGGACGACCTCCTGGATGGTGCCGTGGCCGACGCGGCGGGCCGCCCACGGGGAGCCGCCGGCCGCCATGAACCAGCGCACCGCGTCCGCGCCGTGCTGGTCCATCAGCGGGATCGGCTGGAGGATGTTGCCCAGGTGCTTGGACATCTTCCGGCCGTCCTCGGCGAGGATGTGGCCCAGGCAGACGACGTTCTCGTACGACGACCGGTCGAAGACCAGCGTGCCGACCGCCATCAGGGTGTAGAACCACCCGCGGGTCTGGTCGATGGCCTCGGAGATGAACTGGGCCGGGTACCGGCTCTCGAACAGCTCCTTGTTCTTGTACGGGTAGCCCCACTGCGCGAACGGCATCGAGCCCGAGTCGTACCAGGCGTCGATGACCTCGGGCACGCGCGTGGCCGTCGCGTCGCACTGCGGGCAGGGGAAGGTCACGTCGTCGATGAACGGGCGGTGCGGGTCGAGACCGGACTGGTCGGTGCCGGTCAGCTCGGTCAGCTCCGCCCGGGAGCCGACGCAGGTGAGGTGGTCGTCCGGGCAGCGCCAGATGGGCAGCGGGGTGCCCCAGTAGCGGTTGCGGGACAGCGCCCAGTCGATGTTGTTGTTCAGCCAGTCGCCGAAGCGGCCGTGCTTGACGGTGTCCGGGAACCAGTTCGTCTTCTCGTTCTCCTCGAGAAGACGGTCCTTGACGGCGGTCGTCCGGATGTACCAGGACGGCTGCGCGTAGTAGAGCAGCGCGGTGTGGCAGCGCCAGCAGTGCGGGTAGCTGTGCTCGTAGGGCAGGTGCCGGAACAGCAGGCCGCGCTCCAGGAGGTCCTCGGTGAGCTTCTCGTCGGCCTTCTTGAAGAAGACGCCGCCGACCAGGGGGACCTCGTCCTCGAAGGTGCCGTCGGGGCGGACCGGGTTCACCACGGGCAGGCCGTAGGAGCGGCAGACCCTGAGGTCGTCCTCACCGAAGGCGGGGGACTGGTGGACCAGGCCCGTGCCGTCCTCGGTGGTGACGTACTCGGCGTTGACGACGTAGTGGGCGGGCTCCGGGAACTCGATCAGCTCGAACGGACGCCGGTAGCCCCAGCGCTCCATCTCGGCGCCGGTGAAGGTCTGCCCGGTGGCCTCCCAGCCCTCGCCGAGCGCCTTGGCCAGCAGCGGCTCGGCGACGACGAGCTGCTCCCGCCCGTCGGTGGCGACGACGTAGGTGACCTCGGGGTGGGCGGCGACCGCCGTGTTGGACACCAGGGTCCAGGGCGTCGTCGTCCACACCAGCAGTGCGGCCCGGCCGGCCAGCGGGCCGGAGGTGAGCGGGAAGCGGACGTACACGGACGGGTCGACGACCGTCTCGTAGCCCTGCGCCAGCTCGTGGTCCGACAGGCCGGTGCCGCAGCGCGGGCACCAGGGGGCGACGCGGTGGTCCTGGACCAGCAGGCCCTTGCCGAAGATCTCCTTCAGCGACCACCAGACCGACTCGATGTACTCCGGGTCCATCGTGACGTAGGCCTCTTCGAGGTCGACCCAGTAGCCCATGCGGGTCGTCAGCTCGGCGAAGGCGTCGGTGTGGCGCAGCACGGACGCGCGGCAGCGGTCGTTGAACTCGGCGATGCCGAACGCCTCGATGTCCTTCTTGCCGGAGAAGCCCAGCTCCTTCTCCACCGCCAGCTCCACCGGGAGGCCGTGGCAGTCCCAGCCCGCCTTGCGGGCCACGTGGTAGCCGCGCATGGTGCGGAAGCGCGGGAAGACGTCCTTGAAGACGCGCGCCTCGATGTGGTGGGCACCGGGCATGCCGTTGGCCGTGGGCGGGCCCTCGTAGAACACCCACTCGGGGCGGCCCTGGGACTGCTCCAGGCTCTTGGCGAAGATCTTCTGCTCGCGCCAGAAGTCGAGCACGGCGTGCTCGAGCGCGGGCAGGTCGACCTGGGCGGGCACCTGGCGGTACGTCGGCGCTGTCATCTGCGGGCTTCCTCCAACGGACTTGCTGCCTTCCGTCGGAGGGACGAGAGCCGGATGCCTTCCGGACGCCGTGTGCGGCGCGCTCCCGCGGTACCACCCTCCTTGGCCCTCCGGACGCCGTGCGCGCCGGTGAGCCCCCTCATTGGGGTCGCGAGCCGGTTCTACTCGCCCGGGGCGGACCTGTGGGTGCGGCCCGCGGTCCGGGGCTTTCTTCCGGCGGCTCCGGGGTGATCTTCACGTCGCGCTCGCCCCCGGGCTCACACCGTCCCCGGGTCGCTCTGGGCCGCCTACGCCGCTACTCGTCCCCATCCACGCTTTTCGCTCCGCCCAGTGTACGGCGCCGCGCGGACAGCGGCCGACCGCTTTTCCGCCCGCCGCGGGCACGCAGGCGTGGGGGGCACCGGCGGCGCCTGGACGACCCCGGATGGCCGGGTGCGCCGGGACGGCTCCGGGGTGCCCGGGGGGTCGGCTCCCGGGCGGATTACCCGGCGGGGAGCTGGGCACAACGGAGGCATGCCTGCGCACGGGGGGCGCGGGGCGGGCGGATCGGGCGGCGTGCCCCGTTGCCGCGGGACTCGAGTCGATTTATCGTCCCAGCACGATTCGCGTGCAAGATCACAATATGTGAAGGGGCCGCGGCCATGGTGGCGAAGAAGACCGCCGTACAGCAGTCGGCGTCCGGCAGATCCGGGGGCGCGGTCGCCTCCGGCGCTGCGCCCGCCCCGGCCGGCGGGACCGAGGAGGCCGCCGGAGCCGCGAAGGCCGCCGGAGCCGGGAAGGCCGCCGGAGCCGGGAAGGCCGCGGGGAAGCGGACGGGCGGTACGGCGAGGACCGCGGGGAAGGCTGCGGGGAGGACCGCGGAAAGGGTCCGGCAGGGTGCGGCGGGGAAGGCTGGGAGAACGGCTGGGAAGGCCGCGGCCGGGAAGCCGGGAGGGAAGGCGGCGGCGAGGACCGCACACAAGGCGGCGGACGGGGCGACCGGCACGGTGACGGGCGAGGCGGCGGAGCAGGTGACGGACGGGACGGCGGGAGCGGTGACGCGGAAGGCGGTCGCGAGGACCGCGCAGGAGCGGGCGGACGCCGGCTCCGGCAAGGGCGCGGCCCACGGGGGCGGCGCCTCCACGGGGGCGGCCGGCAAGAGCACGGCCAAGAAGGCGGGTGCGGCGCGGGCCGCGAAGCAGACGGGAGCCACGACAGTGGTTGCGAAGAAGACTCCTGGCACGGCCACGGCGGCGGACACCGCCGTACCCAAGGCACGGATCGCCGCGGCGGAGCCCGGCGAACTCGCCGTGCGCCCGGGCGAGGACCCCTGGACCCCGCAGGAGGCCGAGGAGGCCCGCGCGGAGCTGATGAACGAGGTGGACCGGCTGCGCACCGAGATCAGCTCCTCGGAGTCGTCCCTGGCCGGCCTGATGCGTGACTCCGGCGACGGGGCGGGCGACGACCAGGCGGACACCGGCACCAAGAACATCACCCGCGAGCACGAGCTGGCGCTGGCCGCCAACGCGCGCGAGATGCTGCTGCAGACCGAGCGCGCCCTGGAGCGGCTGGACGCGGGCACCTACGGCCTGTGCGAGATCTGCGGCCAGGCCATCGGCAAGGCCCGGATGCAGGCCTTCCCCCGGGCCACCCTGTGCGTGGAGTGCAAACAGAAGCAGGAACGCCGGTACTGAGCACGGAGGTCCCGCGGGGCGTGCCGTAGTCTCGTCCCCAGTCAGGCACCTAGGTCGAGGGACTCACGTGACAGAGGCGGAACGCATCATCGGTACGCCGGACACCCCGGACGGGGGCGGCGAACACGCGGCGGCGGGTGCGCCCGCCGATGGGCGGACGGTCGCGGACCGGCGGCGCGGCCGCCGGGTCGTCGTGCTGTTCGCGGTGGCCACGTTCGCGTACGCCCTCGACCTGATCAGCAAGATGCTGGTGGTCTCCCGGCTGGAGCACCACGCGCCGATCGAGGTCGTCGGGGACTGGCTGGAGTTCCACGCCATCCGCAACCCCGGCGCGGCCTTCGGCTTCGGCGCGGCCTTCACGGTCATCTTCACGCTGATCGCGGCTGCCGTGATCGGTGTGATCATCCGGCTGGCCCGCAAGCTCTACAGCCTGCCCTGGGCCATTGCGCTCGGCCTGCTGCTCGGCGGTGCGCTCGGCAACCTCACCGACCGGATCTTCCGGGCGCCCGGCGTCTTCGAGGGCGAGGTGGTCGACTTCATCGCGCCCAAGGGGTTCGCGGTGTTCAACCTGGCCGACTCGGCGATCGTCTGCGGCGGCATCCTGATCGTGCTGCTGTCCTTCCGCGGGCTCGACCCGGACGGCACCGTCCACAAGGACTGACCGGACGGCACCGTCCGCCAGGGCTGAGCGGGCGCGCGGACGGCACCGCGGGCGCCGTCCGGCATACTCGTCGGGTGAGTACGCTTCCCGAGATCCGAACCCTGCCCGTGCCCGACGGCCTGGAGGGCGAGCGCGTCGACGCCGCCATCTCCCGCATGTTCGGCTTCTCCCGTACCAAGGCGGCGGAGCTGGCCGCCGCGGGCAAGGTCCAGGTCGACGGCGCCGTGGTCGGCAAGTCCGAGCGGGTGCACGGCGGCGCCTGGCTCGAGGTCGAGATGCCGCAGGCGCCCGCGCCGGTGCAGGTGGTCGCCGAGCCGGTCGAGGGCATGGAGATCGTGCACGACGACGACGACGTGGTCGTGATCGTCAAGCCGGTCGGCGTCGCCGCGCACCCGTCGCCGGGCTGGACCGGCCCGACCGTCATCGGCGGCCTCGCCGCCGCCGGGTACCGGATCTCCACCTCCGGCGCCGCCGAGCGCCAGGGCATCGTGCACCGCCTCGACGTGGGCACCTCCGGCCTGATGGTGGTCGCCAAGTCCGAGTACGCGTACACGTCGCTCAAGCGCCAGTTCAAGGAGCGCACGGTCGACAAGCGCTACCACGCCCTCGTCCAGGGCCACCCGGACCCGACGAGCGGCACGATCGACGCCCCGATCGGCCGCCACCCCCAGCACGACTACAAGTGGGCCGTCACCGCCGAGGGCAAGCCCTCCGTCACCCACTACGACCTCATCGAGGCCTTCCGCGCCGCCTCCCTGCTCGACGTGAAGCTGGAGACCGGCCGCACCCACCAGATCCGCGTCCACATGGCCGCCCACCGCCACCCCTGCGTCGGCGACCTCACCTACGGCGCCGACCCGACGCTCGCCAAGCGGCTGGGGCTGACCCGCCAGTGGCTGCACGCCGTCCGGCTCGGCTTCGAGCACCCCGGGGACGGCCGCTGGGCGGAGTTCGCCTGCGACTACCCGCAGGACCTCCAGGAGGCGCTCGACCAGGTCCGCGAGGAGACCTACGCGTGAGCACGCCGCCGTACGAGGTCCGCGTCGCCGACGGCCCCGCCGACCGCGAGGCCTGTTTCGCGGTGCGCAAGGAGGTCTTCGTCGCCGAGCAGGGCGTGCCCGAGGAGATCGAGTACGACGCCTACGACGCGACCGCCCTGCACGTCCTGGCGGTGCGCCCGGACGGCCGCCCGCTGGGCACCGGCCGGCTGCTGTCCGGCGCGGCGGCCGCGGCGAAGACCGGCGGGGACCCCTCGGTGGGCTCCCTGGGTCGGCTCGCCGTGGCCCGGGACGCGCGCGGCCTGGGCGTCGGCGCGGCGCTGGTGCGGGCCGTCGAGGAGGCGGCACGCGCGCGTGGCCTGACCGCGGTGGACCTGCACGCGCAGACCCACGCCCTGGGCTTCTACGAACGGCTCGGCTACGAGGCGTACGGACCGGAGTTCGAGGACGCCGGGATACCGCACCGGTCCATGCGGCGCGCGCTGTAGCGGGACCCGAGGCGGCCGGTCCGGCGCGGGGCGTGGCAGGCTGGAAACCTGCCGTTGATCGTCGACCCCCGGGAGCGCCCCGCCGTGGATCAGTTGGCCCTGTTGTTCGTGTTGCTGCTCGGGGCCCTGGTGAGCGTCCCGGTGGGTGACCGGTTCGGGGTGCCGGCACCGGTGCTGATGACCTTGTTCGGCGGAGTCCTGGCGGTGGCCGACTTCGTGCCCAACGTCGACATCCCGCCCGGGCTGATCCTGCCCGCGCTGCTGCCGCCGCTGCTCTACGCGGCCGTACGCCGCACGTCCTGGCGGCAGTTCGCGGCCAACAAGCGCCCCATCTTCCTGCTGGCCGTCGCGCTGGTCTTCGTCACGATGGTCTGCGTGGCCGCCGTCGCCCACGCGATCGTGCCCGGGCTGCCGGTCGCGGCCGCGGTGGCGCTGGGCGCGCTGATCGCCCCGCCCGACCCGGTGGCCGCCACCGCCGTCGCCGGGCAGCTGGGGCTGCCGCGCCGGCTGGTGTCCATCCTGGAGGGCGAGGGGCTGTTCAACGACGTCACGGCCATCGTGCTCTACCACGTGGCGATCGCCGCGGCCGTCAGCGGCGACTTCTCGCCGTGGAGCGCCGGCCTCGACCTGGTGCTGTCGGCCGTGGTCGCGGTCGCCGTCGGGCTGGCGCTGGGCTGGGGCGCCAACCGGCTGATGGACCTGCTGGGGGACGCCACCCTGCAGATCGGGATGACCCTGCTGGTGCCGTACGCCTCCTACGTGCTGGCGGAGGAGCTGCACGGTTCCGGGGTGCTCGCCGTGCTCACCACCGCCCTGTTCCTCGCCGAGTACGCCACCGACGCCGACGACGTGATGACCCGGCTCGCCGGGCACACCTTCTGGGACATCATCGACACCCTGGTCACGGGCGTCGCCTTCGGGCTGATCGGCCTCGAACTGCACAACGCCATCCGCACGGCGTCCGGGCGCTGGGGCGAGCTGCTCGGCTGGGCGGCCGCCGTCGCGGGCGTCGTGGTGCTCGTACGGCTGCTGTGGCTGCTGCCGGCCACCTGGCTGACCAACCGGCTGCACGCCCGGCGGGACTACGACGAGGAGATCCCGGTGGGCTGGCGGGAGACCGTCGTGATGTGGTGGTCCGGGATGCGCGGGGTGGCCTCGGTGGCGCTGGCCCTCGCCATTCCGCTCACCACGGACGACGGCTCCCCGTTCCCCGACCGGGACGAGATCGTCTTCATCGCCTTCGGTGTGATCATCGCCACGCTGGTGCTCCAGGGGCTCACCCTGCCGTGGCTGGTCAAGCGGCTCGGGGTGCGCGCCGACTCCGAGCACGAGAAGGAACTGGAGAAGCAGCTGGCCGTACGGGCGGCGAAGGCCGCCAAGCGCAGGCTGCGGGAGATCGAGCAGGTGGAGGACCTGCCCGAGGAACTGTCCGAGCAGATGCTGCGGCGGGCCTTCGACATCGGCATCCGGATCAGCCCGGACATGGGCGAGGAGGGGCGCCGGGAGGCCCAGCACCAGCGGGCCACCCGGTTGAAGCGGGTCCGGCGCATCCAGGGCGAGATGCTGAGCGCGGCCCGGCACGAGATCCTGGCGGCCCGCAGCGAGCCGGGCGCGGACCCGGAGATCGTGGACCGGGTGCTGCGCCACCTCGACGTGCGCAGCCTGCGGTGAGCACCCCCGCCGGCGGGGGTCAGCCCCGGCCGGTGCGGGGGAACTCGTAGGCCTTGCGCAGGGTCGCCCGGTCCGGGGAGGGCACGCGGCTGGGCGGGAGCACGGCCTCCGCGGTGTTCACGCGCGGCAGCGCGTAGGGGTGCTGGGCGGACAACCAGCCGATCATCTGCTCCCGGACCGTGACCCGCACCGTCCAGATGTCGTCGGCGTCCTTGGCGGTGACCAGGGCGCGCACCTGGATGGTGTTCTGCGTGGCCTCGGTCACCTGGAGGCCGTAGGCGCGGCCGTCCCAGGCGGAGCAGTGGCGCAGGATGTCGCGGAGCTTCTCGCGCATCGCCTCGATGGGCGCGCTGTGGTCGAGGTACCAGTAGACGATGCCGGTCATCTGCGGGGTGCCCCGCGACCAGTTCTCGAACGGCTTGGACGTGAAGTACGACACCGGCATGGTGATCCGGCGCTCGTCCCAGGTCCGCACGGTCAGGAAGGTCAGGGTGATCTCCTCGACCGTGCCCCACTCGCCCTCCACCACGACCGTGTCGCCGATGCGCACCATGTCGCCGAAGGCGATCTGCAGCCCGGCGAAGATGTTGGACAGGGTGGACTGGGCGGCGACACCGGCGACGATGCCCAGGATGCCGGCCGAGGCCAGCAGCGAGGCACCGGCCGCGCGCATCGCCGGGAAGGTCAGCAGCATCGAGGCGATCGCCACCACGATGACGACCGCGGACACGACCCGCATGATCAGCTCGACCTGGGTGCGCACCCGGCGCACCCGGGCCACGTCCCGGTGGACGCGCGCGTACCGGCTGTAGGAGGTCTCGACGATCGCCGCGGCGATCCGGATGGCCAGCCAGGCGGCCGAGCCGATCAGCACCAGCGTCAGCCCGCGGCCGACGGCGACCTGGTGCGGTTGCAGCAGCTGCGCCTGGTCGTAGGAGCCTCTGAGCAGGGCGGCGCACAGCACCAGCTGGTAGGGGATGCGGGCGCGCCGCAGCAGCCCCCACAGGGGTGACTCGGAATGTCGTCGGTCGGCCTTGCGCAGCAGCCGGTCGGTGGCCCAGCCGATGGCCAGGGTGAGCAGTACCGAGCTGCCGATCACGATCAGGGGGCGGAGCACGTTCTCCATGCCTGCGCACCTAACCGGCCTCGGGGGGTGATGAACATGTGTGTTCCGCGCCCGCCCGGGTATGAGGGGCGGCTCCCGCCCGGGCCGCGCCGCGAGGTGGCTTCAGCGGGCTGGCACCATGGCCTCATGAACATCATGCTCTTTCACTCGGCCTACGGGCTGCGGCCCGCGGTGCGCGACGCCGCGGACCGGCTGCGCGGCGCCGGACACGAGGTGTGGACCCCGGACCTGTTCGAGGGGCACACCTTCGACACGGTCGAGGAGGGCATGACGTTCAAGGACCGGACCGGCAAGGACGAGCTGCTGAAGCGGGCGGTGCTCGCGGCGGCGCCCTACTCGGAGCGGGGCCTGGTGTACGCCGGGTTCTCCATGGGCGCCTCCGTCGCGCAGACCCTGGCCCTCGGCGACGAACGCGCCCGCGGCCTGCTGCTCCTGCACGGCACCTCGGACATCGCGCCGAACGCCCACGTGGACGACCTGCCGGTGCAGCTGCACGTGGCCGACCCGGACGCCTTCGAGCCGGACGACTGGCTGAACGCCTGGTACCTGCGGATGGGCCGGGCGGGCGCGGACGTCGAGGTGTACCGGTACGCCGGGGCCGGCCACCTCTACACCGACCCCGGCCTGCCGGACCACGACGCGGAGGCCGCCGAGGCCACCTGGCGGGTGGCGCTCGGCTTCCTCGAGAGCCTGTGACGCAAGACCCGTCTCCGGGACAGCCCGTGACGGAGGGTCCGTCAGGGGGCGGTCACACGGGGTCGTAGGTGCGCTCCACCTTCTGGGTGCCGCTGCGGGTGCGGTACGAGCGGGCCCAGGCGGAGGTGGCGTGCGGGTCGGTGCGGTCGGACAGGACGTAGTAGTCCATCTGGGCCCGGTCGGCCGTGATGTCCAGCACGCCGTAGCCGTGCCGGTCGGTGTCGACCCAGTGGACGTGCCGGTTGGCCGCGCGGATCACCGGTGCGGCGACCGCCGAGACGGTGCCCTCGGGGACCTTGGTGAGGTCGTCGAGGTTGTCGGAGGTGATGGAGGTCACCACGAACTCGGTGGCCGCGGACGCCGACAGCGGATACGTCCCCGCGTCCACCGGCACGTCGTTGGCCCACGCCATGTGGATGTCGCCGGTCAGGAAGACGGTGTTGCGGATGGCGTTCGCGCGCAGGTGGGCGAGGAGTTCGCGGCGGTCGTCGGTGTAGCCGTCCCACTGGTCGGTGTTGAGGGCGATGCCCTCCTGCGGCAGCCCGAGCAGCTTGGCGAGCGGCTTGAGCAGGTCGGCGGAGAGGGCGCCGATGGCGAACGGCGAGATCATCACCGAGTTGCCGACCAGCCGCCAGGTGGTGTCGGAGGCCTTCAGACCGGCCTTCAGCCAGTCCAGCTGGGCCCGCCCGGTGAGCGTGCGGTCGGGGTCGTCGACCGAGCCGCTGGCGGTGGAGGCCTGCTGGGAGCGGAAGGAGCGCAGGTCCAGCAGGGACAGGTCGGCGAGCCTGCCGAAGCGCAGCCGGCGGTAGGTGGTGCCCGCGACGGCCGGGCGGACCGGCATCCACTCGAAGTAGGCCTGCTTGGCGGCCGCCTGACGGGCGCTCCAGGTGCCCTCGGCGCCCTCGGTGTGGTTGACGGCGCCGCCGGACCAGGCGTTGTCGGCGAACTCGTGGTCGTCCCAGATGGCGATGACCGGCGCCCTGTGGTGCAGCGCCTGAAGATCCGGGTCGGTCTTGTACCGGCCGTGCCGGGTGCGGTAGTCGGCGAGGGTGAGGATCTCGTTCGCGGGCGCGTGCGGGCGCACGACCGTGCCCCGGGTGCCGTACTCGCCGGACTTGTACTCGTAGATGTAGTCGCCGAGGTGCAGCCAGGCGTCGAGGTCGGAGCGGGCGGCGAGGTGGCGGTAGGCGGAGAACCAGCCGGCCTCCCAGTTGGCGCAGGACACCACGCCGAAGCGCAGGCCGCCGACCGCCGCGTCCGCCGCCGGCGCGGTGCGGGTGCGCGCCGCCGGGGAGTCGGTGCCGCCGGCCGAGAAGCGGAACCAGTAGTCGGTGGCCGGCTCCAGACCGCGGATGTCGGCCTTGACGGTGTGGTCGGAGGCGGCCGTCGCGGTGAGGGAACCGCGGGCGACGACGTCCGTGAGGGCCTTGTCCCGGGCGACGACCCAGCTCACCTCGGTGTCCGGGCCGATCCCTGAGCCGGGTATGGCGTCGGCGGTCGGCGTCACCCGGGTCCACAGCAGGATGCCGTCGGGCAGCGGGTCGCCGGAGGCGACGCCGTGCAGGAAGGCGGGGGTGTCCGTGGCGGCCCGGGCGGGCAGGGCGGCGGCGAGCGGGCCGGCCAGGACAGCAGTGGCCGCCGCGGCCCTGACGACCGTACGGCGGCTCGGCGTGAGGGAGTTGAGGCCCTCCGGTGTTCTGTATCGACTGGTCACGAGCGATCAGGTTACTGCTCGGTATGTGAGACGGGCGGGCGAACGCGCAAAGTTCGCCCACCCGTCACCGCGGCGCCAGTCCCGTCACCGCGACGCCTGACCCCGCCCCTTCGCCGGGGCGGCGGGCCTCAGCCCTTGAGGGCCGCATCCACCGCGGAGGTGAAGTCCGCCACCGTCATGGGCGGGTTGCCCTGGCTGTCGGTGGTGAGCTTCTTGCCGTCCATGACGAAGCTCGGGGTGCCCGTCACGCCGTCCTTGTTGGTGTCGAAGGTCTTCGACATGGCGACCGCCCAGGCGTCGTACGTGCCCTTCTCCACCGCCTTGCGGAAGGCGGCGTTGCCCTTCAGCGCCGGGACGGTGTCGGCCACCTTGATGAGGTAGTCGTCGCTCTTGAAGGTGTCGCTGGTCTCCTCGGGGTGCCACTTGGCGGAGTACAGCGCGGTCTTGTACTCGAGGAACGCGTCGGTGGAGACGTTCAGCGCGGCGCCCATGGCGCTCATCGCGTTCTTGGAGCCCTGGCCGTTGGAGCCGATCTTGCCCTTGCCCAGCGAGTCGCCGTCGATGAAGGTGCCGCCGATGTACTGGATCTTGAACTTGCCGTCGTCGAGGTCCTTCTTCACCGTCGGGCCCACGGTCTGCTCGAACTGGGCGCAGATCGGGCAGCGCGGGTCCTCGTAGACCTTCAGGGTCTTCTTGGCGTCGGCCTTGCCGATGACGACGGTGGTGCCGTCGGTGCCCGTGGTGTGGGCCGGGGCGACCACCTTGGCGTCCTTCAGGCCCTCCCAGTAGCTGGGCTTGTTGGCCTGGACGACGGCGTAGCCTATGCCGCCCGCCGCCGCCAGCACGGCCACGACCGAACCGGCCACGACGGCCTGCCGCTTGACCTTGGCGCGCTTGGCCTGCCTCTCGCGCTCCAGCCGCAGCCGCTCCCGGGCCGCCGTCTTCTCCGTCTTGCTGTTCCGCTTGCTCATCTCGGTGATCTCCAGGTGGGACGCGCACGGGCCGTGCGCGGGATACGTGTGGGGAAGTGCTCGGTGCTCGGTGCTCGGTGTTCAGGCGAGGGCCGGGGAGCACGGCGGTCCACGCCGTCCCAGGGAATGCACGAGGAGCCGGTCGCGGGCGGCGGCGGCCCGCGGCGCCGGGCGCGGCAGCCGGCGTACCGGGGCCCGCCGCACCGCCGCCACCGCGGCTGCGGCGAGCAGCAGCGGCCGGAAGGCGGTCGCGGCGGCCGCGCGCAGCGACTGGCCCAGCGCCCGCTCGCCCCGGCGCAGCCAGGCGGCGGCGAGCAGGCCCACGCCGAGGTGCGCGGCGAGCAGCAGCCAGCCGGTGGCCGGGCCGGCGTGCGTGAGCGGGGCGGGGGCGGGGCCGCCGGTCACCCCGGCCAGCCGGGTGCCCACGGCGCCGCCGTGGCACAGCACGTCGATGCCGACCGCGCGCAGCGGGCCGGCGAGGGGGCCGCCCGCGCGGCCGTAGCAGGCGTGCTGACCGGTGGTGAACACGGTGTCGGCGGCCAGTTCCAGCGGGACCAGCAGGGCGGCGATGGCGCCGAAGCCCCGCTCGCGGCCCGCCAGCGCGTACGCGGCGGCGAAGACGCCGCAGGCGACGGCCAGGACCGTCGCCGGCGGCAGCGGGGCCCGGGACAGCAGCACGTGCGACGCGGCGGCGAGCGTCACGGTGAAAGCCGTGAACAGCGCCGCGCGCACGGCTCTGAACTGGGTCCCGGATATGTCCATGGCGGAGGAGAGTCTGTCACGTCCCCGGGTAAGCGACCCCTAAAGGGCGGCTGTGAGTCCGGGACGTCACAGCCCCGGGATACGGCCGTTGCGGAACAGGTCCACGAAGATCTGGTGGTCAGCCCGCGCGCGCGCGCCGTAGCTGTGCGCGAAGTCGGTCAGCAGGGGCCCGAAGCCCTCCTCGTCGGCCGCGATGGCCGCGTCGATGGCCCGCTCGGTGGAGAACGGCACCAGGGACTCGCCGGACTGGTCGTCCGCCGCCGCGTGCATGGCGGCGGTGGCCCGGCCCAGGTCGGCGACGACGGCCGCGATCTCCTCCGGCTCGTCGATGTCGGCCCAGTCCAGGTCGACGGCGTACGGCGAGACCTCGGCGACCAGCTGCCCGGCGCCGTCCAGCTCGGTCCAGCCCAGCCAGGGGTCGGCGTGCGCCTGGAGGGCGCGCTGCGAGATCACCGTGCGGTGGCCCTCGTGCACGAAGTAGT
The DNA here is from genome assembly GCF_055592085.1 of Streptomyces sp. NPDC041135. Lineage (NCBI taxonomy): Bacteria > Bacillati > Actinomycetota > Actinomycetes > Kitasatosporales > Streptomycetaceae > Streptomyces > Streptomyces sp. NPDC041135. The sequence goes on from NZ_JBVIYZ010000001.1 coordinate 846,454, forward strand.
CACGGACCGCCGGGTCGGTGATGTGCCGGGAGACGGCCGGGGTCTGGGCCTGCTTGATGTAGATCACCACGTCGTTCTCCAGGGCGTCGCTGTGGCCCTCCAGGAGGATGTTGTACGACGGCAGCCCGGCCGATCCGATGCCGATCCCGCGCCGGCCGACGACGTCCTTGACGCGGTAGGAGTCCGGGCGGGCCAGGGAGGTCTCGGGGAGCGTCTCCAGGTAGCCGTCGAAGGCGGCCAGCACCTTGTAGCGGGTGGCGGCGTCCAGCTCGATGGAGCCGCCGCCCGGCGCGAAGCGGCGCTCGAAGTCGCGGATCTCGGTCATCGACTCCAGCAGCCCGAAGCGGGTCATCGCGCGGGCGTCACGCAGCGCGTCCAGCAGCGGGCCCTGCGCGGTGTCCAGGGTGAAGGGCGGCACCTCGTCGCGCTTGGCGCCGGTGGCCAGGGCGTGGATGCGCTCGCGGTAGGCGGCCGCGTAGACGCCGACCAGCTCGGTGATCTGGTCGTCGCTGAGCGCCTTGGCGTACCCGATGAGGGCGACCGAGGCGGCGAACCGCTTCAGGTCCCAGGTGAAGGGGCCGACGTACGCCTCGTCGAAGTCGTTGACGTTGAAGACCAGGCGGCCGTTGGAGTCCATGTAGGTGCCGAAGTTCTCCGCGTGCAGGTCGCCGTGGATCCACACGCGCGAGGTGCGCTCGTCCAGGTACGGGCCGCCCCGCCTGGAACCGAACTCCTTGTTCGACGTCAGGTCGTGGTAGAAGAGGCCCGCCGTGCCCCGGTAGAACGCGAAGGCCGAGGCCGCCATCTTCCGGAACTTCACGTGGAACGCGGCCGGATCGGCGGCCAGGAGCCGGCCGAAGGCGGTGTCGAAGACGGCGAGGATCTCCTCGCCGCGCTGCTCGTCGCTGAGCTGGGGGACCGACATCGCTGGGTGCCTCCTGGTGCGGGGTGGTGCGTGACATGGGGTGCGCGGCGGGTGCCGCGTGCCGTGCGCCGCGGGACACGCGGCGCGCGCCGTGTGGCGCATGACACGGGGGCGGACGGGACGCCCGCCGGGACGGGCCTTCCGTCCTCTCCCAACGCACGAAGGTACGCGTGAGTGCCCGCGGAGTGTCAGTGCCGAGGCATAGACTTCGACGCTGTCCCCCAGACCGTCCGCGACCGGGGGGACGTCCGTCGACGTACGTTTTCCTTGGAGGCCGAAACCGTGTCGAAGCCGCCGTTCACGCACCTGCACGTCCACACCCAGTACTCGCTGCTGGACGGTGCCGCGCGGCTGAAGGACATGTTCAACGCCTGCAACGAGATGGGCATGACGCACATCGCCATGTCCGACCACGGCAACCTGCACGGGGCGTACGACTTCTTCCACTCCGCGAAGAAGGCCGGGGTCACCCCGATCATCGGTATCGAGGCCTACGTCGCCCCGGAGTCGCGGCGCAACAAGCGCAAGATCCAGTGGGGCCAGCCGCACCAGAAGCGGGACGACGTCTCCGGCTCCGGCGGCTACACCCACAAGACGATCTGGGCGGCGAACGCGACCGGCCTGCACAACCTCTTCCGGCTCTCCTCGGACGCCTACGCGGAGGGCTGGCTGCAGAAGTGGCCCCGCATGGACAAGGAGACCATCTCCCAGTGGTCCGAGGGCCTGATCGCCTCCACCGGCTGCCCCTCGGGCGAGCTGCAGACCCGGCTGCGCCTGGGCCAGTACGACGAGGCGCTGAAGGCGGCCGCCGAGTACCAGGACATCTTCGGCAAGGACCGCTATTTCCTGGAGCTGATGGACCACGGCATCGAGATCGAGCGCCGGGTCCGCGACGGCCTGCTGGAGATCGGCCGCAAGCTCGGCATCCCCCCGCTGGTCACCAACGACTCGCACTACACGTACGCGCACGAGGCCGGCGCCCACGACGCCCTGCTGTGCATCCAGACCGGCAAGAACCTCTCCGACCCCGACCGCTTCAAGTTCGACGGCACCGGCTACTACCTGAAGTCCACGGAGGAGATGTACGCCATCGACTCCTCGGACGCCTGGCAGGAGGGCTGCCGCAACACCCTCCTGGTGGCCGAGCAGGTCGACACCACGGGCATGTTCCAGAAGCGCGACCTGATGCCGAAGTTCGACATCCCGGAGGGCTACACCGAGGTCACCTGGTTCAAGGAGGAGGTCCGCCGCGGCATGGAGCGCCGCTTCCCCGGCGGCATCCCCGACGACCGCCAGCGCCAGGTCGAGTACGAGATGGACGTCATCATCCAGATGGGGTTCCCGGGCTACTTCCTGGTGGTCGCCGACTTCATCATGTGGGCCAAGAACAACGGCATCGCCGTCGGCCCCGGCCGCGGCTCGGCGGCCGGCTCGATCGTCGCCTACGCCCTCGGCATCACCGACCTCGACCCCATCCCGCACGGCCTGATCTTCGAGCGGTTCCTCAACCCCGAGCGCGTCTCCATGCCCGACGTCGACATCGACTTCGACGAGCGCAGGCGCGTGGAGGTGATCCGGTACGTCACGGAGAAGTACGGCGCGGACAAGGTCGCCATGATCGGCACCTACGGCACCATCAAGGCCAAGAACGCGATCAAGGACTCCGCGCGCGTGCTGGGCTACCCGTACGCCATGGGCGACCGCCTGACCAAGGCGATGCCCGCCGACGTCCTCGGCAAGGGCATCCCGCTGTCCGGCATCACCGACCCCAGCCACCCGCGCTACAGCGAGGCGGGCGAGATCCGGGCGATGTACGAGAACGAGCCCGACGTCAAGAAGGTCATCGATACCGCCAAGGGCGTCGAGGGCCTGGTGCGGCAGATGGGCGTGCACGCGGCCGGCGTGATCATGTCCAGCGAGACCATCACCGACCACGTCCCGGTCTGGGTGCGGCACACCGACGGCGTCACCATCACGCAGTGGGACTACCCGAGCTGCGAGTCGCTCGGCCTGCTGAAGATGGACTTCCTGGGCCTGCGCAACCTCACGATCATGGACGACGCCGTCAAGATGGTGAAGGCCAACAAGGGGATCGACATCGATCTCCTGAGCCTCCCGCTCGACGACCCCACGACCTTCGAGCTGCTCCAGCGCGGCGACACCCTCGGCGTCTTCCAGTTCGACGGCGGCCCCATGCGCTCGCTGCTGCGCCTGATGAAGCCCGACAACTTCGAAGACATCTCCGCCGTGTCGGCCCTGTACCGGCCGGGCCCGATGGGCATGAACTCCCACACCAACTACGCGCTGCGCAAGAACGGGCAGCAGGAGATCACGCCGATCCACCCCGAGCTGGAGGCGCCGCTCAAGGAGGTCCTGGACGTCACCTACGGCCTGATCGTCTACCAGGAGCAGGTGCAGAAGGCGGCCCAGATCATCGCCGGCTACTCGCTCGGCGAGGCCGACATCCTGCGCCGGGTGATGGGCAAGAAGAAGCCCGACGAGCTGGCGAAGAACTTCACCATCTTCCAGGCCGGCGCCCAGAAGAACGGCTACAGCGCGGAGGCGATCCAGGCGCTGTGGGACGTGCTGGTGCCCTTCGCCGGCTACGCGTTCAACAAGGCGCACTCGGCCGCGTACGGCCTGGTGTCGTACTGGACCGCCTACCTCAAGGCCAACCACCCGGCCGAGTACATGGCGGCGCTGCTGACCTCCGTCAAGGACGACAAGGACAAGTCGGCGGTCTACCTCAACGAGTGCCGCCGCATGGGCATCCGCGTGCTGCCGCCCAACGTCAACGAGTCGGAGGCGAACTTCGCCGCCCAGGGCGACGACGTGATCCTCTTCGGCCTGTCCGCCGTCCGCAACGTCGGCGCCAACGTCGTCGACTCGATCATCCGGTGCCGCAAGGCCAAGGGGAAGTACTCCTCCTTCCCGGACTACCTGGACAAGGTCGAGGCGGTGGTCTGCAACAAGCGCACCACGGAGTCGCTGATCAAGGCCGGCGCCTTCGACTCGATGGGCCACACCCGCAAGGGGCTGACCGCCCAGTACGAGCCGATGATCGACAACGTGGTCGCGGTCAAGCGCAAGGAGGCCGAGGGCCAGTTCGACCTCTTCGGCGGCATGGGCGAGGAGACCACCAACGAGCCCGGCTTCGGACTCGACGTGGAGTTCACCACCGACGAGTGGGACAAGACCTACCTCCTCGCCCAGGAGCGGGAGATGCTCGGTCTGTACGTCTCCGACCACCCGCTGTTCGGCCTGGAGCACGTGCTGTCCGACAAGGCCGACGCGGGCATCGCCCAGCTCACCGGGGGTGAGCACGCCGACGGCGCGGTCGTCACCATCGGCGGCATCATCTCGGGCCTGCAGCGCAAGATGACCAAGCAGGGCAACGCCTGGGCCATCGCCACCGTGGAGGACCTGGCCGGCTCCATCGAGTGCATGTTCTTCCCGGCGACCTACCAGCTCGTGTCGACCCAACTCGTCGAGGACGCCGTGGTGTTCGTCAAGGGCCGCCTCGACAAGCGGGAGGACGTGCCGCGGCTGGTGGCGATGGAGCTGATGGTCCCCGACCTCTCCAACGCCGGCACCAACGCGCCGGTGGTGCTCACCATCCCGGCCACCCGGGTCACCCCGCCCATGGTCAGCCGCCTCGGCGAGATCCTCAGCCACCACAAGGGCGACAGCGAGGTCCGCATCAAGCTCCAGGGGCCGCGCAAGACGACGGTGCTGCGCCTGGACCGGCACCGCGTCAAGCCGGACCCGGCGCTGTTCGGTGACTTGAAGGTGCTGCTCGGGCCGTCCTGCCTGGCGGGCTGAGCGGCCGCAGCGCGCGAGGGGCGCACCCGTGACGGGCGCGCCCCTCATCCGTACCGGCGTCGACCGGGCCCCGCGGGCTCAGTTGTGGCCGAAGCGCTTCTGCTGCTTACGGGCAACGTCCGCGGGGCTGCCCGGTATCTGCGCCACCGGCGACTCGTGCGTCTCGGGGGACGTCCGCTGCGTCTGCTCCTGCGGGCGGTCGGACTGCGCGGCGCGGTTCTGCGGACCGGACTGCTTGCGGTTCTTGTTCTTGGCCATGGGGGTCTGCCTCCTTGGGGGCTGCGGGGTCCGGGGGTTCGAACCGGGACCAGATTCACATACGCTGACTACCGGCGCATGTCGGATAATTACCGTGTGTGACAGGGTCGTCGGAGGAGTACGCCGCACAAACGCCACGCCGAAGATCGAGTTCGGGCCGTTAACCCCCGCGCCGTCGGGCAGACTCGAAGCAAGCCGCATGCAAGCCTCCCGGGAAGAGGGTGAGTCGCGTGGACCGCTGCATCGTCCTGGTGGACGCCGGGTATCTGCTGGGAGCCGCCGCCAGCCTCCTCGCCGGAGAACCCTCGCGGTCCCGGATCACCGTCGATCACAGCGCGCTGATCCAGGCCCTGCGCGAACGCGCCGAATCGGACACCGAACGCCCCCTGCTGCGCATCTACTGGTTCGACGGCGCCCCCGACCGCGTGCCCCAGCCGGAGCACCGCCGGCTGCGGGTGATGCCCCGCGTCACCGTGCGCCTCGGCGCGCTCACCCGCAGCGACGGGCGCTGGGCGCAGAAGGGCGTCGACGCGGCCATGCACGCCGAGCTGACCGAGCTGGCCCGCAACCGCGCCTGCTCCGACATCGTGCTGGTCACCGGCGACGGCGACCTGCTGCCGGGCATGATGGCGGCCAAGGAGCACGGCGTCGCCGTCCACCTGTGGGCCGTACAGGCCGCCGACGGCGACTACAACCAGTCCGAGGACCTGGTCGCCGAGGCCGACGAGCGGCGCGTGCTGGACCGCGCCTGGATCACCCAGGCCGTCCGCGCCAAGGAGCTGACCGGCATCTGCGCGCCGCCCCCCGCGCCCCGGCCGGAGATCGCGGCCATCCTGTCCGCCCCGCTGCCGGAATCCGCGCCGGGCGGCGGCGCCGGCCGCGCGGCCGAGGAGCCGGACCGCGCCCCGGTGCCCGTCCCGTCGGAGAACGGCGCCCAGGAGCGGGTCCCCGCGGCCAAGGGCGTGCCCACCCCCAAGGACCTCGCCGCCCTGCGCGCGCCCGGCGCCCCCGCCGCGCAGCCCCCGGCGACCGCGACCCTGCGCTGGTCCTCCGACAAGGGCTGGGTGGACCGGCCGGGCGGGGTGTCCGAACCGTCCGAGGTGGCCGCCATGCCGACGCTGGCCCAGCTCACCACGGCCGAGCAGCGCTGGGCCGACCGCGAGGAGGACATCACCACGGTCGGCGGCGACCCCTACGAGGTGGGGCAGGTCTTCGCCCGGCGCTGGATCTCCCGGCTCGGCGACCCGGCCCATGTGCAGCGGCTCGCCACGATGTACCCGCGCGTCCCGCACCGCATCGACGGCGAGCTGCTGCGCTACGCGGCCCGCTTCGGGCTGCTCGCCCACAAGGACGACCAGATCGACGAGCACGACCGGTACGCCATCCGGGCGGGCTTCTGGCGCGAGATCGACGTGCCCGCCGCCGCCGAACACGTCCCCGCCGGGAGCGAGGGCGCCCGGGAAGGCCCCAAAGGCGAGTAAAGGTGGCGGACCCCGTACCCTCGTCCCTTGTGAGTACGCGCGCGGGACAGGCACTTCGGCATCGGACTGACGTCGTGTGCGCGGTGCGCGGGCTGACCAAGACCTACCGGGCCGTGAAGGCGCGGCGCGGATCGCCCGGGACGCCCGAGGTGCGGGCCACCGACGCCGTCGACCTCGACGTCCGGCGCGGTGAGATCTTCGGGCTGCTCGGCCCCAACGGCGCCGGCAAGTCCACCCTCGTACGGCAGCTGACCGGGCTGCTGCGGCCGGACGCCGGCCGGGTGGAGATCCTCGGCCACGACATCGTGCGCCACCCCGAGCGGGCGGCGCGGCTGCTCGCCTACCTCGGCCAGGACTCGACGGCGCTGGACGAGCTGACCGTGGCGCTGGCCGCCGAGACCACCGGACGGCTGCGCGGCCTCGACGTGCGCGCCGCCCGGGCCGCGCGCGACGCCGTACTGGACGAACTCGGGCTCACGCCGATCGCCGGGCGGCCGCTGAAGAAGCTGTCCGGCGGGCAGCGGCGGCTGGCCTGCCTCGCCTCCGCGCTGGTCGGCGAGCGGCCGCTGCTCGTGCTGGACGAGCCGACCACCGGCATGGACCCGGTGGCCCGGCGCGCGGTGTGGGCGGCCGTCGACCGGCGGCGCGCCGAGCACGGCACGACCGTGCTGCTGGTCACCCACAACGTCATCGAGGCGGAGACCGTGCTGGACCGCGTCGCCGTCCTGGACCGGGGCCGGGTCATCGCCTGCGACACCCCCGCCGGGCTGAAGGAACAGGTGGCCGGCGAGGTGCGGGTGGAGCTGGTGTGGCGGGAGCGGGCGCCGCTGGAGGTGCCCGAGGTGGCCGTCCTGCGCGAGCGGGCGGTGCGCACCGGCCGGCGCTGGACGCTGCGGCTCGCGCCCGAGGAGGCCCGGGCCGTCGTCGCCACGGTCACCGGCGGCGCGGCCTTCGCCGCCCTGGACGACTTCACGCTCGCCACGCCCAGCCTGGAGGACGTGTACCTGGCGCTGGGCGGCGCCGCACGGCAGGGACTGGTGAAGGCGTGAACGCGAGGGCGAGCGGACGTGTACGGGACGGCCGCGGTGCCGTGGGGAAGAGGAGCGGTTCGACGTGAGTGCCGTACCCGCACAGGTGCTGACCGGCAGTGGTGCCCCGGCCGCGCCGGACGCCGCCCCGGGAGCGGCCGCGCTGGCCCCGGCCGCGCGGCTGTGGCCGTCCCTGGCGGCCGTCTACCGCGCGCAGCTCTCCCGCGCGCGGGTGGCGCGGATCCCGCTGCTGTTCGTGGCGACCTTCCAGTCCGTCGGCATCATGGTCATGATGCGCGGGGTGGTGGACACCCGGGGCGAGGCGCAGTCGGTGGTGGCCGGGTCGTCGGTCGTGGTCGTCGCCTACGTCGCGCTGAACCTGCTCGCCCAGTACTTCGGGCAGCTGCGGGCGAGCGGCGGGCTCGACCACTACGCCACGCTGCCGGTCCCGCCGGCCGCGGTGGTGCTGGGGGCGGCGGGCGCGTACGCGTCCTTCACCGTGCCGGGGACGCTGGTCACCGCCGTGTTCGGCTGCGCGCTGTTCGGGCTGCCGCTGGCGAACCTGTGGGTCCTGCTCGCCGTGGTCCCGCTCGCCGGGGCCGCCCTGTCCGGGCTCGGCGCCGCCTTCGGGCTGCTCGCGCCGCGCCCCGAGCTGGCCACGCTGCTGGGGCAGCTGGGCATGTCGGCGGCGCTGCTGCTGGGGGTGCTGCCCGCGGAGCGGATGCCGGGGATCATCCGGCTGGCGCGGGATCTGCTGCCCTCGACCTACGGCGTGGAGGCCTACGCCCGCACCTTCGGCGACCGTCCCGACTGGCCGCTGGTCGTCGCTGACCTGGGGGTGTGCGCGGGCGTCGGTGTGGTCTCGCTGGCCGTGGCCACCTGGGCGTACCGCCGGGCCGCCGTCCGGTGACGCGCCGCCCGGGCCGACCTGGCACGATGTCAGGGTGACCGCACCGCTGACTCCGCCTCCCCACGACCAGCCCCCGCACCAGGCCTGGCAGCCGCCGCCTGCCGGGGCGGACGGCGGCCTGTACGAACAGGACGGGCCCGGGATGAAGACCGAAGTGCGGGAGGCCGCCGTGACCGCGGTCGCGGTGGCGCTGGCCGGGGTGCTGCTCGGGCTGCTGTGGGCGTGGCTGGCCCCGCACGTCCCGCTGGTCGCCGAGGTGGCCGGCAAGAGCTGGGTCGTCTACCTCAAGGACACCGAGGGCGAGCAGGCGGTGGGCGTGGACGGAACGTTCACCCTGCTGGCGCTGGCCTTCGGCGCGGTCAGCGCGGTTGTCGTCTTCCTGCTGCGGCGCCACGGCGGCGTGCCGCTGGTGGTGGGCCTCGGGGCCGGCGGCCTGCTCGGCTCGCTGCTGGCCTGGCGGCTCGGGATCTGGCTCGGCCCGGAGCACGACGTGCTCGCCCACGCCCGGGCGGTGGGCAAGGGCGTCACCTTCCCGGCGCCGCTGAAGCTGAGCGCGAAGGGAGCGCTGCTGGCCTGGTCGCTGTCGGCGCTGCTGGTCCACCTCGGCCTGACGGCCCTGTTCGGCCCGCGCGACCCGGAGCCGTACCCGGACGGGCCCTACCAGCAGCAGCCCTACCAGCAGGGCGGATACGGGCCGCCGGCCGCGTGACCCGGCCGGCCCCGACCGCGTGACCGCCGCGGCCCCGGCGGCGCCGCGGCGCGCTCAGGCGCGGCCGACCGGGGCCAGGACGGCGTCGGTGAGGCGGGCCAGGTCGGCGGGGGCGAGTTCGACCTCCAGGCCCCGGCGGCCCGCCGAGACGCAGATGGTCGCGTGGCCGGTCGCCGAGGCGTCGAGGACCGTGCGCAGCCGCTTGCGCTGGCCGAGCGGGGAGATGCCGCCGCGGACGTAGCCGGTGGTGCGTTCCGCGAGCGCCGGGTCGGCCATGGCCGCGCGCTTGCCGCCCACCGCCGCCGCGAGGGCCTTGAGGTCCAGGGAGCCGGCCACCGGCACCACGGCCACGGTGAGGGTGCCGTCGACGTCCGCCACCAGGGTCTTGAAGACGCGGTCGGGGGAGACGCCCATCGCCTCGGCCGCCTCCTCGCCGTAGGAGGGGTGCGCGGGGTCGTGCTCGTAGGCGTGCACCGTGTGGGTGACGCCCGCCGCGGTCAGGGCGACCGTCGCGGGCGTGCCCCCGGCGCCGTTGTGCTGCTTGCTCTGCCGCTTCTTCGCCATGTTCCGCTCAGTTCAGGCTCGTCGGGGACCGGGTCAGCTCCGCCGCGGGCAGCGACGGCAGATTGCGGATGATGGCGGTCTCCGCGCGCAGCACCTTCAGCTCGTCGCGCAGGCGCGAGGCGGTGTCCGGGGCCTGCAGCAGCCGCTGCTTGGTGGGGATGTCCAGCATCATCGCCGCCGCGACGAGGTACGACACCACCTGCGGGTCGTCCGGCAGCTCCGCGCCCGTGGACAGCGAACGCTCGCGGGCGCCCGCCAGCCGCTTCTGGTACTGGCGGAAGGCGCGCAGCACGCCCTGGGCGAGGGCGCCGCCCTCGTCGCCCGGCTGTTCCGGCAGCTCCTCCAGCTCCGCCGTCAGGAACGGTCCCGAGGCGTCCACGGACAGCAGCCGCACCCGGCTCGTCCCGGTCGCCAGCACCTCGAAGGTGCCGCCCGTCCGCTCCCGCACGGTCGCGGCGTCCGCCACACAGCCCACCGGGTGGAAGGACGTCAGCGGGTCCGGGCCGAAGCCCGCGGCCGCGCCCAGCTCGGGCTGCGCCGTCGGGTCCGGCATCCCCGGGGCGCTCGGCGCCACCTCGTGGCCGTCGCGGATCGCGACGACGGCGAACCGGCGCGGTTCGTCCTCCGGGGTCTTCAGCAGTTCGCGCATCATGGCGCGGTAGCGCTCCTCGAAGATGTTCAGGGGCAGCACGAGACCCGGGAACAGCACCGAGTTCAGCGGGAACAGTGGCAGACGGACGGTGGTCACGGCGCCCCAGCCTAATGGTCATCGGCGGGGGTGTGTCCGCCGCGCTCGCTCCCTGATCGTCCGGACGCGGACCCGGCCGTGGCGCGGGCGGCGTCGGCGGAACCCGGCAGGCCCGACAGCAGGGACTCGCGCAGCGCGAGGAAGTGGCCCAGCGGGTCGTCGGAGAACCCGTCCCACGGGAACGAGGTGGCGTACGGGCCGATCAGCCGCACCTGGGTCCGGGCGTCCTCCCAGCGCTCCAGCCGGACCAGCAGGTAGGTCAGCTTGTTGCGCATCTCGGCGGGCCAGGGGTCGGCGGCCGGGAAGCGGGCGGAGAGCGCGATCGCCCGGTCGGCCGCCGCGTCCAGCCGCACCCGGGGCACCTCGGCGCCGCAGCCGTCGGTCAGGTAGCCGTGGGCGGCCCGGGCGGGCAGCGCCTGGACGAGCGAGTCCGCGGGGGCGTCCTGCGCGGCCCGGTCGGCGAAGTCGAAGCACTCCAGGTGCGAGCCGTGCCAGGACGCGGCGAGGTAGCGCAGCGCCGCGGCGTGGGCGCCGTAGTGGTGCGGGGCGCGCCGTACGGCCGCCTCCCACAGCTCCTCGAAGTACTTCGGTCCGCAGCGGGCGCCGCGCGCGTGGTCCAGCGCGATCCGCCACGGCACCGGGTCCCGGTCGCAGGCGCGGGCGGCGGCCGTGATCAGCGGGCTGACCTCGCGCAGCAGTTCGGCCCGGGCGGGCGAGGGCCAGGCGCGGTCCACCGCGAGCTGGGCGGCGACCACCAGCGCGTCGGGGTCGTCGGGGGCGGCAGCGCGCCACTGGTCGAACCACTCGGGGCGCGACCGGGCGAAGGCGGCGAGCCGCAGCACGTACCGGTCGCGGTCCTCCCAGGCGCCGGCCGTCCGGGTGGCGGCGAGCAGGGCGGCGGCGGGCCCGTGCTCGCCGCGGCCGGCCGCGACCAGGGCGGGGGAGAGGCGGGCGTCGGGGGCGTCGAGGACGGTCTCGTCGTCGGCCGGCCGCGGGGCGGCGGGACGCGGGGCGTGGCGTGTCATCCGGCCGGAGCGGATGAAGGCGGGCAGCAGAGCCATGGTGCCGACCATTGAAGGTCCGCAGGTCGTGCCCGCGCCAGAGGGCCTGGACAAGTCGCCGAAGGTTGTACGCCGTTCGGTCAAGGGCAAGTAAAACGTGAGTGTTCAACTATTTATCTCTGCATCATCCGTCCCCTGAGCCCCGCGAGCCTCGCATCTTTCGGCCTTCACGCCCCTGCCGTCCGCCCTGGCCGCCCCCGCCGCACTCGCACGCCGGGCGTCCTCAGCCCCGCCGCAGCAGCCGGGTCGCCCCCGCCGCCACCGTCGTGGCCAGCACCCAGCCCAGCAGGACCAGCGCCGCCGCCAGCCACTGCCAGCCGCCGCGCAGCTGCCACTGGCCGGCCTGGCCCAGGTCGATCACCGGCAGCAGCAGGTCCAGGGCGAACAGGGCGGGGCTCCAGGCCGGATGGCCGCCGGAGTTCACCGGCGGGTGGTCGGCGTGCCGGAAGGCCAGCGCGCCCGCCGCCCACAGCACCGCCATCCACACCGCGGCCCGGCCCGGCCGGTAACCGTAGGCGACCGTCCAGTCCTGGAGGAAGCCCCAGCATTTAGCGGCCAGGGGCAGCGTCTCGCGGCGCCTGCGCTGCTTGGCGAGCAGCACCTCGCGCGCGTCCTCGTCCTCCCCGGCCGCGCGCAGCACCGCGGCCAGCCGCTCGTACGGCTCCGGGTTGTACTCGGCCGTGGCCGCCGCCACCCACTCCAGCCGCCGGGTCAGCGGGAACGGGCCGTGCGGGACGAGGTTCTCGTACCCGAAGCCGCCCATGTGCAGCCGGCCGGGACCGGGCCAGCTGCTCGCGCGGTCCACCAGGTTCACCACCCGCGCGCCGGACAGCACCACCCTGCCGCGCTCCGGCTTCTCGCCGAGGAAGCGCAGCTCGGGCGTCTGCACGCGGCGCAGCGACAGCTCCTGGTCGTCGCCCAGGGCGAACCGCGCCCGCTCCAGGTCCACCGCGTCCCCGAACCGGCCGTCGTCCAGGCGCAGCCCGCCCTGGCACTCGAACCGCTGGATGCGCGTCCCGCGCGCGGGCGTCACCCCGCTCAGCAGCGGATTGCCGACCCCGGCCGGGGTCAGGTACAGGGTCCGCCCGACGGTCAGCTGGGGGGCGTTCAGGGCGAGGCGCGCGCGGGGATTGACCAGTTTCGCCCCCCGCAGGCTCAGGGACACGCCCACCGCGGCGCCGCGCAGGCTCAGCTCGCCGTGCGACTCCAGCAGCTCCGCCTGGAGGTCCTGGCCGACGTTCAGGCCGTCCGCGGCGATCGAGCGGCCGCTGCGGTCCGGCCCCACCACCGCCTGGTTGAGCAGCAGGTCGGTGCCGATGTGGGCGTCGGTAAGCCGCACCCCGCCCGGGAAGCGGCAGCGCGGCAGGTGCAGGTCGCCCTCGGTGTGCACCCGCGCCGCCTCCAGGCGCGGCACCGAGCAGTCCACCAGGCGTACGGTCGCGAAGTGGGCCTCGGGCAGCAGGACCTGCTCGTCGAAGCGGCAGCCGCGCAGCTCCAGGTACGGCGTGACCGTGCCGCCCGCCAGGTCGAGCGTGCCGGTGACCCGGATGCCGGCGAGCTTCAGCGCGGCGACCCGGCCCGCCAGCGCCGGCGGCCCGTCCAGCAGCAGCCAGCAGATGACGCGCGCCCGCACGCTCCGCCCGGGCCCCCAGGGGCGCCCGCCGTGCGGGTCGTCCACCACGGCGTCCCCGCTGCTCAGGTCGTACACGCTGCCGTTGCGGAAGGCCTGCCACATGCCCGCCTCGGCCGCGGTCAGGTCCTCGGGCGGCTCCCCGGCGTGCGCACCGGACTCCTCGGTCACGGCTCCTCCCGCCGGCTCGGTGTTCCCGGCGCCCCGCGGAGGGCGCTCCCGCCCCGGGGAGCTACTCGCGGGTCACCTGTTTCGTACACCCGTTCATGCCCGCTGAGTGACGCTTCGAACACTCAAAGTGAGGATGAGTGTCCGGGTTCCAGCCAGGTTCTGTATCAGCCATTGATACGCGCGGACGGCCGCGCGCCGGGGTCTGAGAGAATTGGGTACGTGATCTCCCGAATCGATCTGCGCGGCGACGCCCTTCCCGAGGGACCCGCCCTGCGCGACCTGCTGCCCCGAGCCGACTTCGACGTCTCGGCCGCCCTGGAGAAGGTGCGCCCGATCTGCGAGGCCGTGCATCATCGGGGCGACGCGGCGCTGATCGACTTCGCGGAGAGGTTCGACGGGGTCCGGCTGGAATCCGTCCGGGTCCCCGCACAGGCGCTCACCGACGCGCTCGAGGCCCTCGACCCGGCCGTGCGCGCGGCCCTGGAGGAGTCCATCCGCCGCGCCCGCCTCGTGCACCGCGCCCAGCGCCGCACGGACCGCACGACCCAGGTCGTGCCGGGCGGCACCGTCACCGAGAAGTGGGTGCCCGTCGACCGCGTCGGGCTGTACGCACCGGGCGGCCGCTCGGTCTACCCCTCCTCCGTGATCATGAACGCGGTGCCCGCGCAGGAGGCCGGCGTGCCCTCCGTCGCGCTGGCGTCCCCGCCCCAGGCGGAGTTCGGCGGGCTGCCGCACCCCACGATCCTGGCCGCCTGCGCGCTGCTCGGCGTCGACGAGGTGTACGCGGCGGGCGGTGCCACCGCCGTCGCGATGTTCGCCTACGGCACCGAGTCCTGCGCCCCCGCCACCATGGTCACCGGCCCCGGCAACATCTGGGTCGCCGCCGCCAAGCGCTTCTTCACCGGCCGCATCGGCATCGACGCCGAGGCCGGCCCCACCGAGATCGCGGTCCTCGCGGACGCCACCGCCGACCCCGTGCACGTCGCCGCCGACCTGATCAGCCAGGCCGAGCACGACCCGCTCGCGGCCGCCGTCCTGGTCACCGACTCCACCGAGCTGGCCGACGCGGTGGAGAAGGAACTCCAGCCGCAGGTGGAGGCCACCAAGCACGTCGAGGACCGGATCGTCCCGGCCCTGCGCGGCAGGCAGTCCGCGATCGTGCTGGTCGACGGGATCGAGGAGGGCCTGCGGGTGGTCGACGCGTACGGCGCCGAGCACCTGGAGATCCAGACCGCCGACGCGGCCGCCGTGGCCGACCGGGTCCGCAACGCGGGCGCGATCTTCATCGGCCCCTGGGCGCCGGTGTCACTGGGCGACTACGCGGCCGGGTCCAACCACGTGCTGCCCACCGGCGGCTGCGCCTGCCACTCCTCGGGGCTGTCCGTGCAGTCCTTCCTGCGCGGCATCCATGTCGTCGACTACACGCGCGAGGCGCTGGCCGACGTCGCGCACCACGTGGTGACGCTGGCGGAGGCGGAGGACCTGCCCGCGCACGGCGCGGCGGTCAAGGCGAGGTTCGGGTGGAAGGTACCGGCGGGCAAGTGAACTTCGGAATCGACGATCTCCCCGTACGGGACGAGCTGCGCGGCAAGTCCCCCTACGGCGCGCCCCAGCTGGACGTCCCCGTACGGCTGAACACCAACGAGAACCCCTACCCGCTGCCCGAGCCCCTGGTCGAGCGGATCACCGAGCGGGTGCGCGAGGCCGCCCGGGACCTCAACCGCTACCCCGACCGGGACGCGGTGCAGCTGCGCACCGAGCTGGCCCGCTACCTGACCAGGACCGGCGGTCACCCGCTGGGCCTGGAGAACGTCTGGGCGGCCAACGGCTCCAACGAGGTCATCCAGCAGCTGCTGCAGACCTTCGGCGGACCCGGGCGCACCGCCATCGGCTTCGAGCCGTCGTACTCCATGCACGCGCTCATCGCGCGCGGCACCGGCACCGGCTGGATCTCCGGCCCCCGCGGCGAGGACTTCACCATCGACCTGCCGGCGGCCGAGAGGGCCCTCGCCGAGCACCGGCCGGACGTCGTCTTCCTCACCACCCCCAACAACCCCACCGGCAGCGCGGTCCCGCCCGCCACCGTCGTCGCGCTCTACGAGGCGGCGCAGGCGGCCAGGCCGTCGATGGTCGTCGTGGACGAGGCCTACGTCGAGTTCAGCCACGGCGACTCGCTGCTGCCGCTGCTGGAGGGCCGGCCGCACCTCGTCGTGTCCCGGACGATGTCGAAGGCGTTCGGCGCGGCCGGACTGCGCCTGGGCTACCTCGCCGCGCACCCGGCGGTCGTGGACGCCGTCCAGCTGGTGCGGCTGCCGTACCACCTCTCGGCGATCACCCAGGCGACCGCCCTGGCCGCCCTGGAGCACACCGACACGCTGCTGAAGTACGTCGAGCAGCTGAAGTCGGAACGCGACCGGCTGGTCACCGAGCTGCGCGCGGCCGGTTATGACGTCGTGGACTCCGACGCCAACTTCGTGCAGTTCGGCCGCTTCGACGACGCCCACCGGGCCTGGCGGAGCATCCTCGGCCGGGGCGTCCTGGTCCGGGACAACGGCGTACCGGGGTGGCTGCGGGTGTCCGCCGGCACCCCCGAAGAGAACGACGCGTTCCTCGACGCGGTCCGTGAGCTGAAGAAGGAGCTGAAGGTATGAGCCGCGTGGGGCGCGTGGAGCGCACGACCAAGGAGACCTCGGTCCTCGTCGAGATCGACCTCGACGGCACCGGCCGCACCCAGATCGCCACCGGCGTCGGCTTCTACGACCACATGCTCGACCAGCTCGGCCGGCACGGCCTCTTCGACCTCACCGTGAAGACCGAGGGCGACCTGCACATCGACTCCCACCACACCATCGAGGACACCGCCCTCGCGCTCGGCGCCGCCTTCCGGCAGGCGCTCGGCGACAAGGTGGGGATCTACCGCTTCGGCAATTGCACCGTCCCGCTGGACGAGTCCCTCGCCCAGGTCACCGTGGACCTCTCCGGCCGGCCCTACCTCGTGCACACCGAGCCCGAGAAGATGGCGCCGATGATCGGCGAGTACGACACCACGATGACCCGGCACATCCTGGAGTCCTTCGTCGCCCAGGCCCAGATCGCCCTGCACGTCCACGTGCCCTACGGCCGCAACGCCCACCACATCGTGGAGTGCCAGTTCAAGGCGCTCGCCCGGGCACTGCGGTACGCCAGTGAGCGCGACCCGCGCGCGGCCGGCATCCTCCCGTCCACGAAGGGCGCCCTGTAGAGCCATGAACGGTCTGTCCACCGTCCTCATCGTCGTCGGTCTCTTCCTGGTCGGCGGGATCGTCTCCTTCGTCAAGCAGAAGATGCCCACGAGCCTCATCGTGCTGCTCTCCATCGGCGCGGCCATGTGCCTCGTCGCGGGCGTCATCCGGCTGGAGGTGTGGAATTGAGCACCGGCACCAAGAAGGTCGTGGTCTTCGACTACGGCTTCGGCAACGTCCGCTCCGCCGAGCGCGCCCTCGCGCGCGCGGGGGCCGACGTCGAGATCACCCGTGACTACGACCGGGCGATGAACGCCGACGGCCTGCTGGTGCCCGGCGTCGGCGCCTTCGCCGCCTGCATGCGGGGCCTGCGTGAGGCCCGCGGCGACTGGATCGTCGACCGCCGGCTGTCCGGCGGCCGGCCGGTGATGGGCATCTGCGTCGGCATGCAGATCCTGTTCGCCCGCGGCATCGAGCACGGCGTGGAGGCCGACGGCCTCGACGAGTGGCCCGGCACGGTCGAACCGCTCCAGGCCGACGTCGTGCCCCACATGGGCTGGAACACCGTCGACGCGCCGGCCGGCTCCGAGCTGTTCGCCGGCCTCGACGCCGGCGCCCGCTTCTACTTCGTGCACTCCTACGCCGTCCACGACTGGGCGCTGGAGTCGCACAACCCGGCGATCGCGGCCCCGAAGGTCACCTGGTCGACGCACGGCAAGCCGTTCGTCGCGGCCGTGGAGAACGGCGCCCTGTGGGCCACCCAGTTCCACCCCGAGAAGTCCGGCGACGCCGGTGCCCAGCTCCTCACCAACTGGATCGGAACCCTGTAGACCATGGCCAAGCTCGAACTCCTCCCCGCCGTCGACGTCCGCGACGGCCAGGCCGTCCGCCTCGTGCACGGCGAGTCCGGGACCGAGACGTCGTACGGCTCCCCGCTGGACGCCGCCCTCGCCTGGCAGCGGTCGGGCGCCGAGTGGCTGCACCTGGTCGACCTGGACGCCGCGTTCGGCACCGGGGACAACCGGGCGCTGATCGCCGAGGTCGCGAAGGCCATGGACATCAAGGTCGAGCTGTCCGGCGGCATCCGCGACGACGACACCCTCGCCGCCGCCCTCGCCACCGGCTGCACCCGGGTGAACCTCGGCACCGCCGCGCTGGAGACCCCGGAGTGGGTCGCGAAGGTCATCGCCGAGCACGGAGACAAGATCGCCGTCGGCCTGGACGTGCGCGGCACCACCCTGCGCGGCCGCGGCTGGACCCGCGACGGCGGCGACCTCTACGAGACGCTGGCCCGCCTCGACACCGAGGGCTGCGCCCGTTACGTGGTCACCGACATCGCCAAGGACGGCACCCTCCAGGGCCCCAACCTGGAGCTGCTGCGCTCGGTGTGCGCCGCGACCGACCGCCCCGTGGTGGCGTCCGGCGGCGTGTCCTCGCTGGACGACCTGCGGGCGATCTCCGGGCTGGTGCCCCTCGGTGTCGAGGGCGCCATCGTCGGGAAGGCGCTGTACGCGAAGGCGTTCACCCTGGAAGAGGCCTTGGAGGCTGTGTCGTCATGACCGATGCCGTACGGCGTGTGCAGAGCGGGAGTCCCTGGGAAGACAGCTTCGGGTTCGCACGCGCCGTGGCGGCGGGCGACCGGGTCCTGGTGGCGGGCACCACGTCCTTCAAGGGCAGCGTGCTGTACGGGGAGGGCGACCCGTACGAGCAGGCCAAGGTGGCCTTCACCAGCGCCCTGGAGGCGATCGCGGAGTTCGGGCTCGGCCCCGAGTCCGTGCTCAGGACCCGGATCTACCTGACCCACGCCCGGGACGTGGACGCCGTGGGCCGGGCCCACAAGGAACTGTTCGACCCGGTGCGCCCGGTCTCGACCCTGCTGGTCGTGGAGGGTTTCGTGGACCCGCGCATCCTGGTCGAAGTCGAAGTGGAAGCATTCAGAGGCTGAAGGCCGTTAAGGAGCCGTGACTTCATGACCCTGGCGGTCCGAGTCATCCCCTGCCTGGACGTGGACAACGGCCGGGTCGTCAAGGGCGTCAACTTCCAGAACCTGCGCGACGCGGGCGACCCCGTCGAGATGGCCAAGGTGTACGACGCCGAGGGCGCCGACGAGCTGACGTTCCTGGACATCACCGCCTCCTCGGGCAACCGGGAGACGACGTACGACGTGGTGCGCCGCACCGCGGAACAGGTGTTCATCCCGCTGACGGTCGGCGGCGGCGTCCGCGCGGCCGAGGACGTGGACAGGCTGCTGCGGGCGGGTGCCGACAAGGTGGGCGTCAACACCGCGGCCATCGCCCGCCCCGAGCTGATCCGGGAGATCGCCGAGCGCTTCGGGCGCCAGGTGCTGGTCCTCTCCGTGGACGCCCGGCGCACAGCGACGGGGTCCTTCGAGGTCACCACGCACGGCGGCCGCAGGGGCACCGGCATCGACGCCGTCGAGTGGGCTCACCGGGCCGCCGAACTGGGCGCGGGCGAGATCCTGCTGAACTCCATGGACGCCGACGGCACCAAGGACGGCTACGACCTGGAGATGATCGCGGCCGTCCGCAAGCACGTCACCGTCCCGGTGATCGCCTCCGGCGGAGCGGGCCGGCTGGCCGACTTCCCGCCGGCCGTCGACGCGGGCGCGGACGCGGTCCTCGCCGCCTCGGTCTTCCACTTCGGCGATCTGCGCATCGGCGAGGTCAAGCAGACCCTCCGCGAGTCCGGCCACCCCGTACGCTGACCCGCCCGCCGACCTCCGGCCCCGGACGCCCCGAAGGGCGTCCGGGGCCTTCCGCGCCGCGGCCCCGGAGGCTGCGCCCTGGACCGGCACGAGGAGTCGCGCGTGATCGGATGTTGCGCAAGATTAGTTGTGCAATTTTTCCTGCGCATCTACAGTCATGCGCATGGCACGTGAGCGGGAACACCGGATCACCGACGTCGGCACGCTGAAGGCGCTCGCCCACCCGCTGCGCATGCGGCTGTACCGGCTGCTGT
This sequence comes from Streptomyces sp. NPDC041135, assembly GCF_055592085.1. Taxonomy (NCBI): domain Bacteria; kingdom Bacillati; phylum Actinomycetota; class Actinomycetes; order Kitasatosporales; family Streptomycetaceae; genus Streptomyces; species Streptomyces sp. NPDC041135. The sequence goes on from NZ_JBVIYZ010000001.1 coordinate 865,961, forward strand.
GCGTCTCCCGCACGGCGACCGCCTCGCACCTCGCCGAACAGGTCGACGAGGCCGTCTCCCTGGTCAGCTACCACCTGCGCAAGCTCGCCGAGCACGGCCTGGTCGAGGAGGCCGAGCCACAGAGCGCCGACGGACGCGAGCGCTGGTGGCGGCCCGCGTCGGACGGGGTGAGCATCCGGGACGGCGACTTCCGGGACGCCCCCGAGAAGGCGGCCGCCCACCTCGCGGCCACCCGCCTCTTCCACGACCAGCGCGCCGAGATGTACCGCCGCTACCTCGACGAGCGCCCGGCCTGGGGCGCCGAGTGGAACGCCGCCGCCCCGGACAGCGAGTCCCTGCTGCGCCTGACATCCGCCGAACTCGGCGAGCTGCGCGCCGAGCTGATCGCCCTCGCCCGGAAGTACGACGAGAAGGGCCGGGCTGCCGAGGCCGCCGGTGACACCGAAGGGCGCGAGAACGTCGCACTGCACGTGTACGGCTTCCCGTTCCGCGTCTGAGAAGGACCCCCCAGTGACCGATACGCTCGTGCCCGCGGACTCCGTCTCCGCCGGACGGCCCGCCCATCGTGATGCCAACGTGCTGCGCTGGCTGGGCGCCTACACCGCCTCGATGCTCGGCGACAGCGTCTACTACATCGCCCTGTCCTGGGCCGCCGTGCGCAGCGGCACGGCCTCGCAGGCCGGGGTCGTGATGTCGGTCAGCGCGCTGCCGCGGGCGGTGCTGATGCTGGGCGGGGGAGTGGTCGCCGACCGGTTCGGACCGCGCCGGGTGGTCGTCGCCAGCGACGCGGTGCGCTGCGCCGCCGTCCTCGCGGTGGCCGCGCTGCTGTTCCTGACCAGCCCCGGACTGTGGCCGCTGGCCCTGCTGGCGCTGGTCTTCGGCACCGTCGACGCCGTGTTCATGCCCGCCGTGGGCGCCCTGCCGGCCAGGATCACCGGCCCCGGCCAGCTGGCCCGCGTCCAGGGCATGCGCGGCCTCGCCATCCGCTTCGCGGGCGTCGTCGGCGCCCCGCTCGGCGGCCTGGGCGTGGCGGCCGGCGGCGCCGCCGCCGCTTTCGCACTGGCCGGGCTGCTCATCGCCGTGTCGGTGCCGCTGCTGCTCGGGGTCCGGATGCGGGAGCTGCCCACCGACGGTACGGGCGCGGCGGCGGGCAGGGGTGCCTGGCGCGAGCTGAAGGACGGGCTGGCGTACATCCGGGGTCACCGCGTCCTCGCCCCGCTGATGCTGACCATCGCCCTCGGCGACATCGGGTTCGTCGGCCCCCTCAACGTCGGCCTGGCCCTGCTCGCCGACCGGCGCGGCTGGGGCGCCGCCGGGATGGGCTGGGTGCTCGCCGGGTTCGGCGCGGGCGCGGGCGCCGTCTCCCTGCTGCTGACCGTCCGGGGCCGGCTGCCGCGCGCCGGAACGGTCGCCGGGTGCGCGATCCTCGCCGGTTCCGTCGCCATCGGCGCCCTGGCGTACGTGCCGGCACTCCCGGCGGCCGTCGGCGTGGCCCTGCTGATCGGGCTGCTCGCGGGGCTCAGCGGTGTCCTGTGCGGCGCCCTGGTGCAGACCCTCTCCGACCCGGCGTACCTCGGCCGCGTCACGGCGGTGTCCGGCCTGGTCAGCCTCGGCCTGGCGCCGCTGGGCATGCCGCTCGCGGCCGCCGCGATCGGTGCCTGGGGGCCCGGGCCGGTGTTCGTGGCGAGCGCCGCCGTCTGCGGCCTCGGCGGGGTCGTCGCCCTCGCCGTGCCCGCTCTGCGCCGCGCCGAACTGCCCCGCTGACGGCGGCGACCGCGCTGCGGCCCGCCCCGCCCCGGCCGGCGCCGCCGGTCAGCCCGGCTTCGGCTGGGTCAGCTGGACCAGGTTGCCGACCGTGTCGTCCAGCACCGCCGCGATCACCGGCCCCTGCTCCTGCGGCGGGTGCGCGAACCGCACGCCCAGGCCGCGCAGCCGCGCGTACTCGGCCCCCATGTCGTCCACCGAGAACACGATGCTCGGGATGCCGCTGTCGTACAGGGCCCGGCGGTACGGCTCGGCCACGGGGCCGTCGCCGGGCTCCAGCAGCAGCTGGAGGTCCCGCTGGGCACCGTCCGGCGCGCCGACGGTGACGAACAGGGTGCCGTCGCCGAGGTCCATGTGCAGCCGGGTCTCGAAGCCGAGGACGTCCGTGTAGAAGGCGTGGGCCTTCGCCACGTCGTCGACGTACACACCGGTCATCGCGACCTTGATCATGGCTGTCCTCTCAGATGCCGAGCCGCTTGGACTCCCGCAGCTCGGTGACGGCCGCCGTGTCCCCCGCCACCTCCACCGCGGCGGCGCCGTGCCGGCCGTGGGCGAACATGAGCAGCTCGGACGGTTCACCGGTCACCGTGACGACCGGGGCGCCGCGGTGCGCGACGACCGTCTGGCCGTCGGGGCGGCGCAGCACCAGGCCGGTCGGCAGGCCCCGGCCCAGCAGGCGCCCGGTGCGCTCCAGCCGGGACCACAGGGTGTCCTGGAAGACCGGGTCCAGCTCGCGCGGGGTCCAGTCCGGCTGGGCGCGGCGGACGTCCTCGGTGTGGACGTAGAACTCCACCGTGTTCGCGGCCTCGTCGACCTGCTTGAGCTGGAACGGCGAGAACCGCGGCGGCCCGGTGCGGATCAGCTGGAGGAGTTCCTCGAACGGCTTCGCGGTGAACTCCGCCATCACCCGCTCCAGACGCGGGGCGAGCTGCTTGACCAGCACGCCCCCGGCCGCGTCCGGGCGGCGCTCGCGCACCACGATGTGGGCGGCCAGGTCCCGGGCCCGCCAGCCCTCGCAGAGGGTGGGTGCCTGCGGGCCCACGGTTTCCAAGAGGTCGGCGAGCAGGAGCCGTTCACGCTTGGCGAAGGTCGACATGAAGTCAGCCTACGACCGCGCCCGGGGTCCGGACAGTGGACACGGCCCGGCTCCGGCGGTGCCGCGCGGCACAATGGCCCCATGACCCGTACGACCGGCACCCCCCGGCCCAGCAGCCTCGACCCGGAGATCGCCGCCCGCCTCAGGCGCGGCGCCGACGGCCTCGTGCCCGCCATCGCCCAGCAGTACGACACCGGCGAGGTGCTGATGCTCGGCTGGATGGACGACGAGGCGCTGCACCGCACGCTCACCACCGGCCGCTGCACCTACTGGTCGCGCAGCCGCCAGGAGTACTGGGTCAAGGGCGACACCTCAGGCCACGTCCAGCGGGTGAAGTCCGTCGCCCTCGACTGCGACGCCGACACCGTGCTGGTCAAGGTCGACCAGGTGGGCGCCGCCTGCCACACCGGCGACCGCACCTGCTTCGACGCCGACGTGCTGGTGAGGGACGCCGGCGGCGACGGGGCCGGTGCCGGTGCCGGCGTCCCGCGCGCGTGTCCGGACCCCGCGGATCAGTAAGGTCAGCCGCCATGGACATCGAGACCTTCCGCAAGCTCGCCGTCGACCGCCGGGTCATCCCGGTCACGCGCAAGCTCCTCGCCGACGGTGACACCCCGGTCGCGCTCTACCGCAAGCTCGCCGCCGAACGCCCCGGCACCTTCCTGCTGGAGTCGGCGGAGAACGGCCGCACCGCGTTCCAGTGGTCTCGCTACTCCTTCGTCGGTGTACGCTCCGCCGCCACGCTGACGGCCCGCGACGGCCGGGCCCACTGGCTCGGCTCCCCGCCGGTCGGCGCCCCCGTCGACGGCGACCCCCTCGCCGCCCTGCGCGCCGTCGTCGAGGCCCTGCACACCCCGCACCAGGAGGGCCTGCCGCCCTTCACCGGCGGCATGGTGGGCTACCTCGGCTACGACATCGTGCGCCGCCTGGAGAAGATCGGCGCCGGTGACCACGACGACCTGCGCCTGCCCGAGCTGACCATGCTCCTCACCAGCGACCTCGCCGTCATGGACCACTGGGAGGGCACGGTCCTGCTGATCGCCAACGCGATCAACCACAACGACCTCGACAGCGGCGTGGACGAGGCCCACGCGGACGCCGTGGCCCGCCTCGACGCCATGGAGGCCGACCTCTCCCGGCCCGTCGCCCAGCCCCCGGCCGTGCTGCCGCCCTCCGAGCTGCCGGAGTACACCGCGCTGTGGGGCGGCCCGGACTTCCGGGCGGCCGTGGAGGACATCAAGGAGCGCATCCGGGCCGGCGAGGCCTTCCAGGTGGTGCCCTCCCAGCGGTTCGAGACGCCGTGCACGGCGAGCGCGCTGGACGTCTACCGGGTCCTGCGGGCCACCAACCCCTCCCCGTACATGTACCTGTTCCGGTTCGACGGCTTCGACGTCGTCGGCTCCTCCCCGGAGGCCCTCGTCAAGGTCGAGGACGGGCAGGCCATGGTCCACCCCATCGCCGGCACCCGCCCCCGCGGTGCCACCCCGCAGGAGGACCAGGCCCTCGCCGACGAACTCCTCGCCGACCCCAAGGAGCGCGCCGAGCACCTGATGCTCGTCGACCTCGGCCGCAACGACCTCGGCCGGGTTTGCGAGCCCGGCTCGGTCGAGGTGGTCGACTTCATGTCCGTCGAGCGGTACTCGCACGTGATGCACATCGTCTCCACGGTCACCGGCCGGGTCGCCGGCGGGCGCACCGCCTTCGACGTGCTGACCGCCTGCTTCCCGGCGGGCACCCTCTCCGGCGCCCCCAAGCCGCGCGCCATGCAGATCATCGACGAACTCGAGCCCTCCCGGCGCGGCCTGTACGGCGGCTGCGTCGGCTACCTCGACTTCGCCGGCGACTCCGACACCGCCATCGCCATCCGCACCGCCCTGCTGCGCGACGGCACGGCCTACGTGCAGGCCGGAGCGGGCATCGTCGCCGACTCCGACCCGGTCGCCGAGGACACCGAGTGCCGCAACAAGGCGGCCGCGGTGCTGCGCGCGGTGCACACCGCCAACGGGCTCACCAAAGTGACGCACCCGGGGCGTGATTGACCCCACCCGGGTGACCGTTCGTCCGCGGTCCGGGGGATAGTGGGGTACGTGACTGCCGTACCGCACCCCCGTTCCGAAGCCGCCGCCCCCCACCGGTCCGGCCGGCGCAGCCTCGCCGTGGCCCTGACGTGCGGGGCCCTCGGCGCGGCCGTGGCCCTGCTCGCGACCCGGCAGCGCTGGTCGGAGGGCAGCGCCGCGGTGGCCGGCGGCGTCCTGCCGCTCACCGCCCGGGGCAGCGACGTCACCGGCGTCCCCGCGGCCCTCGCCATAGTCGGCCTGGCCGCGCTCGTCGCCGTCTTCGCCGTCCGCCGCGCCGGGCGCCTGCTGGTCTCCGCGCTGCTGGCGCTCTCCGGCGCGGGCATCCTCGCCGCGGCCCTGACCGGCGCCTCGGACAGCGCCGCGCTGGACGAGAAGGCCGCCGAGGCCACCGGCGACTCCTCCGCCACGGTCGCCGCGCTCAGCCACACCGGCTGGCCCTACGTCGCCGCGGCCGGCGGCGCCCTGATCCTGCTCGCCGGACTGCTCGCGCTGCGCTACGGCCGGCGCTGGCCCGCGATGTCGGGCCGCTACGAGCGCGGCACGGACCGCCCCCGCCGCACGGCCCGGCCCGCCGACCCCGAGCGGCCCGAGGAGATCTGGAAGGCCCTGGACCGCGGCGAGGACCCCACCGGAGCCTGAGCGCCCGGCCGCCGCGTCCGCGCGGACCGGTGTGGCGAAACAGACGCCGCCCAGGGGGCACCCGCGCTCACGGCGGGCCTGTGCGTACGGGACAATGGAGGACGAGCGTCCGGCCCGGAGCGAACCCAGGGCCCGGACACGTACGACTCGTACGACACTTCCACAGCATCGAGGAGCAAGTCATGGCGGGCAGCAGCCACGGTCACACCCCGGCCGCCTGGACCGGTGTCATCATCGCCTTCATCGGTTTCTGCGTCTCGGGCGCCTTCATGGTGATGGCCCAGCCGCTGGGATTCTGGGCCGGCATGGTGATCGTGGTCCTCGGCGGCGTGGTGGGCCTCATCATGCGCGCCATGGGCCTCGGCGCGCCCAAGGAGAGCCGCCCCCTGCCGCACAGCGCCCCGAAGGCGACCCCCCAGCCGGCCCACGCCGAGGGCTGAGCACCGCCGCCGCCCGAGGGGCGGCCCGGCACCGGGTGACGGTGCGGGGCCGCCCCTCACGCGCGTGCGGCGCCGGTGCGGGGCAGAATGCCAGGCGTGAACGCCGACATCCGCAGCGCCGCCGAGCCGGCGCCCCCCGCCCTGTGGGGGCGGCTGGCCGTCCCGGCCGGGCTCCTCACGGCCGTCGCCGGCGCCTTCGCCTACGTCGGGACCGTCGACCCCAACCAGCCCGGCCACTACCCGACCTGCCCGCTGTACCGGCTCACCGGCCTGTACTGCCCGGGCTGCGGCGGACTGCGCAGCGCGCACGCCTTCGTCCACGGCGACCTCCTCGCCGCGCTCCACGACAACGCCGCCGGTGTGGCCGCCTACCTGGCCTTCGCGGTGCTGTGGACCGTCTGGGTGGTCCGCGCGGTGCGCGGCCGGCCGGTGCGGACGGAGCCGGGCCGGGCGGTGGCCTGGGGTGTCGGGGCGTCGCTGCTGGTCTTCACCGTTGTCCGGAACCTGCCGTTCGGTGGCTGGCTGCATCCTTGATCACGGGGCGGGCGTCCAGGTAGTGGGACCCGGGACGGCCGGATGCGGGGCCCGTGCCGTCCTGCGGATACCATCGCAGTGACCGCAGGTTTACAGAACCCGAGGAACGACCGTCTGAAAGGGGGCCGCTCGCGTGAGTGTGCTCGACGAGATCATCGACGGAGTCCGTGCCGACCTCGCGGAGCGGCAGGCGCGCGTCAGCCTCGACGAGCTCAAGGAGCGCGCGGCGCAGGCCCCCGCGGCCAAGGACGGGGTGGCCGCGCTCAAGGGCGACGGCGTCAAGGTGATCTGCGAGGTCAAGCGCTCGAGCCCGTCCAAGGGCGCGCTGGCCGCGATCGCCGACCCGGCGGCCCTGGCGGCGGACTACGAGGCGGGCGGCGCCGCCGTCATCTCCGTGCTGACCGAGCAGCGCCGCTTCGGCGGCTCCCTCGCCGATCTGGAGGCGGTCCGCGCGCGCGTGGACATCCCGGTGCTGCGCAAGGACTTCATCGTCACCTCCTACCAGCTGTGGGAGGCCCGGGCGTACGGCGCCGACCTCGCGCTGCTGATCGTGGCGGCCCTGGACCAGCCGGCCCTGGAGTCGCTGATCGAGCGGGCCGTCTCCATCGGCCTCACCCCGCTGGTCGAGGTGCACGACGAGGACGAGGTGGACCGGGCGGTGGACGCCGGCGCCAAGGTCATCGGCGTCAACGCCCGCAACCTGAAGACGCTGGAGGTCGACCGCGGCACGTTCGAGCGGATCGCCCCGGAGATCCCGGACACCGTCGTCAAGGTCGCCGAGTCCGGGGTGCGCGGCCCGCACGACCTGATCGCCTACGCCAACGCGGGCGCCGACGCCGTTCTGGTCGGCGAGTCCCTGGTCACCGGGCGCGACCCGAAGGCCGCCGTCGCCGACCTGGTCGCGGCGGGCGAGCACCCGGCACTGCGGCACGGGCGCGGCTGACCCCGGTAGGCTGAGCGGCGATGAACCTGACGATCACCCTGGCGGCCAGGGACCCGTACGCCCGCCTCGCGCGCGGCTGCCGGCCCCGCGGCTGCCGTGCGCCCGCGAGGCGGGTGCACGGACGCCGGGTGAGGTACGTCATCGGTGACGAGCCGGGCCAGGTGAACGGCAGGCGATGGCAGCGCCCCTGCGAGGGGCGCGGGAACTGCGCGATCGACCACGGCCGGCCGGCCGCCGGCTGACACAGCCCCGCCCCCACGGCGATCAGTGTCTTCTCCACACACTCACCGTGAGGTTCCACCATGCCCAGCGAGTTCTTCATCCCCGACCCGGAGGGTCAGGTCCCCAGCGCCGAGGGGTACTTCGGCGCGTTCGGCGGCAAGTTCATCCCGGAGGCGCTCGTCGCCGCCGTGGACGAGGTCGCCGTCGAGTACGACAAGGCCAAGGCCGACCCCGAGTTCGCCCGCGAACTCGAGGACCTGCTCGTCCACTACACCGGACGGCCCAGCGCGCTGACCGAGGTGCCCCGGTTCGCCGGGCACGCCGGTGGCGCCCGGGTGTTCCTGAAGCGGGAAGACCTCAACCACACCGGCTCCCACAAGATCAACAACGTGCTCGGGCAGGCCCTGCTCACCCGGCGCATGGGCAAGACCCGGGTCATCGCGGAGACCGGCGCCGGCCAGCACGGCGTCGCCACCGCCACCGCCTGCGCCCTGTTCGGCCTCGACTGCACCATCTACATGGGCGAGATCGACACCGAGCGCCAGGCCCTCAACGTGGCCCGCATGCGCATGCTCGGCGCCGAGGTCGTCGCCGTGAAGTCCGGCAGCCGCACGCTGAAGGACGCCATCAACGAGGCCTTCCGCGACTGGGTCGCCAACGTCGACCGCACCCACTACCTGTTCGGCACGGTCGCCGGCCCCCACCCCTTCCCGGCGATGGTCCGCGACTTCCACCGGGTGATCGGCGTCGAGGCACGCCGCCAGCTGCTGGAGCGGGCCGGCCGGCTCCCCGACGCGGCCGTCGCCTGCGTCGGCGGCGGGTCCAACGCCATCGGCCTCTTCCACGCCTTCATCCCCGACAGCGGCGTCCGCCTGATCGGCTGCGAGCCCGCCGGACACGGCCTGGAGACCGGCGAGCACGCGGCCACGCTCACCGCGGGCGAGCCCGGCATCCTGCACGGCTCCCGCTCCTACGTGCTCCAGGACGAGGAGGGCCAGATCACCGAGCCCTACTCGATCTCGGCCGGCCTCGACTACCCCGGCATCGGCCCCGAGCACGCCTACCTCAAGGACAGCGGGCGGGGCGAGTACCGCGCGGTCACCGACGACGCGGCCATGCAGGCCCTGCTCCTGCTGTCCCGCACCGAGGGCATCATCCCGGCCATCGAGAGCGCCCACGCCCTCGCCGGCGCCCTGGAGGTCGGCCGCGAACTCGGCCCCGACGGGCTGATCGTCGTCAACCTCTCCGGGCGCGGCGACAAGGACATGGACACCGCCGCCCGGTACTTCGGCCTGTACGACACCGACGCCGAGGTGGCCGCCGACGCGGCCGACACCGCCGAGATCGAGGGGGACGCGAAGTGAGCGGGACTGCATCGACCGGCGGCAACGGCCCCCTGCTGAGCGACACCCTCGCGCGCACCAAGGCCGAGGGCCGCGCCGCGCTCATCGCCTACCTCCCGGCCGGGTTCCCGACCGTGGAGGGCGGCATCGAGGCGGTCAAGGCGGTCCTGGACGGCGGCGCGGACATCGTCGAGGTCGGGCTGCCGCACAGCGACCCCGTCCTGGACGGCCCGGTCATCCAGACGGCCGACGACATCGCCCTGCGCGGCGGCGTCCGGATCGCGGACGTCCTGCGCACCGTCCGGGAGGCCCACCGGGCCACCGGCAAGCCGGTGCTCGTGATGACCTACTGGAACCCCGTCGACCGCTACGGCGTCGAGCGCTTCACCGCCGAGCTGGCCGAGGCGGGCGGCGCCGGCTGCATCCTGCCCGACCTGCCGGTCCAGGAGTCGGCGCTGTGGCGGGAGCACGCCGCCAAGCACGGCCTCGCGACCGTGTTCGTCGTCGCCCCCAGCAGCAAGGACGAGCGGCTCGCCCAGATCACGGCGGCGGGCAGCGGCTTCGTCTACGCGGCCTCCCTGATGGGCGTCACCGGCACCCGGGCGTCGGTCGGCGCGCAGGCCCAGGACCTGGTGGAGCGCACCCGGGCCACCGGCACCGCGCTGCCCGTCTGCGTCGGCCTCGGCGTCTCCGACGCGGCCCAGGCCGCCGAGGTCGCCGGCTTCGCCGACGGGGTCATCGTCGGCTCCGCGTTCGTGAAGCGGATGCTGGACGCCCCCGACCACGCGGCCGGCCTGGACGCGGTCCGCGCGCTCGCCGGTGAGCTGGCGAAGGGCGTGCGCCGGCAGGCGTGAGCACCGCGGTCACTCGAAGGGGTGGACCTGGGACCGGGGAGGCGCGCTGCGCCTCCCCGGTTCGTTCTGGGGGTGTGAGCGAGAACAACCGTGACGGAAAGCGCACCGCCCGCCGGCGGCTGGCGGCCGAGCGCGAGAAGCAGAGGTCGGCGGACAAGCGGCGGCGCGGCCTGATCGTGGGCGCGGGCATCGTGTGCGTGCTCGGCCTCGCGGCGGTCATCGGCGTCGTCGCCGCCAACGCGGGCAAGGACAGTGACAGCGGCTCGGGCCCGGTGGTGGCGCCGTCCGGCGCGCAGGGCAAGGACGGCCTCGCCATCCCGGTCGGCCGGGACGGCGCGAAGCCGACGCTCACGGTGTGGGAGGACTTCCGCTGCCCGGCCTGCCAGGCCTTCGAGACGGCGTACCGCCCCACGCTGCACGAGCTGACCGGCGCCGGCAAGGTCAGGATCCAGTACCACCTGGTCACGCTGATCGACGGCAACCTCGGCGGCAGCGGCTCCCGGCACGCGGCCAACGCCGCGGCCTGCGCCCAGGACGCGGGGAAGTTCATCGACTACCACGACGTGCTCTACGCCAACCAGCCCAAGGAGACCGACGACGCCTTCGCCGACGACGCGAAGCTCATCGCCCTCGCGGGCAAGGTCCAGGGCCTCGACACGCCCGCGTTCCGCGCGTGCGTCAAGAACGGCACCCACAACGGCTGGGTGACCAGGTCCCAGGCCGCGTTCCAGGCGGGCCGCTTCTCCGGCACGCCGACCGTGCTGCTGGACGGCAAGAACATCTACCAGGACGCGTCGATGACCCCGGCCAAGCTCAAGCAGATGGTGGAGGCGGCCGCGCAGGGGTGAGCGTTTCCCACGCCCTGTTATGGAGCCGTAGCCGGGCTGCCCGCCGTGGGCCCGGCGCGGCACGGTAGCGTCGACCCTGCCATGGAACTTGCCTACATTCCCAGCCCGTCGCGCGGGGTGCTGTACCTCGGCCCCATTCCGCTGCGCGGTTACGCGTTCTGCATCATCATCGGCGTCTTCGTCGCCGTGTGGCTCGGCAACAGGCGCTGGATCGCCCGCGGCGGCCGGTCCGGCACGGTGGCCGACATCGCGGTCTGGGCCGTGCCCTTCGGCCTGGTCGGCGGCCGGCTCTACCATGTGATCACGGACTACGAGCTGTACTTCAGCGACGGGCGTGACTGGGTGGACGCCTTCAAGGTCTGGGAGGGCGGTCTCGGCATCTGGGGCGCGATCGCGCTCGGTGCGGTGGGCGCCTGGATCGGCTGCCGCCGGCGGGGCATCCCGCTGCCCGCGTACGCCGACGCCATCGCGCCCGGCATCGCCTTCGCGCAGGCCATCGGCCGCTGGGGCAACTGGTTCAACCAGGAGCTGTACGGACGCAGGACCGACCTCCCCTGGGCGCTGGACATCACCTCCTCCGAGGGCGGCCGGGTGCCGGGCCACTACCACCCGACGTTCCTGTACGAGAGCCTGTGGTGCGTCGGCGTCGGTCTGCTCGTCATCTGGGCCGACCGCCGCTTCTCGCTGGGCCACGGCCGGGCCTTCGCCCTGTACGTCGCCGCCTACTGCACGGGCCGCGGCTGGATCGAGTACATGCGGGTCGACGACGCCCACCACGTCCTGGGCCTGCGCCTCAACGACTGGACCGCGATCGTCGTGTTCCTGCTCGCGGTGACCTACATCGTGGTGTCGGCGCGCAAGCGGCCGGGCCGGGAAACCGTGGTCGAGCCGGGCGCCCCCGACGACGCGTCCGGCGCGGACGGCACGTCCGGCGGCGACGGCACCGACGCGGACGGCACCGAGCCGGCCGCGACCGCCGAGCCGGCGGACGCCTCCGATCCCGCCCCCAAGGCCGCCGAGGCTCCGGACACCCCCGGCGCCGCCGCGGCGAAGGACGGGGCCGAGTCGGGAAGCACCAAGGGCTGACGTCCGCCGTACGACGTGAACGACGACGAGGGCGCCCGGGGACATCCCGGGCGCCCTCGCGCAGGTTGGGCTGGTCGCAGCGCTAGCCGGAGTCGTGGGTGCCGGGGCGGCGGTGGGCCAGGGACAGGGTCCGGTGGGCCGCGGCCACCACCGCCGCGTCGACGAAGCTGCCGTCCGGCAGGGCCTGGGCGCCCTGGTCCGACACCGCCGCCTTGACGATCAGCTCGGCCTTCTCGATCTCGGCCTCCGTCGGCAGGTAGGCCCGCTCGATGACCGGGAGCTGGCGCGGATGGATCGCGGCCCGGCCCAGGAAGCCGAGGGCGCGGCCGTGGGCGCAGGAGGCGGCCAGTCCGTCCAGGTCGCGGATGTCGGGGTGGACCGACTGCGACGGCGGGGCCAGCCCCGCCGCCCGGGCCGCGACGATCACCCGGGAGCGGGCCCAGTCGAGGCCCGCGTCGCCGCGCACGCCCAGGTCCGCCGCGAGGTCCGCCTCGCCGAGGCTGAGGCCCCGCAGGGCCGGGTGGGCGCGGGCGATGGCGTGGGCGTGCTCGATGCCCAGGGCGCTCTCCAGCAGCGCGTGCAGCGGCCGGCCGGTGGCCAGTGCGACGCGCCTGACCTGCGCGGGCGAGGTCACCTTCGGCAGCCGCAGCCCGGACAGCCCCGGCAGCGCGGCCACCGCGGCCAGGTCGGCCGCCGCCCAGGGGCCGGCCAGGGCGTTGACGCGGACGTGCACCGGCACCGGCTGGGGCCCGGCCAGCAGCTCGGCGGTGGCCGCCCGGGCGTACTCCTTGCGGTCCGGGGCGACCGCGTCCTCCAGGTCGACGACCACCACGTCCGCGCCCGCGGCCAGCGCCTTCGCCACCACGCGCGGGCGGTCCCCGGGCACGTACAGCCAGGTGAGCGGGGAGCGGGTCACAGGGCGCCCTCCTCGCGCAGCGCCCGCAGCTCGGCCGGGGTCAGGCCCAGCTCGGTGAGCACCTCGTCGGTGTCGGCGCCGTGCGGGCGGCCCGCCCAGCGCACGGCGCCGGGCGTGGCGGACAGCCGGAAGAGGACGTTCTGCATGCGCAGCGGGCCCAGTTCCGGGTCGTCGACGGCGGTGACGGTGCCCAGCGCCTGGTACTGCGGGTCCGCCAGCACGTCCCGGACGTCCTGCACGGGCGCCACCGCCGCCTCCGCCTTCTCGAAGGCCGCCAGCACCTCGGTGCGGGTGCGGGCGGCGATCCAGCCGCCGACCGCCGCGTCCAGGACGCCGGCGTGCGCGGCCCGGTCGGCGCCGGTGGCGAACCACGGCTCCTCGATCAGCTCCGGGCGCCCGACCAGGCACATCACCCGCTCCGCCACCGACTGGGCCGACGTGGACACGGCCACCCAGGTGCCGTCCGCCGTGCGGTAGGTGTTGCGCGGGGCGTTGTTGGCGGAGCGGTTGCCGGTGCGCTCCTGGACGTAGCCGAGCTGGTCGTACCAGGTGGGCTGGGGGCCGAGGACGGTGAGGATCGGCTCGATGATGGCCATGTCGACGACCTGGCCCCGGCCGGTGCGCTCCCGGGCGGCCAGCGCCGTCAGCACCGCGAACGCCGTGGAGAGGCCGGCGATGGAGTCCGCGAGGCCGAAGGGCGGCAGCGTCGGCGGAGCGTCCGGCTCCCCGGTGACGGCGGCGAAGCCGCTCATCGCCTCGGCCAGGGTGCCGAAGCCGGGCCGGTGGGCGTAGGGGCCGAACTGGCCGAAGGCGGTCACCCGGGCGAGGACCAGCCGCGGGTTGGCGGCCGACAGTTCCTCCCAGCCCAGGTCCCACTTCTCCAGCGTGCCGGGGCGGAAGTTCTCGATCACGACGTCCGCGCCGGCGGCCAGCCGCAGCAGGGTGGCGCGGCCGCCGCGCGTGGACAGGTCCAGGGTGACGGTCCGCTTGTTGCGGCCGAGCACCTTCCACCACAGGCCGACGCCGTCCTTCGCCGGACCGTGGCCCCGGGACGGGTCCGGGCGGGTGGGGTGCTCGACCTTGACGACCTCGGCGCCGAAGTCACCGAGCAGGGTGGCGGCGAGGGGGCCGGCGAAGAGCGTGGCGATGTCCAGCACGCGCAGGCCGCCCAGCGGGCCGGGGGCGGCCGTCGGCGGCGTGTCCGGTCCGTCCGGCGCGTCCGGTGAGTTCGGCGTGCTCATGCGGGGTACTGCGCGTCGATCTCCTGGCGGTACGGCATCGACGCCGACGCGCCTTCCCGCTGCACCGACAGCGCCGCCGCCGCGGCCGCCCAGGCCAGCGCCTCCCGCATCGGCCGCTGCTCGGCGAGGGCGACGGCCAGGGTGCCGGCGAAGGTGTCCCCGGCGCCGGTGGAGTCCACCGCGCTCACCGCGGGCGCCGGCACCTGGAGCGGTTCGGTGCCCCGCGCGAGGTACAGGCTGCCCGACGCGCCGAGGGTGACCACCACCTCCGGCACCAGTTCGAGCAGGGCGGTGGCCGCCTGGAGGGGGTCGGAGCGGCCGGTGAGGGTGGCCGCCTCGTGCTCGTTGGGGATCAGCAGGTCGGTGGCCTCCAGCAGGTCGGGCGGCAGCGGCTGGGCGGGGGCCGGGGTGAGGACGGTGCGCACGCCGTGCCGGCGGGCGGCCTGCGCGCCCGCGAGGACGGCGTCCAGCGGGATCTCCAGCTGGAGCAGCAGCGCAGCGGCGGAGGCGATCACGCCCTCGTCGCCGGGGGAGAGGTGGTCGACGGTGCCGTTGGCGCCGGGGATGACGACGATGGCGTTGCCGCCCTCGTCGTCCACGACGATGTGCGCGGTGCCGGACGGGCCCTCGACCGTGCGCAGGGAGTCGGTGTCGACGCCCGAGTGCTCCAGGGTGGAGCGCAGCCGCGTACCGAAGTCGTCGGTGCCCACGGCGCCGATCATCGACACCGTGGCACCGGCCCGGGCCGCGGCGATCGCCTGGTTGGCGCCCTTGCCGCCGGGGATGGTGCGGAACTCCCGTCCCGTCACCGTCTCCCCGAGCCGCGGGGCCTTCCCGACGTAGGTGACGAGGTCCATGTTCGTGCTGCCCAGTACGGCGATGTGGGTCATGGGCGGGGCACCTCCGGGTGGGTGAGGTCGTGGGTGAGCCGGGCGAGGGTGTCGAAGCCGCTGCCGTCGAAGTCGGCGACGGAGGTGGCGAGCCGGTTCTTCAGCGGGGCCGTCCAGTGCTCGGGGAGCGCGCCGGGGCTCCCGGCGAGCAGGCCCGCGACGCTGCCGGCGGTGGCGCCGTTGGAGTCGGTGTCCCAGCCGCCGGAGACCGCGCGGCAGACCGAGCCGGTGAAGTCGCCGTCCGCGTGGGTGAGGGCGGCGGCGAGCAGGGCGGTGTTGGGGACGGCGTGCACCCAGTGGGTCCCGGCGTGGGCGGCGTGCAGGTCGTCCACGACCCGGTCGAAGTCCGCGTGGGTGCGGGCCAGCCGGACCGCCCGGTCCAGGGCGCGGGCCAGCCGGGAGCGGGGCGGGACCACCGCGCGTCCGGCGCGCAGACAGCCGTGCACGTCGTGCGCGCCGCCGGCGGCGGTGGCGATGACGGCGGCCGCGAACATCGCCGCGTAGACGCCGTTGGCGGTGTGGGTGAGGCGGGCGTCGCGGTAGGCCTGGCAGGCCGCGGCCGCCGGGTCGCCGGGGTTGGTCCAGCCGTGCACGTCGGCGCGGATCAGGGCGCCGATCCACTCCCGGAAGGGGTTGCGGTGGCGGGCGGTGTGCGGGGGTTCGATGCCGCTGAGCAGATTGCGGTAGGCGACGCGTTCGGCGGTGAAGGTGCGGCCCGCGGGGAGTTCCTCCAGCCAGAGCCGGGCGACGTCGGCGGTGGTGAAGTCCTTGCCGTGGCGCCGCAGCAGCAGCAGGTTGAGCAGCGGGTAGTCGAGGTCGTCGTCCTCGGGCATGCCGTCGATGTTCTCGGCCAGCGAGGTGGGCGCCGAGCGGCGGTTCCAGGGGTGGGCGCGCAGCAGGTCGGCGGGGACGCCGCGGGCGGTGAACCAGGTGGCCGGCGGCCAGTTGCCGGCCGCCCGGGCGAGGGCGCGGATGCCGTGCAGGGGGAGTTTCTCGACCGGTTTGCCGAGCAGGCAGCCGGCCGCCCTGCCGAGCCAGGCCGCCTCCAGGGCGGCCGGGGCGGGGCCCTGCCCCGACCCGCCCGCCGTGAGGGCGGCGGGCCAGTCGGGGCAGCTCGCCCGGATCGCCGCCAGGCCGGCCGGCTCGTCCTCGGCCGTCCTGCTGGGCAGGTCGGCCAGCTCGTCCAGCAGGTCCTCCGCCAGCTGCCGCAGGTACCCGGAGACCCGCTGCCCGGAGGCGCCGGCGCGGTCCGGGGCGTCCGGGCCGCCGGCCGCCCGCCAGCGCGCCTCGACCGCGGCCGGTTCACGGCCGTCCTGCCGGGCCTGGCGCAGTTCGTGGCCGAGCAGGTCCTCCGGCTGGACCCAGGTCAGTCGGAGCATCCCGTGCCCCCGAGTGCGCTGAAGGCCTCCTCGTGACGGCGGCGGCGCCGCACGTCCCGCTCGAAGATCTCCGAGGTCACCTCCGTCAGGACGCGGGCCGGTTCCCACAGGTCCAGGCGGCTGGCCTCGGCGACCGTCTTCGCCCACTCGTCGGGCGCCGGTGAGCCGAGCGCCCCGGCCAGCGCCCCGGTCATCGTGGCGATGGAGTCGCAGTCGCGGCCGTAGTTGACCGCGCCCAGGACCGCCCGGCGGTAGTCGCCGCCGCCGACCAGCAGCATGCCGAGGGCGATCGGCAGTTCCTCGATGGAGTGCAGCCGGGAGGGGCGGCGGGCGCCGAGGGAGGGGGCGCGGTAGTCCGGTCCCACGGTGTCGTAGGGCTCCACCGCCCGGCGCAGCGGGACCAGCGCCGACTCGGTGTCGCGGTGGGCGGCGGCGGTCTCGCAGACCCGCTCGATCGCCGTGCGGGTGCCGTCCTTGGCCAGGGACAGCGCGGCGGTGACGACCGACTCCGGGGTCGCGCCCGGCGCGGCCGCCGCGGCCACCGCCGCCGCGAAGACACCGGCCGCCTCACGGCCGTACGACGACTGGTGCGCCCCGGCGACGTCGAGGGCCTCGGCGTACGCGGCCGCGGGGTTGGCGGCGTTGACCAGGCCGACGGGTGCCATGTACATCGCCGCGCCGCAGTTGACGATGTTGCCGACGCCCGCCTCCCGGGGGTCGGCGTGGCCGTAGTGCAGCCGGGCCACCAGCCACTTCTCGGCCAGGAAGACGCGGTGCAGCAGGAGGGCCTCGGTCTCCAGCTCCGGGACCCAGCGCGGGGTCGTCATCAGGTCCGGCACCAGGTGCTCGGCGACCGCGTAGGCGTCGAGGTGGTCGCGGACGCGGGCGTAGACCCGGATCAGCGCGTGGGTCATCAGGGTGTCGTCGGTGACGTGCCCGTCGCCCTTGTGGTACGGGGCGAGGGGGCGGGCGGTGCGCCAGGCGTCGCCGTTCCAGGGGCCGACGATGCCGTGCACCCGGCCGCCGTGGCGCTCGGTGATCTGGTCGGGGGAGTAGCCCTCGACCGGTCCGCCGAGCGCGTCGCCGACGGCGGCGCCGACCAGCGCGGCGGTGATCCGTTCGGCCAGGCAGAGCAGACGCGGCCCGCTGCTTTCTTCTCCTTTGGGCGTCATGCCGGAATCATCCTCCCGGTCCGGCCGGTTGTGCGGCTTCCAGGAGTCCGGCGAGTTCCACCAGGTCGGTGCCGGTGAGGCGGGGCAGCGTGCAGCCGGGCAGGGTCCGGCAGGCGTCCCGCCAGCTCTCCGGTACGGCGTCGCCGCCGCCGAGCGCTCCGGTGAGGGCGCCCACGAGGGCGGGCGCGGAGTCGGCGACCCGGGACAGGCACGCGGCCGCCGGGACCGCCTCGGCTAGGCGGCCGCGCGCGGCGGTGGCCAGGGCGAGCGCGACGGGGACCGTCTCGGCGGCGGTGATGCCGTAGCTGTAGACGTGGTCGACGATCTGGTGTTCGAGCAGCGGGACGAGAGCGAACGCGGACCCGGCGTCCTCGGCCAGGGCGAGGGCGTGGCGGGCGTTGCGGCCGATCTCGGTGGCCGCGGGCAGTTCGGCGAGGGCGGCCGTCACACAGGCGCCGACGTCCGCCCCGGCCACGGCCAGCGCCAGGGCCGCCGCCATCGCCCGGGCGCCGTGCACCCCGTCGCCGTCCTGGGTGTACCGGGCGTCGAACTCGGCGAGATCGGCGGCGCGGGCGGGGTCGCCGGGGTGCGCCACGGCCAGGACGCAGGCCCGGACGCAGGCCGCGTCGTCGAAGTAGTGCGGGTTGTCGTGACCGCTGGCGGGCGGGCGCAGTCCGGCGGCCAGGTTGCCCAGGCCCGCGCGGACGGAGATGCGGGCGCGCAGCGGCAGCACCGCCGACTCGATCTCGGGGGCGCGGTCCGCGGCGGCGGCCACCTCCGAGGCGACGGCGGACCAGGTCAGGTCGATGGCGGCCCGGGTACGGCGTTCGCGGCTGAGGTCGCCGAGCGTCTGGTCGTCCCCGGCCCGCAGCACCGCCTCCGCGGCGAAGGCCGCCCATTCGGCGTCGTCGGAGGGGCCCAGGCGCAGGGGTTCGGGGGGCTGGTTCAGGGCGATCGGGACGGGCAGGGTGGTGGTGGCGTTCTGCTCGGCGAAGGTGTCGAGTTCCCGGGTCAGGCGGCGGGTCCACTCGGGCATGCGGGCGGCGCGGTGCCGGGCGGCGGGCCAGCCCGCGGCGTCCCCGGCGGCCAGCCCCAGCAGCAGGCCCTCGATACGGCGGCTCACCCTCGCGCCTCCTCGTCGGCTTCTTTGGCACCGGCTCCGGCACCCGCGGCGGCCACCGGGGCCGCTCGGGCGGCGGTGCGGGTGCCGTCCGCCGCCTCCGCCACCGGTTTCGCACCCGTGAGGAGGCCGTCCACCGCGTCCGGTGCCAGCTGGGCCACGCCGCTGTCCACGAGGTCGCGCACCGCTCCCGGCAGGAAGCCCGGCACGACGACGTCCGCTCCCCACTTCCCGCCCTCCTCCGGCACCAGCAGCTCCGCCACGTCCAGCACGTGGTGTCCGGCCATGGACGGCAGACACCTGCCGCGGGCCGGGCCGATCGCGGCCGCCCACGCGGTGGGTACGGCCGAGACGCCCTCGGTCGCCCCGGCCAGGGCGCCCGCGACCGCGGCGGTGGTGTCGGCGTCGCGGCCCATGTTGACGGCCGCCAGGACGGCCCCGCGGAAGTCGCCGTCGGCCGCCGCGTAGGCGCCGAAGGCGAGGGCGACCGCCTCGGGCGCGAGGTCCGTCCAGGGGTAGCCGCCGATGACGACGGCGGAGCGGACCGCGCGTTCGCCGCGGTGGGCCACGGCGGCGGCGCGGCGCAGGGAGCGGGCCGTCCAGGAGTCGTCGGGAACGACCGCGAGCGCGGCGGCGACCACCGCCCCGGGCTCGGCGCCGGCCATCGCCGCCGCGACGCCGGCGGCGACCGCCTGGCCGCCGTAGATGCCCTCGCCCTCGTGGCTGACCGAGCCGTCGATCGCCACCAGCCGGGCCGCCTCGGCGGGCCGGCCCGCCGCGAACACCCCGAAGGGCGCCGCGCGCATGGCGAGGCCGTCGCTCCAGGCGTGCCGGTGCTGGGCGGAGATGGGCGCCGCCAGCCCGCGGCGGAGGTTCTCCAGCGTGCCGCGCTCGCTGAAGCCCGCGCCCCGGAACGGGCCCTCGGCCCGGTCGGCGATCCACTCGTGCCAGGCCGCCTCCACGTGCGCCGGGGTGAGCGCCGAGCCGTGCCGGGCCAGCAGCAGCCCGGAGAAGATCGCGTACTCGGTGTCGTCGGTGCCGGACGGCCGCTCGGCGACGTAGCCGGTGATCCGGCCCCAGCGGGCCCGGATCTCGGAGGGCCTGAGGTTCTCGGCGGGTGCCCCGAGCGCGTCGCCGACGGCCAGGCCCAGCAGGGCGCCGCGCGCCCGATCGCGGATCGATGCCATGCGGCCTCACCTCCGGGGCGGCTCGGCCGGGGGGCGGAGCCCTTTGCACAGATGTGCCACCCGGGCGGCGCGACCGAGCCCGCCGGGCCGCCGTGTCACCCGGTCGGCAGCGGCGTCCGGCGGAGAAAGCGCTGGTTAGCCCAGCCTTTCCTTGCTGGCGGGGCGGGAATCACGGGCGTAGATTCAGTGTTGTCGAAAAATAGAACGCGTCCAAAGTTAGCTTTGGCTAAGCTTCCCTGGGGGACCCTTCATGGCCATCATCGAGACCGAGGCGGTGCTGCACGAGGCGCACCGGGACAACCACACCCACCGGGACGTCAACGGCGGCTGGCTGCGCCCCGCCGTCTTCGGCGCCATGGACGGCCTGGTCTCCAACCTCGCCCTGATGACCGGCGTGGCGGGCGGCGCGGTCAGCCCGCACACCATAGTCATCACCGGCCTCGCCGGACTCGCCGCGGGTGCCTTCTCGATGGCGGCCGGCGAGTACACCTCGGTCGCCTCGCAGCGCGAACTCGTCGAGGCGGAACTCGACGTCGAGCGGCGCGAGCTGCGCCGGCACCCGCAGGACGAGGAGGCCGAGCTGGCCGCGCTCTACGAGGCCCGCGGCGTCGAGCCCGCGCTGGCCCGCGAGGTGGCCCGTCAGCTCTCGGCCGATCCCGAGCAGGCCCTGGAGATACACGCCCGCGAGGAGCTGGGCATCGACCCCGGCGACCTGCCCTCGCCGCTCGTCGCGGCCGTGTCGTCGTTCGGCGCCTTCGCGCTGGGCGCCCTGCTGCCCGTGCTGCCGTACCTGCTGGGCGCGGCCACGCTCTGGCCGGCCGTGCTGCTGGCCCTCGCCGGGCTGTTCGGCTGCGGCGCCGTGGTGGCCCGGGTGACCGCGCGCAGCTGGTGGTTCAGCGGCCTGCGCCAGCTCACCCTCGGCGGTGCGGCGGCCGGTGTGACGTACGCCCTGGGCACATTGTTCGGAACGGCCGTAGGATGACCGCGGCTGAAGTTATGCGTTGGGCCGCATAGATAGCCGTTACCCGCTGGTTTCGAACGGTCGGCCACCGGGCATCAGCCGTAAGCGCTGCGGGCAATGACGCCTGACGTGCACCGCGGGGCGGGTGACACTGCCCTTCCCGCCCCCGGGCCGACGGACGCCGATCCGACCGATCCCGTCCGGTCCGCAGCCCCTCTTCCGCCGCCTCGCGCGGCACCTCGCCGTAACCTCACGGCACCCTCGCCGTCACCCCGAGGCGTCCGCATGTTGGAACGGAGTATCCGGTTCCCGGGAACCGCTCCATCATGTAACCTGCACGAAATTTTGCACTCAGCAGAGGGCCAACGTCGTCCCTCGGCACCAGCACATGCCACCTGACGACGACGGGAGAGCCGATGCGTACGCCGCGCCAGCCGTCCCAGCATTCCGCGAATGGCCAGAACTGGTCCTTCATGGATGCTCGCCCTGCTGCGCAGGGTATGTACGACCCCCGCAACGAGCACGACGCCTGCGGCGTCGGCTTCGTGGCCACCCTCACCGGCGAGGCGAGCCACGCGCTGGTCGAGCAGGCGCTCACGGTTCTGCGCAACCTTGAGCACCGCGGCGCCACCGGCTCCGAGCCCGACTCCGGCGACGGCGCGGGCATCCTGTCCCAGGTTCCCGACGCGTTCTTCCGCGAGGTGGCCGGATTCGACCTGCCCGCGGCCGGCTCCTACGCCGTGGGCATCGCCTTCCTCCCGGAGGACGGCATCGACGACGCCGTCTCGCGGATCGAGACGATCGCGGCCGACGAGGGCCTCACCGTCCTCGGCTGGCGCGAGGTCCCCGTCGCCCCCGAGCTGCTGGGCGCCACCGCCCGCTCCACCATGCCGGTCTTCCGGCAGGTGTTCGTGACCGACGCGGCCAGCGAGGGCATCGCGCTGGACCGCCGGGCGTTCGTGCTGCGCAAGCGCGCCGAGCGCGAGGCCGGGGTCTACTTCCCGTCGCTGTCCGCGCGGACCATCGTCTACAAGGGCATGCTGACCACCGGTCAGCTGGAGCCCTTCTTCCCGGACCTGTCCGACCGCCGCTTCGCCTCCGCGATCGCGCTCGTGCACTCCCGGTTCTCCACCAACACCTTCCCGAGCTGGCCGCTCGCCCACCCGTACCGGTTCGTCGCGCACAACGGCGAGATCAACACGGTCAAGGGCAACCGCAACTGGATGGTCGCCCGCGAGTCCCAGCTCGTCGCGGACGTCTTCGGCGGCGACGGCAAGGACCTGGAGCGGATCTTCCCGATCTGTACGCCGGACGCCTCCGACTCCGCGTCCTTCGACGAGGTGCTCGAACTGCTGCACCTGGGCGGGCGTTCGCTGCCGCACTCCGTGCTGATGATGATCCCGGAGGCGTGGGAGAACCACGACTCCATGGACCCGGCCCGGCGCGCCTTCTACCAGTTCCACTCCACGATGATGGAGCCCTGGGACGGCCCCGCCTGCGTCACCTTCACCGACGGCACCCAGGTCGGCGCCGTGCTTGACCGCAACGGCCTGCGCCCCGGCCGCTACTGGGTCACCGACGACGGCCTCGTCGTCCTCGGCTCCGAGGTCGGCGTCCTCGACATCGACCCGGCCCGGGTCGTGCGCAAGGGCCGCCTGCAGCCCGGCCGGATGTTCCTCGTGGACACCGCCGAGCACCGCATCATCGAGGACGACGAGATCAAGGCCCAGCTCGCGGCGGAGAAGCCGTACGCCGAGTGGCTGGAGGCCGGCGAGATCGAGCTGGGCGACCTGCCCGAGCGCGAGCACATCGTCCACACCCACGCCTCGGTCACCCGCCGCCAGCAGACCTTCGGCTACACCGAGGAAGAGCTGCGCGTCATCCTGGCGCCGATGGCCAAGGCCGGCGCGGAGCCGATCGGCTCGATGGGCACCGACTCCCCGATCGCGGCCCTCTCCGAGCGCCCGCGGCTGCTGTTCGACTACTTCACCCAGCTGTTCGCGCAGGTCACCAACCCGCCGCTGGACGCCATCCGCGAGGAACTGGTCACCTCCCTGCGCTCGTCGCTGGGCCCCGAGGGCAACCTGCTGGAGCCGACGGCCGCCTCCTGCCGCTCGGTCACCCTGCCCTTCCCGGTCATCGACAACGACGAGCTGGCCAAGCTCATCCACATCAACGCCGACGGCGACATGCCCGGCTTCAAGGCCGCGACCCTCTCCGGCCTGTACCGGGTGCACGGCGGCGGTGACGCCCTCGCCGCGCGCATCGAGGAGATCTGCGCCGAGGCCGACGCCGCCATCGACAACGGCGCCCGGCTGATCGTCCTGTCGGACCGCCACTCCGACGCCGAGCACGCGCCGATCCCGTCGCTGCTGCTCACCTCGGCCGTCCACCACCACCTCATCCGCACCAAGCAGCGCACCCAGGTGGGCCTGCTGGTCGAGGCCGGGGACGTCCGCGAGGTCCACCACGTCGCCCTGCTCATCGGCTTCGGCGCCGCCGCCGTCAACCCCTACCTGGCGATGGAGTCCGTCGAGGACCTGCTGCGCGCGGGCACCTTCCTCAGCGGCCTCGAGCCGGAGCAGGCCATCCGCAACCTGATCTACGCCCTCGGCAAGGGCGTGCTGAAGGTCATGTCCAAGATGGGCATCTCCACCGTCGCCTCCTACCGCGGCGCCCAGGTCTTCGAGGCCGTCGGCCTGGACCAGGCGTTCGTGACGAAGTACTTCAACGGCACGGCCACCAAGATCGGCGGCGTCGGCATCGACGTCATCGCCAAGGAGGTCGCCGCCCGGCACGCCAAGGCCTACCCCGCCTCCGGCATCGCCCCGGCGCACCGCGCGCTGGAGATCGGCGGCGAGTACCAGTGGCGCCGCGAGGGCGAGCCGCACCTGTTCGACCCGGAGACGGTCTTCCGCCTCCAGCACTCCACCCGCGCCGGCCGCTACGACATCTTCAAGAAGTACACGGACCGGGTGAACGAGCAGTCCGAGCGCCTGATGACGCTGCGCGGCCTGTTCGGCCTGAAGTCCGGCCGGGAGCCGATCCCGGTGGAGGAGGTCGAGCCGGTCTCCGAGATCGTCAAGCGCTTCTCCACCGGCGCCATGTCGTACGGCTCCATCTCCAAGGAGGCGCACGAGACCCTCGCCATCGCCATGAACCAGCTGGGCGGCAAGTCCAACACCGGTGAGGGCGGCGAGGACCCGGACCGCCTGTACGACCCGGCGCGCCGGTCGGCCATCAAGCAGGTCGCCTCCGGCCGCTTCGGTGTCACCTCCGAGTACCTGGTCAACGCCGACGACATCCAGATCAAGATGGCCCAGGGCGCCAAGCCCGGCGAGGGCGGCCAGCTGCCCGGCCACAAGGTGTACCCGTGGGTGGCGAAGACCCGGCACTCGACGCCGGGTGTCGGCCTCATCTCGCCGCCGCCGCACCACGACATCTACTCCATCGAGGACCTCGCCCAGCTGATCCACGACCTGAAGAACGCGAACCCGCAGGCGCGGGTGCACGTCAAGCTGGTCTCCGAGGTCGGCGTCGGCACGGTCGCCGCGGGTGTGTCCAAGGCGCACGCGGACGTCGTGCTGATCTCCGGCCACGACGGCGGCACCGGCGCCTCCCCGCTGACCTCGCTGAAGCACGCGGGCGGCCCCTGGGAGCTGGGCCTGGCCGAGACCCAGCAGACGCTGCTGCTCAACGGCCTGCGCGACCGCATCGTCGTGCAGACCGACGGCCAGCTGAAGACCGGCCGCGACGTGATCATCGCCGCGCTGCTCGGCGCCGAGGAGTTCGGCTTCGCCACCGCGCCGCTGGTCGTCTCCGGCTGCGTCATGATGCGCGTGTGCCACCTCGACACCTGCCCGGTCGGCATCGCCACCCAGAACCCGGTGCTGCGCGACCGCTTCGCCGGCAAGGCCGAGTACGTGGTCAACTTCTTCACGTTCATCGCGCAGGAGGTCCGCGAGCTGCTCGCGGAGCTGGGCTTCCGCTCCATCGAGGAGGCCGTCGGCCACGCCGAGGTGCTCGACGTCCAGCGGGCCGTCGACCACTGGAAGGCCCAGGGCCTGGACCTGAAGCCGCTGTTCCACGTGCCCGAGCTGCCCGAGGGCGCGGCGCGCCACCGGGTGATCGCCCAGGACCACGGTCTGGAGAAGGCGCTCGACAACGAGCTGATCAAGCTCGCCGCCGACGCGCTGGCCGCGTCCAGCGCGACCGACGCCCAGCCGGTGCGCGCCCAGGTCGCCATCCGCAACATCAACCGCACGGTCGGCACCATGCTCGGCCACGAGGTGACGAAGAAGTTCGGCGGTGCGGGCCTGCCCGACGACACCATCGACATCACCTTCACCGGCTCCGCCGGCCAGTCCTTCGGCGCCTTCGTGCCGCGCGGCGTGACCCTGCGGCTGGAGGGCGACGCCAACGACTACGTCGGCAAGGGCCTGTCCGGCGGCCGGATCGTCGTCCGCCCGGACCGCGCGGCCGACCACCTCGCCGAGTACTCGACCATCGCCGGCAACACCATCGGCTACGGCGCCACCGGCGGCGAGATGTTCCTGCGCGGCCGCACCGGTGAGCGGTTCTGCGTCCGCAACTCCGGCGCGCTGGTCGTCTCCGAGGGCGTGGGCGACCACGGCTGCGAGTACATGACCGGCGGTCGCGCCGTCGTCCTCGGCCCGACCGGCCGTAACTTCGCGGCCGGCATGTCCGGTGGCGTCGCCTACGTCATCGACCTGGACCGCGACAACGTCAACGCCGGCAACGCGGGCGCCGTCGAGGCGCTGGACGAGGCCGACGGGCAGTGGCTGCACGACGTGGTGCGCCGCCACGCCGAGGAGACCGGTTCGACGGTCGCCCAGAAGCTGCTGGCCGGGTGGGACGAGGCCGTGACGCGCTTCAGCAAGATCATCCCCAGCACGTACAAGGCAGTGCTCGCCGCCAAGGACGCCGCCGAGCGAGCGGGTCTCTCCGAGACCGAGATCACCGAGAAGATGATGGAGGCGGCGATCAATGGCTGACCCGAAGGGCTTTTTGAACCACGGCCGTGAGGTCGCCAGGACCCGCCCCGTCGAGGAGCGCACGAAGGACTGGAACGAGGTCTACGTCCCCGGCTCCCTGCTGCCGATCATCAGCAAGCAGGCCAGCCGGTGCATGGACTGCGGCATCCCCTTCTGCCACAACGGCTGTCCGCTCGGGAACCTGATCCCGGAGTGGAACGACTACGCCTACCGCGAGGACTGGGCCGCGGCGCAGGAGCGCCTGCACGCGACCAACAACTTCCCGGAGTTCACCGGCCGCCTCTGCCCGGCCCCCTGCGAGTCGGCGTGCGTGCTCGGCATCAACCAGCCGCCGGTCACCATCAAGAACGTCGAGGTCTCGATCATCGACAAGGCGTGGGAGACCGGTGACGTCGCCCCGCAGATCCCGGAGCGGCTGTCCGGCAAGACGGTCGCGGTCGTCGGCTCGGGCCCCGCGGGCCTGGCCGCCGCCCAGCAGCTGACCCGGGCCGGCCACACGGTCGCCGTCTACGAGCGCGCGGACCGCATCGGAGGCCTCCTCCGCTACGGCATCCCCGAGTTCAAGATGGAGAAGCGGCACATCAACCGCCGTATCGAGCAGATGCGCGCGGAGGGCACCCGGTTCCGCACCGGGGTCGAGATCGGCCGTGACCTCAAGGCGACCGACCTGAAGAAGCGCTACGACGCGGTCGTCATCGCGGCGGGCTCCACCACCGCCCGCGACCTGCCGGTGCCCGGCCGGGAACTCAAGGGCATCTACCAGGCCATGGAGTACCTCCCGCTGGCCAACAAGGTGCAGGAGGGCGACTTCGTGGCGCCCCCCATCTCGGCCGAGGGCAAGCACGTCGTCGTCATCGGCGGTGGCGACACCGGCGCGGACTGCGTGGGCACCGCCCACCGCCAGGGCGCGGCCTCGGTCACCCAGCTGGAGATCATGCCCCGCCCGAACGACGAGCGGCACCCGGTCAGCCAGCCCTGGCCGACCTTCCCGATCCTGTACAAGGTCACCTCGGCCCACGAGGAGGGCGGCGAGCGCATCTACTCGGCGTCCACCACCCACTTCGAGGGCGACGACGACGGCAACGTGCAGTGGCTGCACCTGGCCGAGGTCGAGTTCGTCGAGGGCAGGCTGACCCAGAAGCCGGGCACGGAACGCAAGATCCCCGCCCAGCTGGTCACCCTCGCCATGGGCTTCACCGGCACCGACCGCGACAACGGCCTGGTCGAGCAGTTCGGGCTGGCGCTGGACGAGCGGGGCAACATCGCCCGCGACGCCGAGTTCCAGACCAACGTGCCGGGCGTGTTCGTCGCCGGTGACGCCGGCCGCGGCCAGTCCCTCATCGTGTGGGCGATCGCGGAGGGCCGCTCGGCCGCCCGCGGCGTCGACCGCTTCCTGACCGGTGCCAGCGACCTGCCGGCCCCGATCCGCCCGACCGACCGCGCCCTGGCGGTCTGACCCGCACCACCCACAGACGTCCCGTACAAAGGCGTACGGAACACCACACGGCGCCTGCCCGACAAGTCCCCGACCGGACGACTGGGCGGGCGCCGTGAACGGCTTCTCAGGAGATCTCGTACGGCTCCCCGTACACCTTCCAGCGCAGCGGGGGACGCAGGCCGAGGTTGCCGTCGTACAGGAACTCCCGCTGCGCGGTGTCGATGCGCGAGGTGTCGGCGCCCGGCTTCCTGGCCCTCATCGCCGTGCGGCGGACGTCCAGGAAGATGTCGATGAAGTTCTTCTCGCTGCCGCCCTCGGACGGGGTGTCGGCCTCGTTCAGCGCCCGCTCCCGCAGGCCGTAGAAGCTGTCGGGGCCCGTGCCGGGGCCGTGGAAGACCATCGCGTCGTAGTAGGCGAACTGCCCCAGCGTGCCCAGCCCGTCGAGCTTGGCCAGGCGGACGGCCGGGCCGAAGTAGACGCGGTCGCGCTCCTCGTCCTGAGCCCGGCGGAACGCCGCCCGCTTCGCCTCCGCCCGCCAGGCCGCGGGGAAGCCGGGGTCCAGGCCCTCGTGCGAGTCCGTCCCGTCCACCTTGCGCAGCGCGGGCAGGTACCGGGCCAGGCCGTTGTGCGGACGGTCCTTCGTGTAGCGCTCCACCAGGGTGAGCAGGTCGTGGGTGCCGGTGCAGAAGCCGATGACGCCCGCGGTGTAGCCCTGGCCGTCGCCGATGTCCTCGACGTAGCCGTAGGCGCTGCGCCAGTCGAGGGTGGAGTTCTCCGCGCTGGCCACGATGCGCTGCGCGATCTCCTTCTCGTGCGGCGCGGCGAGTCCGGGCGGGGCGTCGGCGACGACCTCGTCGTCCTCGGCGCGCTCCGAGGCCTCGGCCCGCGCCTTGGCGTCCTGGCGGGAGCGCTGGGCGGCCGAGGCGCTCTGCCCGGCGCCGGCGGAGTCCGAGGGCGCGGTCCCGACGGCGTAGAACACCGCGGTGACGACGACCGGGACGGCGGTGAACAGCAGGATTCCGGCGCGTCGTCTCACACCGCACCGCCCGTCAGCTGCTGGACCCGGGCGAACGACACCACGGCGAGCAGGGCGAACAGCGCCACGCAGGCCCCCGCCTGGACGAGGGTGCGGCGGTGGTCCCGGGGCGCGTAGGCGAAGGCCAGCGTCACCGCGCCGCCCGCCAGCAGGCCGCCGAGGTGTCCCTGCCAGGACGTCATGCCCGCGGAGAGCAGCAGCCACAGCACCAGCCCCGTCAGGTGGCGGTTGGTCTCCGCCGGGTTCACGCCCATGCGGCGGCTCGTGACGTAGTAGGCGGCGCCCAGCCCGAAGATGGCGCCGGACGCGCCGACCGTGAGGGCCTGCGGGGCGATCAGCAGGACGAGGACCGAGCCGCCGAGCGCGGAGAGCAGGTAGAGCGCGAGGTAGCGGACCCGGCCGAGCCGGCTCTCCACCACCCGCCCGATGCTCCACAGCGACGCCATGTTCAGCACGATGTGCAGGACCCCGATGCCCTCGTCGGCGGGCATGTGCAGGAAGGCGCCGGTCAGCAGCCGGTACCACTCGCCGTGCGCGACGCCCTCGGGGGAGTACACCGGCGGCACGGTGCCCAGCATCCCGAACCGGCCCACCACCGACGGCCGCGCCAGCTCGCCCGCGTAGGCCAGCACGTTCAGCGCGATCAGCGCGTACGTCACCAGCGGCGCGGCCGGGATGCGGCCGCCGAACGCGGTACGCGCCCGCCGGACCGACCGCGCCCCCTCCCGCACGCACTCCGGGCACTGGTGGCCGACGGCGGCCTCGCGCATGCAGCCGGGGCAGATGAAGCGGTCGCAGCGGGTGCAGCGGACGTACGTCTCCACCCTGGGATGTCGGTAACAGGTGGTGACGGTGGACTCGGCGGTCACGGCCGGCTCCTCGGGAGGGCTCAGAAGACGCAGACGTACGGGACGGTGGGGGAACGGGCTGGGTGAGCCGGTGGGGGGCGGCGGCGAAGAATATCGAACGGGCAGGCCGGGCGGGTACGGCGGGGCCGGATCGCGCGCGCGGTGCGTGAGCGGCGCCGGCCGCGGTCTACGTGTCGCACTCCAGGACCGTCCGGCACAGCCCGCACCGCGCGCGGACGCGGCCGCGCACCGGCACCCTGATCCGCTGGTGACAGGTGGGGCAGGGGAAGGAGACCCGCAGCCGCCCGTCCGGCCCCGCCGGATCGGGGTCGAAGGAGTAGGCGACCCCGGGCTGCGGCCCGGGCACCCGGCGCCGGTCGTGGGCGTAGCGGCGCCGCCCCGCCCACCCGGCGGCCGTCAGCGGCGGCTGCTGCGCGTCCTGCCGGGCCCGCGCCATGCCCTTGCCGTACGCCGTCCAGGCCTGCGCACTGGTGAACCACGGCGAGGGGTCCTCACCGAACACCAGGGCGCGCTTGGCCAGCACGTACCCGAACTCCTCGGGCGTGAGGTAGCCCAGCTTCTGCGAGGTGAGCGCGTCCTCCCGGTAGGCGTCCAGCAGCAGCCAGCCCGCGCCCAGGTACGTCGTCGCCGTGTCCGTCAGGATCTCGTTGTCCGCCGTGCCGGGGAAGGACAGGTCCAGGCGGTGCAGGTAGACGTGCGTCACCTCGTGCGCGAGCGCCGCGCCGATGTCCCTGCGGTGGGTGCGGAAACGGTCGTTCAGCTCGATGAAGTACTCCGGGCCCGCGGTGAGTTCGACGTTCGCCGCGTGGGTCATGTCGCGGAAGCTCACCACCGGGCGGGCGTCCGGCAGCCGGAAGTGCCGCACCAGTTCCCGGGCCACCCGCTGCACGCCCGGATACAGGTCGTCGGTGTCGCAGAACGCCACGTCGGCGGCGGCCACGCTGGTCGAGAAGGTCCGCACGGTGTCGTACGACAGGCGCCGGTACAGCGCGGTCACGGCCTCCCGTACCGTCCCCAGGTGCGGGAAGCCGTGCTGGACCGGTCCGCCGTTCGCCACGTCCCTACCCCCAAAAGACGCCCCGGGTGGTCCTCCCACTCTAGGGCCGGGACGGGCCCGGCCACCGGACGCGGGCGCCGCCGTGTCCGACGGTCTCCGGGCGTACGGCGGGTGCGCCCGGCGGTGTCCGGGCCGGTGCCCCGGAGCCGCGGGACCCCGGCGGCCGGTGAGACCCGCGGCCCCGGCCCCGGCTGGCCCCCGCCCCCCGACCGCCCCGGGCTGCCCCGGTGCGACCGCCCCGCGCCTCCCGGAGTGCCCCCGCGCCCCTTAGGGTTGGCGCTCATGACCATCAGCAACACCGGAACCGGTGACGTCGACTCCGCGGTGCGCGCGGAGCTGGAGCGGCTGCGCGACAGCATCGACAACATCGACGCGGCCGTCGTCCACATGCTCGCCGAGCGCTTCAAGTGCACCCAGCAGGTCGGCCGCCTCAAGGCCGTCCACCAGCTGCCGCCCGCCGACCCGGCCCGCGAGGCCCGGCAGATCGCCCGGCTGCGCACCCTCGCCGAGAACGCCAAGCTGGACCCGGCCTTCGCTGAGAAGTTCCTCAATTTCATCATCGCCGAGGTGATCCGGCACCACGAGAGTCTCGCCGGGGACTCCGCGGGCGGCGGGCCCCGGGCCACCGGCTGACCTCGGCCGATCCGGGCGGACACCACACGCGCGGCCTCCCGCGGGCGGCGGCGGCGCCGCCACCCACCGTCCCCCGCCGGGCACGCTATGTCAGTGCCGGGCCGTAAGCTGGGGGTCCACGCGGGAGGGACGTCGGGCCATGCCGTCGGATGCCAGGATCCTCATCGTCGACGACCACCGGGGCACGCTGTACGCCCTGGAGAACGCCCTGGCCCCGCTGGGGTACGGGCTGGACCTCGCCACCAGCGGCGACGAGGCGCTCAAGCAGGTGCTCCGGGGCCGGGTCGGACTGCTGCTGCTGGACGTGCGCATGCCGGGCGTCAGCGGCCTGGACGTGGTGCGCTACCTGCGCCGCCTGGAACAGACCCAGCACATACCCGTCATCCTGCTCACCGGCTTCGGCCCGGACCAGGAACTGTCCGCCACCGCCTTCGGCCTGGGCGTCGCCGACCTGCTGATGAAACCCGTCGACCCCTGGGCCCTGCGCACCAAGGTGCGGTACCTGTACGAGGCCCATCAGCGCCAGCTGGCCGCCGAGCGGCGGCTGGGCGAGCTGCGCGCACTGATCGAGGACCGCACGGGCCGCCGGCCGCCCGCCCGGCCGCCCGCCGACAGCCGCGTCCCGCCCCAGCGCGACGCCCAGCGGACCACCCCGGCGACGCGGGACCGGACCTGAGCGGACCCCGCCGGCGGGCGGCCCGGGACGCCCGCCGGGTGGTGGGCCCGGGCCGCCCGCACGGGCTCCCGGACGGACATAGCGCCTAAACCGGTCCGCCCCTGTGCGCTGTGGGCGCCATCAGGCAGCATGGCGTCCATGTCCGTACTGACGCGCGACGAAGCGCAGCTGAGAGCACAGCTCATCGACGTCCACCGCTACACGATCGAGCTGGACCTGACCACCGGGGACGAGACCTTCGACTCCCGTACCGTGATCCGGTTCGCCGCGCGCTCGGCGGGCGAGACGTTCGTCCAGCTGATCCCCGCCGAGCTGCGCTCCGTCACGCTGGACGGACAGCCCCTCGACCCCGAGTCCCTGGACGGCAACCGGCTGCCGCTGCGCGGCCTCACCCCCGGCGAGCACGAGCTGTGCGTCGACGCGGCCATGAGCTACTCCCGCACCGGCGAGGGCATGCACCGCTTCACCGACCCCAGCGACGGCGAGACCTACGTCTACTCCCAGCTGTTCCTGGACGACGTGCAGCGCGTCTTCCCCGCCTTCGACCAGCCCGACCTGAAGGCCGTGTTCGAGCTGTCCGTCACCGCCCCCGAGGGCTGGACCGTGCTCGCCAACGGCGTCACCGAGCACATCGGCGAGGGCCGCTGGCAGGCCGCCGCCACGCCGCCCATCTCCACCTACCTGGTCGCCGTGGCCGCCGGGCCCTGGCACTCGGTGCGCACCGAGCACCGCGGGCTGCCCTTCGGCATCCACTGCCGGCGCTCCCTCGCGCCCCACCTCGACGCCGACGCCGACGAGATCCTCGAGGTCACGCGCGCCTGCTTCGACCGCTACCACGAGAAGTTCGAGGAGGCGTACCCGTTCGACTCCTACGACCAGGCGTTCGTACCCGAGTTCAACGCGGGCGCCATGGAGAACCCCGGACTGGTCACCTTCCGCGACGACTTCGTCTACCGCTCCGCCGTCACCGACACCGAGCGCCAGACCCGCGCCATGGTCATCGCCCACGAGATGGCCCACATGTGGTTCGGCGACCTCGTCACCCTCACGTGGTGGGACGACATCTGGCTCAACGAGTCCTTCGCCGAGTACATGGGCTACCGCACCACCGCCGAGGCGACCCGCTTCACCGGCACCTGGACCGAGTTCGGGGTGGCCCGCAAGTCCTGGGGCTACGACGCCGACCAGCGCCCCTCCACCCACCCCGTCGCCCCCGACGCCGTCGGCGACACCGCCGCCGCCCTGCTCAACTTCGACGGCATCTCCTACGCCAAGGGCGCCTCCGCACTGCGCCAGCTGGTGGCCTGGCTCGGCGAGAAGGACTTCCTCGCCGGCATCAACACCCACTTCGCCCGCCACCGCTTCGGCAACGCCACCCTCGCCGACTTCATCGGCTCCCTCGCCGCGGCCACCGACCGCGACCTCCCCGCCTGGGCCGACGCCTGGCTGCGCACCAGCGGCGTCGACACCCTCACCCCGGTGCTCGCCACCGCCCCCGACGGCACCCGCACCCTCACCGTCGACCGCGCGGGCAGCCGCCCGCACCGCATCACCGTCGGCCTGTACGACCAGGACCTCACCGACGAGGGCCGGCTCGTGCTGCGCGAGCGCATCGGCCTCGACC
Source organism: Streptomyces sp. NPDC041135 (assembly GCF_055592085.1). Taxonomy (NCBI): domain Bacteria; kingdom Bacillati; phylum Actinomycetota; class Actinomycetes; order Kitasatosporales; family Streptomycetaceae; genus Streptomyces; species Streptomyces sp. NPDC041135. The sequence continues at coordinate 899,022 of NZ_JBVIYZ010000001.1, forward strand.
TGCCGCAGAGCGCCCCGCAGCCCATCGGCAGGCCGCCCGCGCTGCTCCTGCTCAACGACGGCGACCTCACCTACGCCAAGGTCCGCTTCGACGCCCGCTCCTTCGAGGCGATCCGCACCGGGCTGTCCGGCCTGCCCGACGCGCTCACCCGCGCGGTGGTGTGGAACGCGCTGCGCGACGCGGTCCGCGACGGCGAACTCCCGCCCGCCGTCTACCTGGAGACCGCCCGTGCCCACCTCCCGCACGAGCGGGACCTGGCGCTCGTCGAGGGCGTGCTGACGTTCGCGACCCGCCGGATCGCCGACCGCTTCCTGCGGCCCGAGGACCGCCCGGCCGCCCTGGCCACCCTCACCGCGCTGTGCCGGGACCTGATCCGGCGCACCGAGGACGGCGACCACCCCGGCCTGCGCCTGCTCGCCGTACGGCACTTCATCGACGTCGCCGCGCACCCCGACACCATCGCCGCCTGGCTCGCCGACGGCACCGTGCCCGGCGGCCCGGAGCTGGACCCCGAGCTGCGCTGGCGCATCCTGGGCCGGCTCGCCGTCCTCGGCGCCACCGACGAGGCCGGCATCGCCGCCGAGCTGGCCCGCGACCCCTCCGCCACCGGCCAGGAGGGCGCCGCCCGCTGCCGCGCCGCCCTGCCGGACGCGGACGCCAAGCGGGAGGCGTGGGCGGCGATGTTCGACCGCGACGACCTGTCCGCCTACCTCTTCACCGCCACCGCCCAGGGCTTCTGGCAGCCCGAACAGGCCGAGCTGGTGGAGAGTTACGTGCCGCGCTACTACCAGGACGCGGTCGCCCTGGCGGCGCGCCGCGGCCCGGCCGTCGCCGCCGCGGCCGGCCGCTGGGCCTTCCCCGGGCACGCCGTCGACCCCGCCAACCTCGCCCTGGGCGAGGCCTGTCTGCGCGACGCCGAACCCGTCACCGCCCTGCGCCGCCACCTCGCCGACGAACTCGACGACCTCGCCCGGGCGCTGCGGGTGCGCACCTACCAGCGGTGAGCGCGGCCCGCCGGCGGTGACCGCGACGGGACATCGGCGGACCCTTCCCCGATGTCCCTCCCGGCGCTCCCGCTCAGCGCCTCCGCTCAGTGCTCCCGCTCAGTGCTCCCGCTCAGTGCTCCCGCTCAGCGCCCCGCGACCCGCAGCACCGCCCGCCGCACGGCCCGCTCGGCCGGTCCCGTCCGCCGGTTGCCCACCTCGGCCCGCGCCGGGGGCGGGCTGTCCAGGACGAAGCCCAGGCGCCGCAGGAAGCCCTCACCGGGACGCCAGCCGGGCGGTACCGTCGCCGTCACCGCGGACACGTCCCCGGCGCGGGCCAGCAGCGACTCGGCCAGCGCCCGGCCCAGGCCCCGCCCGCGCGCCCAGGGCGCCAGCAGGAACAGGCCCACCGCCACCGCGCCCGGTTCCGGGTGGTCGCGCACGGCGTCCACCAGCCCGGTGACCACGCCGTCCCGCTCCACCACCAGCAGCACCTTGTCGTCCGCACTCGCGCCCGGCGGCAGCGAGTAGAACAGGCTCTGCACGTCACCCGGGCCCGACGGCAGCCCCGTCGCCGCCACGAACCAGTCCTCGCACTCCGCGAACAGGGCCAGCAGCGGCCCCTCGTCCTCGGGGACGGGCTCGCGCACCCACACCCGCTCACCCGGTACGTCGATCATCCACGCGTCAACCACCCGACCGACGTTAGCTCCACCCGGCCCCGCGGCCCACCCGTGCCCCCCACGTTTCCGCCCGCACGGGCAGTACCCACTTTCGGGTTGCGTTCGTTGGACATCCCGGGCACGCGGGATCCTCGGCGCACAAGCTGGGACGCACGACCCGGAGAGGTCCGCCACGGCCGCCGCCCCGCCCGCGCCCCGGAGGAGAGCCCATGAGCATGCCGCCCCTCGCCTCGGGACCCGGCGGACCGGACGCCCTGCGGCCGCTGCTGGGCACCGTCCTCGACGCGCTGCGCGACGGCGGCCGGGCGCGCGGCGGACCGCTGCCCGCCGGCGGCCCGGACGCGGTCGCCGCGCGCGTCGCCGACGCCCTGGGCGACGTGCTCCCCGACGACGGCGACCCGGACGCGCTGCGCGCCCTCGTGCACGCCCTCGCCGAGGGCGCCGCCGACCCCGCCGACCCGCTGTGCGCGGCCCACCTGCACTGCCCGCCGCTCGCCGTCGCCACCGCCGCCGACCTCGCCGTCAGCGCCCTCAACCCCTCCCTGGACTCCTGGGACCAGGCCCCGGCCGCCGCCGCCCTGGAAGCCCTCGTCACCCGCGCCCTGGCCCGCGCGGCCGGCCTGGCCGACGCCCTGGTCACCAGCGGCGGCACCGAGGCCAACCAGCTCGCCCTGCTGCTCGCCCGCGAGGCGCACGGCGGCAGCGTCCAGCTGGTGTGCGGCGCCAACGCCCACCACTCCCTGCCCCGCGCCGCCTGGCTGCTCGGCCTGCCCGACCCCGTCGTCGTCCCCGCCCCCAGCGGCACCCTCGACCCGGCCGCCCTCGACGAGGCACTCACCCGGCTGCCCGGCCCGCTCCTGGTCGCCGCCACCGCGGGCACCACCGACGCCGGCCTCATCGACCCGCTGCCCCAGATCGCCGGCCTGTGCGCCGCCCACGGCGTCCGGCTGCACGTCGACGCCGCCTACGGCGGAGGCCTGCTGTTCAGCGACCGGCACCGCGGCAAGCTGGCCGGCCTGGAGGCCGCCCGGACCGTCACCCTCGACCTGCACAAGCTCGGCTGGCAGCCGGCCGCCGCGGGCCTGCTCGCCGTCGCCCGCCCCGGCGAACTCGCCGTCCTGCACCAGCGCGCCGACTACCTCAACGCCGACGACGACACCGCCGCGGGCCTGCCCGACCTGCTCGGCCGCTCCCCGCGCACCACCCGCCGCCCCGACGTCCTCAAGGCCGCGGTCACCCTGCGGACGCTGGGCCGCGCCGGCCTCGGCGCCCTCGTCGACCAGGTCTGCGCGCTCGCCCGCGCGTTCGCGGACCTCGTCGGACAGCACCCCGGCTTCGAGCTGTACGACCGGCCCGTCATCAGCACGGTCCTGTTCCGGCCCGCCGAGGCCGGCGACGACGCCGTGGCCGACGTGCGCCGCCGTCTGCTGCACGAGGGTCGCGCCGTCCTCGGCCGGGCCCGGCTGGACGGCCGGCTCTGGCTCAAGGCCACCCTCCTCAACCCCCACACCCGGCCGGACGACCTGGCCCACCTCCTCGAACTCGTGGAAGGAACGACCCCTCGATGAGCCCGACGCCCCACCCCCCACGCCACGAGCCCGAGGCCCCCCGCGACCTGGTCGGCATCGGCATCGGCCCGTTCAACCTGTCCCTCGCCGCCCTCGCCCACCCGCTCACCGGACTCGACGCCGTCTTCTACGAGCAGCGCCCCGGCTTCGACTGGCACCCCGGGCTCCTCATCGACGGCGCCACCCTCCAGGTGCCCTTCCTCGCCGACCTGGTGACCCTCGCCGACCCCGCCAGCCGCTGGAGCTTCCTCAGCTACCTCAGGGCCCGCGACCGCCTCTTCCCCTTCTACTTCGCCGAGCGCTTCCACATCCAGCGCGCCGAGTACGACGCCTACTGCCGCTGGGTCTCCGGGAACCTGCCCGCCCTGCACTTCCGCCACCAGGTCGACGCCGTCCGCTGGAACCCCGAACGCGACGCGTTCGAGGTCGACTTCACCCAGCTCGGCGCCGACGGAGAGGCCGAGGCCCTCGGCCGTACGTACACCCGCAACATCGTCCTCGGCGTCGGCACGGCGCCCTACGTCCCCGACCCGCTGCAACCGCTCGTCGACGCCCCCGGGGTGCCGGTCGTGCACGCCGCCGACTACCTCGACCACCGCGAGGCCGTGCTCGCCGCCGACCATGTCACCGTCGTCGGCTCCGGGCAGTCGGGCGCCGAGGTCTTCCTGGACCTGCTGCGCCACCGCCCCGCGGGCCGCGAGAAGCTGCACTGGCTCGGCCGCAGCGAGGCGTTCGCGCCCATGGAGTACTCCAAGCTCGGCCTGGAGCACTTCACCCCCGACTACACCCGCTACTTCCACGCTCTCGCCGAGCCCGTGCGCGACCGGCTGGTCTCCTCCCAGTGGCAGCTGTACAAGGGCATCGACGCCGACACCATCGCCGCCATCCACGACGAGCTGTACCGCCGCACCCTGCACGGCGGCTGGCCCGACGCCGTGCTCACCCCCGGCGTCCAGGTCCGCACCGCCGGCCGCATCGCCACCACCAAGATCGAACTGCATCTGGAACACGTGCAGCAGGGCAGCCGCTCCCGCCTCACCACCGACGCCGTCGTGCTCGCCACCGGCTACCGGGAGCGGTCCCTGGGCCGCCTGCTCGCCGGACTCGACCCCTACCTGCGCCGCGACAGCAAGGAGCGCCCGCGCATCGACGAGCGGTTCCGGCTGGTCCTCGACCCGGCCGTGACCGGCTCGGGCTGCCAGGTCTACGTCCAGAACGCCGAGCTGCACACGCACGGCGTGGGCGCGCCCGACCTGGGGCTGGCCGCCTGGCGCAGCGCCACCATCATCAACTCGGTGACGGAGAAGGAGCTGTACCCGCTGCCCGAGCGCACCGCGTTCACCACCTTCGGCCTGGCCGAGTCCGCCGGCCGGGTCCCCTCCACCCGGCCCCCTCAGCTGCTCACCCCGCTGGTCGACGACCGGCCCTAGACAGCCCGGCGGCACCGAACCACCGAACCCACCGGGCCCGGTGCCGCCCAGGTGCTGCTAGAAGACGGGCGTGCCCTCGCGGGTGAGCACCCAGTCCACCGACGCGAAGTCCGCCGGGTCCAGCTCGCCCTTCGCGGTCACCCACTCCGCGATCCGGGTGCGGATCTCCGTCGACTCCGACCACACCTCCTTGGCCGAGGCGACGTGGGGGAAGGCGCCGCCGCCGTTGGCGCGGTAGTTGTTCACCGCCAGCACGAACTGCTGGGCGTCGTCCAGCGGGGCACCGCCGAAGGTCAGGTTCCTGATCCGCGACCCCGGCGCCTGCGCGATGTCGATCTCGTACTTCACGCCCGAGACGTAGTCGTAGTTGTAGTCCGGACGGCCGTTCGCGTTCGTCAGCTTGGCCACGTCCACGGGTACGCCGGCGGCCGTACGGACGTAGTACTGCGCCGAGTACTCCAGGTACGCCCGCACCTGCGCACCCGTCAGCACCTTCGCGACCAGGGTGTTGTCGTAGACGTACAGGCCGGACAGGTCCCGGATCGTCACCTTGCCGGCCGGGATCTCGGAGGTCCGGGAGAAGGGCGAGGCCTGCGCGATGACGGGCAGCGAGGCGTACTCGGTGCCCGCCAGGGCCGCCTTGACGACGTCCTCCTGCACCCTGGTGATCAGGTCGATGATCGGGGCGTCCTTGTACCGGGCCTCGACCGTGGTCAGGGTCTGGGTCGCGGTGCCGACGACCTGGTTGACGTACGCGACGACCTTGGCGTGCTCGTCGCTCAGCAGCTTGGTGATCTTCGGGTCGTCGGCGACCGTGGCCGAGTCGCGCAGCGAGGCGGAGACCGACTCCACCTCCCAGCGGCCCTTGCCGAACACCAGCTCGACGTCGAACAGGGTCAGCCGCTCGGCGTAGCACAGCGGCTCGGACAGCACGACGGTCCTGCCCGTCACCTCGTTGGTGACCTTCAGCTCGGGGATCTCCAGGTGCGCGTGGCCGACCAGGATCGCGTCGATGCCGGGCACCTTCCGGGCGACCTCGGCGGCCGCGTTCTCCCCGTAGGGGAGCTGGTCGCCGTAGGAGGACGTGCCGGACGTGCCCGAGTGCGCCGAGACGATCACCACGTCAGCGCCCAGCGCCCGGAGCTTCGGCACCCACTTCGCGGCCTGCTCCTCCAGCCCGGGGAAGGCCAGCCTGCCCTGCACATAGGCCTTGTCCCAGATCGCGATGCCCGGGTTGGTCAGGCCCAGCACACCGACCTTGACGGGCGGGGCGCCCGGCACGTGGAACGTCTTGACGACGTAGGGCGGGAAGGCGGGCTTCAGCGTTTTGGCGTCGACCGCGTTGGCGCCCAGCAGCGGGAAGTGCAGCTGCTCCTCCCACGCGCGCAGCGTCTCGATGCCGTAGTTGAACTCGTGGTTGCCGAGCGCCGCCGCGTCGTAGCCGATGGCGTTCATCGCCTGCGCCATCGGGTGCACGGGGCCGCCCTTGGCGGTGATCGGGTCCACCTTGGCGTAGTAGTACGTCAGCGGGGTGCCCTGGATCGTGTCGCCGGCGTCCAGCAGCAGGGTGTTGCGGCGGCCCTTCTCCGCGCGCACCTGCTCCACCAGGGTCGAGATGCGGGCCAGGCCGGTGGCGTTGCCCGCCGCGTCGGCGTACTCCGCGTCCTTGAAGTAGTCCCAGTTGAAGACGTGTCCGTGCAGGTCGGTGGTGCCCATGACGGTGAGGGAGTACCGCTTGGGGTGCCTGGCCGGCTTCGCCGGCGCGACCGCGCCGGCGGCCTGCGCCGCCGGTGCCCCCGCGGCACCGGCGACGGCCACGCCCGCCCCGGTGGCGGCGGACTTCTTCAGGAACTTCCGGCGGTTCAACGGCATGTCTGGCTCTCCTCGGCGAAAGATCGATGACGCGCGTAGATTCTGGCCCGTGCACCGCGGACCGCAACAGGTCCAGGAGGTTGCGATCTGATGTCCGGACACCTCCGAACGGGCCTGGGATCAGGGCAGCCGTGACAGAGTGGGACGTATGACCAGCCCGGCGAGCACCCCGTACGGCACCGCGGACGCCCCGCTCCTGGTGGTGGGCGGCGAGGCCGACCTGGAGGCCGAACCCGAGATCGCCCGGATCAGCGTGACCGTCGGCGCCCGGGGCCGCGACCGGCGCGCCACCCTGGAGGACCTCACCCGCCGCAACGCCACCGCCCTGGACCTGGTGAGGTCCTGCGGGGACGCCGTGGCGCAGGTGTCGACCGGTGCCTTCGGGGTCACCCCCGAACTGACCGAGCGCGGCCGGGGCGAGCGCGTCCGCGGCTACCACGGCACGGTCTGCCTCACCGCCGAGTTCACCGACTTCACCGTCCTCGGCGACGTCGTCACCCGGCTGGCCGACCTGGAGCTGACCCGGGTCGACGGCCCCTGGTGGGCCCTGCGGCCCGGCTCACCGGTGCACCGCGAGGCCCGGCAGCAGGCGGTCCGGGACGCCCTGCGGCGCGCCCGGGAGTACGCCGAGGCGCTCGGCACCTCCCTCGCGGCGCTGGTCGAACTCGCCGACACCGGTGCCGAGCGGCCCCGGCCCGCCCGGGCGGGGTTCGAGCGCGGGATGCGCCGGATGTCCCGCTCCGGCGAGGCCGAGCCCGCCCCGCCCCTCGACCTCGAACCCCAGCGGCTGCGCGTCACCGCCCAGGTCAGCGCCCAATTCACCATGCTCCCGCCGCGGTTGTGAGCATGCTCATCGGAGCGGAGTGCCGCACACTTCAACACTTGTCAATAACGCTTCACCCAAGCGTTGTTGGGCAGTCATGTGCGACCGATTCCCTACCCATGGGTAAGGCCTAGGCTCGAGTTATGCGCCGAGCGAAAATCGTTTGTACTCTGGGACCCGCCACCGACTCGTACGACCAGATCAAGGCACTGGTCGAGGCCGGAATGGACGTCGCCCGATTCAACCTCAGCCACGGCGACCACGCCGAGCACGAGGAGCGCTACCGGCACGTGCGGAAGGCCTCCGACGAGACCGGCCGCAGCGTCGGGCTGCTCGCCGACCTTCAAGGCCCGAAGATCCGGCTCGGCACCTTCGCCGAGGGACCGGTACTGCTTGAACGCGGCGACTCCTTCACCATCACGGTGGAGGAGGGCGCCGAGGGCGACCGCCACCGGTGCGGAACGACCTACGCGGGCCTGGCCGGTGACGTCACCCCCGGTGAGCGCGTCCTGGTCGACGACGGCAAGGTCTGCCTGGAGGTCACCGGCGTCGACGGCCCCCGCGTGCACACCCGGGTCGTCGAGGGCGGCATGGTCTCCGACCACAAGGGCCTGAACCTGCCCGGCGTCGCCGTGTCGGTGCCCGCCCTCTCCGCCAAGGACGAGGCCGACCTGCGCTGGGCGCTGAACACCGGCTTCGACATCGTCGCGCTGTCCTTCGTGCGCAGCGGCCGGGACATCGAGGACGTCCACCGGATCATGGACGAGGAGGGTCGCCGCGTCCCGGTGATCGCCAAGGTCGAGAAGCCGCAGGCGGTCGACAGCATCGACGGCATCGTCGCCGCCTTCGACGGCATCATGGTCGCCCGCGGCGACCTGGGCGTCGAGATGCCCCTGGAGCAGGTCCCGATCGTGCAGAAGCGGGCCGTGAAGCTGGCCAGGCGCAACGCCAAGCCGGTCATCGTGGCGACCCAGATGCTGGACTCGATGATCGACAACTCCCGTCCGACCCGCGCCGAGGCCTCGGACGTGGCGAACGCGGTCATCGACGGCACGGACGCGGTGATGCTCTCCGGCGAGACCAGCGTCGGCAAGTACCCGGTGGAGACCGTCCGCACCATGGCGAAGATCGTCGAGGCCGCCGAGGAGGACATCCTCGCCCGGGGCCTGCCGCCGCTGACCGAGCTGACCAAGCCCCGCACCCAGGGCGGCGCGGTCGCCCGGGCCGCCGCCGAGATGGGCGACTTCCTGGGCGCGAAGTTCCTGGTGGCCTTCAGCCAGTCGGGGGACACCGCCCGCCGCCTGTCCCGCTACCGCTCGCCCATCCCGCTGCTCGCCTTCACCCCGGAGCCGGCCACCCGCTCGCAGCTCAGCCTCACCTGGGGCGCGGAGACCTTCCTCGGCCCGCACGTCGACTCCACCGACGCGATGGTCGAGCAGGTCGACGAACTGCTGCTGAAGTACGGCCGCTGCCGCAAGGGCGACGTCGTGGTCATCACGGCCGGCTCCCCGCCCGGGGTCCCCGGCGCGACGAACCTGGTGCGCGTCCACCACATCGGCGAGGACGACAGCCCGCGGTAGGAGGCGCGGCGGCACGTGACCGCGCCGGCACATGACGAAGGGCCCTCCGCGCGGGGGGCCCTGCGATGCTGTCCGGCCGGGGGACACGGCTGGGGGGGACACGGCCGGGGGGAGACTGACGCCGTACCGGTGACTGGTGACCTTGTAATCCAAGGAAAAGTGCCCCGGGTCGGACTCGAACCGACACTGTACGGGTTTTGAATCCGTTGCCTGCTGCCAATTGGGCTACCGGGGCTCGCAGATTCCAAGGTTTCCCCTGACCCTCCGCGCGTCCACCATACCGTAGCTAGGTAGGCTCTTGTCAGCAGTACCCCTGCCCTGAACGAGGAGCCCCCGTGACCGCCGAGTCGCCCCAGCCCGTAGACGTGCCCGACGACGACAAGTCGCACGTACCTCCGCTGACGACCCGTGTCGTCATCGCCGAGGACGAGGCCCTGATCCGGCTCGATCTGAAGGAGATGCTGGAGGAGGAGGGGTACACGGTCGTCGGCGAGGCCGGTGACGGCGAGCAGGCCGTCGAGCTGGCCCGTGAGCACAAGCCCGACCTGGTCATCCTCGATGTGAAGATGCCGAAGCTGGACGGCATCTCGGCGGCCGAGAAGATCGCCGAGGAGTCCATCGCGCCGGTCCTGATGCTCACCGCCTTCTCGCAGCGCGACCTCGTCGAGCGGGCCCGCGACGCCGGCGCCATGGCCTACCTGGTGAAGCCGTTCAGCAAGAGCGACGTCGTCCCCGCCATCGAGATGGCCGTCTCCCGGTTCAACGAGCTGCGGCAGCTGGAGAACGAGGTCGCCGACCTCAGCCAGCGGCTGGAGACCCGCAAGCTCGTCGACCGCGCCAAGTCGGTCCTTCAGACGGAGTACGGCCTGACCGAGCCGGCCGCCTTCCGCTGGATCCAGAAGACCTCGATGGACCGCCGCATGTCCATGCAGCAGGTCGCCGAGGCGGTCATCGCGGACGCCGCCGAGAAGAAGGCCGCCCGCCCCGACAAGGGCTGAGTCCCCGCGCCCCGCGGTCACACACGCCGAAGGCCCGCGTCCGCACCGGCGGACGCGGGCCTCTGACGTGAGCCGGACGAAAGACCCTAGTCCTCGCCGAGGTACGCCTTGCGCACCGACTCGTCGTGCAGCAGGTCCTGGCCGGTGCCCGACAGGACGATGCTGCCGACCTCCATCACATGGCCCTGGTCGGCGAGCGAGAGCGCCGCCTGGGCGTTCTGCTCCACCAGCAGGATCGTCGTGCCCTGGGACTTCAGCTCGGCGATCGTCGCCATGATCTTCTGCATCATGATCGGCGAGAGTCCCATGGACGGCTCGTCCAGCATCAGCAGTTTCGGCCGGGACATCAGGGCGCGGCCCATCGCCAGCATCTGCTGCTCACCGCCCGAGAGGGTGCCCGCGGCCTGCTTGCGCCGCTCACCCAGGATGGGGAAGAGGTCGTAGGCGCGCTGGATGTCCTTCTCGATGCCGTCCTTGTCCTTGCGGAGGAAGGCGCCGAGCTGGAGGTTCTCGGTGATGGTCAGCCGCGGGAAGATGTGCCGGCCCTCGGGGGAGTGGGCGAGCCCGAGGGCGACGATCTTGTGCGCGGGAACCTCGGTGAGCGGCTTGCCGTCGAAGACGACCCTGCCGGAGGCCGGCTTCAGCAGTCCGGACAGCGTGCGCAGGGTGGTCGTCTTGCCGGCGCCGTTGGTGCCGATGAGGGTGACGACCTGTCCGGCCTCGACGCTGAACGAGATGCCCTTGACGGCCTCGATCTTGCCGTAGGCGACCCTGAGGTCCTCGACCTCCAGCAGTGCGGTCACTGGGCCTCTCCCTTGGTGGTGCCGGTGGTGCTCTCCGCCTCGGCCGGAGCCGCCGCCCCGGCGCCGTCGCCCTCGGTCCCGGCGCTCCCGGCGGTCGCGGTCTCGGCGGTCGCGGTCTCCGCGGCCTCGACCTCCGCGGCCTCGGCCGCGCCGGGAGCGCCCTCGAAGGGCTCGCCCAGGTAGGCCGCGACGACACGCTCGTCGCCCTGGACGACCTCGGAGGTGCCCTCGACGAGCTTCTCGCCCTGGACCAGGACGGCGACCCGGTCACAGAGGTTGAAGATGAACCGCATGTCGTGCTCGATGACGAGCACGGCGATGCCCTTGTCCCGGATGGCGAAGACCAGGTCCTCGGTGGCCCGGGTCTCCTGCGGGTTCATGCCGGCCGTCGGCTCGTCCAGCAGCAGCAGACCGGGCTCGGACGCCATCGCCCGCGCGATCTCCAGCTTGCGCTGCTCGCCGTAGGGCAGGTTGCGCGCGAGGTGGTCGCGCTTGGCGGCGAGGCCGATGAACTCCAGAAGTTCCATGGCCCGCTCCTCCGACTCCCGCTCCGCCTTCTTGAAGCCGGGGCCGCGCAGCAGCGCGGACCACAGGCCCTCCCGGGTGCGGGTGTGCCGGCCCACCAGGACGTTCTCCAGCACCGTCATGTTGGCGAACAGCCGGATGTTCTGGAAGGTGCGGGCGATGCCCGCCTGGGTCACCAGGTGCGGCTTGGGCGGCAGCACGGTGCCCCGGTAGGAGACCGTGCCCTCGGTCGGCACGTACAGGCCGGTGAGGCAGTTGAAGAAGGTGGTCTTGCCGGCGCCGTTCGGGCCGATCAGGCCGACGATCTCACCGCTGTTGACCGTGAAGTCGACCGAGCGGACGGCGGTCAGGCCGCCGAAGCGCATGGTGACGGCGCGGGCTTCGAGGACCGGAGTGGTCTGCGTCGTTATCGTGCTCATCGTGCTTACGCCCCTGCCTTGGTGACGGCCGGTTCGTCGGTCAGTGTCCGTTGGTCCGGTACGTCGAGCTGGCCGGTCTCGTGGAACTCCAGCTGGCGGCGGCGGTTGGCGATGATGCCCTCCGGCCGGAACCGCATCAGCAGGACGAGCGCCAGACCGAACGCGAACAGCTCGTAGTTCTGCAGGAACTGGAGCTTCTCCGGGACCAGGTAGAGCACGCTGGCGCCGAGCAGCGGGCCGCTGACGGTGCCCATGCCGCCGAGGACGACGGCGGCCAGCAGGAAGGCCGAGTTGGGCGGCGCGGCACCGGCGAACTGGTACGGCTGCGGGTTGACGCTGTAGTTGACGTGCGCCATCACGGTGCCGGCGAGGCCCGCGAGGGACGCGCCGAGGGCGAAGGCGACGAGCTTGACCCGGAAGCCGTTGATGCCCATGGCGGTGGCGGCGGTCTCGTCCTCGCGGATCGCGATCCAGGAGCGCCCGATGCGGGAGTCGGCGGCGCGGGTGAAGACCAGCACCACGATCGCCGTGACGACGAGCATCAGGAACAGGTAGTTGGCGAACCGGCCCAGGGTGAACCCGGCGATGCTGTGCTCGGCCCCGAGGTTGAAGCCGAAGATGTCCAGGTCCGGGATCTGGGTGATGCCGTTCGGGCCGCGGGTGATGTTCGGCCCGGAGTCGCCGTCGAGGTTGTTGACGGTGATGCGGAAGATCTCACCGAAGCCGAGGGTGACGATGGCCAGGTAGTCGCCGCGCAGCCGCAGGGTCGGCGCGCCGATCAGCACACCGAACACCAGCGAGGCGGCCATACCGGTCAGCGCCGCGGCCCAGAACGGGAACTGCACGCCGTCGAACCGGGAGTACTCGGAGCCGGAGACCAGCGCGGCCGCGTAGGCGCCCACGCCGAGGAACGCGACGTACCCGAGGTCGAGCAGGCCGGTGAGGCCGACGACGATGTTCAGGCCGAGGGCGACGGTGGCGAAGATCAGGATGTTCGCGCCGACGTTGGCGTTGTGGTCGTCGCTCTGGATGAAGGGGAAGGCCGCGGCCGCCAGGAACGTGAGGGTGGTCGCGAAGCCCTTGTGCCGGGTGGCGATCGCCGCGTACCGGTCCAGGACGCCGCCGTGCACCAGGCCCCAGGCCGCGAACAGCACGACGAGGAGGTAGCCGATGAAGGTCTCGCTGGCGTCGTTGTCGATGCCGATGCCGTAGGTGAAGACCACCAGGCCCAGCACGGTGGCGGCGGTGATGACGGCGCGCTCGAGGATCGGGGACAGCCGGCCCGGGCGCGGCTGGTCGGGCCTGGTGAGGTAGCCGCGCACGCCGGTGCCCGGCTCGGGGTGCGGCAGGGCCAGGGCGCCGATCACCGGCAGGGCGGAGGCGGCCATCGCGACGTAGGCGCCGGGGTCCAGGTTGACCAGGCCGCCGAGGTCGACGGTGATGGCGATGCCGGTGAACCAGCAGACCGTGAACGCCGACAACGTCGTCAGGAGCACCGGGGTGGTCGCGCCGCCCGGGTTGAGCACGCGCAGCCCCGGCACGCCGAACAGCGTCAGGCCGTGCAGCAGGGTGAGGACGCCGGCGACCAGCGCCAGGATCTGCAGACCGGCCGGGGAGCCGTAGTACGTCAGGTCGCCGGGGAACTCGGAGGTCCAGGTCCAGCTGAGGAAGGTGCTGGCGATCGTGGCGAGGGCGCCGGCGACGATCAGCAGGCGGGCGGCGGCCGCGGGCAGCGGGACCGGCCCGCGCCCGGCGGGGGCCGCGGTCTCGGCGGCGGGTGCGGTGGTGGTGTCGCTCATGCCGCTCACGCCCTGTCCGCGACGCGCTCGCCCAGCAGCCCCTGAGGTCTGAAGAGCAGCACGAGGATGAGGAGGACGAAGGCCCACACGGCCGCCCAGCCCTGGCCGCCGAGCTGCTGCATGCCGGGGATGTCGGCGATGTAGGCGGTGGCCATGGCCTCGGCGAGACCGAGGACGAGACCGCCGAGCATGGCGCCGTAGATGTTGCCGATGCCGCCGAGGACGGCCGCGGTGAACGCCTTCAGACCGGCGATGAAGCCCATGTCGTAGGCGACCGAGCCGTACTTCAGGCCGTAGGAGAGGCCGGCGACCGCCGCGAACAGGCCGCCGATGGCGAAGGCGACGACGATGATGCGGTTGGTGTCGATGCCCATCAGCTGCGCGGTGTCCGGGTCCTGCGCGGTGGCCTGCATGGCGCGGCCGGTGCGCGAGAGCCGCACGAAGAAGGCCAGGATCGCCATGGAGATCGGGGCGGCGATGATCAGGAAGATGTCACCGCTCTGGATCGTGACCGAGCCGAGGTGGTACGGCCCGAACGGCAGCTGCGGGAAGACCCGGGCGGACTTGGCCTCGGGGTACCAGTTGAAGACGGCCTGCTGGATGGCGAGCGAGAGACCGATCGCGGTGATCAGCGGTGCGAGGCGTGGCGCGCCGCGCAGCGGCCGGTAGGCGAACCGCTCGGCGCCGACGGCGATGAGGACGGCGACCAGCGCGCCGCCGATCAGCATCAACGGCAGTGCTATCCACATGGATATGCCGTCCGGCAGAGCGAGGTAGACCGTGAGAGCGCCGAAACCTCCGGTCATGAAGATCTCGCCATGGGCGAAGTTGATGAGCTGGACGATTCCGTACACCATCGTGTAGCCGATGGCGATCAGACCGTACATCGAGCCTAGGAACAGCCCGTTGGCCAGCTGCTGCGGCAGGGTGTTCACCGCATGGCCTCCATGTGGTGGGGAGAGTCAAGGGGGAGGTAGAGGGCGGGCCGCGCGGTGACGGTGGTCTGCGCCGCGCGGCCCTGGGTGGAGCGGGTGTGTCCGGTCGTCAGCTCTTGGGGTTGGCGGTGCCGCTCTTGACGGACTTCCACTCACCGCTGGTGACCTGGTAGACGGTCAGCTGCTTGTTGGTGGTGTCGCCGAACTCGTCGAAAGCGATCTTGCCGGAGATGCCGTCGAAGGAGCTCTTCTGGACGGCGTCGACGACCTGGGCGCGGGCGTCGGAGGGAACCTTGCCGTCCTTCACGACCGCACCGACGGCCTTGATGATGGCGGTGGTGGCGTCGTAGGAGTACGAGCCGTAGGTGCCGTAGTCACCGGGGTACTTCTTGGCCTTGTAGGTGTTCACGAAGTCCTTGGCGGCCGGCAGGGTGTCGACCGGGACGCCGATCGAGGTCACCAGGTCGCCCTCGGCGGCCTTGCCGGCCGTCTTGATGTAGGTCGGGGTGAACATGCCGTCGCCGCCGAACAGCGGGATCTTGGCACCGCCGTCCTTGAGCTGCTTGGTCAGCACCTCGGACTCGTCGTACTGGCCGCCGTAGTACAGCAGGTCGGCGCCGGAGCTCTTGATCTTGGTGACCAGGGTGGAGAAGTCACGGTCGCCGACGCTGACGTGGTCGGTGCCGATGACCTTGCCGCCCTGCTTGGCGAACTGCTCCTTGAAGATCTTGGAGAGGCCGGCGCCGTAGGTCTGCTTGTCGTCGACGACGAAGGCCTTCTTCTTCTTGAGGCCGTTGTAGACGTAGTCCGCCGCGAAGGCGCCCTGCAGGGCGTCGGTGGTGGCGGTACGGAAGTACGTCTTGAACGGGCGCGACTTCGAGGTCTGCCAGTTCTTGCCCTGGGTCAGCTCGGGGGCGGTGTTGGACGGGGAGATCTGCACCAGGTTGGCGGTGGCGAAGACCTGCTGCATCTGCGTCGCGACACCGGAGTTCAGCGGGCCGACGACGCCGAGGACGTCCTTGTCCTGCACCAGCTGGGTGGCGTTCTGCTGGCCGGACGCGGGGATCGCCTTGTCGTCCAGGGCCTTGATCTTGAAGGTGACGCCGGGGACGGTCTTGTTCTTGTTGGCGTCGTCCACGGCGATCTGCGCGCCGTACTGGATGCCGAGGCCGGTGGCGGAGTTCTGTCCGGTCAGCGGGGCGTCCACGCCGATCGTGACCGTGACGTTGCCGCTCTCGCCGCTCTTGCTGTTGTCGTCGTCGCGGGAGCCGCAGGCGGTGAGAGTCAGAGCTCCGGTGGTCAGAACGGAGGTGAGAATCACCAGAGAACGCTGTCGCACAATCAGTCCTTTCCGCAGGCACGTCCGTCCCTGCGGGGACGGGGTTTGCGGTGCCGGTACCGAACTCCCGATGGAGCGGTGACTGGCCGTGACTCTAAGCCCGGTGTGGAGACATCAGCATCGCAGTGCGGTGGCTTGTGACTTTCTTGTTATGACGGCGTGGACGGTGGACTTCCGGGTGGGAGGCTCTCGGCCGATTTGGCAGAATTTCCCCGGCGTCCACATTTTGAGAACCCGCACTTCCGCTTGGCCGCGGGGCGGGCTGGGGCCGCACCGGCCGCGAAAGGCCGCGAACGCCGCCGGAAGGCGCGCCGGGATCGCGCCGCGAACGCCGCCGCGGTGCCGCTGTATTGCGCCTGTGTTACGCAGCGTTACGCCCGGAATGGTCTCGCGCCGCCGCGCGGAATACCGTTCGGTAGGTCGCCGGCAGGACGCCCGGAGGACCGCCCGCAATGCGCCGGGCGTTCGCGCGGGCGGCGGGGACGCGGGCCTGGGGGCGTGCGGGCGTACACGGGCGTACGAGCACACGCCCCGGCGTGCGAGGGCCCGGGGCGGGCCGCGGTCAGGGGCGGTCCGCTCCCGCCGCCGGCGCGTCCCGCAGCAGGCAGGTCAGCCGGGCGGTGCACACCCGGCGCCCCTCCTCGTCGCTGATCACGATCTCGTACGTCGCCGTCGACCGCCCCCGGTGCACGGGCGTGGCCACGCCGGTGACCGACCCCGAGCGCACGCCCCGGTGGTGCGTGCAGTTCAGGTCCACGCCGACAGCGATCTTCGACGTGCCCCCGTGCAGCATCGAACCGACCGAGCCCAGCGTCTCCGCCAGCACCGCGGAGGCGCCTCCGTGCAGCAGCCCGTACGGCTGGGTGTTGCCCTCCACGGGCATCGTCCCGACGACCCGCTCCGCCGACGCCTCGACGATCTGCACCCCCATCCGCGCCCCGAGGTACCCGGCCGAGAACAGTGAGGCCAGGTCGACGCCCAGGGCGGCGTACTCGTCGACGACCTCCTGCGGGAACTTCACGTGCTGCTGCTCGCCCATGGGCCTGCTCCGTTCGTGGTCCACCTGCTGCCGGCTGAGCAAACGCTCAGTCGGTCGCCGATTGTTCCAGACCGGCTTCCAGGCGGATCACGACGGACTTGCTGGCGGGGGTGTTGCTGGTGTCGGCGGTGGCGTCCAGCGGCACCAGCACGTTCGTCTCCGGGTAGTACGCCGCCGCGCAGCCCCGGGCCGTCGGGTAGGACACGACGCGGAAGCCCGGCGCCCGCCGCTCCACCCCGTCCGTCCACTCGCTCACCAGGTCCACGTACGCCCCGTCGGCGACCCCGAGGTCCCGCGCGTCCTCGGGGTTGACCAGCACCACCCGGCGCCCGGCGGTGATGCCCCGGTAGCGGTCGTCCAGCCCGTAGATCGTGGTGTTGTACTGGTCGTGCGAGCGCAGCGTCTGGAGCAGCAGGCGCCCCTCGGGCAGCCGCGGGTACTCCACCGGCGCCGCCGTGAAGTTGGCCTTGCCGGTCGCCGTCGGGAAGCGCCGCTCGTCGCGCGGGGCGTGCGGCAGGGTGAAGCCGCCGGGCCGGGCCGCGCGCGCGTTGAAGTCCTCGAAGCCGGGGACCACGCGCGCGATGCGGTCGCGGATCGCCGCGTAGTCCCTCTCGAACTCCGCCCAGGGCACCCGGCTGCCCTCGCCCAGCACCCGGCGCGCCAGCCGGCACACGATCGCCGGCTCGGACAGCAGGTGCGCGCTCGCGGGCGCCAGGCGGCCGCGGGAGGCGTGCACCATGCCCATGGAGTCCTCGACGGTGACGAACTGCTCGCCGCCCGCCTGCACATCGCGCTCGGTGCGGCCGAGCGTCGGCAGGATCAGCGCCCGCGCGCCCGTGACGACGTGCGAGCGGTTGAGCTTCGTCGACACGTGCACGGTCAGCCGCGCGCGCCGCACGGCCGCCTCGGTGACCGCCGTGTCGGGGGAGGCGGCGACGAAGTTGCCGCCCATGGCGAAGAACATCTTCGCCTCACCGTCACGCAGCGCGCGGATGGCCCGTACGACGTCGTAGCCGTGCGCGCGCGGCGGCGCGAACCCGAACTCCCTCTCCAGCGCGTCCAGGAAGGCCGGGGCGGGCCGCTCGAAGATGCCCATCGTGCGGTCGCCCTGCACGTTGGAGTGGCCGCGCACCGGGCACACGCCCGCGCCCGGCCGGCCGATGTTGCCGCGCAGCAGCAGGAAGTTGACGACCTCGCGGATGGTCGGCACGGAGTGCTTGTGCTGGGTGAGGCCCATCGCCCAGCACACGATCGTGCGCCGCGAGGCGAGGACCATCCGCAGGGCCTCGTCGATCTGCGCGCGCGTGAGGCCGGTCGCCGCCAGCGTCTCGTCCCAGTCCGCGGCGCGGGCCGCCTCGGCGAACTCCGCGTAGCCGTGGGTGTGCTCGCGCACGAACTCCTCGTCCACCGCGCCCGGGGTCTGCAGCACCAGCTTGTTCAGGAGGCGGAAGAGGGCCTGGTCGCCGCCGATGCGGATCTGCAGGAACAGATCGGTCAGGGGGGCGCCCTTGAGCATGCCCTGCGGCGTCTGCGGGTTCTTGAAGCGCTCCAGACCGGCCTCGGGCAGCGGGTTGACGCTGATGATCCGCGCGCCGTTCGCCTTCGCCCGCTCCAGCGCGGAGAGCATGCGCGGATGGTTGGTGCCGGGGTTCTGCCCCGCCACGATGATCAGGTCGGCCTGGTACAGGTCCTCCAGCAGGACGCTGCCCTTGCCGACGCCGATCGTCTCCGAGAGCGCGGAACCGGACGACTCGTGGCACATGTTGGAGCAGTCCGGCAGGTTGTTGGTGCCCAGCTCGCGGGCGAACAGCTGGTACAGGAACGCGGCCTCGTTGCTGGTGCGGCCCGAGGTGTAGAACACGGCCTCGTCGGGGGAGGCGAGGGCGGCCGTCTCCTCGGCGACGATGTCGAAGGCGCGCTCCCAGCTGACCGGCTCGTAGTGCGTACCGCCCTCGGGGAGGTACATGGGGTGCGTGAGCCGCCCCTGCTGGCCGAGCCAGTAGCCGCTGCGTGCGGCGAGCGCGGCCACCGGGTGCGCGGCGAAGAACTCCGGGGTGACCCGGCGCAGGGTGGCCTCCTCGGCCACCGCCTTCGCGCCGTTCTCGCAGAACTCCGCCCGGTGTCGGTGCTCCGGCTCCGGCCAGGCGCAGCCCGGGCAGTCGAAGCCGTCCTTCTGGTTCACCCGCAGCAGCGTCAGCGCGGTGCGCTTCACACCCATCTGCCGCTGGGCGACGCGCAGCGTGTGCGCGACGGCGGGCAGCCCGGCGGCCGTGTGCGCCGGCTCCGCGACCCGCGGCGCGTCCTGCACCGGATCACCCTTCGGTGGCTTCGTCGCCATCGCACGCTCCCCTTCGCCCGCGCGGCCGCTTCCGCCTGCGCGCCTGCCGTGCCGCTGCCGGGACCCCCCGGTCCCGCGGCGCCATCGATCCTCGCACGGAGCACCGACAGCGATGACCGCAGGCACCCGCTCCGCGCCGGCCGGGCGGCTCCCCGGCGGCCACCGCGGGCCCGCACTGTCAGTGGGCCGTGGCAGGATCGGGGGCGTGGCAGAGACAGCACCGAAGCAGACCGACACCCACCCCGGCGGCCGTCCCCGGCTGATGCTCATGGACGGGCACTCGCTGGCCTACCGCGCGTTCTTCGCGCTGCCCGCGGAGAACTTCACCACCGCGACGGGCCAGCCGACGAACGCGATCTACGGCTTCGCGTCGATGCTGGCCAACACGCTCCGTGACGAGGAGCCCACGCACTTCGCGGTGGCCTTCGACGTCTCGCGCAAGACCTGGCGCTCGCAGGAGTTCACCGAGTACAAGGCGAACCGCTCCAAGACGCCGGACGAGTTCCGGGGCCAGGTCGAGCTGATCGGCGAGCTGCTCGACGCGATGCACGCCGAGCGCTTCGCCGTCGAGGGGTTCGAGGCCGACGACGTCATCGCCACCCTCGCCACCCAGGCCGAGGCCGCGGGCTTCGACGTGCTGATCGTCACCGGCGACCGCGACTCCTTCCAGCTGGTCAGCGACCACACGACGGTGCTGTACCCGACCAAGGGCGTCTCGGAGCTGACCCGCTTCACCCCGGAGAAGGTTTTCGAGAAGTACGGGTTGACGCCGGCCCAGTACCCCGACTTCGCGGCGCTGCGCGGGGACCCCTCCGACAACCTGCCCGGCATCCCGGGCGTGGGCGAGAAGACCGCCGCCAAGTGGATCAACCAGTTCGGTTCGTTCGCGGAGCTGGTCGAGCGCGTCGACGAGGTCAAGGGCAAGGCCGGGCAGAACCTGCGCGACCACCTGGAGGCGGTCAAGCTGAACCGCCGGCTGACCGAGCTGGAGCGCGCGGTGGAGCTGCCCAAGGCCGTCGCCGACCTGGAGCGGGCCCCGTACGACCGCAAGGCCGTCGCGATGATCCTGGACACCCTGGAGATCCGCAATCCGTCCCTGCGCGAGCGGCTCTTCGCCGTCGACCCCGGCGCGGAGGAGGCCGAGACCACCCCGGTCAGCACGGACGGCGTGCAGCTGGACGGCAGCGTCCTGGGCACCGGCGAGCTGGCCCCCTGGCTGGCCGCACGCGGCGCGCAGACCCTGGGCGCCGCCACCGTGAGCACCTGGGCGCTGGGCGCCGGCTCGGTCGCCGAGGTCGCGCTGGCCGCCGCCGACGGCAGTGCCGCCTGGTTCGACCCCTCCGAGCTGGACGAGGCCGACGAGAACGCGTTCGCGGCCTGGCTGGCCGACCCCGGCCGCCCCAAGATCCTGCACAACGCCAAGGCCGCCATGCGGGTCTTCGCCGAGCACGGCTGGAGCGTCGGGGGCGTGGCGATGGACACCGCGCTCGCCGCCTACCTGGTCAAGCCCGGCCGCCGCTCCTTCGACCTGGACGCGCTGTCCCTGGAGTACCTGCACCGCGAGCTGGCCCCGGCCGCCGCGGCCGACGGCCAGCTGGCCTTCGGCGCGGACGACGGCGCCGAGGCGGAGGCGCTGATGATCCAGGCCCGGACCGTGCTCGACCTGGGCGAGGCCTTCGAGGGCCGGCTCCAGGAGGTCGGCGCGGCGGACCTGCTGCGCGACGTCGAGCTGCCCACCTCCGCCCTGCTGGCCCGCATGGAGCGGCACGGCATCGCGGCGGACCGCACCCACCTCGAGGCGATGGAGCAGATGTTCGCCGGGGCGGTGCAGCAGGCCGTGAAGGAGGCCCACGCGGCCGCCGGCCACGAGTTCAACCTCGGCTCGCCCAAGCAGCTGCAGGAGGTCCTCTTCGGCGAGCTGGCCCTGCCCAGGACCAAGAAGACCAAGACCGGGTACACCACCGACGCCGACGCCCTCGCCTGGCTCGCCGGCCAGACGGACAACGAACTACCGGTGATCATGCTCCGCCACCGGGAGCAGGCCAAGCTGCGCGTCACGGTGGAGGGCCTGATCAAGACCGTCGCCGGCGACGGCCGTATCCACACCACGTTCAACCAGACGGTGGCCGCCACCGGGCGCCTGTCCTCCACCGACCCCAACCTGCAGAACATCCCCGTCCGCACGGACGAGGGCCGGGCCATCCGGCGCGGGTTCGTCGTCGGCGAGGGCTTCGAGTCCCTGATGACGGCCGACTACAGCCAGATCGAACTGCGCGTGATGGCCCACCTCTCCGAGGACGAGGGCCTGATCGAGGCGTTCACCTCCGGCGAGGACCTGCACACCACGGCGGCGTCCCGGGTGTTCGCGGTGGAGCCCGCCGCGGTGGACGCCGAGATGCGCCGCAAGATCAAGGCGATGTCCTACGGCCTGGCGTACGGGCTGTCCGCGTTCGGTCTGTCCCAGCAGCTGAACATCGACGCGGGCGAGGCACGCGCGCTGATCGACGCGTACTTCGAGCGGTTCGGCGGGGTGCGGGACTATCTGCGCCGGGTGGTCGACGAGGCCCGGGCGACCGGTTACACCGAGACCCTCCTCGGCCGCCGCCGGTACCTGCCCGACCTCAACAGCGACAACCGCCAGCGCCGCGAGACGGCGGAGCGCATGGCGCTGAACGCCCCTATCCAGGGCACGGCGGCGGACATCGTCAAGGTCGCCATGCTCAACGTCGACCGGGCGCTGCGGGAGGCGGACCTGACGTCCCGGATGCTGCTCCAGGTCCACGACGAGATCGTCCTGGAGATCGCGCCCGGGGAGCGCGAACGCGTCGAGGAGATCGTCCGCCGCGAGATGGCGGGCGCCGTCGACCTCCGCGCTCCGCTGGACGTCTCGGTCGGCGTGGGCCCGGACTGGGAGTCGGCCGCGCACTAGGGTCTTTCGTCCGGGTCACGCCGGTCACGTCCCCGCCGCCCGCCCGCAGGCGGGTCCCGCGCGTGTCGCAGGGCGGCGGGGACGTGACCGGCGGGCCACGGCGTACGGTCCTGCCCTCGGCGAAAACCGCAGCTCAGGGCACCAGCCGGACGCCCGGGACCGCCCGGAGCTGCCGGGAACCGTCACTCACGTGGCCCCCGTCAGAACGCCCACCGGGCCGCCCGGCGGTGAGGATGCGGTCATGGGTATACGCATGCTCCATCGCCGGACGCCCGAGGCGGGCACCACGGCCCG
This sequence comes from Streptomyces sp. NPDC041135, assembly GCF_055592085.1. Classification (NCBI taxonomy): domain Bacteria; kingdom Bacillati; phylum Actinomycetota; class Actinomycetes; order Kitasatosporales; family Streptomycetaceae; genus Streptomyces; species Streptomyces sp. NPDC041135. The sequence goes on from NZ_JBVIYZ010000001.1 coordinate 921,379, forward strand.
GGCGGACACCGCCGGGGTCCGGGACGCCTCGCACGCGCCGGTCCCGGCCCTCGCGGCCGACGCAAGCACCGCCCGCATCCCCGCCGACCTCGCCGCCACCGTGCGCACGGCCGCCACGGCGTTCCGGCACCGGCTCAGCGCCCGCACCGCGCGGGCGGACCTGCCGCGCCTCGCCTGGCGCCAGTGGGCCGATCTCGGCCGCGGTCACCTCGCCCTGCTCCTCGACCGGCTCCCGCGGACCCGCCCCCGGCGCACCCTCACCGTCTTCGTGGCCCCCCTCACCGCGAATCCGGCCGGTCCCGGCCGGCACCGACCGCCCGGCCAGGACCGCCGGGACCAGCAGGACCGCCGGGACCAGCAGGACCGGCCGGCCTCCCCGGCTTCCCGCCCTTCCCGGGAGCCGCGAAGTCCCGGGCCGGACGCCACGCCCTGACCCCGAGGGCGTACAGCAGCACGCCCAGGCACAGCCCGGCGCCCGCCCCGAAGCACACCGTGGGCACCAGGTCCCAGAGCCTCGTGCCGCCGTGCCCCCGCCACTGCCGGGCCCGCTGCGCCGCCCCCAGCACCGCGCAGCCGCCGAGCACCGCACCGGCCCGCCACCGGTCCCGCACCGACAGCGCGGGTACCCCGGCCGGGCCGGCGGGGCCGGCCGCCGGTGCCCGCCGCAGCGCCCGGGTCAGAAAGACGGCGATCACCACGGCCGCCACCGCCGAACTGCCGTACTGCGCGCACGTGTAGAGCGGCACGCCGTGCGGCCGCCGGCTGCCGAGCGCCGGGAACAGCCGCGTGCCCCACCGGTCGTGGTGCGTGAACGCGTCCCACACCACGTGCGTCAGCGCGCCGAGCACGGCGCAGACGTACCAGCGGGCGACGCCGGCGGCCCGCACGCGCGCGCGGGGCGCCCCGCAGCGCAGCAGCGCCGCCGGCCGCGCCTGCCGGGCCCGGGGCGCCAGTGCCACCAGCGGCTCGCGCACCAGCAGCCACAGGCCCACCAGCGCCCAGGCGATCGGCACGTCGGCGGTGAACACACCGGTGAACGAGTGGGTGAACACGCCGAACTCCATGCCGCCCGGCAGGACACTCGCCGCGTAGTACGTCATGTCCGGCGCGAAGGAACCCGCCACCAGCACCGCGGGCACCAGCCGCCCCCGCCCGGTCCCGTCCCCGCGCACCCCCGGCAGGACGGCGGCCGCATGGCTGAGCGTGAACGGCAACGGAGTCCCCTGGTGCGGTCGTCGGCCGTCGTCGGGGGCCGGTGATCACGTCGGTCCAGTATGCGGGAGCCGGTGTGCGCGGACCCGGTCCGGGCGGTGGACACCGCACCGACGGCATATGGCCAACCGGTGAAAACCGGGCACGAACAGCTGTTGGCGCAAAGCAAGTTGTCGTAGGGTCACCTGGGTCGCCGTGCCCGGCGCACGGTCGAACGCACCTTCGTATGACTCGAAAGGTGGAACGGGGGCAACCACTGGACCGGCTCGACCGTCACACCTGGGGCGAGGCAGACAGACGGAGACGGGCGCTTCGGGCGCCCTTGGGAGGGATTCACTCTATGGCGGCGCATTTCGGCAACCGGTTGCGCAAGGGGGCGGCGACGACCGCCGTGGCCGCGGCGGTGGTCGCGGCCCTCTCCGCCTCCCAGGCACCGGGGGTGACGGCCGAGGACCCGGGCAGACAGACCTCGGCCGACGCCGGCGCTCCCACCGGGGACGCCGGGGCCGGCGCCGCCGCCACCGGCAACTCGCCGTACTACACGGACCTTCCGCCGCTGGACAGCCCCGAGCCCGGCCCCACCCCGTCGCCGGTCATCGGCACCCCGGTCTCCCGTGGCGAGGCCGAGGCGGGCATCCCCGCGACCGTCCTGGACGCGTACCGCAGGGCCGCGGCCGAGCTGCGCGGCTCCAAGCCGGGCTGCAACCTGCCCTGGGAACTCCTCGCCGCCATCGGCAAGGTGGAGTCCGGCCAGGCCCGCGGCGGCCGGGTCGACGCCGACGGCACCACCCTCGGCCGCATCCTCGGCCCGCAGCTCGACGGCAACGGCTTCGCGCTCATCAAGGACACCGACAACGGCCGCTACGACGGCAACAGCTCCTACGACCAGGCCGTCGGGCCCCTGCAGTTCATCCCGTCCACCTGGGCCTGGGCCGGCCGCGACGGCAACGGGGACGGCGTCAAGGACCCCAACAACGTCTACGACGCCGCGCTCGCCGCCGGCCACTACCTGTGCCGCAACGGCTGGGACCTGTCCGTCCAGGGCGACGTCGACCGCGCGATCCTCAGCTACAACAACTCCCAGGACTACCTCGCCACCGTCCGGTCGTGGCTGGAGTACTACCGCACCGGTACGCACGAGATCCCCGACGGCACCGGCAGCCTGCCCTCCGGGCGCAGCGACACCGGCGGTGGCAGGAGCACCTCCCCGAGGGCCTCCGAGCCGCCCGCGAAGAGCCCGAGGCCACACAAGCCGCACAAGCCGCACCGGCCGGGCGGCGGGACGAGCCCGACCCCGCCGAGCCCGACCCCGCCGAACCTGCCCACCCCGCCGGCGCCGCCGATCCCGCCGAGCACCCCGAGGACGCCCACCCCCACCGACACCGTGGACCACCTCGAGGACGCGGGCACGGCCCAGCTGACCGCGACGGCCGGGCACGCGTTCACCGACCGGATCAGCACGCGCGCGGAGTCGAAGACGGGCAGGAGCGTCGCCAAGGTCCGCGTCCGGTTCACCATCACCGGGGACACCGACGCCACCTTCACCGGCGGCGAGAGCGTGGCCACGGTCCTCACGGACGCCAAGGGCCTCGCGCTCGCCCCGGCGCTCCAGGCGGGCGAGAAGACCGGCGACTTCACGGTCCGCGCCACGGTCGTGGGCCGCTCGCTGCGCGGCGTCGACTACGCGGCCACGGTCACCGCGCGCGCCGCCGACACCCTGGCCCGCACCGGCGACACCGCGCTCAGCTGCCCGGCGGGCGGCGAGTTCGCCGACCGGGTCCAGGTCAAGGCGACGTACAAGGGCGCCGTCGCGGACCGGGTGGCGGCGACGGCCACGCTCGTCGCGTCGGCCGGTGACACCGCCGCCAACGACAAGGGCCCCTACTTCAAGGACGCCGACGGCAAGGCCGTCCGCACCCTGAGCGGCCTCCAGACGGACGCCGACGGCCTGCTGCTCCTGCCGAAGCTGTACGCGGACGACACGGCCGGCACCTTCCTGCTGCGCGTCACCACCACCGGCGGCGCCACGCTCACCGTCGAGCTGAAGGTCATCGCGGCCGCCGCCACGCCCTCGGCCGATCCGTCGGCCGGCGCCGACCCCTCGCCGAGCCCCAGCGCGTAAGGCACCGCACCCCCGGGGGCGCCCCGTCCGCAGCGGCGGAGGAGGCGCCCCCTCGGCGTACCCGGCGCCGTCCTTGGCGGCCGGGGGAGCCAGGGCCGGTCAGCGCCTGAGCCGGGCGCTGGTGTGCCGGGTCGGCTCGGCGCCGGCGGGGTCCTCGGGCCACGGATGCTTCGGATAGCGGCCGCGCAGCTCCGCCCGCACGCCCTTGTAGCCGTCCTTCCAGAAGGAGGCCAGGTCGGCCGTGACCGCGACGGGCCGGCCGGCCGGGGAGAGCAGGTGGACCAGGACGGGCACACCCGCCACGGCCGGTGACTCCTGGAGCCCGAACATCTCCTGGAGCTTCACCGCGAGGACCGGCCGCTCGGGATCCCCGTAGTCGATCCGGATCCTGGACCCACTCGGTACGGTGATCCGCTCCGGGGCCAGCTCGTCCAGCCGGGCCGCCACACCGCCCGCCCAGGGCAGCAGCCGCGCGAGCGCCTGACCGGCGTCGATCCGGGCGAGGTCGGCACGCCGCCGCGCCCGGCCCAGTTCCGGCTCCAGCCACTCCTGCACGCGCGCGTGCAGAGCGCCGTCCGAGACGTCCGGCCACGGCTCGCCCAGACGCGCGTGCAGGAAGGCCAGCCGCTGCCGCAGTTCCCGGGCGTGCGCCGACCACCGCAGCAGCCCGAAGCCCTCCCGCCGCAGCCCGTCGAGCAGGGCCTCACGGACGAGCGCGGGGGAGGGGTCCGCCAGCGGACGCACCGACAGCTCCACGGCTCCGAGCCGCTCGACCCGCCGCGCGACGACGTCCCCCTCGGCCCAGCGCACTTCCTCGCACCGCTCCAGGAGCGCCCCGGCCGCCTGCCGCGCGGCGTCCTCGTCGATCACCGCCGCGAGCCGCACGCGCGCGTGCCCCGCACCGGCCGGCCGGTCGGCCACGGCGACGACGAGCCAGGGCGTGCCGTGCAGCGCGGACCCCTCGGGGAGCTGCGCCCGGGTGCCGGAGAGCATGAGGCAGGACCCGCCGTCCAGCCTCGCGATCCGCTCCGGGAAGGCGAGGGCGGCGACGAGCCCGGCGACCCGGTCGTCCCCACCGCCACCCACCTCGCCCGCCGCACCCGCCGCGCCCGCCGCCCGGGACCGGCCACCGCGACCGGACGGCGCGCCGGACTCCCCGGCCACGCCCCGCAGCCGCCGCACCTCGGTGCGCCACCGGCCCGCGTACGCGTCACCGCCGCGCCGGGCGGCCCGCAGCGCGGCGGCGAGGTCCGAGCCGTACTCCCGGGGCACCTCCTCGCTCAGCAGCGCGACCACCTCGGCGGCCCGCTCCGCGCCGACCGCCGCGGCCGCGTCCAGCAGGGCCCGGCCCAGCCGCGGGTGCAGACCCAGCCGGGCCAGCCGCGCCCCGCGGTCCGTGGCCCGGCCCGCGGTGTCGACCGCCCCGATCGCCGTGAGCACCTCCCGCGCCGCCGCCATCGCCCCGCCCGGCGGCGGGTCCAGCAGCGCCAGCCCGGTGGCCCCGGGATCGCCCCAGCACGCCGCCTGGAGCGCGAACGCCGTCAGGTCGGCCACCTTGATCTCCGGCGCCGGGAAACGCGCCAGACGGGCGTCCTCCGCCTCCGTCCAGCACCGGTACACCGCTCCCGGGGCCTCGCGGCCGGCCCGGCCCGCGCGCTGCCGCCCCGCCGCCTGCGACGCCCGTACCGTCGCCAGCGCGCTCAGCCCGCGCGCGTGGTCCACCCGCGGCTCCCGGGCCAGCCCCGAGTCGACGACCACCCGCACCCCGGGCACCGTCAGCGACGACTCCGCCACCGACGTCGCCAGGACCACCCGGCGCCGCGGCGCCACGGTCAGCACCGCTTCCTGCACCGCGGCCGGCGCCCGCCCGTGCACCTGGAGCACGTCGACGCCGCCGAGCCCGCCGAGCTGCCCGGCGACCCGCGCGATCTCGCCCACCCCGGGAAGGAAACACAGCACGTCCCCCTCCCGCTCGGCCAGCGCCCGCCGCACCACCGACGCCACGTGCGTCAGCAGCGCCGGGTCCACCCGCGTCCCGTGCGGCGGCCGGACCGGACGCGCCGGCGGCGCCCAGACGACCTCCACCGGGTGCGACACGCCCGCCGCCTCGACCACCGGCGCGTCACCCAGCAGCCGCGCCCACCCCTCGGCGTCGGTCGTGGCGGACGCGGCCACCAGCCCCAGCTCCGGCCGCAGCGTCCGGCGCACGTCCCACAGGAAGGCCGCCGCCGTGTCCGCGTCCAGATGCCGCTCGTGGCACTCGTCGAGCACGACGACGTCGACCCCGGTCAGCTCCTGGTCGCGCTGGAGCCGCTGCAGCAGCACGCCCGTCGTGACGACCTCCACGCGCGCGTGCGGCCCCACGACCCGCTCGCCGCGCACGGTGTAGCCGACGCTGTCACCGGTCTGCTCGCCCAGCAGCCACGCCATGCGCCGGGCCGCCGCGCGGGCGGCGATCCGGCGGGGTTCGGCCACGAGCACCCGCCGCGCCGGCCCGCCGCCGGTCAGCCCGGCCAGCGCCAGCGGCACGAGCGTCGTCTTGCCGGTGCCCGGCGGCGCCACCAGGACGGCGGTGCCGGGCCCCGCCAGGGCGTCGCGCAGGGCGGGCAGCGCCGTGCGCACGGGCAGCGCGTCGAGGGCGTCGTGGCGGATCACGCCCCCGGACGCTCCCGCTCGCACACGAAGATCGCCGTCCCCGGGATCAGCTTCCCGCGCAGCGGGGACCAGCCGCCCCACTCCGAGGTGTTCCACGCCGGCCACTCCGGCTCGACCAGGTCCACCAGCCGGAAGCCCGAGGCGACGATGTCCCGGACGCGGTCGCCGAGCGTCCGGTGGTGCTCGACGTACACGGCGCGGCCGTCGTCGTCCTGCTCGACGTACGGCGTCCGGTCAAAGTAGGAGGACGACACCGACAGTCCCTCCGGGCCCGGCTCGTCCGGGAAGGCCCAGCGGAGCGGGTGCGTCACCGAGAACACGAAGCGGCCACCGGGGCGCAGCACCCGGTGCACCTCCCGCAGCACCTGCCGGGGGTCGGCGACGAAGGGCAGCGCTCCGTACGCCGAGCACGCCAGGTCGAAGGAGCCGTCGGCGAAGGGCAGCGCGCCGGCGTCCGCGCAGACGAGGGGGAACGATCCGCCGATGCGCAGCGCGTGCTGGAGCTGGCGGTGGGAGAGGTCGAGGGCCACCGGACGGGCCCCCTGGGCGGCCAGCCAGCGCGCGCACTGCGCGGCGCCGGCGCCGATCTCCAGGACGTCCCGCCCCGCGAGCTTCTCCGGCGGCCCGAGCAGCTCGGCCTCCACCTCGTCCAGGCCCTCCGGGCACCAGACGAAGCGGTCGTCACCGAGGAACGTGCCGTGCTCGACCTGGTACTCGTCCGCGTTGCGGTCCCACCAGCCCCGGTTGGCGCGGGAACTCTCCGTGACGTCCGCGTCACGTCGGGTGGCTTCGGGTTCGGACGCTTCCGGCTCTTGGATGATCGGCTCCCTCGTCGTACTCTTCCGTCCATCCCTCACCTGAGGTGTCACGGACGGGGCCCCTCGGGCCCTTCGTGGCCTCGTGGGACGATTCTTGTGCCGGGAATGCGGCAATCCGCCCCGGGTGTGCGCCTTCGCGCATTGACCCTGCCCGGCTGCCCCCGTATGCTACAAGTTGCGCTGCGGGCCTGCGCACCTCAGACGTAGCAGGCTGCGCTCGCATCTGTATGTATGTCCCCTCGGTTGTCGAGGCGCCATCACCGTTCCCGGTGGGGCGCTTCCTTGGCTGTCCGGCTTCTGCAGAGCGAAACGGGCTCCCGGCGTAAGCAGTACCTACGACTTCAATGTCCGTACCGGAGCCCTTTCCCACATGACGAGCAGCACCGAGACCACCGCCACCACCCCGCAGGTTGCGGTCAACGACATCGGTAACGAGGAAGCCTTCCTCGCCGCGATCGACGAGACGATCAAGTACTTCAACGACGGCGACATCGTCGACGGCGTCATCGTGAAGGTCGACCGGGACGAGGTCCTGCTCGACATCGGTTACAAGACCGAAGGCGTCATCCCGAGCCGCGAGCTCTCCATCAAGCACGACGTCGACCCCAACGAGGTCGTCGCCGTCGGTGACGAGATCGAGGCCCTTGTTCTCCAGAAGGAGGACAAGGAAGGCCGCCTGATCCTCTCGAAGAAGCGCGCCCAGTACGAGCGTGCCTGGGGCACCATCGAGAAGATCAAGGAAGAGGACGGGATCGTCACCGGTACCGTCATCGAGGTCGTCAAGGGTGGTCTCATCCTCGACATCGGCCTCCGTGGCTTCCTCCCGGCCTCCCTGGTCGAGATGCGCCGCGTTCGCGACCTCCAGCCCTACGTGGGCAAGGAGCTCGAGGCCAAGATCATCGAGCTGGACAAGAACCGCAACAACGTGGTCCTGTCCCGCCGTGCCTGGCTGGAGCAGACCCAGTCCGAGGTCCGCCAGACGTTCCTCACGACCCTCCAGAAGGGTCAGGTCCGTTCCGGCGTCGTCTCCTCGATCGTCAACTTCGGTGCCTTCGTGGACCTGGGTGGCGTCGACGGTCTGGTCCACGTCTCCGAGCTGTCCTGGAAGCACATCGACCACCCCTCCGAGGTCGTCGAGGTCGGCCAGGAGGTCACGGTCGAGGTCCTGGACGTCGACATGGACCGCGAGCGCGTCTCCCTGTCGCTGAAGGCGACCCAGGAAGACCCGTGGCAGCAGTTCGCCCGCACGCACCAGATCGGCCAGGTCGTGCCCGGCAAGGTCACGAAGCTGGTTCCGTTCGGTGCGTTCGTCCGCGTGGACGAGGGCATCGAGGGTCTGGTCCACATCTCCGAGCTGGCCGAGCGCCACGTGGAGATCCCGGAGCAGGTCGTCCAGGTCAACGACGAGATCTTCGTCAAGGTCATCGACATCGACCTCGAGCGCCGCCGCATCAGCCTCTCGCTGAAGCAGGCCAACGAGGCCTTCGGTGCCGACCCGGCGTCGGTCGAGTTCGACCCGACCCTGTACGGCATGGCCGCGTCGTACGACGACCAGGGCAACTACATCTACCCCGAGGGCTTCGACCCCGAGACCAACGACTGGCTCGAGGGCTACGAGACCCAGCGCGAGGCGTGGGAGCACCAGTACGCCGAGGCGCAGACCCGCTTCGAGCAGCACCAGCAGCAGGTCATCAAGTCCCGCGAGGCGGACGAGAAGGCTGCTGCCGAGGGCGGCGACACGGCGGGTGCGGCTCCGGCCGCGTCCGGTGGTGGCGGTTCGTACTCCTCCGAGGGCCCGGACACCTCCGGTGCGCTGGCCTCGGACGAGGCCCTTGCGGCCCTGCGCGAGAAGCTGGCCGGCGGCCAGAGCTGATCGCTGCCGCTGAGGCATAGCGGATCACTGGAGGCCCGCATCCCCGACCGGGGATGCGGGTCTCCGGCGTGTCCGGCCCGGCGTGCCCCTTTTTCGGTGTGCCCCGCGCCCGGCCCGCCGTGTCCTCTCCCGGTGTGCCCGGCCCCGTCGTCGTGGACGGCTGGAGACCGGCACGAGAAGGCGCTGAGAGGTGCCTGATCAGCCGCGTGGCCGGGAATGCCCATGCCCCGGGGCGCGTTGAGGGGTACGGACACGAGGAGGAGCGGTCACAGTGCTTGATCCGCAGGGTTTGTACGCATGGGAGCCGAAGGGCCTGGCCGTGGTCGACATGGCGCTCGCCCAGGAGTCGGCCGGCCTGGTCATGCTCTACCACTTCGACGGATACATCGACGCGGGTGAGACCGGCGACCAGATCGTCGACCGGATCCTCGGTTCGCTGCCCCACCAGGTCGTCGCCCGCTTCGACCACGACCGGCTCGTGGACTACCGGGCCCGCCGCCCGCTGCTGACCTTCAAGCGCGACCGGTGGACCGAGTACGAGGAACCGGGCATCGAGGTCCGGCTCGTCCAGGACGCCACCGGGGCGCCCTTCCTGCTCCTGTCCGGCCCCGAGCCGGACGTGGAGTGGGAGCGCTTCGCGGTCGCCGTACGGCAGGTCGTGGAGCGGCTCGGGGTGCGCCTGTCGGTCAACTTCCACGGCATCCCGATGGGCGTCCCGCACACCCGTCCGGTGGGCCTCACCCCGCACGGCAACCGCACCGACCTCGTCCCGGGCCACCGCAGCCCCTTCGACGAGGCCCAGGTGCCCGGCAGTGCCGAGGCGCTGCTGGAGTACCGCCTCATGGAGGCCGGGCACGACGTCCTCGGCGTCGCCGCCCACGTCCCGCACTACATCGCCCGCTCTCCGTACCCGGACGCCGCGCTGACCGTCCTGGAGGCCATCACGGCGGCCACGGGACTGGTCCTGCCCGCGGTCGCGCACTCCCTGCGCACGGACGCGCACCGCACCCAGAACGAGATCGACCGGCAGATCCAGGAGGGCGACGAGGAGCTGACCGCCCTGGTGCAGGGCCTGGAGCACCAGTACGACGCCGCTGCCGGCGCCGAGACCCGGGGCAACATGCTCGCCGAACCGGTGGACATCCCCTCGGCGGACGAGATCGGCATGGAGTTCGAGCGCTTCCTGGCGGAGCGCGAAGGGGACGCCTAGCCCCGGTGGCCGGTCCCGCCGGTGGCCCATCCCGCCGGTGGCAGGGTCCGCCTGCCGCGGCACTAGGCTTGCGCGCATGCTGAGAGTGGGCCTGACCGGTGGGATCGGCGCCGGCAAGAGCGAGGTGTCACGGCTGCTCGTGGAGCACGGCGCCGTGCTGATCGACTCCGACCGCATCGCGCGCGAGGTGGTCGCGCCCGCAACGGCGGGTCTCGCGGCCGTCGTGGAGGCCTTCGGCCCGGAGGTGCTCGCCGGGGACGGCAGTCTGGACCGGCCCCGGCTCGGCTCGATCGTCTTCGCCGACCCCGCGAAACTGGCCGCCCTGAACGCCATCGTGCACCCCCTGGTGCGCGCCCGCTCCGACGAGCTGGAGAGCGCCGCGGCCGACGACGCCGTCGTCGTGCACGACGTGCCGCTCCTCACCGAGAACGGCCTGGCCCCGCTGTACGACGTCGTGGTCGTCGTCGACGCGAGCACCGAGACCCGGCTCGACCGGCTGGTGCGGCTGCGGGGGACGACCGAGCAGGACGCACGCGCGCGCATGGCGGCGCAGGCGACACGCGAGCAGCGCCTGGAGATCGCGGACATCGTGATCGACAACGACGTGCCCCTGGAGGCGCTGGAGCGCCGGGTGGCGCAGGTGTGGGACGACCTGGTGCGCAGGGCACGTACGGCCGCCGGGGGTTCTGGCGACGCCGCGGCCGGGCCGCCCGGGGAATAGCGTCCGCCCGGGCGCGCGTTGAACCGCCCGAGTGAGGGAAGGACTCTGCCGTGCCCGAGACCAGCGGTCCCACCGGACGTACGCCGGAGACGCATGTCATCGACTTCCGTGCCGCCGAGCAGCTGCTCAACGCACGGGACCCGCGGGGTGCGGTCAAGCTGCTCGACGGGGTCATCGCCGCGCACCCCGAGAACACCGCGGCCCGTCTGCTGCGCGCGCGTGCCTTCTTCGCCGCCGCGCAACTGCGACCCGCCGAGCTGGAGTTCACCGTCGTGCTGGAGCGCGAGCCGGACAACGCCTACGCCCACTTCGCGCTCGCCCGCACCTACGAACGCCAGGGGCGTCCCGACCAGGCCAAGCGGCACTTCCGGCTGGCCGCGGCCCTGGACCCGAACCCCGAGTACCTGAAAGCCGCCCGCTTCGACTCCTGACCCGCCCGGCCGCCCCGTCAGGGGTGGTGGTGGCGCGGGGGCCGCCCGTAGCGCGTCCGGCCGTCCACCGGCCGGTACGGCGGCACGTCGCGGCCCGGCTGGTAGTGCGGGCCCTGCCGGATGTGCCTGAGGATCACGGCCATGTCGACGGCGGCCACCAGGAGCACCGCCCCGCACGCGGCCGCCCAGGCCGTCCGCCCGGCCAGCGCGAACGCCGTCGTGCCGAGGGCCGCCCAGGCCGCTCCCCACACGCTCAGCCACAACCGCGCCCGCAGGGCACTGCGCGCGGTCACCGGCTCGTTGCCCGTACGCATCGGATCATCACTCCCTCTTGCAACGTACTCCCCGGGCGGACGTTCACCAAAGGTTCCCGGCTCGGACCGGATTGACTCGAAGGGGTGAACCAGTGCGATGGGGGAACGGCTGTGCGGGAGTGGGCCGTTGTGCGGGCATGACGGTCGAGATGCGTGCGGGACATGAGGGAACGGGACCTGGGGCGATCACCCCGGACGGCTGCGCGGTCGAGCTGTACGCGCGGCTGCCGGTGGGCGACGAGCCGGACATCATCGCGGCGGCCGTGCCGCCCGGAGCGCACATCCTGGAGCTGGGGTGCGGTGTGGGGCGCGTGACCCGTCCGCTGCTGGAGCGCGGGTTCACGGTCACGGCGGTGGACGAGTCCGCGGAGATGCTGGCGCGCGTCCGCGGCGCGCGCACGATATGCGGTCCGATCGAGGACCTGGACCTGGGAGAGACGTTCGACGTGGTGATGCTGGCGTCGTTCCTGGTGCACGCCGGTGACGCGGAGGTGCGCCGGGCCCTGCTGCGCACCTGCGTCCGGCACCTGGCGCCGGGCGGCCGCGTGCTCATCCAGCGAGAGGGCGCGGACTACCACTCGAACGTGCCGCGGGAGCGGGTCGACCCCAGCGGCTTCACCGTGCGGATCGTGTCGGCGGAGCCTGTCGGCGACGGGGTGAACGCGGTGCGGGCCGAGTACGTGTTCCCGGACGCGGTCTGGACCCAGACCTTCCTGGCGAGGCCGCTGACCGTAGAACAGTTCGAACAGGCGCTGGCCGAGGCCGGACTGGAGGTGGACGCGTATCTGACCCCGGACGGCATGTGGGTGCGGGCGGTGCCGGCGGCGTAGGAAGAGGCACGGCGCGCGGCGATGAGTTCCCGGGTGCGAGCCGGTCCACCTCCCGACAGCAACCGCGGGACCACTGCCCAGGGAGACCCCATGTCCGAGACCGCCGCTCACGTCGCCTCCGCCTCCGCTCCCGCCTCCGCGGGCCCCGTGGCCGCCGCCACGCCCGCGCGCGGGCGCCGGGCGCGGATCGCTCTGCGGGCCGTGCAGATCCTGCTCGCCCTCTTCTACGGGATCGCGAGCGCGCTGCCCAAGCTGATCGCGCACCCGACGGCCGTGGAGTCCTTCGACAGGATCGGCTGGGGCAGCACCGGCATGTACGTCATCGGCGTGCTGGAACTGGCCGGTGCCGCCGCCCTGCTGGTTCCGGTGCTGCAGTCGGTGGCGGCGGCGGCGCTGGGCGCGCTGATGGCGGGCGCGTTCGTCGTCCAGCTCACCGTCTTCGACGGCCAGAACGCGGCGACCCCGCTGATCCTGATCGTGCCGCTGGCCCTGATCGCCTGGGCCCGGCGGGAGCGGAACGCGGAGCTGCTGCGGCTGGTGCGGCGACAGGCGTGAGCGCGCCGTGCGCGACAGCGCCGGTGACGCCGGCCGGGCCGCGGGGGCCCGGCCGGCGTCACCGGCGGGCCGGGGCCGGGAGGCGCGCCCGGGTCACCGTCCCCGGCTGCCTCCCGCCGGGCGGCCGCCCGGGCCGCCGAGGTTGCGCAAGGCGCGCAGCCGTTCCAGTTCGCGGCGGTCGCGCTTGGTGGGGCGGCCGGTGCCGGGGTCGCGCAGGCCGGCGGGGGCGACGGCCTCGCGGGGCGGGGGCGGCGGGGAGTTGTCGAGGTAGCACTGGACGGCCACCGGGGCGCCGACCCGCTTGCGGATCAGCTTCTTGACGATGACGATCCGCTCCCGGCCGTCGTGCCGCAGGCGCACCTCGTCGCCGATGCGCACGGAGTAGGCGGGCTTCACCCGCTCGCCGTTCACATGCACGTGCCCGCCCCGGCAGGCGGTGGCGCCCAGGGAGCGGGTCTTGATCAGGCGCACGGCCCAGATCCAGCTGTCGATCCGTACGGTCTCGCCCGGCCCGGGCCCGGCGGCCTCGGCTGCGGCCACGGCGGCGGCGATCCTGGGGTCGGGCTCGGGCCCGGGGTCCGCCACGAGGGGCCCGCCGCCGGTGGCGCCGCTGTGTGTCGCGTCCTTCGCCGCGGTGGCGCCCTGCGCGGCGGCGCCGTCCGTCGTGCCGCCGGTGTCACGGTTCATGTTCTCGTCCGCATCCTCCGAAGCCATGGTCCCGACCCTAACGCTCCCGCCCCGGTGAACCGCAGCGGTTTTCCGGGTGCGGCGCCGGCACCGGCGCCTCACCGGTCGTGCCCCTTGCCGCACGCGTGCGGGGGCATACGGTGATCGTATGGACGGGCGTACGGACGGCCGCGGGGACGGTCACATGGACGGGCCGCAGGAGGCGCGTGCCGACGGCCGCGCGGACGGCCGCGCGGACGGCCGCGCCGACGAGCGGGCGGACGATCGCGCGGGCGCCTGCGCGGACAGCCGGGTGGCCGATCCCGCGGACGGCGACAGTGCCCTGGCCCGCCTGGACCGGCGCGTCGCCGGCTGCCGGGCCTGCCCCCGCCTGGTCGCCTGGCGCGAGGAGGTGGCCCGCACCAAGCGCGCCGCGTTCGCGGACTGGACCTACTGGGGCCGGCCGGTGCCCGGTTTCGGGCCGGACGACGCCCGGCTGCTGATCATCGGGCTGGCCCCGGCCGCGCACGGCGGCAACCGCACCGGCCGCATGTTCACCGGCGACCGCTCCGGGGACGTGCTCTACCAGGCGCTGTACGACGTGGGACTGGCCTCCCGGCCCACCTCGGTCAGCGCCGACGACGGGCTGCGGCTGCACGGCGTCCGCGTCACCTCGCCGGTGCACTGCGCCCCGCCCGCCAACAAGCCCACTCCCGCCGAACGCGACACCTGCCGCCCGTGGCTCGTGCGCGAACTGGAGCTGCTCCGCCCGACCCTCCGGGCCGCCGTGATCCTGGGCGCGTTCGGCTGGCAGGCGGCGCTGCCCGCGTTCACCGCGGCCGGCTGGACGGTGCCGCGCCCCCGGCCGGTCTTCTCGCACGGCGCCCGGGTCCCGCTGGACGGCGTCGACCTCTTCGGCTGCTTCCACGTCAGCCAGCGCAACACCTTCACCGGCCGCCTCACCCCCGAGATGCTCCGCGAGGTGCTGCGCACGGCGGCGCGAACGGCCGGCCTGCCCCGCTGACCCCGCCGACCCCGCTCGGGACGGCACCGCTACGGCCGCCACACATAGCGCACATCGGGCTCGCGCTCCTCGTTGCCGCTGCCGTCCGTGCGCTCGGCGGCGACGAAGCCGTGCCGCTCGTAGAAGCGGTGGGCGGGCTCGTTGACCTGGAAGGTCCACAGCGTGAGGCCGTCCGGGCGGCGCTCCTTGGCCAGGGCGAGGAACCGGTCGCCGAGGCCGCGCCCCCGCCACCCGGGATCGAGGTACAGCTGGGACAGCAGGCCGCCGTCGAGCACCATCACCCCCACGATCCCGCCGTCCGCCGCCCCGGCCGCCTCGGCCACCCACGTCTCGCGCAGCGGTACGACGACGTCCCGGAAGTGATCCCGCACCTGGTCGTCCGACCGCGGCCGTACGACGGTCGGCAGCGCGGCGGCGAAGGACCGCAGCCAGACATCGGCGGCGGCCCGGGCGTCGGGCGCGGCGGCGCGCCGCAGGACGACGGTGTCGGTCACAGCTCCGCGGACTCCGCGCCCTCGGGCACCACGGCCGTCGCCGTGATCTCCACCAGCTGCCCGGTGTAGCCGAGGCAGGCGACCCCGAGCAGTGTCGACGCGTGGGGTCCGGTGCTGAGCCCGGAGGCCTCGACCACCTCCCACACCGCGGAGAGGACCGCGGGCTCGGCGCTGACGACGTACACGTCCGTCGACACGACGTGCGGCAGGTCGCTGCCCACCGCCAGCAGCTGCTCACGCAGGTTGGCGACGACCTGCTCGGCCTGCCGCACCGGATCGCCCACGCCGACCACCTCGCCCTTGGCGTCGAGCGGGACCGCGCCGGCGAGGAACGCCAGCTTCGTACCGGCCTCCACCACGCTGGCGTGGGAGTACGTGGGCGGCGGGAAGAGGCCGGGGGCGGTGACGCGCTGGATCATGGACGCTCCTGAAGTGGTCGCCGGGCAACCTCCCGATCATCGGCACCGGACCCCGCCGTCCGCATCTGCTTTTCCGACCGGACCGCCCCCCACGGCGCGGGCGGCGGGCCGCCGGGAATAACCCGCCGCACCCCGGGCATTGCGTTCGAGAAGACCCCGTGGTCCCGGCAGGCTTTCACAGCGCCGAAACGCGGACGTTCCTTCTCACCCGGGAACGCCGCCTATCGTGGATCACACCCCCGGCCACCGTCGCCCGAAGGCACACCCCGCCCTCGTCCGGACAGGAGCCCCGTGTCCCGCGCCCTCCCCGCACCGCCCCTCTGGCTCGCCCACGCCCTGCGCACCCAGCGTGGTCCCGTCCCCTGGAGCGCGGTCACGCGGGGCGCGCTCGCCGCCGGGCCCCTGCTCCTCGCCGCCGTCCTCGGCGGCCGCACCTCCCTCGGTGTCGTCGCCGCCATCGCCGCGATGCTCGCCGGGATCAACGACCGGCCGGGCAGCCGGCGCGCCTCCGTCCGACGGCTCGGGGTGCCCGCGCTGGCCGGAGCCCTCGGGCTGGTCGTCGGGACGGACGCCGGGCGCCAGCTGGGTGCCGTACCCCTGACCCTGCTGCTCACCCTGCTCGGCCTGGCCGCCGGAGGGATGAGCGCGGTCGGCCCGGTCGCCTCCGCGGCGGGGACGCAGCTGCTGGTCGCCTCCGCGATCGGCGCCGGTATGCCGCTGCCCGAGTCCGGCTGGCAGCGGGCCCTGGCCTTCCTGGCCGGCGCCGGCTGGCTGCTCCTGCTGCGGCTGGCGCTGCCCACGCCCGGAGCCCTCACCGGGGACTACCGGTTCGACGGGGAGCGGGCCGCCGTCGCCGACGTGTACGACGCGGTCGCCGAGCTCCTGGAGGCCGCCGGCACCGACGGGGCCACCGCCCGGCGGGCCGCGCTCACCGCCGCCCTCGACCATGCCCAGGACGCCCTCACCGGGCCCCGGCTGCGGCGGTACGCCAGTTCCGCGGCCGAGCGCCGGCTGCACGCCCAGTACGCGGCCGCCCTGCCCCTCGCCGAGGCCGCCACCGCCCTCGCCTGGGCCGGTGAGCCCGTCGGCGAGCGGGCCGCGCAGGCGCCGCGCCGCCTGGCCGCCGCCGTCCGCGGCAACCGCTCCACCGGGCCGCTGCCCGCGCCCCGCCGCGCCGCCCCGGCCCTGCGCGCCCTCGACGACGCCCTGCTGCACGCCGCGGAGGTCTTCGACCGGGCCGGGGAGGAACGCCGGCGCATGCCCTCCCGCCGCCGCGGCGCCGGGGACGTCCTGCGCACCGCCCTGGGCACCGGCGGCCGGGAGTACGGGCTGCGCGTCGCCCTCTGCTTCGGCGCCGGCGCGGCCATCGCCCAGGCCCTGCACCACGCCCGCTGGTACGGCCAGCACCAGCACTGGTACTGGCTGCCCGCCACCGCCGTCTTCCTCGTCAAGCCCGACCTCGGGCCGCTCGCCTCCCGGGTGCTGTGCCGGGCCGCCGGAACCGTGCTGGGGGCGCTGGTCTTCGCGGGTCTCGCGGCGGTGCTGCCCCGGCCGGCCGGGCTGATCGCGCTGGTGGCCGTCTGCGGGGCGCTCGTCCCGGTCGCCACCCGGCACTTCGCCGCCCTGACCGCCGTCGTCACCGTCCTCGTCCTCGCCCTGGTCATGGTCGGAGGCGAGCCGCAGGCCTCCCTCAGCCGGATCGCCGAGACGCTGCTGGCCTGCGCGATCGTGCTGATCGCCGGGCACCTGCCGATGCCGGGTGAGCGGGGCGGCACGGTACGCGCCCGGCTCGCCGCCGCCGGGAACGCCGCCCACGCCTACCTCGCGCACGTGCTCGGGGAGTCCGGCGACCGCGCCGAACGCTGGGCGCTGCGGCGCGAGGCCTACCGCACGCTCGCCGAGGCCCGCAGCGCCATCGCCCTCGCCGCCGCCGAGCTGCCCGCCCTCGCCCGGCACACGGCGGGCACGGACGACGTCGCCGCCCGGCTGGAACGGCTGGTCGACACGACCACGGCGTGCGCCGTGCACCTCGACGACACCGGACGGCTCGGCCCCCTGCACACCCGCCGGCTCCGGGAACTGCTGGCCCGGCTGGAGCAGGACCGCGAGCGCCTCGGACTGCCCGAGCCCGAACCGGTCGCCGCGTGACCCGGCGGCGGTGACCGGAACGGGCCTCGGAGGCCGCGGTGGAAAGAATTCGCGCCGCCCGCCGATGAGTTCCGCTCCCGCCCGCGGTCACCACCCGGAACCGACCGTCGTGCAGGAGGGCTGGAGGGCCGTTCATGTCGCTTCCGGAGATCGTCTCGCGCGAGCAGTGGCGCGCGGCACGCGAGGAGTTACGGCGCAAGGAGGAGGCGGTCCGGCGCGCCCGGGACGTGCTCGGCGCCGAACGCCGGCGGCTGCCCAGGGTGGAGGTCGACCCGGAGTACGTCTTCGAGGGCGGCGACGGCAAGGCCACCCTGCTCGACCTCTTCGAGGGCAGATCGCAGCTCGTCGTGCACCACTTCATGTTCGCGCCGGAGTGGGAGACGGGCTGCCCCTGCTGCTCCGCCTTCCTCGACCAGGTCGGCCACCTGGCGCACCTGCGCGCCCGGGCCACCTCCTTCGCGGCCGTGTCGCGGGCCCCGTTCACGACGATCCTGCCGTTCAAGGCGCGGATGGGCTGGACGGTGCCCTGGTACTCCTCGTGCCACAGCGACTTCAACCGTGACTTCGAGGCGACCGTGGAGCACGGCGGCGGGCCGGTCGAGCGGCCCGGCCTGAGCTGCTTCCTGCGCGAACGCGACCGCGTCTTCCACACCTACTCGGTGTACGACGACGGACTGGACGGCCTGGGACCGGCCACCAGCCTCCTCGACCTCACCGCGCTCGGCCGCACCCCCGACGGCGCCGACCCGGTCGTCCGCCACCACGACGAGTACGAGGACTGACCGGCACCGACGACCGCCGACGAGCATCGAAGCATGCCGGGAGTCAGACGTGGAGCTCCGGCGGGAAGCCGGTCCAGCGGAGTTCGGCGGGGAGGTGGCCGGTGTCGTTGAAGAGGAGGAGCGCCGGAGGGCGGTCGGGTGCGTAGCGGATGACGGTCAGGGCAGCGTTGGCATGGTTGATGCCCAGCCATCGCCACTTCGGTGCGTCGAGGGCGGCCCGGACGAGCCAGCCGATGAGGAAGTTGTGGGTGACGACCAGCTCGTGTCGCGGTTCGTCCCCCACGACGGTCCCGGTGAACTCCGCGAGTGCCGCCGCCGCCAGCCCGGGGCCCTGCTCGCGTTCCCCGGCCGTGAACCGGCCCAGGAACTCGATCCACGCGTCGGCCGCCTCCGGCGGCAGTTCCTCGCGTGCCGGCAGGTGGGGGAGGTAGTCGCCGGCCGCTTCGGAACGACGGCAGGGGACTGCGCCGAGCCGCTCACCGACCAGCCGGGCGGTCTGTTCGGCGCGGGGGAGGGGCCCGTGGCTGATCGCTGCCAGCGGGACCCCGCGCAGTCTCTCCCCCAGCAGGGCGGCTTGGCGGCGGCCCGCGTCCGTCAGCTCGCTCTCGTCCGGCGATGCCTCGCCGTGCCGGGCGAGATAGAGGTAGCGGGCGGCCCTACCGGTCATGGAAACGTCCTTCGGTGAAGTCGATCCTGCGGACGTCAGGGAGGGACGCAGGTCCACGCCGGCCGGTTCCGAGAAGGCTGGATGGAGCCGGGTCTCGAGCTGGACGAGGGGGTCCGGACGAGGGCGGTACGGAAGACCCTCTTCCTGTCACCAAGTGAACGGATCCTCACCCTCCGCGGTGACAGCGCGTCAGCAATGTCTCAGTATGGTCACCGACCGAGGCTTTTCCCTCTCCAGGGCGTTAACTCCCTACACGTACGACGCTTACTGGAGGTGCGAGATGGTGAACGGGCGAACGGTGCTCGAACGCTTTCCCGCCGGCGGGCCGCGGGGATCGTGGCCGGCTGAGGAGTTCGCACACGCGAGGCGCCTCGAAGGGCTGCCCGCGGAGGTGGTCATGGACCTCGCCACCGACACGTTCCTGGTGATCGTGCGGGGTGCCGCCGCCCTGGAGTGAGCGGCTCAGCCCGCCTTGGGAGCGGGCAGCCGCGCCGTGAACTGATCCGCCTGCAACGCGTACAGCTCCGCGTAGACACCGCCCGCGGCGAGGAGTTCGCCGGGGCTGCCGGACTCCACCAGCCGTCCCTGGTCGAGGACGTGCACCAGATCCGCGTGCCGGACCGACGCCAGCCGGTGCGTGATCAGCACGACGGTCTGGCCGCCCTCCGCCAGCGCGCGGATCTTCTCGAAGACCTCCAGCTCGGCCCGGGCGTCCAGGGCGGCCGTCGGCTCGTCCACGATGAGGATGTGCCCGTGCCGGTAGGCGGCCCGGGCGATGCCGATGCGCTGCCACTGGCCGCCGGACAGCTCGTGCCCGCCGCTGAAGTCGCGGGCCAGCAGCGTGTCCAGGCCGCGCGGCAGGTCCGCGACGACCTCCTGCGCGCCGGCCTCGGCCACCGCCGCGGCCAGCCGCTCCTCGGTGAGCGGTGCCGACGAACGGCCGACGGCCACGTTGACCCGGGCGGTGAACGGCCAGCGCTTGAAGTCCTGCGCCACCATCGCGATGCGCTCGGCGAGCTGGTGCCGGTCCGCGCTCGCCGCGTCGACGCCGTCCCACAGGATCCGGCCGCGCTCCGGCGTGTAGAGGCCGGCGAGCAGCTTGACCAGGGTCGTCTTGCCCGAGCCGTTCTCGCCGACGAGCGCGATGATCCGGCCCAGCGGGAGGGTGAGGGTGACGTCGTCCAGGGCGGGGCGGGTGGCGTCCCCCGGGTAGCTGAAGGAGACGTGTTCGAACCGGATCTCCTTCGGGTCCACCGGCAGCGGCGTACCGCCCACCGGGATGGCCCGCTCGGCCGCCGCCACGTACAGCCGCTGGAGATCGCCCACGAACAGCGCCTCCTCGTGCAGCTGGTTGACCTCCAGCACGAGCGTGTCCAGACTCGCGGACCCGGTGCGGATCGCGATCACCGCCGTACCGGCCACCGACAGGGCCATCGCCCCGGTCAGCAGCAGCGCGCCGAGCGTGGTGTACGTCGCCGCCGTCGCCAGCCCGGTCCAGGCGGCCGCGAACAGCCCGGTGCGCGCGGCCAGCCGGGCGAGGCGGGCCTGCTCCGCCTCCGCCGTCTCCGCCATGGAGCGGAAGTGGCGCAGCAGGAACGGGCCGACGCCGTGCACCCGGATCTCGGGGGCCGAGGCCGGTTCGGTGAGCAGATTGGCGATCAGGTGTCCGGCCCGGGCGTGCTGCACCCAGGTGTGGAAGGACTCGTAACGGCGCCGGGCGTTGGTCAGCGCGCCCCAGGCGCTGGGCAGGGTCATGGTCACCAGCAGCGGCAGCAGCGCCGGGTGCAGCACCGTGAGCACACCGGCCGCCGCGGCCAGGGAGATCACCGCGTTGATCACCCGGGTGCCGTACGAGATCATGCGGCGGGCCGACTGGGCGCCGTACTGCGCGGTGTCCAGCAGCTTGTGGAAGGTGTGGTCCTCGATCGCCGCCAGCTCCACGGCCGCCGCCCGCTCCAGGTACAGCTCCGTCGCCACCCGCTCCACCTTGGGCTCCAGGCGTCCGGTGGCGTACGTCGACGCGGCCCGCAGCAGTGCCGACACCAGGACCACCCCGGCCATCACGATCAGCGCCGGGGCGGCGCCGCGCAGCCGTTCCCCGATCGCGCCGGCGCCGATCAGCCCGCCCAGCACGCTGTTGACGGCCAGCAGGCTCACCGCCTGGGCCAGGCCCCGGCCCGTCTCGGCGGCCAGGACGATCCGGGCGGCCGCCGGGTCCGCCTGCCGGGCCAGCCGGAGGCTGGACGCCAGCATGCCGGGCAGTCGGACGACCATCGCCCGGAACCCCAGCTCCAGGAAGGCGTCCTGG
This sequence comes from Streptomyces sp. NPDC041135, assembly GCF_055592085.1. Lineage (NCBI taxonomy): Bacteria > Bacillati > Actinomycetota > Actinomycetes > Kitasatosporales > Streptomycetaceae > Streptomyces > Streptomyces sp. NPDC041135. Next base: position 942,628 of record NZ_JBVIYZ010000001.1, read on the forward strand.
TGCTGGTTCCAGCCTGTGTCGTACCGCAGCGGCCCGCCGAACAGCAGTCGTTCCGACTCCGAGACCTCGGGCCCCGCCGCCCCGCGACTCTCGCCCACCGCGTACCTCCCCGAGTCGTGCCCACGGCCACGCGCCATCCCGGGCCGTGAGGTGAACGGCCACTATCGCGGGACTCGGCGGAGCCTGGCAGGGCGCGAGCCGGGACCGGCGGGGGCGCGCGGGCGTACGCAAGGGGCGGAGGTGTGGGTGCGGGGGTGCCGTCGCCGTGCCGCCGTGGTGCTCAGGCCGAGACCGCGCGCGACCAGTCCGGAGTCGTGCCCGTCACCCGGCACAGGGCCAGGTAGAGCGGGATCGGCGGGGTGTACGGAACCGTGCCCTCGGGGCGGTGCAGGAGGCGGGCGGTGTGGGGCAGCCGGGCGCCGGGGGCGTAGTGCGCGGGCGCGGGCCAGGGCAGGGCGTAGTCGGAGTCGGTGGGAACGGTCCACCACCAGTGCGTCTCGTCGGTGTACAGGCATCCCACGCGCGGCAGCAGCGGCACGATGAGCGGGCCGAGTCCGGCCGGTATGGACACGGCGTCGCAGCCCAGCGGCGTCGTCATCCCGTCGGGCACCGGCAGCCGCCCGGCGCCCCCGGCGGCGCGCCGTCCGCGCTCCAGCCGGACCAGCCGGTCCAGGCCGATCGCCCGGCCGGGCCCGGCTCCACGGCTCACGGCCGCCCCCGGCCCCGCGGCTGGCGCGGCACTGCCACGTCGTACGGGCGGGCCGCCACTTCGGGCCGCCGCGCCTCGTGATCACCGCCCGCTTCCGCCGTCCGCGACTCGCGGACGGCGGAAGCGGACCGTGGCGCCAGGGTCCGCTGAACGCCGGCCGGCTCCCCCACCGCGGGCGTCCCCCCCTGCGCGTCCATCCGTTCCTCCTCGACCGGGCCGCGCGACGAGCCCGGCTTGGGACGGGCGCCCCAGCCGAGGTCGTCGCGCAGTTCGGCGCTGTCCCGGGCCGTGGCGCGCCGGCGCTCCAGCTCGGCCCAGACCAGCAGACCCGGGCCGTGCTCGTGAGCACCCCAGGCCCGGCAGACGGCGTCGACGAGAAGCAACCCCCTCCCGTGCTCCTCCTCGGGCCGCTGCGGGGACGGATGGGGCTCACCGGGCGCGCAGCCCTCGTCGTGCACGGCGATGCGCACCGTGTCGTCGTGGTCGTGCAACTCGCACACCACGCGACTGCTCGCGGTGTGCACGATCGCGTTGGTGACCAGTTCGGAGATGACCAGAGCCGCCGTGTCGCAGGTGTCCGCGCACACCGACCAGCCGGTCAGCCGGGCCCGCGTCAGGCGTCTCGCCTGGGCGGGGGAACCCGGATGTGCGGCCAGCTCGAACCGGAACCGGCGCTCGGCACCGCCCCGACCAGGGGCGACTCCCGTTGAGGCACCGAGACCCGAGCGGTCTGCGGCGGCGTCTGTTCCTAAGGGCGCGGACGGAATCACGCTTGCCACTATCGCCTCGCCGCGAACACTTGGCAAGAGTCACTCTGAAAATTGCAGAGTGCCGTGTGACGCGGTGAGCGGCCGTGGCACACTGCTCGCAACAGCATGTCGAGCGGCGCCAGTTGGGATCGTCGAGGACCGGCCAGGTCGTCGAACGTCTTCGAATGGCGCCGCTGGGCTGTCCGGAATCAGCCGGACGCACAAGGACGCGCCCGGGACGCTCCGGGATCAGTTCAGGATCGATTCGGGATTCATTCGTGGAGGTGGAGCGTGAGCGAGCCGCGGTCCGCGCCGACGGTGGGCCAGGTGGTCCTCGGTCGGCGCCTGCTGGACCTGCGGGAACGCGCCGGGATGAAGCGCGAGGAGGCCGCCCGCATCCTCCACGTCGCCCCCGCCACCGTCCGCCGGATGGAGATGGCCGAGGTCGGTCTCAAAATCCCCTATCTGCAAATGCTCCTGAAGGCCTACGGGGTGTCCGACGACGAGGCCGACCTCTTCGTGCAACTGGCCGAGGAGGCCAACAGGCCGGGCTGGTGGCAGCGGTTCCACGACATCCTGCCCGGCTGGTTCTCGATGTACGTCAGCCTGGAGGGCGCCGCCGCCCTCATCCGCTCCTACGAACCGCACTTCGTCCCCGGCCTGCTGCAGACCGAGGACTACGCGCGCGGTGTCCTGAGATCCGGCGCCATCGGCCAGACCAGCCCCGAGGAGATAGAGCGCCATGTCGCGCTGCGCATGCAGCGCCAGAGCCTGCTCACCCGTCCCGACGCCCCCCGGTTCTGGGCCGTGATGGACGAGACCGCCCTGCGCCGGCCCGTCGGCGGTCCGGAGGTGATGCGCGCGCAGATCGACAGGCTGCTCGAGGCCACGAAGCTGCCCACCGTGACGCTCCAGGTCGCCCCGTTCGCCAATGGGCCGCACCCCGGCACCTACGGGCCCTTCGTGCTGTTCCGATTCGCCGTGCCCGAACTCCCGGACATGGTCTACAGCGAGTACCTGACCGGCGCCGTCTACCTGGACGCGCGCTACGAGGTGGCGACCCACCTGGAGGTCATGGACCGCATGGCGGCGCAGGCCGCCACGGCGCAACGCACGAAGGAGATCCTCCGGGATCTCCGCAAGGAGCTGTGAATGGACCGCATCAAGCCGCGCAGTCGCGTCTACAACGGCATGCCCGCGCGGGAACTGGGCAGCGAGGGGTGGCACAAGCCCTGGAGCGGCGGCAACGGCGGCAACTGCCTGGAGGCGATGAAGCTCGCCGACGGCCGGATCGCCGTGCGCCAGTCGACCGACCCGGACGGTCCGGCGCTGATCTACACCACGGACGAGATGACCGCCTTCATCGAGGGCGCGAAGGCGGGGGAGGCCGACTTCCTGCTCTCCTGAACGGGAACCCGCCGGACCCTTGCCGCTGTTCCACGTGCCCCTTCCTCCTCGCTCCTTCCACCTGCCGCCCCGCACGTGACGGCTCGTCACGTCCGCCTGCTGTCCGCGCTGACCGGCGGCAGCGGGTGCGCCGGTTCACTCCGGGGGCAGCGCCGCGCACAGCGCCTCCAGTGCCGCCCCGTAGGCGTGTTCGGCGGGCGTCGCGTACCCGACGACCAGCCCGTCGGCCGGTGCCATCGCCGTCAGCGGGTGCCGGAACCCGGCCAGCCCGTCGAGGGCGACGCCCTGCCAGGTGGCCGCCTTCACGGCGCTGCGCTCGGTGCCCTCGGGCAGCCGGAGCACCGCGTGCAGCCCGGCCGCGACGCCGGTGACCTCGACGTGCGGGGCGTGTTCGGCGAGCGCCGCCACCAGCCGGTCGCGGCGGCGCCGGTAGCGCTGCCGCATCCGCCGCACATGACGGTCGTACGACCCCTGGGCGACGAAGTCCGCGAGGGCCAGCTGGTCCGGGACGCTCGCCCACGCCTCCCGCTCGCCCTTGGCCGCGAGCACGGCGCCGGCATACCGCTGCGGCAGCACCATCCAGCCCAGCCGCAGCGCCGGTGACAGGCTCTTGCTCACCGAGCCGATGTGGATGACCCGCTCCGGGTCGAGGCCCTGCAGGGCGCCCACGGGCTTGCGGTCGTAGCGGAACTCGCCGTCGTAGTCGTCCTCGATCACCACCGCCCCCCGCGCACGTGCCCAGTCGATCACCGCCGCGCGGCGCTCCGCGTGCAGCGGGCCGCCGGTCGGGAACTGGTGGGCGGGGGTGAGCAGGACGGCCCGCTCCCGCCCCAGTCCGGCCACCCGGGCGCCGTGCTCGTCGAGCGGGAGCGGCACGGTCGCCACCCCGGCCGTCGCCAGCAGCTCGCGGTGGAAGCCCAGTCCGTACGCCTCCACGGCCAGCGGGCCGCGCAGCACCCCGCCGCCGCCCTGCCCGAAAAGCAGTCGCAGCGCGTGCGCGAACCCCGAGCACACCACGATCCGGTCCGGCGAGGTGCGCACACCCCGCGCGCGTGCCAGGTACTCCGTGAGCGCCTCGCGCAGCTCCGGCCGCCCGGCGGGATCGCCGGGCCCGAACGCCTCGCTCGGCGCCGCCCGCAGCGCCCTGCGGTACGACGCCGCCCAGGCCGCCCTCGGGAACGCCGAGGCGTCCGGGGCGCCCTGCCGCAGGTCGTGTCGCGGCCCACGCGCGCGTGGCGGCGCCGTACGGGGCACCGGTACCGCACGGCGCGAGGGCTGCGCCCGCTCGGCGACCCGGGTCCCGGCACCCTGTCGCGCCGTCAGCCAGCCCTCCGCCACCAGCTCCGCGTAGGCGTCCGCGACCGTGTTGCGGGCCACCCCGAGGTCGGCGGCGAGCGAACGGTACGGCGGCAGCCGCGTCCCGGGAGCGAGCCGCCCGCCGCGCACGGCCTCCCGCAGGGCCCTGGTCAGCGCCGCCCGCCGCCCGCCCGGCCCGGTCAGCTCCAGATGCAGGTCGACCCCTGCCCGCCGAGCCGAATTGACCCAGGATTCCGTCATGGAAATGCACCCTACCGGCGGTCTATTCGGCTCATAGGTTGAACACATGACGACGAACACGACGACGAACGCGCCGACGGACACGACCACGAACACGACCGCACGCAGCGCCACTTCCGCCCCCTCCGCCGCCCTCCCCGGTGACACCCCCGCCGCCCCCTCCGCCGTTCCCGGCCACTCCCGCCTGGACTTCGCGCGAACCGCTCCGAAGGCCTTCCGCGCCCTGGTCGGCTTCGACGCCGCCGCCCGCGAGGGCCTCGACCCCGCCCTGGTCGAACTGATCCAGGTCCGCGCCTCCCACCTCAACCACTGCGCCTACTGCCTGCACATGCACACCAACGACGCCCGCAAGGCCGGCGAGAGCGAGGACCGCCTGCACCTGGTCGCCGTGTGGCGCGAGGCCCGGCACTTCTTCACCCCCCGGGAACAGGCGGCCCTGGCCCTCACCGAGGCGGTCACCCTGGTCGCCGGCGCGGGCGTCCCGGACGACGTCTACGCCGAGGCCGCCGCCCACTTCGACGAGGCGGAACTGGCCCACGTCCTCGCCCTGATCCTCGCCATCAACACCTGGAACCGGGTGGCCCTGGCGACGGCGAAGACCGCCGGCACGGACGAGCGCCGCCGCTGATCCGCACGGAGGGGCAGGAGCGGTCGGCTCACACCCGCATCGGGCGGTCGTACGGCCCGATCGGCGCCGGCAACCGGGAATGGCCGGTCAGATAGCGGTCGACCGCCGCCGCGACCGCCCGCCCCTCCGCGATCGCCCACACGATCAGCGACTGCCCGCGCGCCGCGTCACCGGCGGCGAAGACACCCCGGACGTTGGTCGCGAAGCCGTCGTCCCGGGAGATCGTGCCGCGCGGCTCCATGGCCAGCCCGAGCTGGTCGATCATGCCGTCCTGGCGGTCGGGTCCGGAGAATCCGAGGGCGAGCAGCACCAGGTCGGCGGGCAGCCGCCGGGTGGTGTCCGGTACCGGCTGCCGCCGCGCGTCCACCTCGACCAGGTGCAGCGCCCGCACGTGCCCGCTGTCGTCACCGGTGAAGCGGAGCGTGGAGGCGGCGAACAGCCGGGCGTCCGCGTCCGCCGCAGGCGCCGTCCGCAGCGTCCCGGCCTCCTCGTGCGCGGCCGACAGACGGTAGACCTTCGGGTACGTCGGCCACGGCTCGGCGTCCTCGTCCCGCTCGGTGCCCGGCTGGGCGTAGATGTCCAGCTGGGTCACGGACGCGGCCCCCTCGCGCACCGCGGTGCCCAGGCAGTCGGCGCCCGTGTCCCCGCCGCCCACGATGACGACGTGCTTCCCGGCGGCGGACAGCGGCGACGCCTCCAGGTCTCCCTCGCGCACCCGGTTGGCCAGCGGCAGATACTCCATCGCCTGGTGAATCCCCGCCAGCTCCCGCCCCGGCACCGGCAGTTCGCGCCAGGCGGTGGCACCGGTGGCGATGACCACGGCGTCGTAGCGGGCCTGCAGCTCGGCCGCGCCGACGTCCCGGCCGACCGTCGTCGACGTGCGGAACTTGGTGCCCTCCGCCTCCATCTGCTCGATCCGGCGCCGCAGATGGTGCTTCTCCATCTTGAACTCGGGGATGCCGTACCGCATCAGCCCCCCGATCCGGTCGTCGCGCTCGTACACGGCGACGGTGTGCCCGGCCCGGGTGAGCTGCTGCGCGGCGGCCAGCCCGGTCGGGCCGGAGCCGATCACCGCGACCGTCCGCCCCGACAGCCGGTCCGGCGGCCGCGGCGGCGTGAAGCCCTCCTCCCAGGCCCGGTCGGCGATCGCGCACTCGACGTTCTTGATGGTGACGGCCGGCTGGTTGATGGCGAGCACGCAGCCCGCCTCGCACGGCGCCGGACACAGCCGTCCGGTGAACTCCGGGAAGTTGTTCGTGGCGTGCAGCCGGTCGCTCGCCGCCCGCCAGTCCTCCCGGGAGACCAGGTCGTTCCATTCGGGGATCAGGTTGCCCAGCGGGCAGGCGTCGTGGCAGAACGGCACACCGCAGTCCATGCAGCGGTCGGCCTGCGTGCTGATGATGGGCAGCAGCGCTCCGGGGACGTACACCTCGTCCCAGTCCCGGACCCGCTCCTCGACCGGCCGGCGCGGCCACTCCTGGCGGGGGGCGTTCATGAATCCCTTGGGATCGGCCATGGGCGTCTTCCTCGCCTACGCGTGCGACAGGCCGAGCGTCGTCGGGCGGCACGCTCCGCTCCGCCCCTTCCGGCCACGATACGTCCGCCCCGCCCCGCCCGCAGAGTGGCGGACAGCGCTTTCCGAGCCGGCGACGCCCACCACGCGTGCGGAGCGGCTCCCCGGGCCCCCGTCCGGCCCTCAGCCGGTCTCCTCCCCGGTCGCGTCCCGCCACCCCCGCAGCACCGACTCCACGCCCGCCGCGATCCGCCGCCGCGCCTCGTGCCGCGGCACCCCGCACATCAGCAGCTGGTCGTACGGCGTCTCCGTGTGCCGGACCGAGGCCACCACCGCCGAGATCACGGCACCGTCGGTCAGCGCCCGCCCGGCCGCGCTGCGCCCCACCCGCCCGCTGCCCCGCAGCGACGCGTGCCCGGCGATCGCCGCGGCCCGCCCGGCCGGACACCCGGGATACAGCCGGCGGATCTCCGCCGCGAACGCCTCGGTGAACCGGGCGTCCTGCGCCGCCCGGCGCCGCGCGTCCCGCGCCCTGCGCCGCCGTCGCGCCTCGGCGTCGACCAGGCACCGCCGCTCGGCACGGGCCAGGGCCGCCTCCTCCACGAGCACGCCCTGCCGTTCGTAGCGGCTCCTGCGCCGGTTGAAGCGCACCACCACCGCCGACAGCGCGCTCTCCTCCCGCGACCTGCGCGTCAGTGCCGTGTCCCCGCGCGGCAGGAACACCAGGTGCCCGAGGTCGGCGCAGTCGAGGCAGCGCGGCACCCCCTCCTCCAGGACCAGCAGCGGCAGCGGCCCGCGCCGGCACGTGCCGCACCGCCTGTGCCGCAGGGGCTGGATGACCACGAGTCCGCCGCGCGGCGGGGGAGCAGCGAGCCGTGCCATACCCGGGTTCTTCCCTGTCCCGGCCCTTCCCTCCCACCTCCGCACCTCCCGCTTGCCACGCCGTCCGCTCCGGGCTCTCCACTTCGGTACCTCCGTCCTCCGTACTCGCCTGCCGTCCCCATGGCTCCGCCCCGCTGCCCCCACTGCCCCTGGTGCACCTGGTGCGCCTGGTGCGCCTGGTGCGCCTGGTGCGCCTGGTGCGCCTGGTGCGCCTGGTGCGCCTGGTGGGCCCGCCTCCCGCCCTTGCCTCCTGCCGCCTCGTCGTCCGCCTTCCGCCCCGTGTCCCGCCCGGCGGCCCCGGCCGACCCGCTCCCGCCCGATGCGTCCGCGCGCGGCATCATGGCTGCTGTGCGACTCGAAGCGATCACCTGGGACCGGCTCGCCGACCTGCTGGCCGACCGGCTGGCCGGGCTGGAACCCGCCGACGGCGGTGCCTGGCCCCGGGTCGCCTTCGACGGGGCCCCTGCCGCCCGCCCGGGAGACCTCGCCGACCGGGTCGCCGAGGCACTGCGGCTGCGCGGCCGACCGTCACTGGTCGTCGGCGCCGAGGGTTTCCTGCGTCCCGCCTCGCTCCGCCTCGAGCACGGGCGCCGGGACGTGGAGTCGTACTACGGCGACTGGTTCGACACCGGTGCGCTGTGGCGCGAGGTGTTCGGTCCGCTCGATCCGGGCGGCGACGGCCGGGTCCTGCCCGACCTGTGGGACCCCGAGACCGACCGGGCCACCCGCAGCCCGTACGTCCGGCTGCCGCCCGGGGGTGTCCTGCTGCTGCACGGCCCCCTGCTGCTGCGGCACTGGTTCCCGTTCGACCTGACCGTCCACGTCCTGCTCTCCGCGGGCGCCCTGCGCCGCCGCACCCCCGAGGCGGACCACTGGACGCTGCCCGCCTTCGAGCGCTACGCGGCCGAGACCGACCCGGCCGGGACGGCCGACGTGCTGGTGCGCGCCGACGATCCGCGCCACCCCGCCTGGAACGGGTGAGCGAACCGGCCCGTCAGAGCCAGCCGTTGCGCCGGAAGCCCCGGTACAGGGCCAGACACGCCACGGATATGACGCCGACGACGAGCGGATAGCCCCAGCGCCAGTGCAGTTCCGGCATCTCGTCGAAGTTCATGCCGTACACCCCGCACACCATCGTCGGCACGGCGACCACGGCGGCCCAGGCCGTGATCTTGCGCATGTCCTCGTTCTGCGCGACCGTCACCTGCGCCAGGTGCGCCTGGAGGATGGAGTTGAGCAGTTCGTCGAAGGAGGCGATCTGCTCCTTCGCCCGCATCAGATGGTCGAGCACATCCCTGAAGTAGGCCTGTATCTCGGCGTCCACCACCCGCGTCGGACGGGTGGCCAGCTCCTCGACCGGCCGGGCGAGCGGCACCACCGCCCGCTTCAGCTCCAGCAGCTCCCGCTTCAGCTGGTAGATGCGCCCCGGGTCGGCCCGCGCGCCGCTCTCGGAGAACACGTCCGTCTCGACCTGGTCGATGTCACCCTGGACCGCGTCCGTGACCCTCAGGTAGTCGTCGACGACGTGGTCGGCGATCGCGTGCAGCACCGCCGCGGGGCCCTTGGCGAGCTTCTGCGGGTCCGACTCCAGCTCCTCGCGCAGCGGGCCGAGCGAGCCGTGCCGCCCGTGCCGCACGGTGATCACGAAGTCCTCGCCGACGAACATCATGATCTCGCCGGTGTCCACGACCTCGCTGGTCGCCGTCAGCTGTTCGTGCTCGACGTAGCAGACCGTCTTGAACACCGCGAACAGCGTGTCGCCGTACCGCTCGAGCTTGGGCCGCTGATGGGCCTCGACCGCGTCCTCCACGGCCAGCGGGTGCAGGTCGAACAGGTCGGCGACGCCCGCGAACTCACGGTCCGTCGGCTCGTGCAGCCCGAGCCACACGAACCCCTCCCCGCTGCGGCGCACCAGGTCCACGGCCTCCACCAGATCCCCGCGGCCGGGCACCCGCTTGCCGTCCTGGTACGTCACGCAGTTGACCACGCTGGAACCGAGGGGAGAGCGGGCGGGATGGCTGAGGTCGACCCGCGGCCGCCGCCGGGCCAGCCGCGCCACCGTGCGCAGGCCGCCGACCTTGCTCAGACCCGTGACCTTCCGCAGATTGCCTGCCATGGACATCTGATTCTCCCCCGCGTGGACCCTCGCGCCACGCCTCGGCGCCTTGCCCGGCAAGTCTGCCAGTCCCGCCCGAACCGTGTCCGAGCCTGTGGGAACAGATGGTTCCGCTTTGTTCCCGCCTGTGGACGGAGCCTGGCGCACGGGCCGGACGGACCCGGCGCGCGGATGCCGTCCGTCCGCGGCGAGCGGGGTGACTGGGAGGATCGGGGCATGACTCCAGCCGACGACGGATACCTCCTCGACAACCGGCAGGACGAGGCGGCGCAGCGCTTCGACGCCTTCACCGCCCTGTTCGACCCGACCACCTTCCGGCACCTGGAAGGACTCGGCACGGGGCCCGGCCGGCGCTGCTGGGAAGTCGGTGCCGGGGGCACCTCCGTGGTGTCCTGGCTCGCCGGGCGGGTCGGTCCCACCGGACAGGTCGTCGCCACGGACATCGACACCTCCCGGCTCACCGGCGTCGCCGGCCGCCCGCCGGTCGAGGTCCGGGTCCACGACGTCGGCGCCGACGAACCGCCGGGGCAGGACTTCGACCTGGTGCACGCCCGCCTGGTCCTGGTCCATGTGCCGGACCGGGACCGGGCGCTGCGGTCCATGATCAGGGCACTGCGTCCCGGCGGGCGGCTGCTGGTCGAGGACGCCGACCCCGCCCTCCAGCCGCTGATCTGCCCCGACGAGCACGGCCCCGAGCAGCGGCTCGCCAACCGGCTGCGGCAGGGCTTCCGCGCCCTGCTCGCCGACCGCGGCGCCGACCTGTCGTACGGGCGCAGGCTGCCGCGGCTGCTGCGCGAGGCCGGACTGCGCGACGTGCGGGCCGAGGCCTACTTCCCCGTGGCCTCCCCGGCCTGCACCGCCCTGGAGTCCGCCACCGTCCGGCAGATCCGCGGCCGGCTGGTCGCCGCCGGCATCGCCACCGATGAGGAGATCGACCAGCATCTCGCGAACATCGAGACCGGTGCCATGGACCTGGCCACGGCACCGATGTTCTCCGTGTGGGGGACCAAGGCGTAGGCCTCGGGCGCCCGGTGGTGGCAGGGACCAAGGCAGGGGCTTCCGGCGTCCGGTGTGCGGGGCCAAGGCGTGGGCAGCGGGCGCCCGGTGGCCGCCGCGGGCGGCTGGCGCCGGACAGGGCGGTGGCCGTCACCGCGGACGCCGTCAGCCGCCGTGGCCGTGCGCACCCACCGGCTCACCGCCCCGGGGCGGCCTCGCACCCACCTCCTGCACCGCCCGCGCCCCCGCCCGGCACCCCCGGGCCGCCGCCTCCCGCACATCCGCGCCCGCGACGAGGGCCGCCAGGAACGCGCCGGTGAAGGCGTCACCCGCGCCGGTGGTGTCCCGGGGCGTCGCCGGCACCGCCGCGACCCGCGCCAGCACCGACCCCGAGCGAGCCACCAGCGCCCCGTCCGCGCCGGACTTGGCGACGACCAGCGGCACCCGCAGGCTCAGTTCGGCCGCCGCGTCCGCCGGGTCGGCCAGCCCGGTCAGCAGACACGCCTCGTCACGGCTGGGCAGCAGCACGTCCAGACCGGCGGCGAACGCCAGGAAACGATCGGTGCCCAGCCGCGCCAGGAAGCCCGCCGACGCCGGATCGAGGCTCACCGGCACGCCACGCGCGCGTGCCGCGGCGAGCGCCACCGCCGCCAGCGCCCGGCTCGGCTCGGAGAACAGCAGATAGCCCGACAGGTGCAGCCGGTCCACCCCGTCGAGCAACGCGTCCGACCAGTCGGCGGGTGCCAGCCGCAGGGACGCCCCACTGTGCGTGAGGAACGTCCGCTCGGCCGCGGCACCGGTGTCGACGAGGCAGACGACCGTACCCGTCGCCGCCTCGGGATCGACCACGAGCCGGGGCCGCACCCCGGCCGCGCTCAGCTCCCGCTCGTGCCACTCGGCCGCGTCCGCCCCCACCCGCCCCAGCAGCCGTACGTCCGCACAGCCGGTGTGGGCGGCCCAGCAGGCGACGTTGGCACCCGCGCCACCGGGCAGCGTGCGGATCACGGCGGCCGTGTCGGTGCCGGCCGCGAGCGGCCCCCGGTGCCGCGCGACCACGTCGGTGACGACGTCGCCGACGACCAGCAGCGCTCCGCCGCGCCCCGGTGTCACCCCTTGGCCCACGCCGCGGCGATGCGCGCGGCCAGCCGCACGTTGCCGCGCACCGCCGCCAGGTTGGCCCGCAGCGAGGCGCCGTCCGTGTGCCGGACCAGGTGGTCGAGCAGGAACGGCGTGACCGCCTGCCCGGTGACGCCCTGCTCCGCGCAGGCACGCAGCGCGTCGGTGAGCACGCGCGCGTGCAGCTCGGGGTCGAGCTGTTCCTCCTCCGGGACGGGATTGGCGACGATCAGCGCCGATTCCGCCGCGCCCAGCCCGTCCTGCGCCCGCATGACCCGCGCGACCTGCTCGGGGGAGTCCAGCGTCCAGTCGACCGGATGCCCGGAGTCGGACAGGTAGAAGCCGGGGAAGCGGTCCGTGCGGTACCCGGCGACGGTGACGCCGAGCGTCTCCAGGCGCTGCAGCGTAGCCGGCACGTCCAGGATCGACTTCACGCCCGCGCACACCACCGTGATCCGCGTGCGCGCGAGCAGCCCGAGGTCGGCGGACTCGTCCTGGGTCACCATCCACTCCCGGTGCACCCCGCCGAGACCGCCCGTCGCGAACACCCGGACACCCGCCAGCGCCGCCAGCCGCGCCGTCGCCGACACCGTGGTCGCGCCGCTGGCCCCCGTGCCCACGGCCGGCGCCAGGTCACGGTGGCCCAGCTTGCGGATGCCGTCCTCGTTGGCGACCCGTTCGACCTGCTCCTTGTCCAGGCCGACGTGGGGCCGCCCGTCCAGTACGGCCACGGTCGCCGGCACCGCCCCCTCCCGGCGCACCGCGTCCTCCAGCCCCAGCGCCACCTGGAGGTTGCGCGGGCGGGGCAGCCCGTGCGCGATGATCGTGGACTCCAGCGCCACCACCGGCCGACGCGCGCCGATCGCTTCCCGGACTTCTTCCGACACCACCAGCACCACGTGCCCGCCTCCTGTCAGTCGGTCCTTCCTCAATCTCTGGCGGGCGGCGCAACCGGATAAACGCTTGCGGCCCGTGCGGGACGCCACCAGCCTGGGCCGCATGACGAACCACACCGCACGTCTCGACCACGTCGTCCTCTGGGTGGCCGATCCCGTCGCCGCGGCCGGCTTCTACGAAAGGGTCGTCGGCCTGGAGCCGCTGAGGGTCGAGGAGTTCACCGCGGGCGAGGTGACCTTTCCCTCGGTACGCGTCAACGAGGAGACCGTCCTGGACCTCGCTCCGCGCTCCGTCGCCCCTCGCATGACGATGCTGCCCGGTGCCGCCGACAGCGCGGGCCACCCCGTCAACCACGTGTGCCTCGCCCTGCCGTCGGAGGCCTTCCACGCGCTGCGCGCCCGCCTGGAGGAGCACGCCGTGCCCGTCAGCCATGTCGCGCAGGGCGCCTTCGGGGCTCGCGGCAACGCCACGGGCAGCTTCTACTTCCGGGACCCGGACGGGAACGTCTTCGAGGCGCGGCACTACGACTGACGGATCTGCTGCCGACAGCGCCCGGGGCAATGCCCGCCCGAGCCCCGAGGCGCCGGCTGCCCGCAGCAGGTCTGTCAGAACAACGGCTCGGGCAGGACGCCCTCCAGGGCGAGCAGCTGCCGCTTGGTCTCCAGGCCGCCCCCGAAGCCGCCGAGGCCGCCGCCGCTCTCCACCACCCGGTGGCACGGCACGACGACCGGCAACGGATTGGCGCCCATGGCCGCGCCGACCGCCTGAGCCCCGCTGGGCTGCCCGACCCGGCCGGCCAGCTCCCCGTACCCGACCACCGTGCCGTACGGGACACCGGAGGCCAGCTCGCGCAGCACCTGCCGGTTGAAGCCGGAGATCAGCGACCAGTCCAGCGGCAGGTCGAAGTCGTGCCGCCGACCCGCCAGGTACGCGTCGAGCTGGCGTATCGCCTCGGCCAGGAGGGGGGAGCCGGCGTCCTCCACGGGCTGCCCGCCGAGCCGGGCCGCCAGCCGGGCCAGAGCCCGCTCACGCACCGCGTCCGTGGCGTGGAACACCACGTTGACCAGGCCCTCGCCGGTCGCGGCCAGCATGAGCGGACCGATGTCCGTGGCCATGACGCACCACACGACCCGCTGCCCGTCCTGCCCCTGGCTGTCCATGCGCACCACGGTACGGCCCACCACTGACATCGCCGTCCGCACGGGGCTCCCCGGCCCGCCGCCACCGGCCCAGGGCCCTGCCCCGCCAGGGGGCACGGCCCGGGCGGCCGCTCACTCCCCGCCGAGCGCCGCCCGCACCACGTCGGGCTTGTCGGTGATCACGCCGTCGACGCCGTAGCGGGCGACGGTCCGGGCGCTCGCCGCGTCGTCCACGGTCCACGCGAACACCCTCAGCGGCTCGCCGTGCGGTCCGTGGAAGGCGTGCACGGCGGAGACGTACGAGGCGGTCAGCGACCCGTACGACGGGTTGATCAGGTCGGCGAAGCGCGCGTACCCGCGCAACTGCTTGACGGGCGGCGCACCGAGGTAGGCCGTGGTCAGGCCTGGTTTCAGCTCGTGGACCGCCCGCACGCTGTCCGCGCTGAAGCTCTGCACGATCAGCCGGTCCAGGTGGCGCGGCTCCAGCCATCCCTCGTTGCCCAGGAGCTTCAGCGTCTGCTGCTCGATGCCCGGGTACAGCTCGGGGTTCTTGATCTCCAGGAGCAGCTTCTCGTGGTTGTGCTCGACGCGGCGCATGTACTGCGTCAGCGTCGGCACGCGCACGCCCGCGTACGCGGGGGAGAACCAGCTGCCCGCGTCGAGCCGGGCGATCTCCGCGGCGGTGAAGTCCTTCACCTTCCAGGGCGCCCGCCCGGGGAAGACGTCCTCGACGTCGGTGGTCCGCGCGAGGCCGTCGTCGTGGATGACGACCAGCTCGCCGTCCTTGGTCCGCTGGACGTCGTTCTCGACCCAGGAGAAGCCCATGGCCCGCGCACGGTCGATGGCGGCCAGGGTGTTCTCGGGGGCGTAGGCGCAGGCACCGCGGTGGGCGATCACCTCCGGACCTTCCGCGTCTCCCGCCCGGGCGTCGGAGGCGGGGCTCAGCAGGGCGGCCGCCCCCAGGAGCGCGGTGGTGGTGACGGCAACGGCGCGCGCGTGCATGCGGAACTCCTCGGTCGAGAGGACAAACACGGACAGCACCAGACTGACAGCACCAGGTCGCCAGGACTCGCACGCAGGATGTCCACAGGTGGAGAGGAGATGTCCAAGGCGGCTTCACCAGTGCCTCACAACTGGGACAACGACGTGTTTCTTTGCCGGAAAATCGTTCGACCATTCCGGTGGGGGTCATACTCTCAGCGTCACCCTGGCCGCTGGGAGCGGACCCGGGACGGGGGAGCATCTCAGGAAAACCGGAACGCACGAAGGCGGAAGGGCAGCCGCGCATGCAAGGCACGGTCGACGGATTCAGCTACGGGGTCGTCACCCCGCTGGTCGCCTATCTGATGGCCTGCCTCGGCGGCGCCCTCGGCCTGCGCTGCACCACCCGCTCCCTGCTGGTGAGCCACTCCAGACGGCCCGCCTGGCTCGCCCTCGGCTCGGCGGCGATCGGCTCCGGCATCTGGACCATGCACTTCGTCGCCATGATCGGCTTCACCGTCAAGGAGACCCCGATCCACTACGACAAGCCCATGACGTACGCGAGCCTCGGCATCGCCGTCCTCATGGTGGGCGTCGGCATCTTCATGGTCGGCTACCGGGGCGCCACCGGGGCCGCCCTCTTCACCGGCGGCACGATCACCGGCCTGGGCGTCGCTTCGATGCACTACCTCGGCATGGCGGGCATGCGCTTCGACGGCACCTTCAGCTATGACACGACCACCGTCGTCGTCTCGGTCGTCATAGCGGTCGTCGCCGCCACCGCCGCGCTGTGGGCCGCGGGGCAGGTCAGGGGCTTCCTGTGGAGCGTCGGCGCCAGCCTGGTCATGGGGCTCGCCGTCAGCGGCATGCACTACACCGGCATGGCCGCCCTCAGCGTCCACCTGCACGGGCCCGTCGCCGGCGCCGCGGGCGACGCGCCCGCCGGGCTGCTCGCCCCCATGCTGATCGGCCCGCTCGCCTTCCTGCTGCTCGCGGGCGTCGTCGTCGTGTTCGACCCGCTGATGGTCACGGGCAGGCCCGAGTGGTCCCCGGTCGAGCGGAAACCGGGCGTTCCCGCCGGCACCGCGCCCCCGCACCCCGGCCGCCGCCCCCAGCCCCGCCCCGGACACCCGCGGGCCGCCCGGCCCGGTCCGGACCGGGACGACGACGAGGTCCGCCTCCTCACGCACCGCGGCTCCCACGCCCCGCAGAACCGCTGATCCGGACCCGTTGTCAGTGGGTGGTCGTACGGTTGGTTCCATGCGGCCCGTTTCCCACATCGAACGCACGGTGGCGCCCTTCGAGGTCGTCAGTCCCTACCAGCCCAGCGGTGACCAGCCCGCGGCCATCGCCGAGCTGGCCCGGCGCGTCGAGGCCGGCGAGAAGGACGTCGTCCTGCTGGGCGCGACCGGCACCGGCAAGTCCGCCACCACCGCGTGGATGATCGAGAAGCTCCAGCGCCCCACCCTGGTGATGGCGCCGAACAAGACCCTGGCCGCCCAGCTGGCCAACGAGTTCCGCGAGCTGCTCCCGAACAACGCGGTCGAGTACTTCGTCTCGTACTACGACTACTACCAGCCCGAGGCGTACGTCCCCCAGTCGGACACCTACATCGAGAAGGACTCCTCGATCAACGAGGAGGTCGAGCGGCTGCGCCACTCGGCGACGAACTCGCTGCTCACCCGCCGCGACGTCGTCGTGGTCGCCTCCGTCTCCTGCATCTACGGCCTCGGTACGCCCCAGGAGTACGTGGACCGGATGGTCCCGCTCAGGGTGGGCGACGAGATGGACCGCGACGACCTGCTGCGCCGCTTCGTGGACATCCAGTACACCCGCAACGACCTGGCCTTCACCCGCGGCACCTTCCGCGTCCGCGGCGACACCATCGAGATCTTCCCGGTCTACGAGGAGCTGGCCGTCCGCATCGAGATGTTCGGTGACGAGATCGAGGCCCTCTCCACGCTGCACCCGCTCACCGGCGAGATCATCAGCGACGACCAGCAGCTCTACGTCTTCCCCGCCTCCCACTACGTCGCCGGCCCCGAGCGCATGGAGCGCGCGGTCAACGACATCGAGAAGGAGCTGGGGGAGCGGCTGGCGGAGCTGGAGAAGCAGGGCAAGCTGCTGGAGGCCCAGCGCCTGCGGATGCGCACGACGTACGACCTCGAGATGCTCCGCCAGATCGGCAGCTGCTCCGGTGTCGAGAACTACTCGATGCACTTCGACGGACGCCTGCCCGGCTCACCGCCCAACACCCTGCTCGACTACTTCCCGGACGACTTCCTGCTCGTCATCGACGAGTCGCACAACACGGTCCCGCAGATCGGCGCCATGTACGAGGGCGACGCCTCCCGCAAGCGCACTCTCGTCGACCACGGCTTCCGGCTGCCCTCCGCCCTCGACAACCGCCCGCTGAAGTGGGAGGAGTTCCAGGAGCGGGTCGGCCAGACCGTCTACCTGTCGGCGACCCCCGGCAAATACGAGCTGTCCCGCGCGGACGGCGTCGTCGAGCAGATCATCCGCCCCACGGGCCTCGTCGACCCGGAAGTCGTCGTCAAGCCCACCGAGGGCCAGATCGACGACCTGGTGCACGAGATCCGCGCCCGCACCGAGAAGGACGAGCGCGTCCTGGTGACCACCCTCACCAAGAAGATGGCCGAGGACCTCACCGACTACTTTCTGGAACTCGGCATCCAGGTGCGCTACCTGCACAGCGACGTCGACACCCTGCGCCGGGTCGAGCTGCTGCGCGAGCTGCGCTCCGGCGAGTTCGACGTCCTCGTCGGCATCAACCTGCTGCGTGAGGGCCTCGACCTGCCCGAGGTGTCCCTGGTGGCGATCCTCGACGCCGACAAGGAGGGCTTCCTGCGCTCCGGCACCTCGCTGATCCAGACCATCGGCCGCGCCGCCCGCAACGTCTCCGGCCAGGTCCACATGTACGCCGACAAGATCACCCCGGCGATGGCACGGGCCATCGACGAGACCAACCGGCGCCGGGAGAAGCAGGTCGCCTACAACAAGGCCCGGGGCCTCGACCCGCAGCCGCTGCGCAAGAAGATCAACGACATCGTCTCGCAGATCGCCCGCGAGGAGGTCGACACCGAGCAGCTCCTCGGCTCCGGCTACCGCAAGACCAAGGACGGCAAGGGGACCAAGGCACCCGTCCCGTCGCTCGGCGGCAAGGCGGCGAAGGCCGGCAAGGCCGCCCGGGGCAAGGCCGGCCAGACGGTGCCCACGGACCGTCCGGCGGCGGAGCTCGCCGAGCAGATCGAGGAGATGACCGAGCGGATGCGCGCCGCGGCGGCGGACCTCCAGTTCGAGATCGCGGCCCGGCTGCGCGACGAGGTGTCCGAGATGAAGAAGGAGCTGCGCCAGATGCGGGAGGCGGGCATCGCCTGACCCACCGCCACCACCCGTGCGCCGCGCCCCGCCGGCCCGCGCGCAGTGTTGCAACACCGACACAAACCGCGGACCGGTATACGGCATGCTCAGCGCCTCTGCGTAGGGTTCTGGGCAACCGCGTACACCGCGGCAACAGGGGAATTCCGAGAGGGGAAACAAGCCGTGACCGTCAACTTGAGCAAGGGTCAGGCCATCAGCCTGGAGAAGCAGGACGGGGCGTCCCTGACCGCGGTGCGCATGGGTCTCGGCTGGCAGGCGGCCAAGCGGCGCGGACTGTTCGGCTCTCGCACGCGGGAGATCGACCTGGACGCCTCGGCGGTGCTCTTCGCGGACAAGCAGCCGGTCGACGTCGTGTTCTTCCGGCACCTGGTGAGCGACGACGGCTCCGTGCGCCACACCGGTGACAATCTCGTGGGCGGTGTCGGCCAGGGCGGCGACGACGAGGCGATCCTGGTCGACCTGGCCCGCGTCCCGGTCCACATCGACCAGATCGTCTTCACCGTGAACTCCTTCACGGGCCAGACCTTCCAGGAGGTGCAGAACGCGTTCTGCCGCCTGGTCGACGAGACCAACGGCCAGGAACTGGCCCGCTACACGCTCGCGGGCGGCGGCGAGTACACCGCCCAGATCATGGCGAAGGTGCACCGGGCCGGCGCGGGCTGGACGATGACCGCCCTGGGCACGCCGTCCAACGGCCGCACCTTCCAGGACCTGATGCCGGCGATCCTGCCGCACCTCTGAGTCGCGTCGCGAACGTCCCGTCCGTCTCCAGGAGGACGACGGGACGTTCGCGGCAGGCCCTGGGCGCCCGCGGCGCCCGGCACGGCGCAGCACATCACGACACGGGGGGACCGAGGCGATGACGGCCGAACTGGCGCGGGGCCAGAACCATCCGCTCTACGGGACCCGGCTGGGCATCCGCGTCTCGGCCGCGGTACCGGTCGTGGCGGCGGCCACGCTCGGCGACGCCGAGGGCCGGGTGCCGGACGCCTCCCGGGTGGCCCACCCGGGCGCGTCCGCGCTGCCCGGGCTGGAGGTCTCCCGGCAGGCGGCCACCGACCACCGCCTCACGGTGGACCTGACCGCCGTGCCGGAGGCCGTCCACCGCGTCACCGTGCTGCTCGCGCTGCCCGCAGGCACGGCGGGCCCGTCCCGCTTCGGTGCCGTCGCCGCCCTGCACACCGCGGTCACCGGCCCGGACGGCACCGACCTCGTCCGGTACACCCTCACCGGTCTGGACGCCGAGTCGGCGGTGGTCGCCCTGGAGCTGTACCGCAGGCAGGGCGCCTGGAAGGTGCGCGCGGTGGGCCAGGGCTACGCGGGCGGACTCGCGGCCCTGCTGGCCGACCAGGGCCTGTCCGGGGCCGCCGGACTCGCGGCCGCGATCGAGGAGGCGGCCCGGCAGCCGGGCCGGCCGGTGCCCGCCGCTGCCGACTCCCCGGGGGACGACGACCGGCTGCACCGGTCCCTGGCCGCCGCGTCCGGGTCCGGTCCTGCGGGCACATTCATACCGGACAGCGGGCAGCCGTCCCCGCACGAGCGCGGCGATCGTGGCGAGGAACCGGCCGCCGCCCAGGCGTACGTCCCTCAGGGGCAGCCCCCGGCGTCCGGCGGCCCGATCGACTACAGCCACCCCGGCCGCCGGCCCACGGCACCCCTCGGCCCGCCCGCCCGGCCCGGTTGCCCGGAGCGGCCCGAGGACTCCGGGCAGCCCGAGAACACCGGGCAGCCCGGACAGGCCGCCCGGCCCGTCGCCGGGGACGCGACCGGCTGGTCCATGGACGAGCGGCTGTACAACCAGGTCTGGGGCATGTTCGAGGACCTGGCCCGCACCACGGCCGCCTACCGCGGCGCCGTCGACTTCGCCGACTCCCGCATGGAGCGGGAACTCGACCAGGCCCTCGCCGACCCCCGCAGCCGGCTCGGCCCGGCGGGAGACGCGGCACGCGAGGCGGCCCGTGCCAGACGAGACCAGCTGGTCGAACAGGCGCGGGCGGCCCTCGACCGCGACCTCGCCCAGCTCGCGGCCGAGTCCGAGGTCGTCGAGCCGGCGCTGCCCCCGGCGTACGCCCGCTGGGACAATCCCGTCTGGCACGCCCACCAGGTGCCGGCGCAGCCCGCGATGGCCCTGCGCCTGGGTGACCTGCACCTCCCGGAGAGCGTGCCGCTGCGTATCCCGATGCTGGTCAGGCTGCCGCTGGAGCGCGGGCTGTGGATCGACAGCGGCTCCGCGAGGGGCCTGGACGACGAGTTCCGGGACGCCGCGGAGCTGCGTCGTCTCGCCATGGAGGCGGCGGTGGCGCTCGCGGCGCGGCTGCTCGCCGTCCATCCGGCGGGGGAGTTCGACGTGCACGTCGTCGACCCGGCCGGTTCGGGGGCCCGCGCGCTCGCGCCGCTGGTGCGGGCGGGCGTGCTGGACGCGCCGCCCGCGGCCGGTGCCGCGGGCGTGGCGGACGTGCTGGGACGGCTCACCGAGCGCGTCGACCTGGTCCAGATGGCGGTCCGCGGTGCCGCGCCGGACGCGCTGCCACCGGGTCTGTCCACCGGCCGGCAGCTGCTGATCGTCAACGACTTCCCGCACGGCTTCGACGACCGGGCCGTGACGCGTCTGCGCTATCTGGCGGACGAGGGCCCGGCCGGCGGGGTGCATCTGCTGATGGTCGCCGACCGCGAGGACGCCTCCGCCTACGGCCCGCTCCTCGACCCGCTGTGGCGTTCGCTGATGCGACTGACGCCGGTCCCGGACGACCACCTCGCGGACCCGTGGGTCGGGCACGCCTGGACGTACGAACCGGCGCTCGTGCCGCCGGGCAGCGAGGTGCTCCACCGGGTCCTCGCGCAGGTTGTGTCCGCCCGCGTCAAGGGAAAGTAAAGCCACTCTGCCAGGTGGTTTGGGATTTCTTTTACCAAGCTCTTTACCTTTCCTTGGTGGTTCGGGTACTGTCGTCCGTACGGAGGGGAGTACTCCTGACTGCGGCGCACTCGTCAGTACGGATCCGGTCGGATCCCGGGGCGCCGGCCCGATCACGGGTGGAAGAGACCTCCGGCAGCGACAAAGCTGAGTGTTTGCCGTGCCAACTGCCGGAGGCGTCATGGAAGTGTCCGCGACCCTGTGGGTCCTCACCGTCGCAGGTCTCGCCGTGCTCATCGCGGCCGACTTCTTCATCGGCCGCAAGCCGCATGACGTGTCGGTCAGGGAGGCCGGGATCTGGACCGTCGTCTGGATCGTGCTTGCGGCCCTGTTCGGACTGGGCCTGCTCTTCTTCTCGGGCGGACAGCCCGCGGGCGAGTTCTTCGCCGGCTACATCACCGAGAAGTCCCTGAGCGTCGACAACCTCTTCGTCTTCGTCCTGATCATGGGCAAGTTCGCGGTGCCCTCGCAGTACCAGCAGCGGGTCCTGCTCGTCGGCGTCCTCATGGCCCTGGTGCTGCGGGCCGTCTTCATCGCCGCCGGAGCCGCGATCATCGCCGGCTTCTCGTGGGTGTTCTTCCTCTTCGGCGCCTTCCTCATCTGGACCGCCTGGAAGCTCGTCCAGGAGGCCCGCGCCGACGTGGAGGACGCGGAGTACGAGGAGAACAAGCTGCTCAAGGCGGTCGAGCGCAGGTTCGGCGTCGCCGACCGGTACCACGGCACCAAGCTGTGGATCCGGCAGAACGGCAGGCGGGTCATGACCCCCATGCTGGTCGTGATACTCGCCATCGGTACGACGGACGTCCTGTTCGCCCTGGACTCCATCCCCGCGATCTTCGGCCTGACGCAGGACCCGTACATCGTGTTCACCGCCAACGCCTTCGCCCTGATGGGGCTGCGCCAGCTGTACTTCCTCATCGGTGGCCTGCTGAAGAAGCTCGTCCACCTCTCGTACGGCCTGTCCGTCATCCTGGGCTTCATCGGGGTGAAGCTCGTGCTGCACGCCCTGCACGAGTCCGGGGTCCACGTTCCGGAGATCAGCATCCCCGTCTCGCTCGGGGTGATCTGCGCCATCCTCGTCATCACGACGATCACCAGCCTGCTGGCGTCGAAGAAGCAGGCGGCGCGGGAGGCCGAGCTGGAGCACGCGTCGAGCGGAGGCCCTGGGCACCACGGCACGGACACCCGGATATGAGGGACGCGGACGCGGTCCGGCGCCGGCCGCCACACGGCGCAGGAGGCGCCGGAGCGTGCCGGGGCACCGGAATGCGCGCCGTGGGCGGCTCTGTCACGATCGCTGCATGATCGTGCGGAGCAGGTCGCTCACCACTCAGTGGACGCTCCTGGTGCCGGTGCTCGCCGCCGTCCTGCTCGTGTTCACCTGGGGCAGGCAGCTGCCGGCGGCCGTCGTGGCGCTGGTGACCGTGGTCCTCGCGGGGTCCGTGCTGGCGGCGGTGCACCACGCCGAGGTGGTCGCCCACCGGGTGGGTGAACCCTTCGGCTCGCTCGTCCTGGCCATCGCCGTCACCGTCATCGAAGTCGCCCTGATCGTCACCCTCATGGCCGACGGCGGCGCCAAGAGTTCCACCCTGGCCCGCGACACCGTCTTCGCCGCCGTCATGATCACCTGCAACGGCATCGTCGGGATCTGTCTCCTGGCCGCCTCCCTGCGCCACGGGACCGCGGTCTTCAACCCGGAGGGGACCGGCGCCGCCCTGGCGACCGTCGCGACCCTGGCCACGCTCAGCCTGGTGCTGCCCACCTTCACCACCAGCGCGCCCGGCCCGGAGTTCTCCGGGGTGCAGCTGACCTTCGCCGCGGTGTCCTCGCTGGTCCTGTACGGCCTGTTCGTGGCCACGCAGACCGTGCGGCACCGGGACTACTTCCTGCCCGTCACCCAGCACGGGGAGGTGATCACCGCGGACGACCACGCCCGGAAGCCCTCCGCCCGCGCCGCCTGGATCAGCCTCGGCCTGCTGGGCCTGGCCCTGGTCGGGGTGGTCGGCCTCGCCAAGGGTGTGTCGCCCGCCATCGAGTCGGGCGTCGCGGCGGCCGGTCTCAACCAGGCCGTCGTCGGTGTGGTCATCGCCCTGCTGGTCCTGCTCCCCGAGACCATCGCCGCGCTGCGCTCCGCCCGCCGCGACCGGGTGCAGACCAGCCTCAACCTGGCGCTCGGTTCCGCGATGGCCAGCATCGGGCTGACCATCCCCGCCGTGGCCCTGGCCTCGCTCTGGCTGTCCGGGCCGCTCGTCCTGGGCCTCGGCGCGACCCCCATGCTGCTGCTCGCGCTGACCGTGGTGGTGAGTTCCCTGACCGTGGTCCCGGGGCGGGCCACCCCGCTGCAGGGCGGAGTGCACCTGGTGATCTTCGCCGCGTATCTGGAGCTGGCGGTCAATCCCTAGCGCCGCGGCGGGTCACCTCCCTCGGGCCGTCACCCCGTGACGGGCTCCACCGCCGCGACCGGCACCGGCCGGGTCTCCGGCAGCAGAGCGAAGCACCCGAGGCTCACCAGGGCGATCCCCGTCAGATACGCGCCCACCCCCCACGGCACCCGCCCGCCGCGCTCCGCGAGGGCCGTCGCCACGATCGGGGTGAGCGCGCCGCCCAGGACGCCGCCGAGGTTGTAACCCACCGCGGCACCGGTGCAGCGCACCCGGGGTTCGTACAGCTCCGGCAGGTAGGCGGCGATCACCGCGAACATGGTGACGAAGGCGATCAGCGCGCCCAGGATGCCCAGGAACATCAGCAGCGGCTCACCGGTCGCCAGCAGCGCCACCATCGGGAACATCCACAGGGCACAGGCCGCGCACCCCGTCAGGCACAACGGCC
This sequence comes from Streptomyces sp. NPDC041135, assembly GCF_055592085.1. NCBI lineage: Bacteria > Bacillati > Actinomycetota > Actinomycetes > Kitasatosporales > Streptomycetaceae > Streptomyces > Streptomyces sp. NPDC041135. The sequence goes on from NZ_JBVIYZ010000001.1 coordinate 966,460, forward strand.
TGCGCCCGTAGCGGTCGCCGAGCAGCGCCATCACGGGCGTCAGCGCGCCCTTCACCACCACGGCGGCCATGATGCAGCCCAGCATCACCGTCCGGCTCACGCCCAGCCGCTCCGTCGCATACGCCAGGGACCAGGTCGTCACCGCGTAGAACACCGCGTACCCGACGGCCAGCGCCCCGGCCGTCAGCAGCACCAGCCGGCCGTGACGGCGTACGACCTCGACGAGCGGCACGCGCGCGTGGTCGTCGATCTCCAGGAACCGGGGACTCTCCACCACCTGCGCGCGCAGCCACAGCCCCGCCAGGGCCAGCACGCCCGCCGCCCAGAACGGCACCCGCCACCCCCACTGCGCGAATCGCGCCTCGGACAGGGCCGCCGACAGGGTGAGCATCACGCCGTTGGCGAGCAGGAACCCCACCGCGGGCCCGATCTGGGGAAAGCTCGACCACAGGCCGCGCCGGCCGGCGGGCGCGTGCTCGGCGGTGAGCAGGACCGCCCCGCCCCACTCCCCGCCGAGCCCGAGCCCCTGGAGGAACCGCAGGACCAGCAGCAGCACGGGCGCGGCGACGCCGATCGCGCCGTAGGACGGCACGCAGCCGACCGCGACCGTGGCGGCGCCGGTCAGCAGCAGGGAGGCGACCAGCACGGGCCGCCGCCCGCGCCGGTCCCCGATGTGCCCGAACAGCACCGACCCCAGCGGCCGGGCCACGAAGCCCACGGCGAACGTCCCGAACGCCGCCAGCGTGCCCGCCACGGGGGAGAACGTCGGGAAGAACAGCGGCCCGAGCACGAGGGCCGCCGCGGTTCCGTAGACGAAGAAGTCGTAGAACTCGATGGCGGTCCCGGCGAGCGAGGCGGCCGCGAGCCGGAGCATGGAGGGCGCTCTCACCGAGCGTGCATCGCGCATACCGGGACAACTACCCACCGTGATCGCCGGTTACGGGGGCGTGCGGAGGTGCGGGGGTTTTGGCAGGTGACGGTGGTGCGCCCCGGCAGCCCCCGGTCGCCGTAAGGGGTGGTGCGGGGGAGAGGGCAGGGGCCGTCGCACCGGGCGGGCGCCGTGATAGACCGGGTCCGAGCAGCGGCCGCCGACCCGCGGCCGACCCCGACGGACCGGAGGAACCGTGCCCCGCACCCTGGCCAACGCCCCGATCATGATCCTCAACGGGCCCAATCTGAACCTGCTCGGCCAGCGCCAGCCGGAGATCTACGGCCGGGACACGCTCGCCGACGTGGAGGCGCTGTGCGCCGCGGCGGCGGCCGCGCACGGCGGCACGGTGGACTTCCGGCAGTCCAACCACGAGGGCGAACTGGTGGACTGGATCCACGAGGCCCGGCTGGCGCACTGCGGGATCGTCATCAACCCCGGCGCCTACTCGCACACGTCGGTCGCCATCCTCGACGCGCTCAACGCCTGCGACGGCCTGCCCGTCCTGGAGGTGCACGTCTCCAACATCCACCGGCGTGAGGAGTTCCGGCACCACTCCTACGTCTCCCGGCGCGCCGACGGCGTGATCGCCGGCTGCGGCGTGCAGGGCTACGTCTTCGCCGTCCAGCGGGTGGCCGCCCTGGCCGGGGCCGGGCAGGCCGACGCCTAGGGCCGATCGCGGCGGCGACTACAGCCGCCCGGCCTCCACGATCCGCCGCAGGAAGCGCCGGGTGCGCTCCTGCTGCGGGTCGCCGAAGACCTGCGCGGCGCTCCCGCGCTCCAGCACCGCGCCTCCGTCCAGAAAACAGACCTGGTCGGCGACGTCGCGGGCGAAGCCCATCTCGTGCGTCGCCAGCACCATGGTCATGCCGTCGTCCTTCAGGTCGCGCACCACGGAGAGCACCTCGCCGACCAGTTCCGGGTCCAGGGCGGCGGTGATCTCGTCGAGCAGCAGCAGCCGGGGCCGTACCGCCAGGGCCCGGACGATCGCCACGCGCTGCTGCTGGCCGCCGCTCAGCCGGTCCGGGTAGGCCGCCGCCTTCCCGCCCAGCCCGAGCCGCTCCAGCAGCCGCCGGGCCTGCTCCTCGGCCTGCGTGCGGGGGACCCCGTGCACGCGGCGCGGGGCGAGGGTGACGTTGTCCAGCACCGTCATGTGCGGGAACAGGTTGTACGACTGGAAGACGACGCCGATGCGCCGGCGCACCGCGTCCTGGTCGGCGCGCGGGTCGGTGATCTCCTCGCCGTCCAGCCAGATCGCCCCGTCGTCGATCTCCTCCAGGAGGTTGGCGCAGCGCAGCAGCGTGGACTTGCCGGACCCGGAGGCGCCGATCAGCGCGGTCACCGTGTGCGGGGCGACCTCCAGGCTGACGTCCCGCAGCACCACGGTGTCCCCGAAGGACTTGCGGACGGACTCCATCCGCAGCACGGGGGAGGAGTCCCCGGCGGCTGCCGCTGCGTCGCTCATGTCGTTCCTCCCTGGGCCTGCCGGCGGTCCATGCGCGCCGTCACCCAGTCCGTGAACCGGGTCATCGGGACGGTCAGCGCCACGAAGACCAGCCCGGCGACGATGTACGGCGTGTAGTTGAGGCTGCGGCCGACGATGATGTCCGCGGCGCGTACGGCGTCCACCGCACCGCCGATCGACACCAGCCCGGTGTCCTTCTGCAGCGACACCAGGTCGTTCAGCAGCGGCGGCACCTGGCGGCGCACCGCCTGCGGCAGCACCACGTGGCGCAGCGCCTGCCGGTTGGTCAGCCCCAGCGAGCGGGCGGCGGCGCGCTGCGAGGGGTGCACGGACTCGATGCCGGCCCGGAACACCTCGGCCACGTACGCCGAGTACGTCAGCGTCAGCGCCGTACCGCCCAGCAGCACCGGGTCGACGCTCACCCCCTGCAGGCGCAGCGCGGGCACCCCGAGGACGACGATCATCAGGTTGATGATGAGCGGGAGTCCGCGGAAGAAGTCCGTGTAGGCGGCGGCCAGCACGCGCAGCGGGAAGAACACCGGGCCGCGCAGCGTGCGGGCTACGGCGATGAGCATGCCGAGGACCAGCACGGCGACGCCGCAGACGAGCAGCAGCCGGACGTTCAGCCACAGCCCGTCGAGGACCTTCGGCAGCGCCTCGCGCGCGTACCCCGCGTCGAAGAACGTCTCCTTGGTGCGCGGCCAGCCGGGCGCGCTGACGACGACCGTGTAGAGCACGGCGGCCGTCACCAGGGTCGACAGCGCCGCGACCGCCGTGGCGCGGCGGGTGCGCGCCCGCCGGTGCCGCTCGCGCTCCAGCCGCCGCCGAGAGGGGACGTAACCGTCGTCCGCGCGGGCCGCGCCGGCCTCGGTGCCTCCCGGCACCTCGGCCCCGCCGACCGCGTCCTCCCCGGCGGACTCGCCCTTCGTGACCGTCACTTGAGGACCGGCGCGTCGACGGCGTCGGAGAGCCACTGCTTCTCGATGGCGGCCAGCGTGCCGTTCTCGCGCAGGGCGTCGACGGCGGAGGACACGCACGAGGTGAGCGCGCTGCCCTTGTCGAGGACGAGGCCGAACTGCTCGGGCGTACCGCCCTGGTTCTCGAACTGGCCGACGATCCCGGCGTTCGTGACCTCGGCGGCGGTGATGTAGAAGGCGGTCGGCAGGTCGGTGACGACGGCGTCGACCTGGCCGTTGCGCAGCGCGGACTTGGCCTGGTCGTTCTTGGCGTACACGGCGGCCTGCTGCGTGGGCTTCACCACGTCGGTGATGTACTGGAGGCTCGTGGTGCCCACCTGGGCGCCCAGCTTGAGCTTCCTGAGGCCTGCGAGGCTCGTCGCCCGGGCGGCCTTCGAGCCCTTCAGCGCGATGACGGCCTGGCGCACGTCGTAGTAGCCGGAGGAGAAGTCCACGGCCTTCCTGCGCTCGGCGCTGATCGACACCTGGTTGATGTCGAAGTCGAACGTCTTGCGCCCGGGCGCGAACGCCTTGTTGAAGGGGACGCTCTGCCAGACCACGGCGTCCTTGCCGTAGCCGAGCCGCTCGGCCACGGCGTAGGCGACCGCCGACTCGAAACCCTTGCCGTTCGCGGGCTTGCCGTCCTTGAACCACGGCTCGTACGCCGGTTCGTCCGTCGCGATCGTCAGCTTGCCGTGGGTCCTGGTCGCCAGGTCGCCCTTGGCGCAGCTCTTGGCGGCCGAACCGGACGGGGCCGCGGCCGCGTCGTCCTCGGGCTGCGGAGCACAGCCGACAGCGGTGGCGAGCAGAGCGACGGTGACGGCGATGACGGCGGTGACGGCGCGGCGCGGTGCGCGAGGGGCAGGGTGCATGGCGGGAGAGTGGCAGTGAACGCCGCGTATGTCGAGGTCAAGGCGGTCAGTGTCCGCATCGTGGGAACGGGTGTTGCGGGCGTGTGAACACCGTGCGCGCGGGCCGGTGCGGCGCGAGTGGGCACCGGGCGCCGTGCGGGGCCCGGACCTTCGCGACGGGCCTTGGGGCCGCCGGTCGGGGGTGGGGTGGGCAGACCGGCGGCCCTGCCGCGCGGGAGCAGTCATCCCGCGTGGGCCACTCCCAGTCGACCGCGCACCGGGGCCGGGCGGGAGCGCGCGCGGGACGCCGGCGCGTGCGAACGCTTCACACGGGGCACGCGTGCGGAGCACTTCACACGAGGCACGCGCGCGGCGCCGCGCCGGCGGCCGCCGGCGCGCCGGGCTACCACCCGCGCGCGTGCCACTCCGACAGGTGCGGGCGTTCCGCGCCCAGGGTGGTGTCGTTGCCGTGCCCCGGGTAGACCCAGGTCTCGTCCGGCAGCGCGCCGAAGATCTTCGTCTCGACGTCGTGGATGAGGCTGGCGAAGGCCTCGGGGTCCTTGTGGGTGTTGCCGACGCCGCCCGGGAAGAGGCAGTCACCGGTGAAGACGTGCGGGTGGCCGTGCGGGTCGTCGTAGACGAGCGCGATGGAGCCCGGCGTGTGCCCGACGAGGTGGCGGGCGGTGAGTTCCACCTGACCGACCCGGACGACGTCCCCGTCGTCGACGAGGACGTCGGTGGGTACGGGGATGCCGGCGGCGTCGTGCCGGCCGGCGTAGGTGCGGGCGCCGGTGGCGGCGACCACCTCGGCGAGCGCCTGCCAGTGGTCGCCGTGCCGGTGGGTGGTGACGACGGAGGCGATGCCGTCGTCACCGATCGTCCCGAGCAGCGCCCGCGCGTCGTGCGCGGCGTCGATCAGCAGTTGCTCGTCCGTGGCCCGGCACCGCAGCAGATAGGCGTTGTTGTTCATCGGACCCACCGCGACCTTGGTGATCATCAGGTCCTTGAGCTCGTGCACGTCGGCCGGTCCGCCGACCGTCACCTCACCGCTGTACGTCATGGCGGTCAGCCTATAGCGGGGCGGCGCCCCCCGGGCGGCCGCGCGCTACAGCGGCGGAAGTGCCGGCAGGGCGCCGCCCTCGGCCTTCAGCCCGGACCCGTCGCTGCGGCCGGCGAGCCAGCCCAGCAGGTCCGCGGCCGTCCCCTCGACCACGACCGGGCCGCCCGGGGCGCCGCCGCCGGTGCTCCGGGTCCGGCCGCCACCGGCCACCAGCCGCGTCGCGGGCACGTCCCGGTGCCCGGCGAAGCGGTCCGCGAGGAAGTCGATCTCCCGTTCGGTGAACTCCTCGGACAGGTCCTCCAGCTCGTAGCCGATCCCGAGGTCCACGTGGTGCAGCTCGGTCTCGATCCACCGCCGGAACGGCACCCGGGAGGCGGAGTCCGTGACGCCGTTGCGCAGCTCCACCGTGCGTGACCAGTCGGCCGGGACGGCACCCGCCTCCTGGAAGCGTTCGGCGCTCTCCCGCAGGTCGGCGAGGTGGACGGACAGGGGCCGCGCGGCGTCCCGCTCGATGTCGGCCTCCCGGGCGTCGCCGGAGACGTACATCGGGCGGCCGCGCAGGACGTTCACGAGCGCGTCCGCGTTGCGGGAGAGGTGGGCGAGGACGTGCCCGCGGCTCCAGCCGGGCAGCCGTGACGGCTCGGCGAGCGAGGCGTTGTCCAGGGTGGCGACAGCGGTGAGCAGCCGTTCGGTCGCCGCACGGAGACATGCCAGGTCATGAGCGTGATCAATCATGCTGCTGACCCTAGCCCCGCCACACGTTCGGGTGAAGGTGACGAAGCAGACCGGCAAATCGAATGCCCGTGCTATATCGTCGAGGGCGGCGTCGGGCATGCTGGAAGGCCGGGGATTGTTATGCAACCTGGAATCCGACCGGCGTTGTCAGTGGCTCCCCCTAGTCTGAAGAAGGACGGGGACCCCGCCCCTGTCACTTCTCTCAAGAAAGGTGCGGACCGGCGTGGCCGACCGTCTCATCGTCCGTGGCGCGCGCGAGCACAACCTCAAGAATGTCTCGCTCGACCTGCCTCGTGACTCGCTCATCGTCTTCACGGGTCTGTCCGGGTCGGGCAAGTCCTCCCTGGCCTTCGACACGATCTTCGCCGAGGGCCAGCGTCGCTACGTGGAGTCGCTGTCCTCGTACGCCCGGCAGTTCCTCGGCCAGATGGACAAGCCGGACGTCGACTTCATCGAGGGCCTGTCACCGGCGGTCTCCATCGACCAGAAGTCGACCTCGCGCAACCCGCGCTCGACGGTCGGCACCATCACCGAGGTCTACGACTACCTGCGGCTGCTGTTCGCGCGCATCGGCAAGCCGCACTGTCCCGAGTGCCGCCGCCCGATCAGCCGCCAGTCGCCGCAGGCCATCGTGGACCGGGTGCTCGAGCTGCCGGAGGGCAGCCGCTTCCAGGTCCTCTCGCCGCTGGTGCGCGAGCGCAAGGGCGAGTTCGTCGACCTCTTCGCCGACCTGCAGACCAAGGGCTACAGCCGGGCCCGGGTGGACGGCGTGACCGTCCAGCTCTCCGAGCCGCCGACGCTGAAGAAGCAGGAGAAGCACACCATCGAGGTGGTCATCGACCGCCTCACGGTGAAGGACTCCGCCAAGCGCCGCCTCACCGACTCCGTGGAGACCGCCCTCGGGCTGTCCGGCGGCATGGTCGTGCTCGACTTCGTGGACCTCCCCGAGGACGACCCCGAGCGCGAGCGCATGTTCTCGGAGCACCTGTACTGCCCCTACGACGACCTGTCCTTCGAGGAGCTGGAGCCCCGCTCCTTCTCCTTCAACTCGCCCTTCGGCGCCTGCCCGGAGTGCACCGGCATCGGCACGCGCATGGAGGTCGACCCGGAGCTGATCGTCCCGGACGAGGACAAGTCCCTCGACGAGGGCGCCATCCACCCCTGGTCGCACGGGCACACCAAGGACTACTTCAGCCGGCTCATCGGCGCCCTCGCGGACGCGCTGGGATTCCGCACGGACATCCCCTTCGCGGGCCTGCCGCAGCGCGCCAGGAAGGCCCTGCTGTACGGCCACAAGACGCAGATCGAGGTGCGCTACCGCAACAGGTACGGCCGCGAGCGGGTCTACACGACGCCCTTCGAGGGTGCCGTGCCCTTCGTCAAGCGCCGGCACGGCGAGGCCGAGAGCGACGCCAGCCGCGAGCGCTTCGAGGGCTACATGCGCGAGGTGCCCTGCCCCTCCTGCCACGGCACGCGCCTGAAGCCGATCGTCCTCGCGGTCACGGTCATGGAGAAGTCCATCGCCGAGGTCTCCGCCATGTCGATCAGCGACTGCGCGGACTTCCTCGGCCGGCTGAAGCTGAACGCCCGCGACAAGAAGATCGCCGAGCGGGTCCTGAAGGAGGTCAACGAGCGGCTGCGGTTCCTGGTCGACGTCGGCCTGGACTACCTCTCGCTCAACCGCGCGGCCGGCACCCTCTCCGGCGGCGAGGCCCAGCGCATCCGCCTGGCCACCCAGATCGGCTCCGGCCTCGTCGGCGTGCTGTACGTCCTGGACGAGCCCTCGATCGGCCTGCACCAGCGCGACAACCACCGGCTGATCGAGACCCTGGTCCGGCTGCGGGACATGGGCAACACGCTCATTGTGGTCGAGCACGACGAGGACACCATCAAGGTCGCCGACTGGATCGTCGACATCGGCCCCGGCGCCGGTGAGCACGGCGGCAAGGTCGTGCACAGCGGCTCCCTGAAGGAGCTGCTCGCCAACGACGAGTCGCAGACCGGTCAGTACCTCTCGGGCAAGCGGGCCATCCCGGTGCCGGACGTCCGCCGCCCCCGCGACCTGTCGCGGCAGCTCACCGTGCACGGCGCCCGGGAGAACAACCTCCAGGACATCGACGTCTCCTTCCCGCTCGGCGTGTTCACCGCCGTCACGGGAGTGTCGGGGTCCGGCAAGTCCACGCTGGTCAACGACATCCTGTACACGCACCTGGCGCGCGAGCTGAACGGGGCGCGCAGCGTGCCCGGACGGCACACGCGCGTGGACGGCGACGACCAGGTCGACAAGGTCGTGCACGTCGACCAGTCGCCCATCGGCCGCACCCCGCGGTCCAACCCGGCGACGTACACGGGTGTCTTCGACCACGTGCGCAAGCTGTTCGCCGAGACCACCGAGGCGAAGGTGCGCGGTTACCTGCCGGGCCGCTTCTCCTTCAACGTCAAGGGCGGCCGCTGCGAGAACTGCTCGGGCGACGGCACGATCAAGATCGAGATGAACTTCCTCCCGGACGTGTACGTCCCGTGCGAGGTCTGCCACGGGGCCCGGTACAACCGGGAGACCCTGGAGGTCCACTACAAGGGCAAGTCCATCGCCGACGTGCTGAACATGCCCATCGAGGAGGCCACGGACTTCTTCGACGCCGTGCCGGCCATCTCCCGCCACCTCAGGACGCTCAAGGACGTCGGCCTCGGCTACGTCCGCCTCGGCCAGTCCGCGACCACCCTGTCCGGCGGCGAGGCACAGCGCGTGAAGCTCGCCAGCGAGCTGCAGAAGAGGTCCACCGGCCGCACGGTCTACGTGCTGGACGAGCCGACCACCGGCCTGCACTTCGAGGACATCAGCAAGCTGCTGAAGGTCCTGTCCGGCCTGGTCGACAAGGGCAACACGGTCATCGTCATCGAGCACAACCTCGACGTGATCAAGACCGCCGACTGGGTCGTCGACATGGGCCCCGAGGGCGGCGCCGGCGGTGGCCTGGTCGTCGCCGAGGGCACTCCGGAGGAGGTGGCCGGGGTTCCGTCCAGCCACACCGGCAAGTTCCTGCGGGAGATCCTGGGCGCGGACCGGATCAGCGACGCGACGGTACCGGCGGCACGCAAGAAGCCGGCGTCCCGGACGGTCGCCGCTCGGACCGCCGCCAAGAAGACCGCCACCAAGGCGGTGAACAACACCACCGGCACGAAGGCGGCCGCCGCGGCCAAGAAGACGGCCACCAAGGCCACCAAGGCGACCGCGGCCAAGTCGACCCGGGCCCCCAAGGCCTGACCGGCCCGGCCGGCCACCGCGGCACCCTGCCGCGAGACGCCGCGATGCCCTGCCGCGACCCCCACGGAGCACGCTCCGTGGGGGTCGCGGTGCGTCAGAGCGCGATCTCGTGGGCGTACGGCGGCTGCGCGCCCGCCCGGGAACAGGTGAGCGCGGCCGCGCGGGCCGCGAACCGCAGCAGCCGTGTCCAGCCGTCGGCGCCCAGCCCCGCCAGAGCGGCCGGGGAGAGAGCGTCCTGGGCGGCCAGCGCGTGCAGCAGGGCCGCGTTCACCGTGTCACCGGCGCCGATGGTGTCCACGACGTCGGTCTTCTCACCCGGCACCGCGTACTGCGCGCAGCCGGTGCCCTCCCGGACGAACGCGGTGAGGCCGTCGGCGCCCCGGGTGATCACCACCGCGGACGGCCCGGCCGCCAGCCACTCCCGCGGGGTGCCGCCCAGCCAGTCGGCGTCCTCCTCGGAGAGCTTCAGCAGGGTCACCGAGGGCAGCCAGCCGCTGAACCGGGCACGGTAGGCGTCCGCGTCCGGGATCAGACCCGGCCGGATGTTCGGGTCCAGGGCCGTGAACAGGCCCCGCGCGGCCGAGGTCCGCAGCAGCTCCTCGTAGGCGCTCGCGCCGGGCTCCAGGACGAGCGAGCAGGTGCCGAAGGACACCGCGCGGGTCCCGGCGGGCAGGGCGGCGGGGGCCGCGAACAGGCGGTCGGCGGTGCCCTCGACGTAGAAGGAGTACGCCGCCGAGCCGCCCGCGTCGACCGTGGCCACGGCGAGCGTGGTCGGCTCCGGGCCGCGCTGCACGGCCGAGACGTCCACGCCGGCCTGCCGCAGCCCGTCGAGCAGGGCCTCGCCGAAGGCGTCGAGGGAGGCGCGGGAGCAGAAGGCGGTGGGGGAGCCCAGGCGGCCGAGGGCCACGGCCGTGTTGTAGGGGCCGCCGCCGAGCGCCGGCTCCAGGGCCGCCAGGGCGCCCGTGCCCCGCGGTACCAGGTCGATCAGGGCCTCACCGGCGACGACGATCACGAGTCGGTTCCTTCCTCGGGCCGCTGGGGTCCCTCTCCCCAGGCGGGTCCCGGCCGAGGGTAGACGCTCGCCCCTCCCCGCACACGAGCACCCGCGTCGACGGGCACCCCGCCCGCAGCCGCGCCCCGCTCCGAGCCGCCCCGCTCCGGGCCGCGCCCCGCTCCGGGCCGCGCCCCGCTCCGGGCCTCGCCCGGTTGGCGCCCGCTCGGAGCCCTGCCCCCTCCGGCCCGTGCCCCGCTCAGGGCCGCCCCGCCGTGCCCCGGTATCGTCGCTCTGCCTGCTCTGCCTGCTCTGCCTGCTCTGCCCGCTATGCCCCGCCGCACACCCGACCAGTGGAGACCTCGATGTCCGCCCAGCCGGCCCACCCGTCCGCGAGCCGCCGTACCGTCCTGCGAGGAGCCGCCGCGGCGCCGGTGGCCGGGCTGGGGCTGGCCGCCTGTTCCGCGCCGGGCGGCGGCGGATCGGCGGCCGCGACACCGACCGCGCCGGTCGACCTCGGGGCCGAGGGCGAGGTGGCGAAGGGCGGCGCCAAGCTCTACCGGGACCACAACGTGGTGGTCGCCAGGGACGGCAGCGGGGCGCTCACGGCGCACAGCACGATCTGCACGCACGCGGGGTGCCCCATCAACAAGCTCGAGGGCACGACCCTGATCTGCCCCTGCCACGGCAGCCGGTTCGACGCGGTGACCGGAGAGGTGGTCCAGTCGCCCGCCACCGAGCCGCTGAACGAGCTGCCGGTCAGGGCCGCCGGGGGCCGGATCGTCGCCGGCCCGGGCGCCTGACCCGGGAGCCGGCCACCGCACACGCGGCGGCGCCGCTCACTCCCACTCCCAGCCGATGCCCACGAGGCCCGGCCGGACCCGGGGCTCGACCAGGTGGACGCAGCGGTGCGGCCCGCTCAACGGCAGCTCCCGCCGTCCGCCTCGCGGCGCCGCGGCCGAGGGCTGGGTGAAGCGGTGGCAGCGGGCCGGCAGCGCGCCGGGGTCGAAGTGCACCTGGAGCGCGTACTGGCCGCCGGCCTGTCCGAAACCGCGGACGTACTCCCGGCAGGCGCCCGCGGTGCCGTCCTCGACGCCGTACCGGAAGAGGAACGTGTCGCCCGCGTGCAGGCGGGTGCCGAACAGCAGCTCGACCGCGAGGACGCCGGTGTCCTGGTCGAAGCTGACGCGGCCGGTGCGGCAGTTCTCCAGGGCGTGCACCGCCATGCGCCGCGGCGTGCACCCGGGCTCGCCGTGGTGGACGGCCACGAAGCGGTCGACGCCGTCCCGGCGGGCCCGCACGATGTGCTGCGACTCCCGGCCGGCCAGCTCCCGGCGGGAGCCGACCCGGACGCGTTCGTGGTGGCCCAGAGTGCGCAGTCCGACGTCGGCGGACCAGCCCAGGTCGTCCTGGAGCCGCTCCAGGACGCCGGGGGCCTCGGCAGGCGCCCGGTGGGAGCGGACGCCCGGGCGGCCCCCGGCGGCGCGCTCGGCGGCCTCGGTGAGCAGCCGGATCAGCGACTCCTCCGGCAGGTGCAGGATCTCCTCCAGCGCGCGTACGGCGCGCAGGGACTCCGGTCGCCGCGGTCGCCGCGCGCCCTGCTGCCAGTAGCTCAGACTGGTCACGCCCACCGTCACCCCGTACCGCGACAGGTGGTGCTGCACGCGCTGGAGCGGCAGCCCGCGGGCGGCGATGGCGGCGCGCAGCGCCACGTGGAAGGGGCCGCCCCGCAGGGCCGTCTCCAGTTCCGGCGAGGCCTGGTCCGCTGCTGTGGTGGCGTGCCGCATGCACAGGGCCCTTCTGTTGTGTGGGGGCACCGCGGCTGGTCGGACCGCGGGCGCGGGCGTCCGGGACCGCCGGCGCGCGCCCCGGCGCCCGCCTTCGTACGTCGTCGCCGTACGCCCCCGTGTGCGGCCCCGGGGTCCACCGCATTGAAGCGTGTTGACCGGACCCCGACAACACTTCGAGCGGCCGCGGCGCGCAACCTGGCCGAGGCGCACCCCTCCGGGCCGGGCGGGGCCGCCGCGCTGTCGGTGCTCGCCAGTAGGGTGTGAGACATGGCCGACCCCTCCAGCTACCGCCCCGAGCCGGGACAGATCCCGGACTCTCCCGGGGTGTACAGGTTCCGCGACGAGCACCGCCGGGTGATCTACGTCGGAAAGGCGAAAAGCCTGCGCCAGCGCCTGGCGAACTACTTCCAGGACCTGGCGAACCTGCACCCGCGCACCCGGACGATGGTGACCACCGCCGCGTCCGTGGAGTGGACGGTGGTGTCCACGGAGGTCGAAGCGCTCCAGCTGGAGTACTCCTGGATCAAGGAGTACGACCCGCGGTTCAACGTCAAGTACCGCGACGACAAGAGCTACCCGTACCTCGCGGTGACGCTGAACGAGGAGTTCCCGCGCGTGCAGGTGATGCGCGGTCACAAGAAGAAGGGCGTCAGGTACTTCGGGCCGTACGCGCACGCGTGGGCCATCCGCGACACCGTCGACCTGATGCTGCGCGTGTTCCCGATGCGCACCTGCTCGGCCGGCGTGTTCAAGAACGCGGCCCGCACCGGCCGCCCCTGTCTGCTGGGCTACATCGGCAAGTGCTCCGCCCCGTGCGTCGGCCGGGTCGACGCCGAGGAGCACCGGGAGCTGGCCGAGGAGTTCTGCGACTTCATGGCCGGGCGCACCGGCACCTACCTCCGCCGTCTGGAGAAGCAGATGATGGCGGCGGCCGAGGAGATGGAGTACGAGCGGGCCGCCCGGCTGCGCGACGACATCGGGGCCCTGAAGCGGGCCATGGAGAAGAACGCGGTCGTGCTGGCCGACGCCACCGACGCGGACCTGATGGCGGTCGCCGAGGACGAGCTGGAGGCGGCCGTCCAGATCTTCCACGTGCGCGGCGGCCGGGTGCGCGGCCAGCGCGGCTGGGTCACCGACAAGGTCGAGGACGTCACCACCGCCGCCCTCGTCGAGCACGCCCTGCAGCAGCTGTACGGCGAGGAGACCGGGGACGCCGTCCCCAGGGAGGTGCTGGTCCCGGCGCTGCCGGAGCCGCTGGAGCCGGTCCAGGAGTGGCTGACCGGGCGCCGCGGGTCGAACGTCTCGCTGCGCATCCCGCAGCGCGGCGACAAGAAGGCGCTGATGGAGACGGTGCAGCGCAACGCCCAGCAGGCCCTCGGGCTGCACAAGACCAAGCGCGCCTCCGACCTGACCACGCGCTCGCGGGCGCTGGAGGAGATCGCCGACGCCCTGGACCTCGACAGCGCCCCGCTGCGCATCGAGTGCTACGACATCTCGCACCTCCAGGGCGACGACGTCGTGGCCTCCATGGTCGTCTTCGAGGACGGTCTGCAGCGCAAGAGCGAGTACCGCCGTTTCCAGATCAAGGGCTTCGCGGGCCAGGACGACGTCCGCTCCATGCACGAGGTGATCACCCGCCGCTTCCGGCGCTACCTCGCGGAGAAGGAGCGGACCGGCGAGTGGGTGGACGACGACTCCGGCCCCGGCGGCCCGGGGGACGCTCAGCCCGGCGACGGCCCTGACGACGCTCGGCTCGGCGGAGCGGACGCTCGGCGCGCCGACGGCGCCCTGGAGAACGGCGGGCTCGCGGGCGTGGGCGTGGCCCTGGGGAACGGCTCCCCCGCGGGCGACCTCGCGGACGGTGACGGTGACGGTTCCGGGGAGGCCCTCGGGAACACCCTCAAGGACGACGACGGCCGCCCCAGGAAGTTCGCCTACCCGCCCCAGCTGGTCGTCGTCGACGGAGGCCGGCCGCAGGTCGCGGCCGCCCAGCGGGCCCTGGACGACCTGGGCATCGACGACATCGCCGTCTGCGGCCTCGCCAAGCGCCTGGAGGAGGTCTGGCTGCCCCGGGAGGACGACCCGGTGGTGCTGCCGCGCACCAGCGAGGGCCTGTACCTGCTCCAGCGTGTCCGCGACGAGGCCCACCGCTTCGCCATCACCTACCAGCGCACCAAGCGGGCCAAGCGCTTCCGGTCCGGCCCCCTGGACGACGTGCCCGGCCTCGGCGAGACCCGCAAGCAGGCACTCGTCAAGCATTTCGGCTCAGTGAAGAAGCTGCGGTCCGCCACAATCGAACAGATCCAGGAGGTGCCCGGGATAGGCCGCAAGACGGCCGAGACCATCGCCGTGGCCCTCGCCCGGGCGGTCCCGGCCGCCCCCGCCGTGAACACGGCGACGGGAGAGATCATTGAGGACGAGGAACCCGGTACGACGGGGGGTTCCTCGGGGGAGCCCGTGACCGCGGGCGCCCCGGACGAACGACGGGGGCAGGAGACATGACCGAGCACGACGCACAGCACACGGGCGAACGAGATCGCACCCACCGGGAAGCGGACCGGCCCGGGCCGCGGCAGGCGGCGCAGGACGACGGAGCACAGGTGAGCACGGACGCCGCGCCCGCCGCGGCGCCCGAAGCGGCCATCCCCGAGCTGGTGATCATCTCCGGGATGTCCGGGGCGGGCCGCTCGACGGCCGCCAAGTGCCTGGAGGACCTCGGCTGGTTCGTCGTCGACAACCTGCCGCCCGCCCTGATCCCCACCATGGTGGAACTGGGCGCGCGCTCCCAGGGGAACGTGGCCCGCATCGCGGTCGTCGTCGACGTCCGCGGCCGCCGCTTCTTCGACAACCTCCGCGAGTCCCTCGCCGACCTCGACACCCGCGACGTCACCCGGCGGATCGTGTTCCTGGAGTCCTCCGACGACGCCCTGGTGCGCCGCTTCGAGTCGGTGCGCCGCCCGCACCCCCTCCAGGGCGACGGCCGGATCGTCGACGGCATCGCCGCCGAGCGGGAGCTGCTGCGCGAGCTGCGCGGCGACGCCGACCTGGTCATCGACACCTCCAGCCTCAACGTGCACGAACTGCGCGCCAAGATGGACGCCCAGTTCGCCGGCGAGGAGGAGCCCGAGCTGCGGGCCACCGTGATGTCGTTCGGCTTCAAGTACGGCCTGCCCGTCGACGCCGACCTGGTCGCGGACATGCGGTTCCTGCCCAACCCGCACTGGGTCCCGGAGCTGCGCCCCTTCACCGGCCTCAACGAGGAGGTGTCGGCGTACGTCTTCAACCAGCCCGGCGCCAAGGAGTTCCTCGACCGGTACGCCGAGCTGCTGCGGCTCATCGCGGCCGGCTACCGCCGTGAGGGCAAGCGGTATGTGACCATCGCCATCGGCTGCACCGGTGGCAAGCACCGCTCGGTCGCCGTGTCGGAGAAGCTCGCCGCGCGCCTCGCGGCCGAGGGTGTGGAGACGGTGGTCGTACACCGGGACATGGGACGGGAATGACAGGACGTACACCGCGGCTGGGCAGGCTGCGCCGGATGGCGCCGGAGGCCCGCGCGGGCCGGTCCGTGGAGGTGCGCGGCGGCCGGCCCCGCCGCCGGGGGGCGCAGCCCAAGGTGGTCGCCCTGGGCGGCGGCATGGGCCTGTCCGCCTCGCTCGCCGCGCTGCGCCGGATCACCGGCGACCTCACCGCCGTCGTCACGGTGGCCGACGACGGCGGCTCCAGCGGGCGCCTGCGCGACGAGCTGGGCGTACTGCCGCCCGGTGACCTGCGCAAGGCGCTGGCCGCGCTGTGCGGCGACGACGACTGGGGCCAGACCTGGTCCCGGGTCATCCAGCACCGCTTCGCCTCGCAGGGCGACCTGCACGACCACGCCGTCGGCAACCTGCTGATCGTCGCCCTGTGGGAACAGCTCGGCGATCACGTGCAGGCCCTGGACCTGGTCGGCAAGCTGCTCGGCGCGCACGGGCGCGTGCTGCCCATGTCGGCCGTGCCGCTGGAGCTGGAGGCCCTGGTCAAGGGGCACGACCCGGCGCGTCCCGACGACGTCGACACGGTGCGCGGGCAGGCCACCGTGGCCCTGACCCCCGGCGAGGTGCAGTCGGTGCACCTCGTGCCGAACGACCCGCCGGTCGTCCCCGAGGCCGTCGCGGCGGTCATGGACGCCGACTGGGTCGTCCTCGGCCCCGGGTCCTGGTTCTCCTCGGTCATCCCGCACCTGCTCGTCCCCGATCTGCTGGACGCCCTGACCGAGACGAAGGCACGGCGTGTGCTGTCCCTGAACCTCGCGCCGCAGCCGGGAGAAACCGAGGGCTTCTCCCCGCAGCGTCATTTGGAGGTTTTGGGGCGACACGCCCCTAAACTCGCCCTGGACGTGGTGCTGGCCGACGAGGCCGCCGTGCCCGACCGCGACTCGCTCACCGAGGCCGCCAAGCGGCTGGGAGCCGCGGTCGAGCTGGCGCCGGTGGCCCGGACCGACGGATCTCCACGGCACGACCCGGAGCTGTTGGCCGCCGCGTACGACCGTATTTTTCGGATGCATGGAAGGATCGGCCCATGGCGATGACGGCAGCGGTGAAGGACGAGATCTCCCGGCTACCCGTCACCCGGACCTGCTGCAGGAAGGCGGAGGTCTCCGCCATTCTGCGGTTCGCCGGCGGCCTCCACCTGGTGAGCGGGCGCATCGTGATCGAGGCGGAGCTGGACACCGCGATGGCGGCCCGCCGCCTCAAGCGGGACATCCTGGAGATCTTCGGGCACAGCTCCGAACTGATCGTGATGGCACCGGGCGGGCTGCGCCGCGGTTCGCGCTACGTCGTGCGCGTGGTCGCCGGCGGTGACCAGCTCGCCCGCCAGACCGGCCTGGTCGACGGCCGCGGCCGCCCGATCCGCGGTCTGCCCCCGCAGGTGGTCTCGGGGGCCACCTGCGACGCGGAGGCCGCCTGGCGCGGGGCCTTCCTGGCGCACGGCTCGCTGACCGAGCCCGGCCGCTCCTCCTCCCTGGAGGTGACCTGCCCCGGTCCCGAGGCCGCGCTCGCGCTGGTCGGCGCCGCCCGCCGGCTGTCGATCGCCGCGAAGGCCCGCGAGGTGCGCGGCGTGGACCGCGTCGTCGTCCGCGACGGCGATGCCATCGGCGCCCTGCTGACCCGGCTCGGCGCGCACGAGTCGGTGCTGGCCTGGGAGGAGCGCCGGATGCGGCGCGAGGTGCGGGCCACCGCCAACCGGCTCGCCAACTTCGACGACGCCAACCTGCGCCGCTCGGCCCGCGCCGCCGTGGCGGCCGGCGCCCGGGTGCAGCGGGCGCTGGAGATCCTCGGCGAGGAGGTGCCGGAGCACCTCGCGGCCGCCGGGCGGCTGCGCATGGAGCACAAGCAGGCCTCCCTGGAGGAGTTGGGCGCGCTCGCCGACCCGCCGCTGACCAAGGACGCGGTCGCCGGCCGGATCCGCCGCCTGCTGGCGATGGCCGACAAGCGCGCCTCCGACCTGGGCATCCCGGGCACGGAGGCCAACCTCAGCGAGGAGCTGGCGGACAACCTGGTGGGCTGAGCCGGCCGCGGCCGATGCCGCGCCGGCTCGCCGGCGCCGGCGCCCGTCCGGGTGGCCGGCGCCGGCGTTCACCTCTCCGCCCCGGCGCGCCTGACCGCCCGTGAGGCGCCCTTGACTCGATCATGGAGTGTCATGAGCCTGGCAGGGTTCGCCGCCGTGGCGGACAGGCCCTAGGGGGGTCCATGAGACACAGAGCGAGATCGATCCTCGCTGTCGGCGCGCTCCTGATCGGCGGAGCGAGCATCGCACCCGTCGCCCGGGCGCAGGACGGAAGTCCCGCCGCGTCCCACTCCGACGAGGTCAAGGTCTTCCGCGCCGACGTCACCAGGAAGCAGTTACCCCTGCTCCTCGCGGCCGGGCAGGACGGCCGGGAACTGAACCAGCAGGTGGCCCCGGACGGCAGGACGGCCGTCGAGGTCTACCTCACCGACCAGCAGGCCGGCAAGCTCCGCAAGCAGGGCGTCGCCGTCACCGAGCACACCCTTTCGGCCAGGGCCGAGGCCCGCGTCGAGGACGCCGCGCAGGGCGTGTTCCGGCCCTACAGCGGAACGGGCGGCATCGCGGCGGAGATCATGCGCACCGCCCGCGCCCACCCCGGCCTCACCAAGGTCGAGTCCATCGGCAAGACCGTCGAGGGCCAGGACATCCTCGCGCTGAAGCTGACCAGGAACGCGAAGCGGACCGGGGACGGC
Source organism: Streptomyces sp. NPDC041135 (assembly GCF_055592085.1). Lineage (NCBI taxonomy): Bacteria > Bacillati > Actinomycetota > Actinomycetes > Kitasatosporales > Streptomycetaceae > Streptomyces > Streptomyces sp. NPDC041135. The sequence continues at coordinate 984,737 of NZ_JBVIYZ010000001.1, forward strand.
TCCAAGCCCGCGGTGCTGTACATGTCCAACCAGCACGCGCGCGAGTGGATCACGCCGGAGATGACCAGGCGGCTGCTCCACTACTACCTGGACCACTACACGAGCGACCGGCGCGTCAAGAAGATCGTCGACTCGACCGAGCTGTGGTTCGTCATCTCGGCCAATCCCGACGGCTACGACTACACCTTCCGAGGCACCGACAACCGGCTCTGGCGCAAGAACCTGCGGGACGTCAACGGCGACGGCGTCATCGGCGCCGGCGACGGCGTCGACCTCAACCGCAACTTCGGCTACAAGTGGGGCTACGACGACGAGGGTTCGTCCCCCAACCCGACCAGCCAGACCTACCGCGGCGCGAGCCCGGAGTCCGAGCCCGAGACCCGGGCGCTGGACCGGTTCGAGAAGCGCGTCGGCTTCACGTACGGCATCAACTACCACTCGGCCGCCGAACTGCTGCTCTACGGCGTCGGCTGGCAGGTCGCCACCCCGACCCCGGACGACGTCGTCTACAAGGCGCTCGCGGGCACCCCCGACAACCCGGCGATCCCGGGCTACCGTTCGCAGGTCTCCTCAGAGCTGTACACCACCAACGGCGAGGCGGACGGGCACGCCTCGAACGTCAACGGCATGTCGATGTTCACCCCGGAGATGTCGACCTGTCAGACCGCCTCGGACGCCGACCCGGACGACGCCTGGAAGGCGGGCGACTGCCAGTCGGTGTTCAACTTCCCCGACGACGAGAAGCTGATCCAGCGGGAGTTCGGGAAGAACGTCCCCTTCGCGCTCTCCGTCGCCGAGACCGCCGCCCACCCCGACCGCCCGGTGTCCTCGGTGGGCCTGCGCGCCGCCGACTTCACCCCGGCCGGGTTCGGCACGTCGTACTCGCGCGGCGCCGACCAGGAGGTCTCCGTCGTCGTCCGCAAGGCCGTGCGGGACAAGGAGCTCAAGTACCGCGTCAACGGCGGCCGCACGCTGGACCAGACGCTGCGGCCCTGGCGGGGCGGTGAGACCTACGGCGGCGAGGACAACCTCTACTTCGACGAGTACCGGGCCAAGGTGCAGGACGGCGTCCCGGGCGACCGGGTCGAGGTGTGGTTCACCGGTGAGACCCGCGCCGGCAAGAAGGTCTCCAGCAGCCACTTCACCTACACGGTGGCCGAACGGCCCCGGGCGGACACCCTCGTCGTCGCCGAGGAGGGCACGCCCGCCGCGCAGGCGCAGACCTACGTCGACGCGCTCAGGGCGGCAGGCCACCGGGCGATCGTGTGGGACGTCGCCGGCCGCGGCGCCCCGGACGCCCTCGGCGTGCTCAAGCACTTCCGCACCGTCATCCACTACTCCGGGACCGCGGGCCCGGGCAACGCCACCCAGCTCCAGCTGCGCGCCTACCTCAACGAGGGCGGCAGGCTGATCGAGGCCGGAGAGCTGGCCGGCGGCACCGTCGACCTCGGCGACGGCACCCCGTCCGACGACTTCAGCCAGTACTGGCTGGGCGCCTACTCCCGCACCTCCACACCCGGCGCCACCGGCTTCACCGGCTCCGGCGCGCTGGACGGCTTCACCGGCCCCCTCGCCGGCGCGCCCGGCAACCCGCTCGACAAGGCCGGCACCTACGGCGTCACCTCCGAGGAACTGCCCGTCGCCGGCTACCCGCAGTTCGCCTCGGCCGGCGCCGGCCAGTTCACTGGCACCGTCAACCCCTACGGGCCGTACACGGGCTCCTACATGGCCGCCGCCGTGCACACCGACGACGCCTACAAACGCCTCACCCGCACCATCGACCTCAGCGGTGTCAGCGCCGCCGACAAGCCGACGCTGCGCACCCGGCTGCTGTGGGACACCGAGCCGGGCTACGACCACGCGGTGCTGGAGGCCCACACCGGCGCCGGTGACTGGACGACCCTCCCGGAGACGGGCGGCGCCACCTCCAGCGCCGTACCGGCCGAGTGCGGGGCCGGGTTCCTCGTCGGCGAGCACCCCTGGCTCACGCACTACCTGACGCTCGCGGACAACACCTGCACGGCCGGCGGCAGCACCGGCTCGTGGCACAGCCTCACCGGCAGCTCCAGCGGCTGGCAGCAGGTGGAGTTCGACCTCAGCGCCTACGCCGGCCGGTCCGTCGAGGTCTCCCTCGCCTACATCACCGACCCCGGCAGCGGCGGCCACGGCGTCCTCGCCGACGACGCCTCGCTGGTGGTCGGCGGCGCGGCGACGCAGACCGAGGGCTTCGAGACGTCACTGGGCGCCTGGCACGTGTCCGGACCGCCCGCCGGCAGCCCCGCCGTGCTGAAGGACTGGACGCGCACCGGAGCCCTGTTCCGGACCTACGGAGCGGTCACGACCGACGACACGGTGCTGCTGGGCTTCGGCCTGGAGCAGGTGCCGGCGGCGGCCGACCGCGCGGCCCTGATCAGGAAGGCGCTGGCGTCCATCGACAGGTGAGCCGACCCGCTCACGAACGAGTGAAAACAGCACTGATGGGCACCGGCACTCCATGACATAACGGGGTGTTCCAACGCCCGGGCCGGGGCGGTCCGTACCCCTACTGGCGGGTACGGACCGCCTGCCCGTGTATGCGGCATCTCGATGTCACTCCGGGGCCCGCAGAGAGGTAGGGTCGGGGGTGGTCGGGGACATCCCAAATACAGCTCGCCGGCACCGCATGGCCGGCGTACCAACGAGGAGATCGGTTCGTGACGATCCGCGTAGGCATCAACGGCTTCGGCCGCATCGGACGTAACTACTTCCGCGCGCTGCTGGAACAGGGTGCAGACATCGAGGTCGTGGCCGTCAACGACCTGGGCGACACCGCGACCACTGCCCACCTGCTGAAGTACGACACGATCCTCGGGCGCCTCAAGCAGGAGGTCACCCACACCGCCGACACGATCACCGTCGACGGGCACACCATCAAGGTGCTCTCCGAGCGCAACCCGGCCGACATCCCCTGGGGTGAGCTGGGCGTCGACATCGTCATCGAGTCGACCGGCATCTTCACCAAGAAGGCCGACGCCGAGAAGCACATCGCGGGCGGCGCCAAGAAGGTCCTCATCTCGGCTCCGGCCAAGGACGAGGACATCACCATCGTGATGGGCGTCAACCAGGACAAGTACGAGGCGGCGAACCACCACGTCATCTCCAACGCCTCCTGCACCACCAACTGTGTGGCGCCGATGGCGAAGGTCCTGGACGAGAACTTCGGCATCGTCAAGGGCCTGATGACGACGGTCCACGCGTACACCAACGACCAGCGCATCCTGGACTTCCCGCACTCGGACCTGCGCCGCGCCCGCGCCGCCGCCGAGAACATCATCCCGACCACGACCGGTGCCGCGAAGGCCACCGCCCTGGTCCTGCCGCAGCTCAAGGGCAAGCTGGACGGCATCGCGATGCGCGTCCCGGTCCCGACCGGCTCGGCCACCGACCTGGTCGTGACGCTCCAGCGCGAGGTCACCAAGGACGAGGTCAACGCCGCCTTCAAGAAGGCCTCCGAGGACGGCGACCTCAAGGGCTTCCTGACCTACACCGAGGACCCGATCGTCTCCTCGGACATCGTCGGCGACCCGTCGTCCTGCACCTTCGACTCCTCCCTGACCATGGTCCAGGAGGGCAACTCGGTGAAGATCCTCGGCTGGTACGACAACGAGTGGGGCTACTCCAACCGCCTCGTCGACCTGACGGTCTTCGTCGGCGACCAGCTCTGATCGGCTGACGCACAGACCTCGATGCGATCGCAGGGCTCGTACAGCGCACGGCCGCGCTGTACGAGCCCTGACGCACGTACGGATCGACCCGGCCGCAACCGGCGCCCGGTCGCCCTCGTACGATCAAGAGCCCCTTTTTCCAGGAGTGTCCTCATGAAGACGATCGACGAACTTCTCGCCGCGGGTGTGCGCGGCAAGCGGGTCTTCGTCCGCGCCGACCTCAACGTGCCGCTGGACGGGACCGACATCACCGACGACGGCCGCATCCGCGCCGTCCTGCCGACCGTCAGGGCCCTCGCCGAGGCCGGCGCCCGGGTGGTCGTGGCCTCCCACCTCGGCCGCCCCAAGGGCGCCCCGGACCCGGCCTACTCGCTCGCACCCGCCGCCGCCCGCCTCGGTGAACTCCTCGGCGCCGACGTCGCCTTCGCCACCGACACGGTCGGCGACTCCGCCCGCGCCACCGTCGGCGGCCTCACCGACGGCCAGGTGGCCGTCATCGAGAACCTGCGCTTCAACGCCGGCGAGACCAGCAAGGACGACGCCGAGCGCGGCGACTTCGCCGACCGGCTCGCCGCTCTCGCGGACGTCTACGTCGGCGACGGCTTCGGCGCGGTGCACCGCAAGCACGCCTCGGTCCACGACCTCCCGGCCCGGCTGCCGCACTACGCCGGCTACCTCATCGCCACCGAGGTCGGCGTCCTGAGGAAGCTCACCGACGACGTGCGGCGCCCCTACGTGGTCGCCCTCGGCGGCTCCAAGGTCTCCGACAAGCTCGCCGTCATCGACCAGCTGCTCGGCAAGGCCGACCGGCTGCTCATCGGCGGCGGCATGGTGTTCACCTTCCTCAAGGCCAAGGGCTACGAGGTCGGCGCCTCCCTCCTCCAGGACGACCAGATCCCGGCCGTCCAGGAGTACATCGAGCGGGCCGAGAAGAACGGCGTCGAACTGGTCCTGCCCGTCGACGTGGTGACCTCCACCGAGTTCCCGGACCTGAAGACCAAGGCGCCCTCGCACCCGAACACCGTCGCCGCGGACGCCATCCCCGCCGACCAGCTGGGCCTGGACATCGGCCCCGAGACCCGCAAGCTGTACGCCTCGAAGCTCGCCGACGCGGCCACCGTCTTCTGGAACGGCCCGATGGGCGTCTTCGAGCACCCCGACTACGCCGAGGGCACCAAGGCGGTCGCCCAGGCCCTCGTCGACTCGAACGGCTTCACCGTCGTCGGTGGCGGAGACTCCGCCGCGGCGGTGCGTACGCTCGGCTTCGACGAGAACGCATTCGGCCACATCTCGACCGGTGGCGGCGCCTCCCTCGAATACCTCGAGGGCAAGACGCTCCCCGGCCTCGCCGCACTGGAGGACTGACCCGTGAGCACCCGCACGCCGATCATGGCGGGCAACTGGAAGATGAACCTCAACCACCTCGAGGCCATCGCGCACGTCCAGAAGCTCGCCTTCGCCCTGGCCGACAAGGACTACGAGGCCGTCGAGGTCGCCGTCCTGCCGCCCTTCACCGACCTGCGCTCCGTGCAGACCCTGGTCGACGGCGACAAGCTCAAGATCAAGTACGGCGCCCAGGACGTCTCCGCGCACGACTCCGGCGCCTACACCGGCGAGATCTCCGGCCCCATGCTGGCCAAGCTGAAGTGCACGTTCGTGGTCGTCGGCCACTCCGAGCGGCGCCAGTACCACCAGGAGAGCGACGACCTGGTCAACGCCAAGGCCAAGGCCGCCCTCCGGCACGGCCTGACCCCGATCCTGTGCGTCGGCGAGGAGCTGGACGTCCGCGAGGCGGGCAACCACGTCTCCCACACCCTCAGCCAGGTCGAGGGCGGTCTGAAGGACCTCACGGCCGAGCAGGCCGAGACCGTCGTGATCGCCTACGAGCCCGTCTGGGCCATCGGCACCGGCAAGGTCTGCGGCGCCGAGGACGCCCAGGAGGTCTGCGCGGCCATCCGCGGCAAGGTCGCCGAGCTGTACTCGCACGAGGTGGCCGACAAGGTCCGCATCCAGTACGGCGGCTCCGTGAAGTCCGGCAACGTCGCCGAGATCATGGCGCAGGCCGACATCGACGGCGCCCTGGTCGGCGGCGCCTCGCTGGACGCCGACGAGTTCGTCAAGATCGTGCGTTTCCGCGATCAGTGAGCCCGGCGGTGAGTAGGCGGTAGCGGCGATCCGTCGTACCCTTGCGGGGGCATGGCAGGCAGCTGCCGTGCCCCCGTCGTCCATCCGCATCCGAGGAAGTTGGTCCAGCCGTGGTTTTGGGGTTCTCGATCGCCCTGATCGTCTTCAGCCTGCTGATGATGCTGCTGGTGCTGATGCACAAGGGGAAGGGCGGCGGCCTCTCCGACATGTTCGGTGGCGGCATGCAGTCGTCCGTCGGCGGTTCCTCGGTCGCCGAGCGCAACCTGGACCGGATCACCATCGTGGTCGGTGTGCTGTGGTTCGCGTGCGTCGTGGTGCTCGGCCTCCTGATGAAGACGAACAGCTGAAACATGACGGCGGACAGCTGACGACCGTCACCCGATCACGCACATTCCGTACGTAAGGCCCCATGTTCGGTACGCGCAGCTGAGCGCGGCCTATCATGGGGCTTGCGTCTTGATGTGGGGCCGGTAACTCCCATCACTGGACGCGCGTTGGGCCTTACGTAGACTGAGGCGCTCGCGGCGAAGCGAAACGCCGACTCGCTTTGCGGCACCATCACGCAGGGAGTTACGACCGTGGCAAGTGGCAACGCGATCCGAGGTAGCCGGGTCGGGGCGGGGCCGATGGGCGAGGCCGAGCGCGGCGAGTCCGCGCCGCGTCTGCGCATCTCCTTCTGGTGCTCCAACGGGCATGAGACGCAGCCCAGCTTCGCCAGCGACGCGCAGGTTCCCGACACCTGGGACTGCCCCCGCTGCGGCTTCCCCGCCGGACAGGACCGGGACAACCCACCGGCCCCGCCGCGCACCGAGCCCTACAAGACGCACCTGGCGTACGTCCGGGAGCGGCGCAGCGACGCGGACGGCGAGGCGATCCTCGCCGAGGCCCTCGCCAAGCTGCGGGGCGAGATCTAGATCCGATGACCGGCCGGGTGCCCTTGGGCGCCCGGCCGGAGACGTTTTCCGCACCGGCCGGTGCCGACCGGCCTGCGTGCTGTCCGCTGCCCGCACCGCGGGACGGCGCAGCCGCCGCCCGTGCCGCCCGCTGATCAATTAGGTTGGAACCGTCAGCGGGGCAAGGTACGCAGCAGGACAGGTGTAGGAAAGAAGGCTGAAGTCGCACATGAACGCAGACGGCCGTACCCGGCTCAACCGGACGCCCGAGTGGACCGCCCTCGCCAAGCACCGCGAGGCGCTCACCGACACGCATCTGCGGGACCTGTTCGCCGCCGATCCCGGGCGCGGCGAGGGGTACACGCTCCAGGTCGGCGACCTGCACATCGACTATTCGAAGCACCTGGTCACCGACGAGACGCTGCGGCGCCTGCGTGAGCTGGCCGCCGCCACCGGGGTCTTCGACCTGCGGGACGCCATGTTCCGCGGTGAGAAGATCAACGTCACCGAGGACCGGGCGGTGCTGCACACCGCGCT